>CAVOIK010000007.1:0-69144 GCA_963695895.1 uncultured delta proteobacterium
CAGGAAGGCAGTGCATCCAGCCGACTTGCCCATGACAAAAAAATCCACCAAGTTTTTTGTCTTGGTGGATTCGGGTTAAAGGTGAATGAGGAGGAAAGAGTTACTTTCTAACTTTAGTATAAAACATATGAATTTAGAGAGAGAAAGTAAAAAGGAAATTAAAACTTTCTAATGTTCGGGACGAGAAAATGGAGGGGGCGACCATGGAAGAGGCCAAGAAGCTGAAGAGGAGTTCGTCGTTCAGGCCATCAAGAAGCTCCGAAAGGACCCGTACCGGGGGATTCACTGCGTCTACAGCGGATTCAACGATGGAAGCATTTCGGGACCAACCCGATTGAGGCCACTTCGAGGTTGGTCGCTGAAGGAAAGATTGAAACACGACCTTTCAAAGGCGGCATGATGCTCTTCCTGCCCGGGGAAGCCCCCAAAAGGCCATCCACCGAAGAGGTCATCAAGATGATCCTCGAGTCAAACGATGCCATGACAGAAGAAGAGTTCGTGATCGAGGGGATCAAAAAGATGTTAGAGGAGAGACCCCATCGAGGGATTAAACAGTGTGTTTAGCGGATTCAATGAGGCCTTTCGTCGCCATTTCAACAAAGACCCGATCGAATGCACCAGCAAGTTGGCCTCCGAAGGAAAGGTCGAAGTCCTACCCATGAGAGGCGGAAAGGGTGTGATGCTTTATCTCACGGGTGATGGACCAAAGCAGAAAGACCGACGAGACCTTGAAAAAGATTCTCGAAGCGAAGGAATAAACGGTTCGGCTCTGCCTCCACCGACCTACCTACGCCCGCCGAAGCGGGGGCTTCGCGTAGGCGGAGCGTCTGTTCTTCCTGGAGGCAGGAATCCAAAATGATCCAAGAGAACTATCCTTCAAGGGTTTGTTGGACACGAAGGGAGGATGCTGCGATGGACAAGATCAAAATCGATAACAATGGACGTCTGTACCCCATGCCGATGACTGTTGTTGGAGCAATGGTGAGGGGTCAACCCAACTACCTGGCAGTGGCCTGGGTCTGCCGTGTAAACGCCGCTCCACCTACGGACTGGGAGTCGCCTTGGGTAAAGGCCACCACACGAACAAGGGAATCCGTGAACACAAGGAATTCAGTGTGAATGTGCCCGGCACGGATCTCATCGAGGCCGCCGATTATGTCGGGCTTGTTTCTAGGGAAAAGGTGGACAAATCAAAGATCTTCGAATTGTTTTATGGCCAACTGAAACACGCGCCCATGATCCGTAGTTGCCCGTTGACCATGGAGTGCAAGGTAGTTGACACGGTAGATCTTCCTGCCGACGAATTTTTCATTGTAGATTGTGGTGTTTACACCGAGGAGCGCTATCTGACCGACGGTAAGCCTGATATCCGAAAGATGAAGCCTTTTGTACTGACAATGCCGGATAACGCCTATTGGAGTATTGGCGAACAGGTGGGGAAGGCTTGGAGCATTGGCAAGGGATTTAAAATTTAATTTAAATCCTAAGGGGCACCGCAAAACAAGGCATTCTCTTTTCCTCTCTCCTCGTCAGATTTCTCTTCACACGCGTTCGATGACGGACGCACCATTCAACGGTGCTGTTCAAACAGATATTTAATGGAGAGGAGCAATGAAGAGAATTAAATTGAGAACACCCGACCAAATCTTACAGGTGGCACTCGCAAAGGAGAAGGAGGCTCGAGATTTCTACGATGAGCAGGCGACAAACTGCCATGTTGACTTCGTTAGAAAAGCTTCTCGAAAAGCTCAAAGATGAGGAATCCAAACATATTCGCCGGACGAGGAACGACGACACGAAACTTGAAGTCGGCAGAGATATCGTATGAGAAAGGAATCCCCAACAAAAGTGACAGCGACGCTGTGAACCTTGTTCAAGAAAGGGACTTGGTGTCAGGCATTAGTATTAAAGTATTTGCAGGAAGGGGCACACCTGCTTATTGCTATTCTCGCCCAATTTTGTACGAGTATTCTCCAATCCAATCTTAATTTAATTTGTGAAAAACTAGAGCTGACTGGCAAGTGCCCCGCAAACCCTGCCCTTTAGCGCGGGGAGGTTCACTTGACGGATACTACCAAAAGGGATCTCGACTTCTTCCTGGAAGTGTGATTTTCAGGCCTTACTCGTCTGTACAACATATCAGGTGGTAATCCTCACGGGATTCGTTTTCAAATGATTCCTCATGATCCTCGCATAAATTTATGTTGACTTTTTATTGCACGTTTGATAAGTTGCCGGTCAGAAGATGTTCCAATTTAACCCGACAAGTCCAACTGCAGCTCCCATTTGCAGGTTCTGGAAAAAGTCCAGCTGAAGCTTAGAATTGACACTTGGCTGGTGGCGTGCAAATATAACCCCTGAAGCAGGTGGGAGAAAGCTGATTGATTCATTGATTTATCTTATGAAGGAAACAAGGAGACAGAGCGATGAAGGCGACAGTTCTGATAGGCATCTTGTTCATTCATTCCCTGATGGGTATTTTGGCAGCCAACGCGGTTGCCGAACCACCAAAGGTATTCTCAACCAATCCGCCCAACGGCGCGATAGGTGTGAGGCCAGATTTCCGATCGGTCTACATCATTTTCGACAAACCGATGGTGTGGCCCATTCTAATCCCAGACAACAAATGCATCAGCTTTAGCAAGAATGTGGGAGATGGTGCAGTCGTCCAGTGGGGCGAGAATATTTTTCATCTTGAAAGAAGTTCTCGTGCTGATCTGCCTTTTGGAACCGTCATCCGGTTAACCTTGAATCCGCCCGGAGCGGCAAGCGACTGCTTCAGGGACACCGAAGGAAACAGACTCCCCACCTATTCATTGACTTTTACCATACGGCAGAACCCCGATGATCCTCCCATCGAACCTCAGGTTGTTGCAACGAACCCGCCCGATGGAGCGACTGGAGTAAACCCTAACATATCCTCAATTTCAATCACCTTCGACAAGCCCATGGCCGATACATCCCCCCTGTTGGGCCCGTTGATTTATAGTTACGGGTGGGGACCTTCCTCCTGGAGTTGGTCCGCTGACCAAAGGACCTTTACCTTCACAAGAGAGAATGCGGGCGATCCACTGCCTTCCGGGAGAACAAACGTCTTCGTGCTGAACCCGTTGCTATACAGCCGGTTCCAGGATACCCAAGGAAACGTTCTCAATGAGTTCAGCTACTCGTTCACCATCGAAGGGGACCTGGAAACGCTCTATGAGAGTATGTACGATGTTCAGATCATAAAAGTACCCGCAGATCCGGGCAAAGGGTTTCACTGGCCATACTATCTCAGTGTGCCGAATACACCGCTTGACCCATCTCTTCTCATCGTGGCGCCTAACAATACAGGCATGGACGCTTACGACCCTGTGCTTCATGACGTCACAGCTAAAGAGATCCTCTACTGGCAAACTGCCACGGTGAACGACTGGAATCTCAAGGTGCCTGTCCTGGTCCCCACGTTCCCCAGGTACCCTGGGCAGTATTTCCAGAGCCTTGGGCCCGTGGCGTTTCAAAAAAACCTCGAGGAGGAGGTTCAGCGCATCGATCTGCAGTTGATCGGCATGATCGAGGATGCAAAAGAGAGGCTCCGTTCGATGGAGGCTCCGGTCTATAAGAAGGTATTCATGATGGGATTTTCCGCCTCTGGGACCTTCACGAACATGTTCAGTATCGTGCATCCCGAGATTGTTCAGGCGTGTTCCATCGGCGGCGGCCCGCCGACCATCCTGTATCGAGAGGGCACGGCATGGAAATTCAAGGCCGCTGACAGGATCTGGGATCTTCAGAAACTTGCCGGGACCCCGTTCAATCTTAGGGCCTATCAAAAGGTACCACAGTATATCTTTGTGGGAGATCAGGACGGCAACTACGAAACCGAGGGCTGGGAGTATGCTAAAGCCAAATATGCGGCAATGGAAGCGAATGCCCAGTTCATCGTCTACTCTGGTGTAGGCCACTGGTACAGCCCAGAGATGCTGGCGGACCTCAAAGGCTTTTTCGACCAGAACAAAACACCAACGGACGTATATCTTATGGCTCCGAACGGCGGGGAAATTCTGCAGACGGGAATCTCCAAGCGGGTCCTGTGGACGGCTCCCACCGATGCGACGAAATTCAAACTTTTTTACTCCGTCGACAATGGCATCACCTGGAAACCCATCACGGACGATTTCTTGAACGCGTCGTTCTACGACTGGCAAATTCCTCCGGATAACAAAAACAGAAAAGCATGTCTGGTAAAGGTCATGGCATATAACCAAAATGGGGTTAAAGTAGGGGTGGACAAATCAGATAAACCCTTTAGCATTGAGGTCGTAAAGCTAACCTCCCCGAACGGGGGAGAGGTGCTTCAACCAGGACCCTTTGACATCGCTTGGGAAATCTACGAAACAACCCGGGATGTGACCAAGGTTCAGCTCTCCTACACGACGAATGGAGGAATGAGCTGGATTCCCATCCCCATAGGCGTCCCGCCGCAGAACTACGGTCCAGGGAGCTATTCAGAATCGTGGACGGTCCCTTCAGTGGACAAAAACAGGTGTACAGTGAAGGTAGTCCTGAAGGATGCTCAAGGCGCGACGATAGGCAGCGATAAAAGCGACAGCTTTTTCAAGATCCAGCCATAGAAGTTTGTTGCGTCGACGATGGCCGAATTGCCGAAGGACAGACTTGGGGCAAGTTCGGCCTTTTTCTCAAAGGCCATTCAGAAAGGTAGGAACTATGAAAAACAGTACTCGCTCAGCAGTCTTGTTGCTCTCAGTGGCCTTGTTGATTTCTATCGTCCCAACTGGTAATTGTGTCGCATGGTCGAGCGACCCAACGGTCAATACTGCTATCAGCACAGCGTTTGACCATCAGTATAATCATCAAATGGTGCCTGACGGGAGCGGCGGGGCCATCGTCACCTGGCAGGATTATCGTGATCGTTACGGTACGATGAGCGACATCTACGCCCAGAGAATTGATTTGAAGGGCAAGGTTCTGTGGACGCTCAATGGAGTGGTTGTATCAATCGCGCCCAATGATCAGGTTAACCCAGAGATTGTGAGCGACGGCAGCGGCGGTGCCGTCATTATGTGGGAGGATTCCCGGAATGGCAACTTAGACATCTACGCCCAAAGGATAGACGCAAACGGTAATCTCCTTTGGCAACCTGACGGAGTGGCCATCTGTACCACTTCCCATCCCCAGGAATATCCGCAGATAATCAGCGACGGTGCGGGCGGGGCCATCATCACCTGGGGCGATGGCAGGAACGGTAACGTAGCCATTTTCGCCCAGAGGATTCACGGAAGCGGCAATGTGCTCTGGGTTGCTGACGGAGTCGCCGTGTCTGAGCCTAGTTCTGGGCATTACCCTCAAATAGTGAGCGATGGTGTGGGGGGAGCCATCATCGGCTGGTCTTACGGGGTTTACGACGGCATCCGTGCCCAGAGGATTGACTCAAGCGGCAGCCTTCTGTGGGCTGAAGGCGGAGTCGTCATTTCCACAGATGCCGCAGGCCCCCAGAATCTTCGAATGGCGCACGACAGTAATGGGGGAACAATCATGGTCTGGCAGGATGATCGCAACGGTTATGACGCCTCGGATATTTATGCTCAGAGGATAGACGCAGGCGGAAAAGTGAAATGGCCCTCGGATGTGGCTGTCCGAATTGCCGTCTTTCGTCAGGAGGATCCCCAGATAACGAGCGACGGGAACGGCGGGGTCATCGTTACCTGGCTGAGACAGAGGAAACGGCTATGTCTATGCCCAGAGGATTTCTGGCAATGGCACCCTGCAATGGAATAGGGCCGGGGTTAGAGTCTCGTCTGCCCCGAGTTACCAGCAGAATCCGGAAATCGTGAGCGATGGCAAGGGTGGGGCCATCATCACCTGGGAAGATTATACCGGTGTGTATCACATCTATGCTCAGAAAATCAGCGGAGACGGCAAAGTCGTGTGGCTGAAAGATGGAGTAGCCATATCCACTGCAACCGGCAATCAGGTTGGCCCTAAGCTTGTCAGAGACGGCCAGGGGGGAGCCATCATCGCCTTTGTTAATAACATTGAACGGGATGACCGACCTTTTTGCCCAGAAGGTCTCCTCAAAAGGACAACTTCAACCCGTGCAGGTGTTTTCACCGAACGGCGGAGAGGTCATCGCCTCCGGTTCAACAGGTGAAACCATTGAGTGGGGTGCACCTGCGGAAGCGGACAGTTTCAAGCTTCTCTATTCGGTCGACAACGGTCTCACCTGGGAAATGATAGATCAGGGCATGAAAGGGACCACCTACGCCTGGAACGTTCCCCCGCAGTCCGGAAACAAGACAAAATGCAAAATCAAAGTGATAGGATATGATGCCTCCAATATAAAGGTGGGCTCAGATGTTTCTGATGCTCCTTTCACGATCGAGGTGGTGAAGCTGACGGCACCAAGTGATCCTGAGATTTCCATGGGTTTTGGGGAAACCTATGACATAAGATGGACAACCAATGTGCCAGTAAGGCCTGTAGAGACGGTGGCCCTATTTTACACCAAGAATGCAACAGCGGTTCCCGTTGTGTGGACAAAAATCGATTCCCTTAAGGTGGCCGATTATCCCGGGACATATCCCTGGGAGGTGCCTGAATCTCCCACGCACGAAAACCAAGTGCAAAGTGAAAGTGGTGTTAAAGGATGCCGGTGGGAAAACGGTTGGCGTTGATATAAGTGACAATGTTTTTACAATTCGGGCCGCCCCGTAACCACCGTAGTTACGGACGGGGGCTAAGAACTTCAGCCCCCTTTTCTCATGCAAAATGCATATTCCAGTTCGTAATATTCACACCTCTGCTACCCGCCGAAGGAAAGAGTAGTAGGTGGAAGCATTAGGAGAGCAATGAGATCAGTGGTGTTTGGAAGAAATAGGGGGCTCCCCAAAATTTTCTATTCAGTGATTTTAGAAGTAAAGGGAACCCCCCTTGGGTGACATCCGCACCCTGTGTGATTTTGGATTGATTGATGTGAACAATTTCTGATGAATTCAACCCCCTCGGGGCTTCACATTTGGCGGCCAACGGAGGCTCCCCGTCTCATGGGCCGGCTTCTTTCCTTAATGGGAATCGCACCCAATTTACAGCGCTCTACACGGTTTAACGAATCCACAAAAATTTATTGACGCCCCTGTTTTTTCGTGTATTCTATGGGACTAACGGCGTTTATTAGTCCTGTCACCAAGGGGGTGAAAGGGAGGTTCTGGAGCCTGGCATTCGGAGGGACGATTGCGAGGCTTTCTTTTCTTAGACTTCCTGGGGGATCGTTACGAAATACAGGTGCGTCTGTGTTCTGCTTTGTCTTCTGTTTCTTTCTGTCGGGTGTCTGTCCACCCGATTCTGGATCGAGTGCCAGATATGACGACATCTAGCCACAGGGACAACTGGACGCGAGATCTCCCCTAGGCCAATCTCAATCCCTCCACCATTCCTTCCTGTAATCCATGAGCAACCAATTTGGCAAAGCATGCTCGATTGCAATTCGTAGTCGATAGGTGGTCATTATCCTCCGGTTTAAAGTTTTGATATGTCTACCCTGTTGCAACTCAAACATCCTCTTTGCTTTCGATATTCCTCTCTTTTTGAGGTAATCCTCCAAGACAGCTCGGGTATCCTAACCCAGGTAGACGATCCTATCCTTGCTACCCTCTTCGTCGAACCAAATTAATTCCGGAAAAAAGAAAAGTTACAATCGATGACTGATAAACGATCAGGAACTAACACCATGGATGATTTCCAATATTATTGTGGAGTCCATTCCCTATCTCTTTAAGAATATTGCTCTTGAAAACGGGAGATTAATGATTTGAGGTAAATTCACGTCAAATTGAGTAAGTTTGTGGTAACACTTATTCTTGGCTCGGGAATTGTATTACTAATCGCCATGAGGGGTGTCTTGATTAACAAGAACCTTAGTTTCTATTACTGGCTCAGGAAGAAAATCGGAAAGAAGTGGGCCTTGGCGGCGGCAAATATCATTGAAAAGAGCATTCTCATCTTTGGAAGGGAGACGCTCCCTAATTCCAGCAGGAATGGGATGCTAACCCAAGAACAGGAGATGGCAGGGGAGCATTATAGTGAAAGACAGGATGCCTAAATAGACCCATCTTCCCCAGGCAAAGGCTACTAAAACATTCGCCTCGGGTTAGCATTCTATGAGATCCTGTGACGAGGTTCTTAAACGTAAGCTTTTGAGTTAATCTCTCTACAAACCGTAAGGATTACTCAAATGGCAGAAATGCCAAAGAGGGTTCGAGGAGTTGGTGTAATATCGCAGATAAGAAGGCACTTTTTCGCAATAACGGCGAAAACCCAATGGCTCCAAATCCAAAGTATGCGGTCCAGGTAAATCGAGCCCGGGAGGAGTACGGAAGACATTTGTGCCAGCAAAAAAAACTTGCTGCAATGGCCGAATCTCAAATGGTGCTTTAGGACGGTTTGAATCTGGGAAAATTGAACAGCCTCCTCCCCGTGAAACGACCGAAGTCGAATGGTTAGGTGAATCGTAATCATGATGGCTCAAAAACGAAGATCAAAAGGCTTCACATTAATCGAACTCTTGATCGTCATTGCTATTATTGGTATTTTAGCCGCCGTCGCCCTCCCGATTTACAGGGTCCAAATCATCCGGGCGAAACTGACAGAGGTGACAAATTCGATAAGGTATGTTGCAACGGCTATGAATAACTTTGCTTCCGAAAGGTCAGTGGACGGCTTAACGGTCGTTTGGCCTGACTGCCCTAATGTGACCGCAATTCAAACCTCTCTTGGAGTTGGTCTTGGTGGCATCGGTAGAATAGGCTCCCTTCGAGTTGATCAGACTACTGGAATGATTGAAGCCACAATAAGTCGTATCGACCCGGCTGTCGACGGCCTCACAATTTCCCTCACTCCCACTCTCGAGGCGAATAACTCCATAACGTGGGTATGGGGCGGGACCGTACCCTCCGGATACGTTCCCAAACAATAGCAAGTGAGTTTTCTTTCCCTTAATGGCATTATAAGCGGAGAGAGGTGTTAAGAAATGATGATCTTTGAAGGGGTAAAGTTGAGGTGTAAAATGACAGGAGCTATTCTTGAAGTGAAGCGGATTGAAGATGAATCTGTTGTCTTGGAATCAGACGAGGGGGCGAACCAGGAGTGGATAGATATGGGCTGCCTGCCTTTCTTTTTTGAGGCGGCTGCTAATAATGAGATGGTCTGGCAATGAAGTCGGTCCGGAAATGCGTGGGTGGCCCCATAGGAGATGGAAGTAAGAGTTGGTTCTGGATTCACTTTTGAGAGGGGAAGGAAAAAATGGCTCCGCTTTCTTATCCACATTCCTTCCCGTAATCATTGATCTCCAGACCATCTTACTATCGAAGATAAGTAGGTGCTGTTTTCAGAGGACAGCGGGCTCATTGGCAGCCCGTTTTCTGATGAACGGTCTTACCCCACCTCTTTGATCCCTTATTGAAAACAGGTATCTACGATCAGCCGTCCTTGCGCCCAATGCACCCCCGCGAGGCATCGGATGGCACGACACTCTCACGGAAGAATACTGCCATTTCTAAGGGTCGATCTGTTTACTACGGTCCGAAGTCAGAGTGGGGGTCTATCGGTCGGTCTTCTTATCTTGAACCAATAGCAAACCGCCGCCATCTGAGGCCCCGACCATTGCCGTCGAAGATGCACGTCATATCTTCATCACACCAGGTCGTCTCTAATTTATTGACATCCATGTCCTGACTCGGTACAGTTGTTCTTGTGGGCATTCAGAGCCAACCACGGGGATGACGTTTTTAAGGCCATAAAGAAGGAGCTTAAATGACTTGTGAAGATGAATCTGACGAAATGGATAGCGATTGAGCAAATGGGAGTCTTGGGCGTGGGTGAAGAGATTCAATTTCGAAAAGGCAACGTCTAGAAAGGGCAGTTGTCCTCCCATCGATGCAAATATTTCCTTTGATGTTTCTATTCCATTGACTCAATTTTGGATAAATCTAACGTTAATTGCTGAAGAGTATAATCAGTTCGTGGAAAAGTTACACAGATGGAAGAAATGGCCAGAGGTGAGAGACTTTGGACAGATATCAATCCCGTGATCGTTTGCCCCTATTGTCACGGTTTCAAGAGGCCTTTTGATACCGTCAGGGAAGTTAATGTTGGAGAGGGCGGAGGATTCTGGCTCAAGAACAAGAAAAAAGTTGCATTCCTAATGGGATACCTCAGAAAGGAGTTCAATCTCGATATAGTCAAAATCTCAGTTAGAAAGTTAGCGAAATCGGCAGGGATTGTCTTTAGGAGTTATGATCTAGCAGAAATTAGAGAGAGTTTGTTATGGCGGGATTTGATGGCAGACGAGGAAACTGCCTCATTGCTCAAATCAATTTGGTTAGAAAGAGGGCTTGATGCGGATGGTTCGATAGAAGCACTTGGGTCGGAGAGGGGGACAAAAATTATGCCGCTGGTTCTTAAGCGAAAAGTATGGTGGAAATCCGTTCCAGAAGCAAGTAGCTATGTGGTGTATCTAAGTGAAGGCAGTGAGAATTTTGACCCCGATAACTTCTTGTGGGAGGCAACACCGGGGATAATTTCAAAAGAGGTTATCGGGAAGACGGAAGTGATCCTCCCGGATGACTGGCCTGAGTTTCCTAGGGAACCGGGAACCTACTATATCGGAATTACTTCCAAAGATGACTTAGGGAATCAAAGTAATCCTTTCATAGTATCGGGCTCGTTTAAATTTCTTGCCCCACCGGCTCCATCACAGGGTGGTATTGATTCTTTATGAGGCAACCCCTTGTGCAAGGATTCTGTCGATCAAACCCAAAAGACTTTAGGTACGCATATTAGGATATTTTGTTCTTGTCAAGTCATTTTGGAGTCAGTGTCCTTGTCTCGACCAAAGTCTTAGAGAAAGGCCTTAAGTCCGATCTTGAGTCTAACGCGTGGGTCCTCTATACACTACCTGAGTCTTCACCTACATGGCGCCTAGATACGTTTTGTTATTAGATACCTATTCTATGCTAACTTGTCCTGGAACAGGACAAGTAGGGAATCCATCATCCGGAAGGAGGAGAAAACGATGCCGTTGATTCATAAGAGACGCGTTTGGTGGGAGGCTGTTCCAGAAGTGAACACATACATGGTTTACTGCAGCGCGGACAGAGCTGTCTTTGATCCCCAGAACTTCAGATGGCAAGCTACCCCGGGTATTCTGTATATGGAGGTCGCCGGTAAGACTGAAGTAATCATTCCCGATGACTGGCCCGAGTTTCCTAAGGATCCGGGTCTGTACTACCTCGGGGTCACAGCCAAGGACGAAAGGGGCAACGAAAGTGACCCTTTTTTGTCACAGGAGCTATTCAAATTCATCCCGCCGCCTCCTCCATCGAAGGGTGGGATCGAGAAGACCTGATCGGGTGGCCTCTGCTGGTTGAGTTTGTCCGGTCTACAAAAACCACTCTTGACGCCATCAAAAGACTTACTAAACTCTCACAAGAAAAATTCAGCGACAAGAGGTTCGGAGAAGTCTTTTACCGGATGATGACGAAGAAGATGGAGAAGACAGAGGACTGGGCGAACAGTCTTTTCGAGTACGTCCGAGTAATTACGCCTTCCGAAAAGACCGGCACGGTCCACACCCTCCTTGAAGAAACATTGAAAGAGTTTCAAACTCGGCTGGATGAAAAGAAGACAGAAGTTACAAAGGAATTCGAGCGGAACCTTCCAGAGACGATTGTCCCCGATGAGCACATGAGATATATACTAAGGTCTTTCCTGGGGTACGCTATAAATGTCATGCCTCCTCATGGATCCCTTAGGTTTCGGACTAGATCTTCTGTTTCGGGAGCGGAAAATGAGAGGATGGGGTTTACTGTTGTCGGAAGGGCTATCGAGATTACGACGGTGTTTTCCGCAGTCATGAAATGGAAGGAAGAACCGCCGGCTGGGTTGGAGAAGATCAGCAATAAAGAAAAAGAGATATTGAAATTCCAAATCTGGTTGCTTGAAAATGTCGTGAGACGGAATCAGGGAAACCTGACTTTTGCAGTCGATAAAGAGAAGGAAGAGATTACAATCTTTCTGAAGTTCCCAATTGAGAGAAGGAGAGTGGTCTGTTACCAGTAACCAGGTAAATGGCTTGACAGTGTTGCTCAGATTGAAGGTCTGAGAAGTTATTATTCGGAAACTATATCATTATTATTCGCCCTTCTGTTCTCCATTTCTGGCTTCAGTCTTTGTTTTCATCAATTGTACTAATTCCTGCGTTCTTCACCCTTAAATCATATTGCCTTGAAGTAAACCACTCTCGGGCTCGAGAGATCGCATCGCCCAATAATTCATTTGGGCAATGCTCAGCGAACCATACTGAAGCCTGCCTTCGAGTCAAAAACCTTGGGGTAGCTTTGGCATTGGAGTAACGCAAAACAAAATGACCCTTGTTATCCATCTCAAGAAATTCTTTGCAACTCCCTAGGGTGAAATTCTCTGGTGGTGAAAGTGCCATCGTGCAGATCTCCTTTCGGTTACTTGAGGTGTTCCCTCCAGTTTGTGGCCTTTGGCCACCTGCTCATGAAGTTAGAAATCGCTGCCACAATAAAATATATTAATAAAAGAACAAGGCTTCCCATTTAAAGATGGTACTTTCTTTTTTGCAACGTACCCACAGGCAATTCCGGGAAGAAACAGAAACCAAATGCACCCTGAACCATACCCCCTCCATGGTAATATTTACTCAGTCTCTTATGATACAAAGGCTATAGTTTTCTCAAGTTTTTACTTCGTCTTCTTAGGGCTGATCAGCCGGTGTCGGCAGTCAGGTGTGGAAATGTGGTCATATCGCCTGATGGCCAACCGTATCCACCTGATAGCAGTATCAGTTAACAGTTAATGGAGAAAGTTTGTATAAAGCCATCGGAGATGCCCAGTTCTTTCGGTAATCTTCGATCCCTAAGGCATCCCTTAGTTTAACAATAGTAAGTGGAAGCACTAGGTCGGCATTGAGGTCGGCGGAGTTTGAAAGAATTGAGGGGTTTCTCCCGCAATTGTCTATTGAGTCATTTTAGAAAAAAGTAAACCCCTTGGGCGACATCCGCACCCTGTGTGATTTTGGATTGATTGATGTGAACAGTCTCTGAAAGAAACCTGTCTATTTCCCAGTAGTGTTTTTGTTTAGCGGCTTAGCGCCGCCAAACAGTAATTTTCTCTTTGGCGTCCTTCGCGTCTCTGCGGTGAGGACCTCCTTTCTCAGACGTATGAATTAGAAAGGAAACTGGCGCGGGGTGCGCTGCATGCTGACCCAACGCAGCTCGGTAAATTCCCCGAGCGCAGCCTTGCCGCCGAACCGGCCCCAACCACTATCCTTCATCCCGCCAAACGGCACCTGTGACTCATCATTAACCGTCTGATCATTGATGTGCCTCCATTGAAGTTCTTTCTGAAACAGAAACAGTGATAACGTCCTAATCCAAACCACGATGCTTCGTCTTTGTCAAGCGAAAAATCCCCTGCTTCTCTTGCTTGACATGGTGCTCTGTTTTGCGTATATATTAGTCACCATCCACCGAGCTCTCAACAGGAAATGAAGAGGAGAAGCTTAAAATGTTTGTTCCTAAAAAATTGTTCTTGACTCGTGGCGTTGGTGAACACAAAGAAGAATTGCAGTCTTTTGAGCTTGCACTCCGAAAAGCAGAAATTGCCCAACTTAATTTAGCCCAAATATCAAGTATCTATCCCCCTAAGTGTAAGTTAATCAGCAGAGAGAAAGGACTGCAGTTGCTTGATCCGGGTCAGATTACATTCTGTGTTTTGGCCAGGGCCAGCAGCAATGAACCCAGGCGCCAAATAGCCGCATCCATTGGCCTGGCACGCCCGATCGACAAACGTTCTTACGGGTACCTGAGCGAGTACCATGCCTTTGGAAAGACGGATGAAGAAGCTGGCAATTACGCTGAGGATCTCGCTGCAGCCATGCTTGCCTCAACGCTGGGTGTGGAGTTTGATGAAGATGAGAGCTGGGACAACAAGAGGCAGCTCTGGAAAATCAGTGGCAAGATCGTTAGCAGCCGGAATATCACCCAATCCGCTGCCGTAGGTAAATACGGCAAGTGGACAACCTGTGTCGCGGCAGCCATTTTTCTGCCTTAAGAAATGTCGAGATCGCAGGATGATCTAAAAGATAAACCCATCTGTCCGGCTTTCGCTCATTCCATTCTCTCCAAACCTTCCTGATATGAACCCCAATGCCAGAGATATTCTTGGCGAAACAGACAAGTCCGGGCTGAGCATATGCAACAGTTCAACAGAAATTGGCAGGAGGGGCTAAATCCTCCCGAAATATTTCCCTTGACGATTAAGCCATCTAGGTTGTACTTTTTGAATATCTCTTCTCACCGGGCACTCGTTAGCGTATAACCTTACCGCTTGCCTTCCGGAGGAGCTCATAAGAAGGGGTTGAGGAAAGGATCAGTAAGAAGTTTCAAGAGGGGGAGGTCTCGATTTGTGCTATGGGTCTAACTTCTAACCGAAGACTAGTGATTTTCGCGGCCTTTCTCATGGTATGTCTGAGGGGTAGTCAAGCGGTCTCACAGAATCCACCCGAAACCGCCCCCAAGGCTGTCAATATCGTTGAGTATTTGACGGAAACCATTAGCTGGTATCGAGAAACGACTGTCGAACAGCAGATTGCAAATGAACCGGGCGACGTCACGTTTCTGAACGAAAACCGCCGAATTTCCAGTCAGATCGTGCGGCTCGCATTTGACTTCGCACGCCTGGTGGAACAGAGCGAATCCAGGCAGCCTAAAGGCAGCCAGACGCAGGAAGAGGCTAATGTGCCTTCGCAGCATCACCGCTTAGACCAGGCGCTGGCCAAGGCCGATCAACAAGTTGACCAGTCGCAGAACGAACTCCAATCGCTTCGACAACAGATGGCAACCACCCCGACGGGAAAGCGCTCGGCTCTTGAGTCCCTGATTGCAGAGGTGCAAAGCGAACTGGCGTTTCGCCAGGTTCGTCGTGATGCCCTGCATAACATCCTCCAGTTTTCTACCGAAACCAGTACGACTGGCACGGGAGGAGTCGACTTACGGGCCCAGATCGAGGAGCTGGCACGTTCGTTGCCTCCGGCTCTGAGCGGAGAGGATGAGACCCCGCCGGATCAAGAAATGACGGAACAGACCTCCCCAACAATACCTCCTTCAGGGAATAGGCAACAGGCCTCAGGGATATGGGGGCTCGGGGCCGACCTGTTCCAGTTGTCTCGTAAGGGACACAAGCTGGATCAGCAGATCCAATCCACCGATCATCTCAGGCAAGCTGCAAGGCAATTGCGTGGCCCCCTGATGGCAAACCTCAGAAGCCTGATTCAGAGCGGAGAGCAGCTCGCGAGCCAATCGTCGTCCGGCGACTCCGCTGCTCTCGCGCAGCGGAAAAAACAACTGGATTCGCTCACGGCCCAGTTTAAGCAGACCTCAGCCGGGCTGTTGCCCCTCAATAAACAAGGCATCCTACTCCATCGTTATAAGACGACGCTCACGAACTGGCGGGACGCGGTACGGTATGAGTACCGCGATGTGTTGAGAATTCTGCTGGTACGGCTGGGTTTGCTCGCCATCATCATCGCCGCGGTTTTCACTGTGGGAGCGGTCGCGCGCAGAGGCATCTTCCGCTACATACACGAGACACGCCGCCGATACCAATTTCTGTTGTTTCGCAAGATCGTCATCTGGGTTGCGGTGGGTGCGATCATTGCGTTTACGCTCGCTACCGAGCTGGGATCAGTGGCTACGTTTGCGGGTCTCCTCACGGCCGGACTGGCGGTTGCACTACAGAACGTCATTCTGTCCGTGGCAGGCTATTTCTTTCTGATTGGAAAATACGGAATTCGAGTCGGAGATCGGGTACAAATTGCCGGCGTGACTGGAGAAGTGGTCGACATAGGAATTGTCAGATTCCATCTGCTCGAACTGGGGAGTGGCGGAACAGATGCCCAACCCAGCGGCCGAGTGGTGGCTTTCTCGAACTCCATTGTGTTTCATCCCACCTCGAAGCGTTTTCAGGCAAATTCCGGGGACAAGCTTCGTCTGGCATGAGATTAGCCTCACGTTTTCGCCCGAGGGGAATTCCCGCATGGTTCAAGAACGGATCACAACCGCAGTGGATACGGCCCTGAAGGACCACCGCGAGGAGATGGAACGGCAGATGCGGCACATGGAACAAACCCTCAATTCAATCTCCGCGATTGAATTGAGGCCAAGGACACGTCTCCAAATCACAGCGTCAGGGATTGAGGTAACGGTGCGCTATCCGGTTGATTTGCAGAGTGCTGCGGACATCGACGATCTGGTTATTCGTGAGATCTACGCGGCCATCGACCAGGAACCTAAACTGAAGCTGGTCGGATCCGGCATGCCTTCGTTTCGAACGGACATATCGACTCCAACTCCCTAAGGTTCGTATGTTAAGGATATATTTGGCGCAATTAAAAGCATCCTGAGAGGCGCACAAGACAAAGCAGGAGAACACGGTGTTTCCATCAATTCGGTCGATCGTCAAAAGAATTCCATCCAACTTATGATGATTACAAGTCCATTGATACCAATCAAGACTGCAGAGTCAGAATCCTTATTGATCGAACCCTTTCAGACCTGTGATATTCTCATACTTTGACATGGGGTTTTCTACCAGTAATCCTTGAAGGCTCAGTCTTAACGGAACTACACCTTTTTGTAGGTGAGGGCACACGGCAATGTTCTCAATTCGCCCTGAAAAGCCGGAAGAGTATGAGGCCATATCACGAGTCCACCGGTCTGCTTTTGGACAAGAGAACGAAGCCAGACTCGTCGAAGAACTGCGGAAATCCAAAGAGTTCCTGCCAGCATTGTCCCTCGTTGCGGTCATGGATGGTGAGATCGTGGGACACATTCTCTTCGGTCCTGTGATCATCCAATGCCGAGGCAAAAATGTTCTTGCCCTTGCTCTGGCGCCTATGGCTATACAACCGCAGTTTCAGAGACGAGGCGATGGGTCACAACTCGTGGAGAAGGGATTGGAGTGTTGCCGAACATTCGGACACCAGATCGTGATTGTCGTGGGTCATCCGGACTACTACCCTCGGTTCGGGTTTTCGTCTGCCAGAGTGAAGGGACTTGAAGTGCCCTTCCCGGTTCCAGATGAGGCCTTCATGGTAATTGAACTTGCCCAGGGTGCACTCGATGGTGTTTCTGGGATGGTGGTCTATCCGGCCCCATTTAATGCCGAAGAGGGCTGAAGAATCAGAGGAGTTCTAATTCTCTTGCAAAAAGCTTATGAGTTTGGTAAAAGAGGAACATGCCCAAGGGAAAACGTGAACTCAATGAGGCGTTGAAGCCGAGGATTAAGGTTCTGATCCTTCAAGAGGTAAGGCTTCTTCAGCTTGAACAGTCCCTGTCGCCTCGTTTTATGGTCGAGGAGCTCACTCGGTCGATTCAGGAGATGAAGAGGCAGGTGACTGGACTTGTTCGTCTAATGGCGCAGGAGGAAAGAAATGCCCTCATCAAGAAGATGGTCCAGCAATCTTTGGAAGAAGAGATTGACCGGGCAGCAGATCTGCGAAGGAACAGATGTCTCCGTTGTGTTCGCGTAAGATATGTGAGCAAAGGAGGGACGAACCATTTCAGTCTCCCTCACGGAGGAGAACTTCGGGCCTATAAGATCGGGTGTGTGATTGAAGGACAGGCACCGGGAATTCACTGCACCCATTTCTCAGAGAGTTCTGGCGGTGTCTCCCTGGGGGAGTACCTTGAGCAGATGACCCTTCTTTATGAGCTCAGGGAGATGTTCGACGAGATGGACGAAATTTGGGAGTATCTTACGGAATAAGAGGCATAGGGCACAGGGCGTTAGGCGCAAGGAGTAAAGAAAACAAAAAAAAGAAGCTGAATCACCCGTAGCCAAGCTGCATTCAGAAAAAGGAAAAAGCCTTCTGACCATATGAGGTTGGAAGGCTTTTTTCATGTTTAAATGATATTCTTTTTCCCTTATGCCTTGTGCCTTGCACCTTATGCCCTGTACCCTCTGCGCTATGCTCTCTGCGCTATGCTCTTACGCAAGCGCGTCGGCGACGAGCTCAGTAATATCCATCACCTTGAGTTTCCCTTTCTTTTCCTTTCGGAGCCTGGCGGCACCCAAGTTGAGATTCGATTTACAGGCCGGACAGGCCGAGACCACGACCTCTGCCCCCGCACTGCTGGCTTGTTGGATCCGTTTGAAGGCTATTTCCAGACTCATATCCGTGTCGTAAGCTTTCATACCCCCGCCACTACCGCAGCACTTGGCAAGATTTCTATTCAGTGGAAATTCAACCAGTTCAACAGATGGGAGGGCCCTGATCACATTACGGGGTGGGTCGTAAATGTTCATATGGCGCCCGAGATCGCACGGGTCGTGGTACGCCACCTTTGTTTTCTTACCGCCATCCTTAAGATTCAATCGGCCTTCTTGGATGAGCTTTTCCACGTATTCCACGATGTGAAAAACCTGAACCCCATCCAATGTCCTGTATTTGGGATAGAGGTCCTTGAAGGTCCGGTAGCATCCGGCACACGTGGTCACAATTTCTTTGAATCCCATGTCTTTGAAAAACCCGACATTCTTGTTGACACAACTTTCGAATTCTTTCTCACCCCCGACCAGGAAGTCGATATATCCGCAGCAATATTCCTTGCTTCCCAAGCTGGTAAAATCAACATGAGCTTCTTTCATGATCTTTAACGCACTCGGGACGATGTTGAGGTCTTGGTAAGAAGCGACACAACCAAAATAGAGAAGGGTCGGTGCCTTCTCCTTGGGCTTAAACTCGGTGGGGTAGATCTCCGTCCTTTTTCCCGTTGCCTCTCCGAATGGATTTCCATGTTTTTCAATCGACGCCATCAACATTTGATCGACGGGTGGAAGATATCCGGCCTTGACCAGCCTTGCCCGGGCCAGCCTGGATGATGTCGGCGACCTGCACCCCCGCAGGGCAAACTGCATTACAGTTGAGGCACGTGGTGCACTTATAGAATCTCTCGGCCAGTTCCTTGGAGGGCTCCAATCTTCCGGTGAGGAGGTGATAGGCCAGGATCACCCTTCCTCGTGCGTTAATCGATTCCAGGGAAGTCTCTCCGTACGTGACACAACCGGCTCGGCAGAACCCACACATGATGCAGGCCATGATTTCGTTGTCCAATGCTTGACCAAAGCTTTGAATCTCCGCAGGTCGCTCAATGAGAGCTCTAAAGGCGAAATTGTCATAAATATCTTTGATGGAATCATCAAAGCCCATCTTTCCTGGATTAAGGATGTTGTTTGGATCGAGGGCTTTCTTGATCTGCTTCATGACATCGAGCGCTTCTCCCAGCTCCCTTCTGATATAAGGAGATTTTGCCATTCCCGTCCCGTGCTCTGCGGTGAGCGTTCCCCGGAGGCGCAGGGTCAGGTCAATCAAGTCTTTGGATGTTTCTCGGATGGCATCCCATTGCTCTTTCTTTCGAGGGTCGCTTATGATAATAGGGTGAATATTTCCATCTCCGATATGGCCGAAGGTATTGATGGAAACGTGATGTTTCTCTGCGATCTTGTTGATCTCCACAATGGCCTCCGGGATTTTGGTGATGGGTATTCCCGGGTCATCCACAATGGATTGCATCCTTGACCCTCTCTGGACTCTCGACAGTGAGGGCACAACCCCCTGTCGTGCAGCCCACATCTTGAGACGTTTCGCCGGGTCATCCTCCCATTTGTTTTCAATCCCATGGTTGGCCTTACAAATGGCATTGATTTTCTCAATGTTTTCTTGAACGGCTTTTTTATTGCCATCGATTTCAATAAAGAGGAGACATCCGATATCTTCGGGAATATTAAGTCCCATGGCTTTATTGACCGCATCGATCGTCACTTTGTCCAGAATCTCACAGGAAGACAGGGCAATTCCTGAAGTCAGGATTTCGCGGACGGCCTTTCCGGCATCCAGGTTGGAAGAGAAGCGGGCCTCTGCAAAGGCAATATACTCGGGCATGGGAAGGATCTTCAAAATGATCTTTGTGATAACGCAAAGCGTGCCCTCTGCATTGGTAAAGAGCTGAGTCAGATCGTATCCCGAAGAAGTCTTCCCCAGGATCGATCCCGTATGGATGATTCGTCCGTCAGCCAGCACGACTTCCAATCCCAGGACATAATGTTTGGTCGTTCCATATTTAATCGCTCGATTTCCGCTGGCGTTGGTTGAAACCATTCCTCCCAGCGAGGCCAGATTGGCACTTCCCGGATCAGGCGGGAAGAAGTGCGAGGGGGCAAGCGCTGCATTGAGGTTGTTGCAAATCACGCCAGGTTCAACCATGACGTATCCGTTGTCCTTATCTATCTCGAGGATGTTATTCATTCTGCTCAGGTCAAGCAAGATTCCACCCTTTGCCGCTAACGCACCGCCCACGGCACTTGTCCCCGATCCCCGAGGTGTCACAGGGATTTTTTCTTTATTGGCAAGACTCAGAATTTTGGAAATGTCTTCGGGGTTTTGTGCAAAAACAATAACATCCGGAACGGCTTCATGAACGGAGAGGTCCCGGGAGTAGCAGAGCCGTTCGAGCAGATCGGTTTTAACATTCTTCTCGCCTACGATTTCGACAAGTTGCTTGATGTAATCCATGATGTCTCCTTCCCATGGAAGAATGGAGTGATGGAGTATTGGAATGATGGAGTATTGGACCAAAAGTCAAAAAGAATTCGTTAATCACTCCTGATTAAAAAATATTACATTGTTTTTTAGGCTATAGAATAATGATGTCAGACAAGTGAGCTGAAAGCAAATCAGTTATGTCAGCTATATCACCCTTTATTCCATTGCTCCACTACTCCAATACTCCATCACTCCAATGCATCATTACTCCAGCACTCCATTACTCCAATATTTTATCACTCCATCACTCCATTATTCCAGCTTTCTTAGTAGTCTTTCGGTAGCTTTCCCAGTTGTTCATAACTGAAAACAGGGCCGTCCTTGCAAACGTAGAGGTGGCCGATGTTACAGCGGCCGCATTTTCCGATCCCGCATTTCATCCTTTTTTCAAGAGAGGTGTAGATCCGTTCGTTCGGGAACTTCAACGTCATCAGCTTCGGGAACGTGAACTTGATCATGATCGGGGGACCGCAGATGACGGCATACGTGTTCTCTGATGCAGGGCCGACCTCTTCCAGGACATTGGGAACCAATCCCACCTTTCCCTTCCAGTCTTTGTCGCCAGCATCGACGGTCACCACCAGTTTCAGGTCACTTCTCTTCTGCCAATCCGCCAGCTCCTCTTTGTAGAGGAGAAGCCCCGGGTTCCGTGCGCCGTAAATCACCGTGATGTCTTTTACCTTGGAGCGATTTTCTGGTTGAAGCAGATAGATGATGAGAGAGCGGAGCGTCGTAAAGGCAAAACCGCCGCCAATCACAAGCACATTTTTCCCCTGGAAGAGCTCGATGGGATAGCTATTTCCCAAGGGGCCGCGAATACCCATTTCCTCTCCCGGGGTTATCTGGTGAAGGGCTGTGGTGACGATGCCTGCTTTATTGATCGTGAACTTTAGCGATCCTTTCTCCGTCGGTGAAGAAGCAATCCCGAAAGGCGCTTCACCTTTTCCGAAGAGAGAGAGTTCACAGAACTGGCCTGGGATGAACCGGAAAGCCTTCTCATCCTCCTCTCTCAAGAAACCGAGCTCAAGAGTCCGGAGCATCCGGTCCGCCGTTTCAATCTGCGTTCTCTTGACCACCATGGGAATGGGAAGATAAGGGTTCTTCATAGCTAATGTTCAGTGAGATGAAATTGCTACCACAAATCACACTTTTCATGAATGTTGCTGATTTAATTTCATGACTTAGATCGCCTGGCGAATGTCGAAATTGACCGGGCAGTAGAGAATGCAACGGCCGCAGCCCACACACGCGATCTTCTGAAAGTTCTTCGGGAAGTAGTTAAACTTGTGCATCAGTCTCTGTCGGGTCCGCTCGCGTCCCGACGGCCGCGGGTTATGACCCGACGTTTCCATGGAATAGAGGGAGAAAAGACACGTGTCCCAGTTTCTGACACGCTGTCCTCCCTTCTGAGAAACTTCATCTGCAATATCGAAACAGTGGCACGTCGGGCAGAGAAAGGTGCATGCCCCGCACCCGAGACACTTCTCATGGATCCTGTCCCAGAAGGGGTTCTCCAACATCTGATCCAATTTCGTTTCGATTCCATCGAGATGGACAGGAACGTTCATCCTCTTTGAAGCCTCTTCCTCAAGCTTCTTGGCTCTGGCGACATCTCCTTCACTGGCTTCCCTGAGAAATTCGTTCTGACTAAGAGCCTTTCCCTTTTCAGTGAGAAACTCGACCAGGTAAGTATCGCCCAGATCCACAAGGAAGATGTCCGATCCTTCGCGGGTGAAAGGACCTCCTCCTGTCGAGGTGCAGAAGCATGTCGACAGGGGGTCGTTGCAAGCGAACCCGACGATCGTCGTCTTTTCCCTCTTCTTCAGGAAATAGACGTCCGTGTATTCTTTCGCGGAGAAGACCTTATCTAACAAAGAAAAGGCCTGAATGTCGCAGGGCCTGGAAGCCCAGGATGAGCCTTGGCCGATTCACTTCCTCTGTTGAGGTGACCTGTGTACGATTTCCTTCTTTTTCATATCGGAACATGACTTCCGACTGAGGAAAGAAAGCTTCTTTGGCTGACTTCTGCGTGTTGTGGGAAGCGAGAGAGACTTCTTCTGGTGATTCTATCTTCCGGTATGCAGACACTCCCTCCGCGAGTTCCACAGGAGCAATGACGTCATACGTCTGCATCACCTGTTTCAGGAAGGATCCGAACTCTTTCTTATTAAGCGTTGCAGGCTTCAAACTCATTTGATGAATTCCTGTTTGTCATCTACCTTATAGGTGGCCATGGGAGGCAAGGTTTCAGGATCCGTCCCTGCCTCAAAGTCAAAAAGATCCTTGACTTCCTGATTCAGTTTCTGAGTCATGTAGGTCAGCCGAATATTCATGGGGCAGGCCCGTTCGCAAGCCCCGCATCCCGTGCATCTTCCTGTCTGATGGTAAGCCCTCACGATGTGGTAGAACTCGAGATCGGATGGCGCCAGGCCCTTTTCAAGCCACTTCGGGCCGGAGCTGTCAACGAAACATTCGGCGCAGTAACACATGGGGCAAGCTTCCCGGCAGGCATAGCACCGAATGCAACGGCTTGACTCCCTCTCAAAGAAGTTCCACCGCTCCTCCGGCGACATCTTTTCGAATTCCTTGGCCTCTGCATAGGGGTCTGTCAATGGAGTCTCATCGACCTGATCTCCCACAACGGCATTCGCCTTGATCGGATTTCGATGGGTACAGGCCTTGCACGAGGCGTAGAGATAATCATCCTTCTTGAGGGAGAGGCTGAAATCGTTTCCCTCAATGATGAGCTGATCCCCTTCCTCACGAGCCCGAAGAATCTCTCCTTTGACCGCCTTTTTCACTTTTCTGCGGTCCACCATTCTCTGACAGGGAACCCCAATGAGGACGATTCGGTCAGGCTGGAACCTTTTCTCGAGGGCGAGGGCCATGATGGATCGAACATCACATCCCTTGGCAACGATGCCGAGCTTGAATCGGCTGAGCTTATGGATATAAGTAGCCAGATTATTATCGCAGAAGGAGTTCCAGACCAGCCTGTCGGCCTCTTCGGGGGTTCGGACAAAGATGGCGTAGCCCGAAGGGGTAGACTTCCCTCACCGAACCCAATGACGAGGTCCACTTCTTTGTTTGCCAGAAGCTCTTTCGCTTTTTCTCTGATCTTTTGCTGGACCATTTCTCGTTGCCAAACCACTTTTAGGGTTCGAGGGTTCTAGGGTCCAAGGGGTCAAGGGTAACTCCGTAACTCCTAACTCCTAACGCCGAACTCCGAACGTGTTCTCCGTCTTCACCAGCCTCTTGGCCGGTCCCAATTTCCTGATATCGTTTGTGACTTCTTCTACCACCTGAGAGAACTTGACCCCCTCGGCTGCGGAGACCCAGGAAAACTGAACCCGGCCTTCCTCGACGCCAAGGTATTCGAGAAACTGTTTCAAGGTTGCTGACTTCCTTCGTCCAACGTAGTTTCCAGTAAGATAGTGACAATCCCCTGGATGACAACCCGACACCAACACGCCGTCCACCCCTGCCTGAAGGGCCTTCACGATAAAGAGCGGGTTGACCCTCCCAGAGCACGGGACTCGGATCACGCGGATGTTCGGAGGATACTGGATCCTCGAGGTTCCTGCGAGATCTGCTCCTGCGTAAGAGCACCAGTTGCAGAGGAAGGCGAGGATTTTGGGCTCCCAATTGTTCGTTTTCACACTCTCCATCTGCAACTTACCTTTGCGTCACCATGAAACCAACCAAATTCCAATCACCGAACATCCAACCCAAGGGCGGGTGGGGATATCGGAAGAGCCTTACAGCGGCAACCTTTTCCTTCATGCGCACTACTTTCGTTTCATACCCGTTTCAGCGTGTTCCAAGCAGAAGCATGCCTGCCCGACCCTTCCAAAACAACCGCATCCGTAAGGCGATGAAGATATCCTTGCCTGCCCTTGGTGCCGATGGTTATTGGCGCTTCGTGTTCCGTCTAATCCTGAGCCAGTTGAATGATCTGAGCGACCACTTCCTCGTGAGTAAACCCTTTCAGGTTAATGGACCCTGACCGACAAGAGGCTGCACACACACCGCATCCCTTACACAGGGCTTTGTTGACCTGGGCCACCTGTTTTTCGCCGACCACGGTCCTCTTGCTCACAATCTCAATGGCCTGGTATGGGCACACCGTCTCACAGAGCCCGCAGCCGACACACCGCTTTTCGTCCACTTCGGAAATCGTGCCGATCGTTTCGAGCTCGGTCTTCGAGAGGTAGGTGAGTGCCCGGGAGACGGCCGCATTGGCCTGAGACAGGGTCTCATCGATGGACTTGGGGCTGTGGGCCAGTCCCGCCAGAAACACCCCTTCTGTGGCGAAATCCACAGGCCTCAGTTTCATGTGAGCCTCAAGGAAGAAACCGTCTGCATTGAGAGGCACCTTGAGCATCTGGGACAGGCGTTCATTCTCGTGAGGGGAAACGATTCCAGGGCTCAAAACGAGAAGATCGGTTTCGATGCTGAGGTCGTCGTGAAGGATCGGTTCATGGACGATGACCCGAAGGCCGTCTTCTCCTCTTTCGACACGGGGTTCCTTTTCTTCATCGTAACGGATGAAGAGGACACCTGCCTCCCGTGCCTTCTCGTAGTAGTCCTCTTTGAAGCCATACGTTCGAATATCTCGGTAGAGGACATAGACGTTCGTATCAGGATTGAGGGATTTCAGTGTCAAAGCATTCTTAACGGCTTCGGAGCAGCAGATCCGGCTGCAGTAGGGTCTTTCATCGTTTCTTGACCCGACGCACTGAATCATGACGACATTTTTCAGGGACCGAGTGGAGTCTGGGCGAATCACCATCTCTTTCTCGAATTCCATCTGAGTCGTGATTCGAGAATCCTGACCAAAGAGAAACTCTTTGGGTCGATATTCGTCTGCTCCTGTGGCGACGATGACAACCCCATGAGGGATCTCTGACGTTTCGTTGTCCGTGCGGACGGTGGTTTTGAAGCTTCCGACGAATCCATCGACCTTCTCGATCGTCGCCCCTTTATAAAGGTGGATCCTTGGATCCTTCTCCACCTCGCTGATCAGGCTCTCAAGAAAGGTTTGGACGTCCAGCCCTTCGAGGGTATGGTAAATTTTTCTTGCTTTGCCACCGAACTCTTTCTCCTTCTCGACGAGGGTGACTTCAAACCCTGCCTGGGCGATCTTTCGGGCTGCCGTCATTCCTGCCAGACCGCCTCCAATGACGAGGGCTTTCTGGGTCATCGCGACAGTCTGTGTGGGCAGGGGTTCGAGGAGCGCGGTCTTGGCGATGGCCATCCTGACAAGGTCCTTTGCCTTTTGAGTCGCTTCGTCAGGATGGTGCATATGGACCCAAGAACACTGGTCTCGGATGTTGGCCATTTCGAAGAGATAACGGTTCAGGCCGGCTTCGCGAATCGTGTCCTGAAACAAAGGTTCGTGAGTCCGTGGGGTGCACGAAGCCACGAAGATCCGATTCAGGTTGTTTTCCTTGATAATTTTCTTGATCGTTTCCTGAGTGTCTTGTGAGCAGGTGTATAGGTTGTCCGTGGCATAGACGACGTAGGGCAGGGTCCGGGCGTACTCCACGACAGCAGGAACGTTCACCACTCCCCCGATATTGATTCCGCAGTGGCAGATAAAGGCTCCGATGCGCGGGCCCTCGTAGTTCACATTCGTCTCAGGCACGTACTCCTTTTCGGTCACCAACGTTCCTCTCGACTCGGAGAGAAGAGAAGAGGCCTCCGCCGCTGCAGCGCTTCCCTGGGCAACGGTCTCTGGCACGTCTTTGGGTCCGGAAAAGGCGCCGCTCACAAAGACCCCCGACCGAGAAGTCTGAAGAGGCGTGAAGGTGGACGTCTTGGCAAACCCGTAGGGGTTCAGGTCAATTCCGAAAACCTTGGCGATCTCATCATGGTCTCGCGCTGGCTCAAGACCCACGGAGAGAACGACGAGGTCGAACTCTTCTAACACCATCTGTCCATCTTCGGTTTCGTAATTGACGAGGAGATTGTGTGTGTCAGGGACTTCCCTTAGGTGAGAGACGCGAGATCGGATGTAGCGGACCTGATAATCCTTCTTGGCCCGTTCGATATACTTGTCAAAGTCTTTTCCATAGGCCCGCATGTCCATGAAGAAGATGGTGGCCTCCATCTCAGGGGCATGCTCTTTCGCGATCACCGCTTCCTTCGTGGCATACATGCAGCAGACAGACGAACAGTAGCCCTTCCCAATGTGAGGGTCTCTCGATCCGACGCACTGAATCCATGCCACCTTGTGGGGGTGCTTGTCGTCAGAGGGTCTCAGGATCTGACCTTTGAAGGGACCAGAGGCAGAGAGGAATCGTTCGAACTCAATGCTCGAAACGACGTTAGGAAATCGGCCGTAACCGTACTCCGTCTTTAGGGAAGCCTGAAATTCGTCGAACCCTGGAGAGAGGATGATGGAACCCACCTCGATCTCAAGGTGTTCATCCTTCATGTCGTGATGGATGGCCTTGGCCTCACAGGCCTTGACGCACTCCAGACACTCTGAGCAGCCTCCACACTGGAGACACCGCTGCGCCTCCGCCATGGCTTCCTCCAGGGTGAGGACAGGCTCCACAGGTTTGACCATGTCCGGAGGCGTTTCTCGTTCCTCACGGAGAGCATAGGGAAGCTGGCTCCCCAGAGGCGTTGCGTGGCTTCCCTCGAACTCCCTGCCGGAGTAGAGGTCTTCGCCTCGAATAAACCGATCGATCGAGATGGCGGCCTTTCTCCCCTGGGCCATGGATCCGACGATCGTTCCAGGACCTGTCGCCACGTCGCCGCCTGCAAAGACTCCTTGAAGGTTCGTTTCAAGTGAAATGGGGTGAACCTGAATCGTTCCCCATCGGGTTTTCTTCAAGCCCTTGAAGGCCTGCATCATGAAGTCTGTCCCAGAGACTCCGGTTGCCACAAAGATGGCGTCGAACGATTTTCGGAGATCGTCGGAAGTGACATCCCGACCAATGCGCTTTCCCAGTTGGATTTCAATCCCCATTTTTTCGATGATCGCGAGATCCTTCTCGACCACGTGTTTGGGGAGTCGGTAAGAGGGAAAACCATTGGCCAAGAGGCCTCCCATCCTGTTCTGGGCGTCGAAGAGGGTGACGTGATAGCCCATCCTTCTCAGATCATGGGCTGCCATCAATCCGGCAGGACCAGCCCCAAGGACCGCCACCTTCTTGCCATTCTCCTGAGGGAGTGTCATTTCAAGTTCTGCCTCGTCGACGTTTTCGACGAGGAACTTCTTCAAGTGGCAAATGGGGATGGGACGGTCTTCTTCCACCCGTTTGCATTCCCATTCGCAAGGGTGAGAACACGCGTAGGCGAGGATCCTCGGGAAAGGAAGTTTATCTCTGACGAGGGCTAAGGCCTCCTTGAATTTTCCCACAGAGATCAGTGCCACGTATCCCTGAGCGTTGACATGGAGAGGGCAGGCGGCCCGGCACGGAGGAACGCCTCTCTTCTCAATCCCGTAGGCGCTCGGCATGGCTTGAGCGAAGAGCTGATAGATGGCTGCCCGTGTGACCAACCCCTGTTCGTAATCGTTCGGGATCTTCACCGGGCAGACTTTGACGCAGTCACCACAGGCCTTGCAGTCCTCAATCGTGACAGAACGTGCCTTCTTGTGAACGAGAACCTTGAAATGGCCAGGACGTCCCTCCACCTTTTCTACTTTGGCGTTCGTGAGGATCTGGATGTTCCTGTGTCGTCCTGCATCGACCAGCTTCGGAGACATGATGCACATGGAGCAGTCGTTGGTGGGGAAGGTCTTATCGAGCTGGGCCATGGTTCCACCGATGCTGATACTCTTCTCGAGGAGGTAGACCTTGAAGCCCGATTCCGCGAGATCGAGGGAGGTTTGAATTCCTCCAATCCCGCCACCCACGACCAGAACAGCACCGATCGGATGCTCAGAGGGAGCCGGCTGACTCATGCTATGCCGCCCTCCGGTTGATCTTCTTCAATAACTCCACCGTCTTTATGCGATTCATCTTCATTCCTAAGTCATCCGGTTCGATCCCCAAAGCCAGTCCAACGAGTTGAGGGAAGTACAGAATGGGCAACTTGTACTCCTTTTGAGCTACTTTTTCGATTTTTTTCTGATTCGATTCGTACATGATATTACAGAAGGGGCATGCAAGAACCATGGCGTCAGCCTGACGAGCCTGGATGTGGTCGAGTTTGCTCTGCGCCATGGAGAGGGCTACGCCTTCATCAATCGCCAGCACTCCACCCCCGCAACATTGGAGTTTGTTCTCATAGGAGACCGTGTGGGCTCCTGTCATCTGGATCAGACGATCGAGACTCGTCGGATTCTCAGGATCCTCCACTCTTCCATATACCGTGGTTGGTTTGGTGATGTGGCAACCGTAGTGGGGTGCGAGATGAAGGCTAGAGAGATCAGCCTGGATCTCCGAGGCGATCCTCTTCTCGCCCACATCCTTCTCGAGGACTCGCATGAAGTGGGTCACCTGGACTTCACCCTCGTACTGCTTTCCCAGCACCTTGGAAAGATCGTCGTTGAGCCTTTTCCGGAGGTTCTTGTCCTCCTGGATTTCATGGTTAGCCTCAGCCAGGGCGCCACAACAGGCGCTGCAGAGGGTGCAGATGGGAAGCCCTTTCTCTTCAGCCAGAGCCAGGTTGCGCGCTGCCATTAAGAGATAGGCATAGTGATTCACGGACTTGATGGGGTATCCGCAGCAACTGAACTCAGGGATGTCCCCCAGGTGAATATCGAGCCTTTCGGCCACCTTTCTTGCGGAGAGTTCATAGTTCACCGCCCTCACGGGGACCGTGCATCCGAGAAAAAGAACGTATTCAGCCGTAAAAGGGCTATCCTTCTGTTTTTTCTTCACGTCGACACCCAAGATGGTCGAGTATCTTTTTGATATCCTCGGTCTTTGCCTCGATCGAAGGAAGATGGAGGTCCTTCCGCTTGTCACATTCGAACTCAGTGATCTCCAGGAGACGGCCAAAAGAGGAGAGAAGATCGAGCTGGATCCTCATCGCCGGAGGAAGATACCCTTCTCGGACTGCGATATTGCGGATGGCATTCATCAATTCAGGGATTCTGACATCCTGCGGACATCGCTCGAAACAGGTGTAGCAGGAGGAGCATAGCCAGATAAACTGACTCGAAAGAACCTCCTTTTTCATACCCAGGATGGCCATCCGAATAATCTTTCTCGGGTTGTAACGGTCCGTGACTTCCCGGACAGGGCAGCCGGCCGTACAGGTCCCGCAGGAGAAGCACCGGGTGATGTGTTCACCCCCGGGTTCTTTGGCGATCTCAAGTTTGAATTTAGGATCGAGCGTCTTTGAATCAATCATATACTGCCTTCCGAACAAGCCGTTCACGGTCCAAGGATTCAAGGATTCAACTATTGAGACCCCTTTCTTGGTTGCCTTTTCAATCTTCACCGAAACGATGTTCCCCTCATTAAAAAAAGGAGAAGGGGAGGGGACTGTAGCAATCCCAGGCTGCAATTTCGGAGAATATTGCACCTTCACCTTTGCCGTGCCGCCACTCGGTGTTGAAAGACGGACCGTTTCGCCATCTTCCACGTGATGCTTCTCCGCGTCTTCAGGATTCAGTTCCAGCGATGGTTCTTCAGAAACCATCTCTAGCGCTTCACTCTTTGAGCTCAGGATGCCTGACTGGAATAGGGAAGCTCTTCTAATGAGTTGAAATGGGTAACCGTCTGCCTTTCTTGGGAACGCCGGTCCAGCCACCGGAATCAACTGGGCCTTCCCCATGGGGAATCCGGTCGCATAGAGATAAGGAAAGTCTTTTGGCCACTGTTCCCCATCTTTGATCCCCTTATAATAAGGATTGAGACGTCCTATCTCTTCAAAGGTAGCTTCCTGCGTCTCTCCTGGAATAGGGGACTCGAGAAGCCTCAGTAACTGAACGAAGATGTCGAAATCGGACTTTGATTCACCGAGAGGAGACCGGAATGGATGGATCTTCTGGACTCTCCTTTCGAGACTGGTGTAGGTCCCACTCTTTTCCACAAAGGCGCATGCAGGAAGGACGACATGAGCCATCTTGGCTGTCTCTGTCATGAAAAGGTCCTGGACGACGAGAAGACGAAGCTTCTTCATCCCTTCTGCAATGTGATCCGTGTTGGCCATGAGAGGATCGTGACCCACGAGATAAAGGGCCTTCAATTTCTCCTCTTTTGCTTTCTGTAGAAATTCCTTTGACCCTCTGCCGTTCTTCTTCGGGAAGATCCCCAGGTCAATGGCTCCCTGAGAATTGCATTTTTCTAATAGCACGAGGATTCCGGACGATGCTTTGCCAATATGACCGGTGAGCAGAGCCACATTGGAAGAGGCCACCGCAATCTCTCTGCTCTCCTCGGGAGAGCAAAATCCGACTCCGATGAGAATCATGGCCCTTTTAGACTGGGCAAAGGCCTTAGCTGCTCGCCCGATCTCTTGTTTCAATTCCTCTGAGAAACCTTGGGCCTCATCCCTCTCTCCGGCCAAGAGTTTCTTTCGCAGATCCGCAATCCCCTCTGTCTTCTCCTCGATAAACTGTCCGTCCTCCAATCCTTGTTTTAATACGGTCCGAGCTATGGTGTTCAGGACAGGCACCTCGAATCCAGGATTCCCCTGAAGAAAGATAGAGGGATGCAACAGAGGAGACAACTGTGTGGCTCGAGTCAGTCCGATTTCTTGACAACCGAGAACGATCAATTGAGCTCGGTTCTGCCGGATGGCAAGATGAACTTCGTTTCTAATAATGGGGTGGGTCTGAGCTGGATCCATTCCGATGATCAAGAGACAGTCGGCTTTTCGGATCTCACGGATCGAGTTGGTCGAAGCGGCAATCCCTAGGGTCTTTGCCAAGCCCTCCGTCAGTCCATGGACCGTTTCATTCCCGTCGTGATCGATCTGATCCGTTCCAAGTGCTTCTTGAAATACTTTCCGGAAAAGGAAGTACTCTTCGTTGGTGAGTCGGCTTGAAGCGATAGCAGCAATAGCCTCAGGGCCGTGTTGGTCTTTGACTTCTTCAAGCTCCTTGGCCACGAATCGGAGAGCTTCGTCCCAGGAGACTTCCTCTAAAACGCCGTCCTTCCGCAAAAGGGGTTTCTTGAGTCGGTCAGGATGATCGATGAAGTCCCATCCAAAGCGGCCCTTGACACAGAAGTTTCCGTCATTTGGAGCATCGTGGGGCGCACCCTTGCCTGCATCTGAGAAGACCCGTTTCACCTCGCCATCTTTTGAACCGAAGGTGATGGGGCATCCACAGCCGCAGTAGGGGCAGGGGGTCGTTGTCTCCTTTAGTTCCCAGGCCTTGGTTCTATAATCAAACCGGTCCGAGGTGATGGCTCCGACGGGGCATGTGTCGAGACATTGACCGCAGAACTCGCAGTTCATGGGCCGATGAAAATCTGTGTCAATCGACGTCTTGATTCCTCTCTCCGTGAATGAAAGCTCTCCGACGCCCTGAACTTCATCGCAGATCCGAACGCATCGGCCGCAGAGAATACATTTGTTCGGGTCTCTCTGGAGGAGAGAGGAGATCTCATCAACAGGAAATGGTTCTCTTTCCCAGGGATAACGTGTTTCTTCGACCCCATATTCATAAAGCAAATTCTGGAGAACACACTCACCTTCCTTCTCGCACCGGGGGCAGATCATGGGGTGGTTGAGGAGGATGAGTTGGAGCTGAAGTTTTCTTGAGGCGATGACCTCTGGGGAGTTCGTGATGATCTCCATGCCTGCTCGAGCTGGAGTAAAGCAAGCCGGAAGGAGGTCCTTTTTCCCTTTTGCTGGACGACACAGACCCGGCAGGCTCCGAAGGGCACGAGTCTGCGATCGTGACAGAGGGTAGGGATGCGAACCCCTGCTGCCTGGGCCGCATCGAGAATGGTCTTGCCCTGCTCAACCTCTACCTCAATGCCGTCAATCTTCAAGCTTGATCTGATTTGCCATAGATCTCTTCGGACAATTGGAGTATTGGAGTACTGGAGTAGTGGAGTATTGAAATCATGGAGTGATGGAGTAATGGAGTGTTGGGTTAAAGCTTTTTAGTATTTGGTTCAATATCTTGCTTTTTGGTCTTAATTACTCCATTACTCCATTGCTCCAATACTCCAATGTTTCATTTATTCGATCGCTTTGAACTTGCACGCCTGAATACAAGACCGGCAGCGGGTGCATTTGGTTAAATCGATCACCGCAGGGGTCTTTTTCTCCCAGGTGACGGCTTCCACAGGACACGCCTTCTTACAGAGACCGCACATCTTACACTTTTCCTCGATGACCCGGAACTGGATCAGATCGAGACAGACCAGCGCCGGACAGCGTTTCTCTTGGATATGCGCCTCGTATTCGTCTCGAAAGTAACGAATCGTGGAGAGAACGGGGTTGGGTGCGGTCTTTCCCAATCCGCAGTGGGACGTTTCCTTAATGTGTTCTCCCAATCTTTCAAGGTGCCCGATATCCTCCATCGCTCCCTTTCCGGCAACGATTCGGTTAAGGATATTGAGCATCACTTTCATGCCATTTCGGCAGGGAACGCACTTTCCGCAAGATTCATCCACAGAGAAGTCAGTGAAGAATCGGGCCGTGTCCACCATACAGGTCGAATCGTTCATCACGACCAGGCCACCGGAGCCCATCATGGCTCCGGCCTTATCGAGAGAATCGAAATCGACTTCGGTATCAATGAGAGCCTCGGGGAGGCAGGCGCCAGACGGACCTCCAATCTGAAGGGCCCTGAATTCCCGGTTTCCCGTGACTCCTCCTCCAATGTCAAAAATGATCGTCCGAAGCGTCGTTCCCATGGGGACTTCGACCAGCCCCACATTCTTGACCATCCCCGCAAGAGCAAAGACTTTGGTTCCCTTTGATCCTTGGGTCCCGATGGAGGCAAACCATTTCCCTCCGTTTCGGAGGATGGCCGGGACATTGGCAAAGGTCTCCACATTGTTAAGGACGGTGGGCTGTCCCCAGAGACCTGCCTCTGTGGATCGGGGAGGCTTGATCCGAGGCATTCCCCTCTTTCCCTCGAGCGAGTACATCAGCGCTGTCGATTCTCCGCAGACGAATGCCCCTGCTCCCGGGTAGATCCCGATATCGAAGTCAAAACCCGATCCCAAAATGTTCTTTCCCAGGAGCCCATAGTCTCTGGCTTGGTTGATGGCGATGTTGAGACGATGAATCGCCAGGGGATATTCAGCCCTCACATAGACATACCCCTGGTGGGAGTCGATAACAAAGCCACAAATGATCATTCCCTCCAGAACCGCATGGGGATCGGACTCGAGGAGAGAGCGATCCATGAAAGCGCCGGGATCCCCTTCGTCGCCGTTGCAGATGACAAATTTCGGGAAGGAAGGATATCGTCGTCCTTCTTCCCACTTGGCCCCTGTGGGAAATCCGGCTCCTCCTCGGCCTCTGAGACCTGAGGTTTTCACCTCCTGAATCACTGCTTCGGGAGTCATCGTGCTGAGAACCTTTGCGAGACCAAAGTACGCGCTGTTGGCAATGGCCTCGTCAATCGTCTCTGCGTCAATGAGACCCCGATTCCTCAAAGCCCAAAGCGTCTGGTGTCTGAAGAAAGGAATCTCCTGCAGCCTCGGGATTCCTTGAAGAGGAGAGGGAAGGGGGCCTCTCCCCATTGTCGATGGCTAGGGCATAAGAATGAAGAGGCTCTCCCTTCAAGACGTGGTGTTCAAAAATCTCCTGGATCTTCTGTTCATTCAAGTCACAATACTTCACAGGAGGAAGGCCAGGAGACTCGATGGTCACCATGGGTTCACGACTGCAGAGCCCAGCACAACCTGAGCGAGTGATAATCGTGTCCTGAAGTTGGTGTTCTTCTATCTGTCGTGAGACCAGGGCATCAAGCTTCTTGGCCCCTGCCGCAATGCCGCAGGTCCCCATGTGGAAGTTGATCTTGACCCGGGGGGGTCCCTTTTCCAGGGAAAGATGGCGAGCTGTTCTATCTCTAATCGCTTCAAGATCTGTTAGATTGGAAACGTGCATGGTTTACTCATAGGATCGAACGATTCGGACAGCGTCAGCCGGCTCGACCAGAGCATGGGTGTTGTCGTCTATCACCATGGCCGGTGCGAGACTGCAGCAACCAAGACACCGAACCGCCTCGAGAGAAAACTTCCGGTCTTTAGTAATTCCGCCAACCTTCAACCCCAGTTCTTTTTCAATGTTGTCGATCATTTGCTTACTCCCTTTGACATAGCACGCTGTGCCAAGGCAGACGCGGATCACGTGTTTTCCTCTTGGAACGATCGTAAAAAAAGCGTAGAAAGAAACAACCCCATAGACTTGGGAAGGAGAGAGGTTTAGGCCTGCGGCGATTCTTCTCTGGACCGATTTGGGGAGGTAGCCAACAACATCTTGACTCTCTTTGAGGACGGGAATGAGGGACCCGTGCCTCCCTTTGTACTTGGCGACTACGCGGTCAATCTTCTCGAGTTCTTCGATGCCAACGACATCAAGCTGCTGACTCACGACCGACCCTCGAGACCCAATTCAACGTTCGATAAGGGAGGAATATAGCAGGAACCTGCTCAGAGCTCGCATCTCGAAGAGAGAAAAATCGCGCGGTCTCTCGTGCAGGGTCTTTACGGGCAAGTCGGCTTGACTCCCCGCCCCGCGTTAGCGGGATAGGCGGGGAAAAAAGCCGACCGTGTAATCATATCTACATTACCCGGAAGCCCCCCGCCCTGTCGGCAGCAGGGGCGGAGGCTTCCCTTAATTTATAAGACACAGCCCTCCGGGTTTCAACGAAGCGCCGGCCTACTTCTTGAGGCCCTGGACGCGAGCAATCTCTGACTTGATAAACTCTGGGAGACTGTTGATCTGCATCAGCCCCTTAAGTTCTTCCTGGAGATTGGAAGCGGTTACCTTAAACATCCACCCTTTCTCGTAGGGACTTTCATTCACCAGCTCTGGGGTGTCCTCCAGCTCCTGGTTGACCGATTCCACCTTTCCAGAAACCGGAGTATAGATCCTTCCTACCCATTTCCCTGACTCCATGGACCCGCAGGGTTTCCCCTGCTCGATTGCCTTGCCGGGAGAGGGTAGTTCCACGAAAACGATCTGGCCTGCCTGTTTTTGAGCGAAGTCAGTGGAGCCCACTGTGACCGTGCTTCCTTCAACCTTCGCCCAGAAGTGTTCTTTGTGGTAGTAGAGTCCTTCAGGATAGGAATACCCCTCAATGTCCATCGAAAGCCCTCCCTTCTTTTTAATGGCAAAATACTAAATGAAAAATATCACAAAGACAAGCTTTTTTTAAGACAAGAAATAACCATTCAAAAAGTATGGGAAAATAGGTCTTTATTCCTTCTTGACTCTTTCAGGATGGCTCTCTTTGCGGAACTTAGGAATTAGGTTGGGCGTCCAAAGATGAAAGATTGAAGTCTCAGTTATTAACAAAATCACCGGAGTGGCAATACGAAAGAGAATACAGACTCATATGGTTCCTGGGTGCCAATAAGAAGCTACAAATTACTGATGACATCATTGCACGAGTAATACTAGGATGTAAGATGATCCCAGACCACAAAGATAAGATGATCTCTATCTTGAAGGCCCGAAAAAGTGGAATCCCCCTTTATCAAGCAAGAGAGAACAAAGACAGCTTTGGTTTAGACTTCGAGCTAATTCACTTTATCTTTGAAAGGCGAAACGAGGACTACTTCCTGAAGTCTTCGCTTCCAAATAGTTCAAAAAAGATGTATATTACAACCCGTATTTCACAATCGATAACCCTGATTTTTAGGACGCTCGACTTTTCGCTTTTTATCACAAGGAGGGTGATACGGATTGGATAACCTTCTGGACAGCTTTTGTCGCCATTGGAAGTTTGCTTGTAGCTATCTCGGCAATATATGGAGATTTTCTTAGGTCAAAGCTTATCGGTCCAAAATTGAAAATCATTCCCCATAATCTTAAAGGTAATCCAACACCAAGAATAGAATATGAGGTCACTACTGGAAAGAAGATCAGAGACTATCATTGCTGTCCAAGATAACTGAAAAGTCTATAATCACCCCTTGAAATCATTGAGGTTTTGGACAAGGTTTTTGCTTTTTGAAATTCAGGTTCCTCCTGAAAGATGCTGTCCAAATTAACGGAGACAGAATTGAAGTTGTTCAGGTTCATAGGGAACCGGTGGTATTTCAAAAGGTTTATTGAGCCAGGCCCAAAGATCCCGATGGGTAAACAGATTCATTCGCAACAAGGCCACCAGATTCGAAAGGGACCAGTTAAATTTGGATCGAAGTTGAAGGAAACGCAGGATCAGCATCGCAATCAATGCTGTCCAAATCTGGATCTTAACGGCATTGGCACTGGTGCCCACAAAGGTCTTGATCTTAAGGTTCTGTTTCAGGGCTTTAAAGAAGATCTCAATCTGCCAACGCTCTTTGTAGATGGCAGCAATGGTGGTGGCCCCCAATTTCATGTTATTGGTCAAGAACACCAGGACTTCCTCTGTCTCAGGGTCATAGACCTCGATCCGTCGAAGAGGGTAAGGGCATTTCTCGATGGCCTTGGGTCCTCTCAGTTCGATCATTTCATCTTTGAGGACATTGCGGTTTTGAGGAACTTCTTTCTCCCCGACGACTTCGTAAAGAGCATTGTCCTTCATGCGGGTGACAAAATAGACGCCTTGGGTCGGTCCATCGGCCAAACAAGGCATAGTCGTTATACCCTCGGTCATCGACCACGATGGTCCCAGGATCGAAATGAAACTGACGAGCCACCTTGACATCTGAGACATTTCCTTCGGTGATGATGGCAAAGGAAGGGAGATAGCCATCGTGATCCAGAAGAAGATGAAGCTTGATGGCTCCTTTGGTCCGCCTGAACTTGGCCCAATCAAACATCTCCAGACACAAATCGATGGTGGTCGAATCCATGCTGATCAATTTGTTTTTAAACCGAAACGTTTTCTTCCCGACGACTTGGACACGGCATCGTTCAAAGAGCTGAAGAAAAACCTGCTGATAGAGCTCCCATGGACGATGCTCATTGGCATAAGCCAAGGTGGAATGGCTCGGAGCCGTAATGCCCAAATGTTTCAACTTCCCCTCGCAGCTTCGAAGGCCTCCGGTAATCTCACGGAGAGAATGGGCGCGGCCCAATTGACAAAACAGCATGGCGACAAATTGACCCCAGCAGGTAAATCCTTTGGCATGACGTTCGGCATGGGTTTCTTTCACCATGTGTTGGAACTCGATTCTCGGAAACAGTTGTAAGAGTTGGCTGAATATGCTACTAAATCTGATTCATCGTTGGCCCTCCTTTATGTGTGATGGGATTTCTTGGCAGAAATTCTCCATCACTTTAACCGAGGGCCTTTTCTTTTTCAAAACTTATCTTGGACAAGAGTGAGAGACTATACGGCTTATTTCTATCATTTGAAAGTGGTTAACTCTCGTCATTTTGTCCCGGCAACAAATTGTAGGGTTATGTTGAGACAGCTTTATCGCAAAAGGCCAGATGGCGAGTTTCATCCCGAACCCCTGATGGTGCCATATCAATATGTATGGTCTCCATCAGAATGGGCTCCGACCCTTCAGACTGTAGCCGACGAAGAGGTTCTTGATTTCGGTATGATCAGTGAGGGCCGTGCATTTCAGCCAACTCTTTACGTTATAGGGGGTAATTTCAAAGGCTTTGTGAATCGAAACGACTCCGTGAGATTTAGCTTACAAATCGTCGCGGACAATTATGTATCTCCAAAGATGCAAGTTTTTCAGGTAGATTGGAATGGTGAGTGGGCTAGTGCTCCCAAAGAAATGTCAAAGAATTTAATCATCAAAGAAGTAATCCTTTGAGTGAGGGTCGAAGGAAAGGATATCCTTGACACTATCTGTCAACTCAAATGCTGGTTAGGACACTTAAAAAACTCACAAACATATATGGAGATTACCCATGTCTATAACTGATGTTATTTTGAAGATGTGGGGTAAGATGGTTTTAGTGGACACCAAAGTTGAGGTAAAATACTGAAGACGGAGGTGTCAGAATGGAAAGGATTCCCAGAGCGATCTACACGAGGGAGCTTCGAGAGGAAGCGGTGAAGCTGGTAACGGAAGAGGGATTGAGAATACCGGAGGTGGGGCGGAGGTTATCGATCTCCCCTTCGACAATACGGTATTGGGTTAAGGCAAACAGAGAAGGCAAGCTCAGGGAGGTGGGAAAACAGCAGAGGCCACTTACGGAATTAGAGATGGAACTTGCGCGGGTCAAGCGTGAACTGGCAGAAGTCAGGATGGAGCGAGACCTATTAAAAAAAGCGGCCGCGTACTTTGCGAAGGAGTCGCTGCCAGGTACGCGATCATGAAAGAAATGCGATTCAAGTATTGTATCGCGGCGATGTGCCGCATTCTGCAGGTATCCAAGAGCGGCTATTACCAATGGCTCCATCGGAAGCCTTGCAAACGAGTCCGGGAGGAGGGAAGGCTGGAGGTAGAGATCAAAGCCGCTCATCAGAGGACCCGAGAGACGTGTGGCCCTGAGAGATTACAGTATGAACTCAAAGAACAGGGTGTGAAGGTAGGGATCTGCCGGATCAGACGGATTAGGAAGAAGCTGGGGATACGGTGCAAACAGAAGAGAAAGTTCAAGGCCACCACAGATTCCAAGCATGCTCTCCCCGTCGCAGAGAATCTCCTCCATCAGCAGTTTGAGGCAACGGAGCCGAACGCAATTTGGCTCAGTGACATTACCTATATCCCCACAGAAGAAGGCTGGCTCTATCTGGCAGGGCATAAGGACATCTTCACGGGAGAAATCGTCGGATACGCAATGAGCAGTCGTATCACCAAGACCCTGGTGAGCCAGTCTCTGTTCAGGGCAGTGGCAGCCAAGAGGCCCGGATCAGGGCTGATCCACCATTCGGATCGTGGACGTCAGTACTGTGCCCATGAATACCGGAGGCTGATGGAACAGTTCAAAATGAGAGCATCAATGAGCAGAAAAGGCGACTGCTATGATAATGCTCCCATGGAGAGTTTCTGGGGTACTCTCAAGAATGAGCTTATCCATCATTGTCGCTACAAGACGAGAGAACAGGCCATCCGGGAGATCACCGAGTATATCGAGGTATTTTACAATCGGCAAAGACGGCAAGCACGGCTGGGGTACCTATCTCCGGCTGTCTATGAACGGCAGTTCTATGCAAGGCAGGTTGCAGCATGAAAGAAAGTTTCGTGTCCACTATTGACATCAGGGGTCAATGCCTTGTTGGTATTATGTGCCAATGATTGTATTGAGTTTGTATTATGCAATCCGTGGCCTGATGGAGCAGATGCACAAGCATTCACGACAGCACAATCTAAGTAAGGCTTATAAAGTCATTGTTGTCTATATCCAAGAAATGCTATTCAAAATTATTTTTACTGCCTCAGGTTTTATCGCGTTGTTCACAGCAAATTATATTTTTTCGATGGTGACATCTATTAACGAAATTGGGGTTGGCACAGCCATTCTCCTAATTTTCCTCGTTATTTGGGGAATTACTGGAATAAGTGGATACCTTACTTATCTTGTTGTGAGAGGGAGACTTCCGGGTCTTACAAAATAATTTAGAGGTTGAAGGGGCCATAAATTCTAAAAGTCAGGATTCGACCATACAGACATTGTCAAGTGTCATGGTGACTTCTTCCTGTAACTTCCTCTTGCCAGAACTTCAGAGAAGATGTACATTGCAAACCGTAATTGATCATCGAACAGCCGTCCACCAGAGGAGGTTAGTTATGGACCCTCGGAAAAGTGTTACGCCTTTACTTCACATTTCGACAATGGCCATAATATTTCTCATGTGCTCATCTAATGGAGTTTATGCCGACAAAAACCATCCCTTTTACCAGGATGTAAAAGAAGCGTATAGAGATTCAAAATTAAGTTATGACGGAACCGTAGAGGGAATATTATATCGTAAATTGGTTAAGCCCCAAGATGTGTTCGAACAGAGCGGACACTCATCCGAATTGCCTAAACCGAGAAGTCCTGAAGAAGACCGAGTTATGTCACAGACTATTGAGGCTTTGCATCGTCAGTTTTTCAAAAGAGTGAGGGCAGGAGAAATATATTGTCCTGTCGGAAAAATCAAGGAAGAGCTTGGAATGACTCCAAAAGAACGCATAGGTGTTTCCTCGGGAGGTTACTACCGGTTGTTCATTGCATATTGGACTCTTAACATTAAACTGGACGAAAACAGAAAAAGTAACATAAAGAAATACGGATACGAAAATGTTTATTATGCTGATTCCTTGCTGAAATTTGTAGAATCAAACCTGGCAGGTGCGTTCTTTCCGACGCCTGGTACAATGCAAATTCCAGAATCCACCCGCCGCCAGGGTATCCAACAATTGTTAAATATGTTTGCGCCGACAATGACCACAAAAGAGCTTTACGAAGGTGCAGATCCTCAGAAGGGCGGGTGGCCGGTTCTAAAGTAGCTCTTGAAGCGCTCGCATAACAAATCTAATGCAAAATGATTGGGAGTGGAGGAGAATCCCATGCAAGACAAGCGTGCTACGGCGGAGCAATCGTTGCCAGAAAGTCTACGCGACACGTTCAAGATGCTAGTCGAAGACTACAAAGTATCGGCCGAGGCCCATACAGGGCGGGTCTGGGTGAATTACAACATCCTAGCTGACCTAGTACGTGCGGGCTGGAAAAAGCAGCCGAAGTGACCTCTAATGTCATCGCAAGCGGCAAGCGCATGCAACGAACGCGACATGAATAAGGTGCCTCTTCACGGACGCGCCTCGCTGATGCGCGGTCCTACCTTCCCTTTCAAGTCGTACTCCTCGTGTCTGGATAGATCGCCAACAATTGACTTGTAGGTGACATCGCCACAGAAAGTAGGCTTCCGCAGAGCTGTTTTCCAAACTCGACCTGATTATCGTGCTTTCTGCTTCCTCTTTGGGGCCAGGTATCTACACTCATGTCTTGTTGTGTTCCATCCCTCCGCGAATGGCAAATACTGACCTGATCCTCCCAACAAGCGGTACCCCTGTCTTCGGGGCCAATTCTGCCGATTACGCTCCGAAGTCGAGATGCTGATCCTGAGGGGACCTTTTGAGCAACGGACAGATCTGAAGAATGATCTCGCCAATTATCGTTTGAACTCTTTGATCCTTGTGTCAGAATCTGGCAGTTTTGGGGTCGCAGATCCTCTAGCTGGGGAGGGATCAGAGGGTATCCGTCCGAGGATTGTTTCCTGAACTCAACAACTCAACATTTTGCCAAAGTATACACGATTTGAATCGGTAAGCATCGGGCTTTTTCGTTGACACAGGGGTCACTCTTTTCATATATTCCCCCATACGGAAGGAGGTTCTTGTCACTTTTACGCAAAATTCAGGAAAGGAGGTGACGCAATAGCCAAGGGTGAAAACTGAATTCAAATGGAGTGAAGCAAGAAGGAACCTGTAGCTTGGGTTCCTTCTTCACACCTAAGTCTTCCGCCGAGCCTTTGAAATCTTAGGAGTCTTCCCAAAAAATCCCTTGAAAGGGGTAGCGTATTCGGCCTGGCGTATCTTAATGAGTTCCTTCATCTCTTTATTATTCCATTAACCGAAAATCTGTGAAGAAAGATTTTGAGGGACCTGCCCAGCTCGCTGAAAACCTTATACATTGATCCACAAGAACCTTCTCGTCACTGGCAGACAATTCCTGCCACGCTAACGATTTGCTTCCAGGTTTATTACTGATTTCCTTCAGAGTATAACCAACAACCTCTAGACTATGCACAGTATCATATGGAACTTTAAATCTGACAAATACCAAGGCGTGACTGAACCTTTCAAAGTCGTCAAGCTTGGATAGAGGGATACTGCTCATAAGTCTTCTATTTGAACCTGCTGGAATCTTGCTCTCAACATCAATTGATCTCCTTGTACCTTCGAACTCGTAGTAAGTGCCCTCGTGAGCTAGATAGATCATTTTATTGCCTTTTGTAAAATATATGTTAACCAGTAGAAATGTGACCTTATGTGCAGCGATTTCACCTCTGTTATGGATTGCAAATTCCTGTAAGAATTGCCCAGAGTCAAAAACTGGGGATGATGGAACTACAAGGAAAACCGGATATGATTTGATTTTGAACTGCTCCGCGCTCGTGTCAGCAAGCCGTTTTGTTTCCTCGACCATTTTCGTTGTTACCCCAATATACCTATAGGTGAGAAATGCCAGAAAGAAAGTGGCAAGGGCAACCAACAAATTAGCATGACGAGACAGGAAGGAGTTAACGTTTTCAAGCAGCTTATGATTTTCCAACCAGCATTAATAATTATCTGACCAATAGGACGGCGCTTAACCTCTTTCTTTTCCATAAACGGGAATTGTATTGAAACGAAAATAGAATGTCAAGCAGGAATGGGGTAAAGATTTTCATATATTTATCTGGCCTGATTATTTCGAATAAGCGTCAATTCGAAGTTGTGATAAAGATGGCAACCATGCGAATTCACAGTGTTGATTCAATTTTGGATTGACACATGAAGAACAGAGCCGCTGCGCGAAATAGAAAGGATTATCTATGGGGTTTCAATCGGGGGACTTCCCTTACAAATTGCCAAAACTGAGCAACGCAAATACTTTAACACCAAATTGAACGGGTAATCCTCAAAAGAGAATTTTCATCCAAGTTCTTATTTGACTTCTAAATATTAGTAGATTACTGTTAATTTAAAATGAAAGGAGAAGAATTGAATGAAAACAAGATGGATAGTTTTTGTTGCAGTTGTTCTGGGAGTGATGATTGTCAACTCTGCTTTAGCCCAAACGTATGTTTGGAAGAAGTATGACGACTTCAACTCAGGTGTGATTAATCCCGACAAATGGCAGATCGATAACTCATGTGCTTCTATTAGCATCGAAAATGGGAGGGCGAAATTCGAACACCAACCTGGCTACCCGAATGATTTATCATGGTTGCGTGTCATTAAAAAACCCTTAAACGTAATAGGAATGAGAGCGACCGTGACTTTTGATTCCTGCACTTTCAGTGATCCAACCCTTAGGGATGTGAGAGCAATGGTCTCAACCTTTCTTGGGGTGGACAGCCATCATCTTGCTGATTTACTCATAAGTGAGGTTTCAATTGAGCCATACGTTGATAATATGGATAACCCTACTATATATGCTGAAGTCACTCGAGCATATATACCCAACAATCTTGCCTGGATTGAGACACTTTTACGGGGGGAGTTGTATAATGTTAATGGGGCGGTGCCACAAGATATTATGGGGAAGCCATATATCGTTACCATGGAATGGAATCTTTCGGCCCCTCAATCTGTAACTTACACCGTGAGTGGTCTGGGCAAAATAAAATACAATTGGGAGAAAACACTGAAAGTAAGGAAAATTACAGACCCTACCAACACCTTTTTTGCTATTGGAACAAGAAGTGACAGTGGCGGGGGAGTGTGTACTGTATACTTTGATGATGTCTATCTCAAATACGCCTTGTGATCATCGTTAGGGAGTATAAATGAAATGTATTCTGCAATGGCAGAGTTAGAAATGACTCTGCCTTTGTTTTATCTAATGCCTTCCTCATGCTTGATTTCTATCCGTAACCATCGACATTCAGGATTGTCTTGGACCGAATATTAGTAGGTGTAACCAGCAGATGACTTGAGAGTGTCTGTCAGATTAAGTACCGTTCAGGACAATTTACGCCCCTACGCAGAAGGCCACGGTCTCTCAGACCGTCGACGCCATCGGCCATAGCCTTTTTGGCCCCGGACGATAAGTCCGGAGAGGGTACCCTTCGAACCTCTGGAGGAGCGCAGTAGGGTGTGCTTCGGAGGGTTCCGCCCTCTGAAGTATGTTGAGGGGCCACGCCTTCGTGCCGTGGCGCGCTTCGGCGTGCAGGCACGGACTTAAGCCCGTGGGGCTCCACTTTTCTTAACAGGTTAAAATCAGTTTTCTGGTTGAACTGTTTTTAGGTACTTGTCGAGTGCGCCACTAGGAGGGATTTTTCGGTACTGCCATATTTGTCAGAATGGACAAGATTCACATGGACCTTTCCACGAGTTCGCTCAGATCGAAGGCTGCGATTCTTTCCCCTTGGTTCAGGTCCTTGATCCCATCTCCCAACATCGTGAGACAATAGGGACAGGCTGTCCCCAGCAATGTCGCCTTCGTCTGGAGGGCCTGTTCGGTTCGCATCTGGTTTATCCGTCTTCCAATCCTCTCCTCCATCCACATTCGTCCTCCCCCAGCTCCACAGCAGAAGCTGTGGTTGCGATGTCTCTTCATTTCCACTAATTTTAATCCTGGGATGGAATATAGGATTTTACGTGGAGCTTCATAGACCTCATTGCCCCGTCCAAGATAGCATGAATCGTGATAAGTGATGAGTTTGTCGATAGGCTTACTGAGTTTCAGTTTTCCCTGAGCAAGACTTTCTGCCAAGAACTGAGTATAGTGAATGACTTGGAATTCCCCTCCAAATGCAGGGTATTCATTCTTGAGCGTATGGAAACAATGGGGGCACATGGTCAGTATTTTCTTCACTCCATACCGGTGCAACACCTCGATATTGCCCTTGACCAGAATCTGAAACAGGTACTCATTCCCAACCCTTCGCGCCGGGTCTCCACAACAGCCTTCCTCCGTAGCCAGAATGCCAAACGAGACTCCGCTGGCTTGGAGAATTTTCGCCAGAGAGGCAGCTACTTTCTTATTCCGATCGTCGAAGCTTCCGGCACATCCTATCCAAAAAAGAACATCTGTACGAGCCTCCTCCGACAACTTCTTCACTCCCAGGTTCTTGGCGCTTTCTTCCCGCAACCCCTGAGGGAATCCCCATGGATTCTTGTGGTTCTGCAGGTTCCTGCAAATCAGTTTTCCCTCAGAAGGAATTTTACTGACCATCAGGACCAAATGCCGACGGAGCTCCATAATCCAGCTCAAGGGCTGAATGGAGACCGGACACGTCTCCTCGCAGGCCATGCAGGATGTGCAAGCCCAGAGCTCGTCTTCGCTGACGGTGCTTCCCATCAGGGGTTCAGGCTGACGCTGATCCTGCGGGACGGAAAGGAGTTTCGGCCCATCTCTCCACAAACACTCCTTCAGGTTCTGCGTCATCCGCTTGGGAGAAAGCGGTTTATCCGATAGGTGTGCAGGACACGCGTCCTGGCAACGCCCACAGGCGGTGCATGCCTCAAAGTCTAATAAGTGTTTCCAGGTCAGCTGAGAAATGTCATTGGCGCCAAACGTCTCTGCCTCTTCAAGATCAAGGATTGGGTTGGGGACGCCTCGGGGTCTTAGCGAACGGAAGAAGACATTGAGAGGAGATAAGAAGACGTGTTGGATCGGAGAATGGCATACGACGAAATAGGTAAAGAAAAGCGTTGCGAGTATGGCGTGAATGAGAACTCGATGCCAGACCAGAAGCTCGTTCAGGGATTCAAAGGGAAGAATCAAAATGAGACGTGACACCTGGTAACTCACGGGTGCCCAAAGGAACGAATCTGATGGAATGGTGACTCCTAGGGCAGCCATTCGATAGCCCTTGATCAAATAGCCCGTGAGGAGAATTGTGACCCCCCATAGAAGGATGAGTCTATTCTCAGGCTTGTTGCTTAGGCGAGAAGGCTTGATCATGTATCTTCGCAAGACCGCCAAGCATCCACCCATGAGAACCAAAACTCCTCCGATTTCAGAAGCAAAAGAAGCATACAGAAAAATATCCTGAGGTGGGCGACTCAACCCCACCCAGAATGAAAAAAGCCTGACGATCTTCCCTGCAAAAACTACAATTGTTCCCCAAAGGATCAAGAAATGCATTGTGCCCGGATAAAGTTCTTTCCAGATCGTCGTATTAGCCAATGCAACAGAGAGGAAACCTTTTAGTCTGGTAGCCACGTGGTCAAAACGATTTTCATTTTTGCCCAGGCGCCATAGCCTATAATGTCGCCACCAGAAACTGAGGACGAAGAGGACCATCAGCCCCATCAGCAGGACCAGAAATCCAACGATGATGGGCAGGAAAACTCTCATGATGTAAGTTTCTTGGCCTGCCCAGAAAGCTTGATGTGAAGAATCCATCTACACTCCCCAACCGGCGGATATCAAGGCGAACCGCGGGGGTAAAACGCAATCAAGTGGGAAACAAGAAAGACGAATGCCAAACAGCCGAAGATGATCGCCGCAAACTCGATAAAGTTGCGGTATTTACGGTGTAAGCCAAAGTCAAACAATGCCAGTTTCACCACAGCGAGGAGGACGTAGACACCGACTGTGAGCACGAGCAATTCCGTAGAAATAGCTATCGCCCTGAAGGAGGTTCCCATGATGTGTTCCCTCGAAGATTCACGTCTCTTCTTACTAGGCTTTCTTGCCCAGGCAGGGCTTTCATTCTGCAAGAAGGACAAAAATCAAACTGCCACGGTGTTTCCCAAGTTGCAGATAACCTTGCTCTTAAACGATCGATCATCGCCTGGGGAAAAAGAGGGATGCCGCACTCCCGACATCGGGAGACTCTATCTTGAAAAATGACTACCGGGGCTTCGGTTGCCCCAACACCTTCAAGATTCCTCTCCAGGTGCAGGCAATGCTCCGGACAGGATTTCTCACAGGCGCCACAGGCCGCACAAACCCCATGATTGAACGTCAGCTGATAGCTCCCTTCATTTGCGTCATGGCAAAGGGTTAAGGCCCCTGAAAGGCAGTCGATGGTACAGAGACCGCAACCGGTGCACCGGGGCCCATCTACTTTGACCCGGCCCCGAGGTGCGATTCCCTCAGCCACTGCGTTTTCTTCCGAGTGACTTGGTTTCGTATTCAAGCCCTGAGTTGCCAGTCCGCATCCCCATTTTCCTTCGTCAACAGAGAGGTGTACCTCGGGCTTGGGCCACATCATCCTCAATAGCTCACGTCGGGTTTTTAGCTTCAATTCACGTTCCTTTTCTCGAAATCATTACAGGTTCTTTGCCCCTACGGATATTTGTCCGCTACTTTCATCGGCCGGCAGGAGCTCTAGGTACTTCAAGCCGAAAAGAAAAACTAATCCCATCAGGGCAAAAACCCCAAGGGACATCAAGCATTCGGCGGGAACGAAGGGAAAGGAACCTGTTTTTCCCCAAACGCCTTCGATTTTTCCCGGGTAGAAAGGTAAAGGGTTTGCCATTCCTGGTATGACCAGAACAAATCTTTCTCCAAATATCCCGATGACGACTAAGACCGTCGCTGCCAGCACCCCTTTGATACTCTTTCTAGTCCGAGGATGGAGCAGCAGGAAAAGGGGCAAAACATAGGCAAATCCAACCTGTAAAACCCAGAAGGCCCAAGAAAAAGGTCCTGTAAGAAGCCAGAGAATCTGGTCTCGATGGGGCGTATAAAGGTGGGTCACTTTATCCACGGAAACAGTGACCGACAGAACAATCACCAAGACAAGCAGTAGTCTGCTTAACGAAAACAGAATAGTTTTATCGAACTTCCTCTGTGCACACTTGAAGACGGACATCACGGCGATCAGCAACAGTGCCAAGCCGGACACCATTGCCGCGGCAAGAAATTCGAAGGGCTTGATGGGTGAGTAAAATAGTGGACGGGCAGCAATGAAGCCAAATATGGCGCCGGTGCCCATATGGACCAAAGCAGCCCAGACAATTGCCAAGATCCCTATGGCTCTGGTCAGTTTTGACTTTTCTGCCAGTATGGACGCCAGGTAGACCAGACTGATAGCGAAATATACCCCGTACAGAATCCCATTGAGGGCAAACATGGAACGCATGTTGTTCAAGACAAAGAACATGAAGAGCCGCCAGGTCTTCTCGGGTCTTCCCAGATCCAACGCGATGCTGATCATGGCACCCAAGATAAGAACCATGGCCATATAGACCGCCATCCTGGCGATGGGCCGATATTCCTCTTTTTGAAAAACATAGGTCAGCGAGGAAAGGATCAAAGAACCAGCGCTCAGTCCGATCAAGTAAATAGCAATGACAATAGGCATGCCCCATGGAATGATGTTACTGGTTCCAAGTATCTTGTGACCCTCAACATAGCTCATCATGAAGGTAGCGAATCCTATGAGGGTGAAGGCCACGAGTGTGGCTACGGTCAAGTAAAAGCCTCGAGATCTGCCTTCGATGGTCGAAAAAGTTAAACTCATTTCACAGGGTCTCGCTAAAGGAGATAGTAAACCTTAGGTTTTGTCGCCAACTCCTCCCGAAGTCTGATCGATCCCCTTGAAGAGAGTAAACGGGATACTTGGCTACGCGTATCGTCTAAATCTCCAAAAAATCTGGCATTGGCTGGACAGGCTTCAACACAAGCGGGGACTACCTCTTCCCCTATTTTTTTCCCCTCCCTGATCCCTTGGTCGATCAAATGGAAACAGAAGGTGCACTTTTCAACCACCCCATGGGCGCGGGTAGGGAATGGCCAGGGTCCCCAAACGGTGTGGTCAGGAGGTCGATCCTGACGATGATATTCTTTGGTTTCCTGCTCTTTGAAATTGAAGCTTCTCACCCCATAGGGGCAGGCGGCCATACAATACTTACAGCCGATGCATTTTCTGAAGTTCTGCATAACGATTCCGTCTTCACGGCGGTAGGTTGCCACAGCCGGGCATACGGTCACACATGGGGCATTATCGCAGTGCATACAGGGCATCGGGACGAGTTCCGTTTTGACGCGAGGATATTTGCCGCGGGTTGCTGCGATCACCTTGTTCCAGTAGATCTCCCTTCTCGATCGTTGCTCTTCAGGAGATCCATGAGGGACATTGTTCTCCACCTTGCAGGCTACCGTGCACGCCTGACAGCCAGTGCATTTATCTAAATCAATGACCATTCCCCATCTTGGCATTTCGTTTATTTCCTCTATGCCTTGTAGACCCTGACCCGAGTGTTAAAAAAAACAGATTGCCCGCTCAGAGTGTCATAGTCCACACCTAGAATCTCATTCGGGTTGACACCCATCCCCTTTTGCCATCGACCATAGGCAGAATGCCCCTGGCCAATGGAGATAGCCACCACCTCTGGGTGAACCCCCTCAGAACACTTCACCCTCACCTTCATCCTCCGAAATGGTGATTCTACCCAAACCTCTTCCCCGTCTCGAAGGTTCAAGGCATTTGCCGTCTCAGTATTTATCTCTGCTAAGTTTTCCCAGCCCACACCCTGCATGGGAAGAAATATCTCCTGCGCCCAGGGATAATTCTGACTTCCGTTCTCTATGACCATTAAGGGCTGATAGGGAAGCAGGATGAGTGGGTACTTCTCCCTTTCACCTAAGAACTGTGGTTCTTGGTAGTGAGGCAGGCAATCCAGATCCCCTATCTTTTTTTTCATTTTTGACAGCAAGGCCTTAAGGTTGCCAGAGTAGAATTCAAATTTCCTAGAGGGAGTATTGAATAGATGTTTGAACTTCTTGTATTCGTAATCTGGCCCACTCCAGACCCCGTCCCTGAGAAACTTTTCCCACGGCATGAGCGTGGCAGTTCTGAATTGAACGAATCCTTTAGAGTCACCTCCGATATCAGCGAAAGATTGGGCAACCCCTTCCTTAAGTCTTCTCGCCAATTCGAAAAGCATGTCGATCGTAGATCTTGAATGGCCGCGAGGAGTCACGACCGGTTGTTTTATCCTTGCCTCTGCGTAGCCTGACTCCGACGGAGAATGATCATAGCCCCATTCCTCCAAGAAGGTTGTGGAAGGTAAAACTAGATCAGCATACTGGGCCATCTCACTGATGAAGGGAGCCATGTGAACAAAATAGGGCAGCTTCTTTAAGGCCTTGTCCCATCGTTGAGTCCCGGGAGCAGACATGTTGAAGTTGCTGTTGAAACCGATCGCCATCTCAACAGCGTAAGGAACATCTCCCAATATGGATTCGGGGATCTGGTTCGTTACGACCTTGGCAGTCGGGAATCTATCTGTTCCTCGGAAATCCAGGTATGGCTGGATCTTGCCTCTCAGGGCAATTTCGTCTTGAACCCCATCACCCAGTTCTCTGTATTTTGGATGCACTTGATAAATGACCCCACCGGGTACATCGATGCTTCCCACCAAGGCATTGAGACAGAATACGGCATGGGTGATGTGGGCCCCCCCAGGCCAACTGACCGCCTCCGTTCCGCTCAAGGCAATGGCCGGTTTTGTTTGGCTAAATTCTCTTGCCGTTCGCTGTATAGCTTCAGAAGAAATGCCAGTTATTTCTGACACAGCACCTGGACTATAATGACCGAGCACCAAATTCTTATATGCACCGAATCCCTCTGTCCAGTGATGGACAAAGGTCTCATCATAGAGCTTTTCGCTGATGATGACATGTGCAATACCCAAAGCCAAAGCTGCATCAGTGCCCGGCTGGATGGGTATCCACTCATCGGATTTGGCAGCGGTGACAGAGTAACGTGGGTTAATCACCACGACTTTCGTGCGATTGGGTTGTTCACGTCGCAGTTTTCCCCACTTTCTGAGAAATCGAGTCAAAGGTCTGCTTGATTCCAGGATATCAAAGCCGAAGGCAAGGATATAACGCGTATGATCAAGATCATAAGCACGATTGCTGTAATGCCCGTCTGCCATCCAATGGCCTGATTTTTCTGCCTCAGAATCCAGTCCATCCCCGGAAATCAGATTTGGAGTTCCGAAGGCCGCAGCAAAACGGGAAATCACATCCTCTCCACTCACGCTGTTCAGTCCGGAAAAAAGCAGAAGCCTGTGTGGCTGGGCCTTTTCCCTGAGTAGTCTCAGATGTCTCGTCACTTCCTCAAAGGCCTGATCCCACGAGATCGGAACCCATTTAGGATCTACCCCCTTTCCTTTTTCTTGGGTCGTTCGTTTCAACGGGAAAGAAATCCGGTCGGGGTCATATAATACTTGAAGACCTACGTGTGCCCGGGGACAGATCTTTCCCTCGGAAACCCGGGATGACGGATTCCCGGCTATCTTGACTGCTTTGCCATTGACCACCCTCACTCGAATTGCGCAGCGGGCAGGACAAATTAGACACGAAGTCGCAATCCATTCCTCGCCGCCAGTGTTCTGAGTGATCCTGCGGAGCGGTGAAGCAACAGGGGTGTTAAGGGACCCCGCCATTTGACTTGCTCCCACGGCTGTACCAGTGAAGAGCGATAGCTTAAGAAAGGTCCTTCTATTCACGGTTGACCTATCTCACTCGTTAGTTTTTGATTCAGACTGGGTGATTGATTCGGGCTGGGTATTTCATCCAAACACTATTATTATGTTCCATGCTTTTTTCCAAAGTCAATAAAAATGCGTTGTTTTTCAAGTGAAAATAGTTTCAAACTTTGTAGAGAATTTTTTAGATTCTAGAAATAAATCCTCTTACGCAGGGCCGTAGGTTCTCTTGCAAGAAGGTGCATATAGAAAGGTGCATATACAAAAGATACTAGAATGATTCTGCCTGTTGGAAGTATCTTGCTTCTGCCTAATGTTAACGTGAACGCGCCTGGAGCTTGACCAATCTAGTGCGTGGATGTTATATGAAAAAAGAGAAAAATTTCAATTAGTTTCATCAGGCAGCAAATCAGTTTTTCAAAGCCGTCTGTTGAAAGTGTCCAATTCGAGGAAGCGTCTTGAGATTAGTAAACCTCTCGAAGTTATCTCCAAGACAGTTGTTAGAAATTGATGCTTGTACGAGCTGCGGCGAATGCCTCCGGTACTGCCCTGTGTACTCCCAGCGGGAAGAGGAAGGAATTAATCCCAGGGGCAAGATCCAGGAGATGAAGAAGATTATCCGGTCGCAATACGGCCTCTGGACGAGGACGTTTGGTCCAAAGAAAGTGAACAAGGAACGCCTAGAGAAGTTTTCAGAGATGGTCTACCGGTGCACCCTGTGCGGTGAGTGCAGTCTCGAGTGCCCGGTGTCCATCGATTCAAAAAGACTCTGGATTGGCCTGAGGCAAGTTTTGGTGGATTTGGGCTACTATCCTCAAGGAATGGATGACCTGAAAAAGAACATCCTTATGGAACACAATATTCTCGGACAGGACAACGCCTGGCGAACCGAGTGGATGCAGTCTCTGGGAAATCTCCCCGAGCACAAGTACATCAAAGAGAAGGCAGAAGTGGTCTATTTTGTAGGCTGTGTCGCCGCATACTTTCCGATGGTCTACAAGATCCCGCAGAGCTTTGTGAAGATCCTGGATAGGGCGGGAGTGGATTTTACGCTCCTGGGAGCTGAGGAGTGGTGTTGTGGTTTCCCACTGATAGGCGCTGGACTGAAAAAAGAGGCCCACGCCTCAATTCAGCACAACATTGAAAAGGTCAAAGAGAAGGGTGCCCAGTCCGTGATCTTCGCCTGCCCCTCCTGTTACCAGACCTGGCATGAAGAGTACAAACTAGACCTGCCCCTCTTTCATGCAACCCAGTTTCTTCTTGATCTTATCAAAAGGGGAAGAATCCAGTTCCAGAATGAAAAGGTTAGGGTTACCTATCATGATCCCTGCGATCTGGGGCGGTCCAGCGGAATCTACGATCCTCCAAGAGAGATCCTCCGAGCGATGCCTGGGGTCGAGCTCGTAGAGCTCGCCAAGAATCGTGAGCACTGCAAATGCTGTGGGGGAGGGGGAAATCTGGAGATGGTCGATCCACAACTCTCGGCTTCTTTGGCCAAGGAGAAGATTGCCGAGATTCAGGCAACCGGGGTTGACATGGTTGTCACCTCGTGCCAGCAATGTGTCCGAACCATCATGACCACTGCTCGAAAAATGAAAATCCCCGTTAAGGCTTTCAACATCACCGAATTTGTCCTTCGGCACATGGCAGAACCTGCTTAGATGGTCGCTTAACGGTGGACCCATTCGCCACTTGTCAGAATGGCCGGCAAGCCCGCCTTTTTGGGGCGGGATCCCTGCCTACCGGCAGGCAGGAAGGGGCACAATATAAAAGGAAATACCTTCCCGGGAAGCGCCGCCCTTTAGGGCGGGGAGCTTCACATGATTCCGGATGGATTCTAAGAATGGATAAACATCTCATCTTCTACGCCATGTTCATCCCGTCCCTCATCCTCTTTTTGTGGGGAATGTGTTTTCGATTCAGCCTTTACCTTCGGGGAGAGATAGAGGGGGCAGAAGATGCCACTCAGGGAGAGAAGCTGAAGATCCTTATGGGTAGGGGCTGGAAAAGTTTTAGAGCCAGACCCGGCTGGTACGTTCAGGTCCTCATCACGGACGTAATCTTTCATAAGAAACTCTATGGGCAGTCTTTCTTTCGGTGGCTTGCCCACACCCTGCTCGTTTTTGGCTTTCTGGCCACTTTCATCGTTGACATGATCAAGGGATTCACCACGGGTTATCTTGTGGAATGGAGTCATCGGATTCCCGCTCTCTCCTTTGCCCATGTTTTTGAAACGGGTGCCATTCGCCCCTTTCTTGATTTCTTCCTCGAATTCTTCAGTTTCCTCATTCTCGTAGGGTGTGTCCTGGCCATCATTAGGCGATTTGTCATCAAGCCCAAACAATTGAGAACCGAGGAGGAGGACATCACGACACTGCTCTTCATTCTCTTCTTGGAACTGTCTGGGTTCTTCATCGAAGGGTACCGCATCGCCCATCCCGAGGTTACTGCCTCTCGGGTCTATATGGCCAACTTCACTCCTGCAAGCGCGAATAACTGGGTCTCGTTTGGAGGATACTTCGTGGCCCAGTTCTTAAGAAATGTACAGATCAATGCTCATTTTCTCTGGTATTTCCACGTAGTTCCGAGCCTCGTGTGGCTTATCTATATCCCTCACTCCAAGTTGCTGCACATCTTTACCTCTTCATTAACTGTCCTGATTGACCGAACCGAGAAGCACGGTTAAACCAGATTCTTTGAAGTGACAATCTAATGCTATTTTGGACGCAAGAGTTCAGCCTCTGGGCCTAAGGTTTTTTATGGCTGTAGAGGTTTTTCATAGAGGTAAATTCTCCTTGACAAAAAAATGTTTTGGGAATAAAAAGAATGTGAAATGAATCTCAAACTCGTTGCAAAGGAGGGTGAGCGCCATGGCAATCCGCAAATGTATAACAGCAGGGACAGTTCTCAAGATGATGGCGATGCAATGCCCCGACAAAGAAGGTGCTGCGGACAAGTTCAGAAAGATGACGTTTAAACAGTGGAACGAACGGAGCTGCCGACTGGCAAACGCATTGACGAAGCTGGGGGTTAAGAAGGGAGATCGCTTCGCGATCCTGGCCTACAACTGCGTAGAGTGGATGGAGATCTATGCAGGGTCGTCCAAAGGAGGGCAGGTGACCGTACCTCTCATGTTCCGTCTTGCTCCTCCAGAGATGGAATACATTATCAACCATTCGGAGTGCAAGGCCTTCATTGTAGCCAAGGACTTTGTCCAAACGGTCAACGCGATCCGAAGCAAACTGAAGACGATCCCGGCTGAGAACTACATCTATTTTGGAGACGATAAAGCCCCGGAGGGTTACCGGCATTATGAATCTCTCATCGCTGAAGCGTCAGCCGAAGAACCGGATGTAGCTCTTGATGGAGACGATCCGTGGAACCTGATGTACACTTCGGGAACAACAGGACGGCCCAAAGGGGTCATCAGATCCCACGGAGGTAACGTCAATCATTATGTCTACAATGCCATGAATATGGGACTTCGGCCTGATGACTGTGTCATGCTCGTCATGCCCATGTGTCACATCAACTCGATCTTCTACTCGTTCACCTATACGTACGTGAGTGCGAAGGTCTTTGTCTATAATATGATTAGCTTCGACCCGGAAGATCTCTTGCGGACGATCGAGAGAGAGAAGGTCACCTTCACCTCCCTCGTCCCCACCCACTACATCATGATGTTGGCCTTACCCGATGAGGTAAAGAGAAAAATCAACGTCAGCTCGATTCGACAACTCCTCATCTCATCAGCCCCTGCCAGGAAAGAAACCAAATTGGCCATCATGGACTATTTCAAGAACGCAGAACTCTGGGAAGCCTACGGGTCGACAGAGGCGGGCCTGGTGACGCTGCTCCGGCCTGCTGAACAGTTTAAGAAGCTGGGGTCCATCGGCCGAGAAATCTGGGGATCGGACCGGATCAAGATTATGGACGAACACGGCAAAGAGCTGCCCAGGGGCCAAGTGGGAGAACTCTACTCGAGAACACCCCACGTTTTTAAAGAATATTGGAAGGACCCCGAGAGGACGAAGTCTGCTTTTCAGGGCGAGTGGTTTACGGCTGGAGACATGGCCCTTCAGGACGAGGACGGTTATTTTGTCTTGGTGGATCGAAAAGCCAACATGATCATCACGGGCGGTGAGAATGTTTTCCCATCCGAAGTGGAGAATGTGATCGGGTCCCATCCCGCCGTGAAGTATGTGGCGGTGATCGGCATTCCCCATGAGAAGTGGGGGGAGTCGGTGAAGGCGGTCGTTACATTCCATGAAGGAAAGACGGCAACGGAAAAAGAACTGATCGACCATTGCCGGGGAAAGATTGCTGGGTATAAGATTCCGAAGTCGGTTGATATCATCAAGGATGCGGAAATGCCCATGACTCCCACGGGTAAGATCCTCCACCGTATCTTGAGGGAGAAATTCGGGAAATGGAGCGATACGAAGTAGGTGGGGTTCCTGAGACGTGTTGACCCAGGCCCAGGGAATAACCCCCTGGGCTTTTTTTGTAAGCAATCAGATCACGGGGGCGATCCGGTCGCCGTGTGGTCTTCTCCGCACCCCTGAACGGCGGGTCTCCAGAGGAATGGGTGACTGGGCTTGCAGGGCTGCGAGATGCATTTCCAAGGCAGTCCGTTTCTGTAGTTAGACTGGTAAAGGTGCCGCCACAGGGTTGCTCCGAAGACCGCACTGGCCCGCTCACCTGTCATTGTTTCTCCTTCCACTGAATGCTTATTTTTTTCGAATTTCCTCTTGCAAAATGCAGTAAGATAAGGTACTTTAAACGTTGCCAAGGGTTTTATTGACCCTTGGTTTCATTTTTGTAAGTTCGACTGTCGGCCGAGGCAGTTGTGGCACGAGGTGAATGAATGCTGAGAAGTCTGAAATGGAGATTCATCATTTATGCGGCAATAACGTTGTTCGCCATCTTTCTCCTCCTCCCCACCGCTACTACTCAACTCCCTGCGTGGTGGACCAAGGTGTTCCCTACCGATAAGATCCGCCTGGGTCTCGATTTGCAGGGAGGGATGTATCTCATTCTCGAGGTGGAAGCTGAAAAGGCTGTCGAGAGTTATGTGGAACGCATCAAGAATAACCTGCGAGATGATCTCAAAGAGAAGAACGTTCCCGTCGGGAAGGTGGAGAGGGAAGGGATTGATCGAATCGTCCTGGAGGTTTCTGGTGCCAAGGAGAAATGGGAGAGCCTGCTCACCCAGCGCTATGCCGCGATGCACGAGCTTTCCTCATCGGAGCAGGGAGGGATCTGGCGAGTCACCCTCGTTCTCGACAGCAAGGAGGCAGAGTACACAAAGAAGAGGGCGATCGATCAGGCCCTCGAGGTCATTCGGAACCGGGTCGATCAGTTCGGTGTCTCCGAGCCTGAAATTACCCTTCAAGGGATAGACCGGATTTTGATTCAGCTTCCTGGGATCCGGGATGCCCAGCGAGCCATCAATCTCATCGGAAGAACCGCTCTCCTCGAGTTCAAGCTTGTGGATGAGGAAGGAGATGTCGATACTGCCCTGAAGGGGACGATTCCCGAAGGAGATATCGTTCTCTACCAGAGATCGGTGGACCCTGCGACAGGAGGCGTCAGAAAGATCCCGTACCTTTTGAAAGAAAAGACCTTGATGACCGGCGAAGTCCTGAAAGATGCCCGGGTCTCCATCGATACCCAATTCAATGAGCCCTATGTCTCCATGGAATTTGACGAGATTGGAGCCAAGCTCTTCGAACAGATCACGGGTCAAAATGTGAAGAAGCGACTGGCCATCATTCTGGATGACAATGTCTATTCCGCGCCTGTTATTCAGGAACGGATCGCTGGAGGCCGGGCCCAGATCACAGGCCGGTTCGATATGAAGGAAGCGGGTGACCTGGCCATCGTCCTCAGGGCCGGCGCATTGCCTGCTCCAGTGAAGATAATAGAACAGAGAACTGTGGGGCCCTCTCTCGGGCAGGACTCCATTCGAAAGGGGATCATCTCCATCCTCGTGAGTGCAATCCTGGTCGCCATCTTCATGCTTTTCTACTATCGACTGTCAGGAGTGGTTGCAGATGTAGCTCTGATTCTCAACGTGGTGTTGACGTTGGCAACGCTTGCCATCTTTCGCGCAACCCTGACCCTTCCGGGCATTGCAGGCTTGGTCCTTTCGATCGGAATGTCCGTGGACGCCAATGTTCTGATCCACGAGAGGATCAAGGAGGAATTAAGGTGGGGAAAAACGGTTCGGGCCGCCATTGACCAAGGATACCATCGAGCGTTTTCTGCGATCATTGACTCGAATATCACTACGCTGATTGCCGGAGTCATTCTCTACCAGTTTGGGACGGGACCCGTGAGGGGATTTGCCGTCACGCTCTGTATCGGGCTTTTAGCGAACCTTCTTACGGCGGTTTATGTGACCCGGTGGATGTTCGATTTCATAACCCTGAAAACCAAAGTCCAGAAGCTAAGCATCTAAGAGCAAAGGTACGTTGACCTATGGAATTGATTCGACCAGATACGCGGTATGACTTCATCGGCAAGAGAAAATTTGCGCTCGGGCTCTCTCTCATCGCCATTCTCCTATGTGTGGGATCAATCTTCTTTCATCGAGGGCTGAGGTACGGGGTTGATTTCGCCGGCGGCTTGTTGGTTCAAGTCAAGTTTTCGAAAGCCGTGGATATCTCCGAAGTCCGTAAGGCGATGGACGCCATGGGCATGAAGGATGCCGTGGTCCAGAAATTCGGAGAAGAGCATGAGTTCCTCATCCGGGTGGAGAAGACCTCGGAAGATCTGGAAGAGGCCTCCAAGAAAATCCAGACTTCCATTAAGGAACAATTCAAAGACCAGCCTCCAGACATCCGAAGAGTGGAGGTCGTGGGTCCGAAGGTTGGAAAGGATCTGAAAGAAAAGGCTCTGTGGGCTGTGGGTCTTTCTTTTGTTGCGATTCTCATTTATGTGGCTTTTAGGTTTCATGAATTCGCTTACGGTTTGGGCGGAATTGCCGCCTTGTTTCACGACATCATCATTACGTATGGAGTCATCTCCATTTTCAACATTGAATATTCTCTGACCCTCCTCGCCGTGATCCTAACGATCATCGGGTTCTCCATTAACGACACGATCGTCATCTTCGACCGGGTCCGGGAGAACATCAAGAAGATGAGGAAAGACAATCTCGAGACCATTTTTAACGTGAGCATTAATGAGACCCTCGGCCGGACGATCCTCACGTCAGGGACGGTGATGATGGTTGTCATTATCCTCTTTTTCTTCGGGGGACCGGTGATCCATGATTTTGCCTTTACCCTCATGATCGGTCTGATTTCTGGAACGTATTCCACGGTTTACATTGCAGGCCCCGTGGTTCTCTTGTGGGAGAAATACGTTACAGGAAGAAGGAAGAGAAGGTAACACCTGGTCCGAAGGGTCTGGGATGGGCTCCGGACAGACTTGACGCGTTTGAGATTCATGTGTTAACTAAATTACTTTAAAGGTCGTGTTATGAAGACTTATCAAGCTAAGAAAAGTGACGTGGATCATCGATGGGTCCTCGTGAACGCAGAAGGAAAGATCCTTGGCAGGTTGGCCACGGAGCTGGCTAAAATCCTCAGAGGAAAGAACAAGCCCACCTTCACACCCCACGTGGATACCGGGGACTTTGTTGTGGTGGTCAACGCAGGAAAGGTGACTCTTACCGGCAAGAAGATGAAGAGCAAAATGTACTATCATCATACCAACCATCCGGGTGGCATCCGGGTAACCAATGCCGAAAAGCTTCTGTCTCAGAAACCCACCGAGATGATTCGACTGGCCGTTAAAGGGATGCTTCCGAAGAATAGCTTGGGGCGAGAGATGCTCCGGAAGCTAAAGATCTATGCTGGACCCAAACACCCGCACGAGGCCCAACAGCCCGTGTCGCTTGAGATGTGATAAAGGAGAGAGAAGATCGTGGCAGAAAAGATATACGCAACAGGTAAAAGAAAGACGGCTATTGCCAGGGTATGGCTTGAACCCGGAGAAGGAAAGGTCACTGTGAATGAGAGGGCACTGCAGGACTATTTCGGAAGAGGGACCTCGGAATTAGTCATTCTGAAGCCCTTCGATCTCACAGGGACCCTGAATCAATTCGATGTCTCTGTGAACGTGAAAGGAGGGGGGCCCGTGGGTCAGACCGAGGCGATTCGTCACGGCGTCTCAAAGGCCTTATTGCAAATTAACCCTGAGTATAAAGAGGCCCTCAAGAAGGCAGGGTTTCTCACTCGAGATTCCAGAGTGAAGGAAAGAAAGAAATACGGGAGACGGGGTGCCAGGCGAAGACCTCAATTCTCGAAACGATAGGCTGATGATCTAAGCAAAAAGGGGAGGTCAAGCCTCCCCTTTTTTGTTGGTGGAAAGGAGAGAGAAATCCATGAAGACACGAGTGGGGATCATCGGAGCGACGGGTTACACAGGATTGGAGCTTCTCCGACTTCTCCTTCGTCACCCGGAAGTAGAGATCACGGCTTTGACCTCGCAGAAGTATGCGGGACTTCCCATTGAGGGAGTCTTTCCTTCTCTCATGAATCAGTTCTCGTTGAAATGCGAAGAGCTTTCCTTTGAGCGGATTGCAGAAAAAGTGGACTTCGTTTTCACTGCGGTTCCCCACAAGACGGCCATGGAGACCGTTCCTCCGTTTTACGAGCGGGGAAAGAAAGTGGTGGATCTGAGTGCGGACTTTCGATTCAAGGATGCAGCGGTTTATGAAAAGTGGTACCAAAAACACACGGCTACAGAGCTGCTGCCGGAGTCGGTTTTTGGCCTTCCAGAGCTCCACAGGAGCGAGATCAAGAAGACAAAGATCGTGGGCAATCCGGGATGTTATCCCACAGGAGCGCTGCTTGGCTTAATTCCTCTCGTCAAGAAAAGCCTGATCTCTCTCGAGAATATGATCGTCGATTCAAAATCAGGGGTGAGCGGGGCGGGCCGAGACGTCGTTCTGGACTCGCTTTTTTGTGAGGTGAACGAGGGGGTCAAGGCTTACAAGATCTTCGAACACAGACACACCCCGGAGATCGAGCAAGAGTTGAGTCAGCTCGTAGGACGAAAGATTGATGTTACCTTTGTTCCCCATCTCATCCCCATGGATCGAGGGATTCTCAGCACACTCTATGTCAGGCTCACGAAGAAGATGAAGACCGAGGAGGTTTTAGACCTCTTTGTGGATGCGTACCGAGGAGAACCTTTTGTTCGGATCTACCCGAAGGGAAAGCTTCCCAACACAAGAAATGTCAAGGGGTCGAATTACTGTGACATCGGTGTTGTGAGCGGTGATGATGGGCGAATGGTGATCGTCACGGCGATTGATAATCTTGTCAAGGGTGCCTCCGGTCAGGCCGTTCAGAATATGAACATCATGCTGGGCTTCCCCGAAACGATGGGGCTTGAGGTAGTGCCCCTCTCACCGTAAGATGACAGGGATTAGCGCAGAGTCACGGGTGATCCCTTTCTCGCTTTCAGGGCAGAATGGGGTCGCATCTTCGATATGTTATTTGAAGGAGGTGAGCCTGAGCGGGAAAATCCTCGGATTCGTCTCCAGCTTTTGAACCGCCGCTCTCATCTTCTTCCCATGTAGCGGTCATAGGCCCGGTAGAAGTCGTCCGCCACGGCCGACGTGGCCGACTGACTGCCTTTGGTGGTCAGCTCAACCCGGGTTCTCCCGTCCGACTGTTGCGTCACCTCAATGGTTACGCTGACACCGTCCCGCTGGCCAAAGGCCGCGCCGGTGTTCCTGTTGGCCGAGGTGATCTGAATTCCCACATCCTGTGCGGCCCGCATCGCACTGTCCCAGACGTAATCATAAGAGGCATAGGGCGGAGCAGAGGGGGTTGCATAGGGCGGAGGCCCATAGTAGTAGCACCCTGACCCCATAACGAAAGCTATAATAACAAGTAAGGTTAGATTGACCTTCCTCACGATTGTCCTCCTGTACTCTCCTGGTTCCTTTTCAATTCGGATTTTGACCGGCACGTGCCCCGCAAGCCCTACCCTTTAGGGTGGGGTCCCTGCCTGCCGGCAGGCAGGAAGGGGCACCCTATCAAAGAAAAGGACCTTTCCGGGAAGCCCCGCCCTTCAAGGCGTGGAGCTTCACTAACGTAGTGAGCCTCCGCTGTGACCGCCACCGAAACCTCCACCATAAGATCCTCCACCCCTGGAACCTCCAACCATGGGTGTCCCTCCGCCTGTGCGGGGTGCGCTTCGGAAACCGCCGCTTCCAGGAGACCCATGTCCATAGCTTCTAACCGCACCTCCCGGCGACCCTCGCCCAGGATTTCCTCCTCCAGAGTATCCTCCGGTTACTCGGCCGAAATCACGACCTCCTGCACCCCGTCCCATTGGGGTGCCACGGTCTCTGACCCATGACCGGAGCGTTCCGTCCAGGACTTTGCGGCTGTTGAAACCTTGCTTCTGGCCTGGTTGTTCCACCATATACCCGTTGCTCCCCACCCTGTGGAGCCCTGCGGTAAACGTTTCCGCCGAGACGTGCAGATACGTTATTTTCCCGTAGCCGGTTGTCTCTGTTCGGTGTCCTCGGGACCTCCCTCGGTCTTTGCATGTTTTGGCCGGGCCTTGTTTCACGGGGCGCCCCAGCGTGGTGAGTCAGGTTTTCCTGTGGCCGCTGGGAATTCTGGTGGGGTTGCGTAACGGGTCTTTGGCCTGGTCGTTGATGAATAATATTTCCACCTCCTTGATCGTTCGGAACCCGTGTTGTCCCGGGTCCGGCTCGGTTTGGTCTGTAGGCTGGCCGCTGGGTGTTAACAGGACGATTGATGTTGGAATGGAGATACATCCTATGTGGATCTTGGTGCCCGTCATGACCGCCACGATGTCCATCATACGGGTAATGGTGATATCCGGAATGCCATCCATGCCCATGATCGCCATAACCGTGACCCCAGGAGTATCCGTACCCGTAACCATAGCCATACCAGGGATACCAACCCGCCCAATGACAGCCATACCACCACGGTGAAGCGAAGATTCCCAGCGGGAACCCCCAGAAAAATCCGGACGTAAAGCCTGCCCCATAGCCCCAGCCAAAACCCCAGCTGTAATAAAAGGGGTCATAGATCGGTGCAAACCCCCACGTGATCGGTGCGGGATAGTACGCGGTGCCCAGCCACCCCGGATAGTAGTATCCTGTGCCATACACAAGGGTATCGCCATATACGTAGGAACCTTGATACCCAGGGGTGTACCCGACATACACGACCTCCGGGGTCGAGTCGTAGACCCGAACATATTTTACGTTGTAGACCGGACTTTCGGGTGGAATGGTGTCGATCTCGGGTGGAACGGTGTCGGCCACAACCCAAGGACCTGTCGGGCTGTCGGAGACAAACCAGACAGCCTGGTCAACCGCATAGTATCTACCGTTGACCTTGATCACCTGGGTTTTGGAGTTGACCGCGTAGTGCATGCTGGTGTCTTTAATCGGCTCGAACTTGGGGTTGCCGTCGTACGTGACCGAGAGCTTGGCCTCGTCCCGTTTTACGGCCGTGGTCTGGGGGATCTGAGCCTCAAGCACCGCCTCCTCGGCCTCTGTCGTTCCGGCAACGAAAGCCAGGATATGGCCTTTGGTTGAACCGGGAGGAATCCTTTTGAAATCCTGGGGCAGATTCTCTGATAAGACATAAGCCCACGGTCCCTTTTCGAGCGAGCGGCTCTGGTACCAGCGGCCGGCAAGGAGGACATAATATTTCTGGCTTCTCACCTCCATGAATACCTCGCTCGGGGTGTTGCTCATGTACAAAAGATCCGTGTCCTGGACCGGGGCAAACTTGGGTTGACCCTCTGAAACGATCAACTCGGTCGGTTCCGTGGCCACGATGATTTCAGGAGGAACGTTCGGCCTGGGCTGGTCGGAGTCCTTGCTGTCTTGAGGTTCCATCAGGCGTTGTGCCACCTCCATCACCGGTGCGGGTGGATCGTTCAAGTGCTTCCACGGACCCATCACATTCGTCGCTGCATACCAAAAATCTCCGCCCTTGGTGTAATAGGTCTTGCTCCCAGCGTCGAAGAGGATGAGGAAGGGCGTGTTGATGACGCGCTCGAATCTGGTATTCTCCACCTTTCGGAGCTCTGGCTTGCCGTTAATCAGAATCAACGCAGATGGAGTGGTTGTAAAGATAATTTTGGGAGGCTCCATGTTGAGGCGGCCAGCTTGGACTTTTCCCCACTCATTCGGCAACGGTCACTGCAAGCAGACGGTCAAGGGGCATCTCGGACCGGCATCCAATTTGCCGACTCTTTCTTCAGGAGTTCTGTCAGTTGCTTCTCCTGTTCGGAAGTTGACTGGGGAACCTTGATGCGGTCCACCTTCATATCCGTAAAGTTGACCATTTTGGCATCTCGGTCCGTGATGGCACGGCCAGAAAACCAGACGACTCCAAAAAACGGCTCCTTGGCATCCTTGTTCCTGGATCGATATAGCGGCCCGGCCCTTGATTTTGTCTCCCTTGTAAGATTCGAGCTGGGGCTGATAAACGGAAACCTTTCCATCCTGAATCATAAATTCCTGGGGCCAGTGGTCCTGTGTAGCGCCTGTGGCCGCAAATACCGCGATGACAAGAAGCAATGGACCCAAGGATGGCCAAATTCAGAAGAGCCACCTTATTACCAATGTTTGAGGTTTTCATTTTTCGTTCCCTCCACCTGCTGCCCCCACACCCGGCTTCCCCACCACCCGGTGAGAGCATTCGATGGTAAATGGTTTCTGCGGGAAGTTCCTCCTTTGCTCATATTGATAGTAACCATTAGACGACAGTTTCTCAATATTTATTCAAACTTTTTTCAAAGCTGGGAAAAAGACAACTTTCTCCCCTCAGGATTCAGGAGAAGAAAAGTTAACGTTTTTCCTGAATCTTAGCCTCCGACCCATTTTACATCCCAATAAGTTTCTGTTAAATTATCTCCAAATAAAACTCCCAAACGTAGATCCTTTGAGAATGAGAGCTGCAGTGATTGCCTTCTTTTCGCTGATGTGTTATGCTCCGCGCGCGATTCCATTGGGTCCAGAGACGTCGATGAAGCCTGCAACCCCGGCCATCCGACAGTATCTTCAGATTAAGAGTGCAGCATCCCGATGCCCTCCTGTTCTTCCGGATGGGAGACTTCTATGAGATGTTCTTCGAGGATGCTCAGGTGGCTTCGAAGGAACTCGAGATCGCCCTCACGTCACGGGACAAAGGCCACAAAAACAGCATTCCTCTCTGTGGCGTCCCCTATTTTGCGGTTGAACCCTACATCTCCAAGCTTCTGCAGCGTGGATACAAGGTTGCCCTCTGCGATCAGGTCGAAGACCCAAAGCTCGCCAAAGGGATTGTTAAGAGAGAAGTGGTCCGGGTGTACACACCTGGCCTGAGCATGGATTCGGCCCACCTGGGGACAGGGGAGAACAACTACCTTATGGGGTTTTGTGCCGAAGGAGAGGTGTTTGGCCTCTCTTTTCTCGATATCTCGACAGGGGAATTCAAGACCTGTCAAATCTCAGGATTCGATGCTTTTGTTAATGAGACGCTTCGGAATGAACCGAAAGAGATTCTTGCGCTCCAGAGTTTTCAACAGCACCCTCTCTTCGACCGATTCAAGAAACAATTCGAGAACGGCGTGGTCACGTTCCTCGATGACTCCAAGCTCGATGCCTCTGAAGCTCCAGCCCTGGGGAGCCAGCCAACGACCCTTCCTCAATTTCCTCTGGCAGCCCTTGCGACCGCCATGGTCCTGAATTACGCGGAGGAGAATCAGAAACGGACCCTCTCCTATCTCCAACCTCTCTCGGTTTACCAAGTTCAGGATTTCATGGTCATCGATGAGACGACGAAAAGGAATCTGGAACTTATCCACTCGCTCTTCGATCAAGGAAAGAGAGGCTCCCTGTTCTGGGTTTTGGATGAGACCGTGACCGGCATGGGAAGCCGCAGGTTGAAGCAGTGGATTCACTATCCCTCGATCGATATCCGGGAGATCGAGGCAAGACTGGAAGGCGTGAGTGAACTCAAAGAAAAGAAGATCGAGAGAAAACAGATTCGCGAATCTCTGAAAGGCATTCAGGATATCGAACGGTTGACGTCCCGAATCTTTCTTGGCTATGCCAATGCTCGCGATCTCATTGGACTGAAGAAATCGCTCCAGCGGTTGCCCCACCTGAAGGCCTTGCTCCAGCCGTTTGAGGCCTCCCTTCTGAAAAGGGTGGTCTCTGAAATGGACGTTTTCGGTGACCTCGTCCAGTTGCTGGAAGCGTCGATCGTAGACGATCCTCCCCTGACCGTGAGGGAGGGAGGCATCATCAAATCGAATTATCGGCAAGAGCTGGATGATTTGCGGGCGATTAGCAAAGAAGGCAAGGGATGGATCCTTAAGCTCGAGGCAGAGGAGAAACGAAAGACCGGAATCTCGTCTCTCAAGATTCGCTACAACCAGGTCTTCGGCTATTACATCGAGGTCACCAAGAGCAACCTTCACCTCGTTCCCCAGTCACTACGAGAGAAGGCAGACCCTGGTCAATGCGGAACGGTTTATCACGCCGGAACTCAAGGAATTCGAGGCCAAGGTGCTGGGGGCGGAAGAGACCATCTGCCAATTGGAGTATCGACTGTTTGAGGAGATTCAGAGAATCGTTGCTGAGAAGGCTCCCGGACTTCAAAAGACGGCCTCGGTCGTCGCTCTGCTTGACGTTCTCGGATCTCTTGCGGAGGTCGCAGACCGATACGATTATGTAAAGCCGGCCTTCCATGAGGGAGATGAAATTGTGATTCGCGAAGGACGACATCCTGTTCTTGAGCGGATGACCCTTCAGGAGCGTTTTGTACCCAACGATACGATGCTCGACGATGAGCAGAACCAGATCCTTGTCATCACGGGGCCCAACATGGCCGGGAAATCCACCTATTTGAGACAGGTGGCCTTGATCGTCCTGATGGCCCACATGGGGAGCTTTGTCCCCGCGAGCGAGGCTCAGATCGGAGTGGTCGATCGGATCTTCACGCGGATTGGGGCCATGGACAACATCGTGATGGGGCAGAGCACGTTCATGGTGGAAATGAATGAGACGGCTCGGATTTTGAATCAGGCCACGTCGCGGAGCCTCATCATTCTCGACGAGATTGGAAGGGGGACGAGCACCTTTGACGGATTGAGTATTGCCTGGGCTGTGGCTGAATATCTTCACGATCTTCCCCTTCTTCGACCTAAAACCCTCTTCGCGACCCATTACCATGAACTGACCGAATTGCCCATCACGAAAGAGAGAGTGAAGAATCTTAATGTAGCCGTGAAGGAATGGAACGGTGAGATCATCTTTCTCAGAAAGATCGTTGAAGGAGGCGCGAGTCGGAGTTATGGCATTCAGGTGGCCCGGCTGGCCGGACTTCCGTCAAAGGTGATCGAACGGGCGAAGGAGGTCCTGTTCAATCTAGAAAAGGGGGAACTCGATGCCTCGGGAATGCCCAAGATTGCGACCACGAAAAAACGGGTCCCCAGACCTCAACTCTCACCACAACTGGCACTCTTTGATCCTCCCGATCCTGTCCGATCGGAGTTGAAGAGGCTGAAAGTGGATGAATTGACCCCCGTGGAGGCTCTGAATGTTCTTGATGAGTTAAAAAGAAAGGTCGAGAACGAAGAATAAAAAAGAGGCTTGTGGCTGTAACTGAAGGTGTGAAAAAATCAAAATCTCGGCAAGAATAAAATCAGGCCCGCAAGGATGGTTCTCTTGGAGAACTTTGGAGCCGAACCTCTTGCAGTCAAACTTGGGCGAACCAATGGCAGCAAATTCGTGTGGTTACTGCCACGGAAGGTTATCCAACCTGTGACGCCCGGCATTCCAAAGTTCCGGGAAGAGAGCCATCCTGAAAGGGCCAAGGACAATGAAGACCAATTTTTTCACACCTTCTGAGGGATCACGCCAAAGGGCTTCTACGCATCACCGAAAGATTGGAACGAATTGCCGTGATTTTTGAGAAGAAGAAGCCAGAGAAGGGAAGCGATTTTTCGAAGATCAGACTGAAGATGGTTGAGGAGCAGCTTGTCGCGAGGGGCATTCGCGATCCGAAAGTCATCGCCGCAATGCGAAAAGTGCCTCGCCATCTCTTCGTCGAAGAAGCCCTTCAAAACCAGGCGTACAACGACCGCCCTTTGCCCATCGGAGAAAAGCAGACCATTTCCCAACCTTACATGGTAGCGCTCATGACCGAAGCCCTCCAGCTCAAGGGAATGGAGAAAGTATTGGAGATTGGTGCCGGTTCTGGATATCAGACCGCCATCCTGGCCGAGATTGCCTTGAAGGTTTTTTCAATTGAGAGGATTCGCTCATTGACCATCCAGGCGAGAAAGCTATTGTACGACCTGGGATACCTGAATGTCGAAATCAAGTTTTCAGACGGGACGCTGGGTTGGGAAGAAGAAAGCCCCTTCGAATCTATCATTGTTACCGCAGGATCTCCCTCGGTTCCTCAACCCCTGGTGGAGCAACTGGCCGTGGGTGGGAGACTCGTCATTCCTGTGGGAGATCAGTCAGATCAAGACCTCATTCGCGTCACCAGGACAGAGGAGGGGATTCAGAGAGAGAATTTAGGGGGGTGTCGATTCGTAAGGTTGATAGGAAAGCACGGATGGGATGAGGAGTGAAGGGTTCACCAGAATAGGGTTGTGGGCTCTGGTCACGCTGATGGTGTTGATCATCAATGCGTGTGCCCCACGGCGAGTCACCATCGGCAGATCTTCTCCTTCGGTTAAAGAAGGGAGTCTATATCACGTCGTCGAAAGACACCAGACGCTTTACCGCATCTGCAAAACCTATCAGGTTGACATGGAGCGGGTGGCTTCCATCAATGAAATCTCCGATCCCAGCAAGATCGAGGTCGGCCAGAGGATTTTTATCCCTGGGGCACCGAGGGTTTTGGAGGTTGACGTTGTCCATCGACGATGTCGTGGAGGAATCCGACGAAACGGGACGAAGAAAAAGGAGGAAGGAACCTGATTCATCTGGCCAGTGGACAGCCCCTCAGACTCCTCCTCTTCGAAGGAGCTCCAGAGAAAGAGCAGCCGGGATTGGATATCGCCTCTCCCCTCGGGTACACCCATCAAAGCGGCAAGTTCCGGTAAAGTGATCTACTCGGGAAATACCATTCGAGGATACGGGAACCTGATTATCCTTCGCCACCCGGAAGACTACGTTAGCGTCTATGCCCATAATCAGGTAGACCTGGTTGAAGAGGGGGCGTGGGTCAAAGGACAGGTCGTTGGAAAGGTCCACAAGACGGGAAGGGCTACAGGCGCCCATCTTCACTTTGAAATCCGAAAGAATAACCGTGCTATTGATCCTTTGCCCTATTTGAAGTGAAG
>CAVOIK010000008.1:0-82811 GCA_963695895.1 uncultured delta proteobacterium
AGGCTTCCGCCACCTCGGATTTTGTTCTAATCCGACCGAAATTTCTTCTTGCTTTACGAGAATGTCGGGCCACAACTTTTAACCAAACCCGGGTTAGAGAAATTACTTAATGACCTGAAACTAATTTCACCACCCACTCGCACCGAGAAGTTGGGTGCTCGTTCGAGACACAGAGGACACGGAGGAGAATTCGTTTATGGAGAATCGGGCCTTCGCCGCGTCGTAGCGGCTTCTGCCGCGCAGGCGGGAGGTACCGATTCTCCAGTAAGCTCTCGGGCCTTCGGCCAACAGTCAAAACTCCTTTTCTCTGTGACCTCAGTGCCTCTGTGGTGCAAGGAGCCAGTTTTCCGCTCTGATTAGACATGACCCAACGACTAATGACTCGTCCTCATTACGCGACCTTCTTGATCTGCCAGCGTGATATCTGAACTGGCACATCAACACCGATCAGGCTCAAGAGAATCTTGACTCGCCCTTTTCCAGACATCTTTTTCTGAAATACCCCTCGAAGGTCTTTGAAAGGACCAGAGGTGACCTCTACGACATCACCATCCTTCAGTTCATCCTCAAGCTTCACCAGATTGTCCTCCCCCATTCGTTCCCTGATCGTTATGATCACCTTCTCTGAGATAGCGATGGGTCCTTCTCCATTGCCCAAAATCTTGCTCACTCCCCTTGTGTATTTGACTTTGTAATAATGAAGTCCAAGGTCCATTCTGGCAAAAAGGTAGTTTGGGAATAAGGGCTTAATCCTATCGATGACCTTGCCGTTAGAATACTGAAGAGTGCCCAGGAGCGGCAGGAACGGCTCAATCTCCTGGTTCAAAAGGTTGCCCTTGACGCGGTCTTCATTGGCTGGTTTCGTCTGAACAACATACCATAGCCTCAGATCGGGCTCTTCCGGCACAACCAGTGCTTTCGTTTCTTCGATGATGTCGTTCTCGTCTGTTAGATCTTCCACGCTCGACTCCGCCTCCAGGTCTATGAGATTTTGGTTGCTTTTCTTGTCCCTGCTTCCAAGACAATGGCCCATAAGAACGTCCACAGAAAAGCGTTTGCAGGAACCTGAATGTTTCTTTCAACAACGCTGTGGCACATCAGCGCCAAAATCCCCACCAAACCTCCAATTCCGAGATATCTTTGGGGTTCCGTAAGTGATAGAGAGCGAATGTTTGACACCGCTCTCACGATCAGAATTAGAAAAAGCACGAACACCAATCCAAATCCAATGATCCCGACCTCTGAAACAAGCTGAAGAAAATCGTTCTCTGCATGAGTCACAAGTCCCCGAATGTAAAAGGACCGGTGCATCGGGAACACTTGCGTAAAAGTGCCTAATCCTGTGCCCACAAGGGGAAAATCTCTCACGATGGCTTGAGTATCTCGCCAAATCATCTGTCTCGTCCCGAAATCATCGCTCATCACGAAAAAACGGCTAATGACTGCATCTAATCCGATTGAAGCCCCCCAGAGGATGGCAAGGCCCAGTATGAGAGCTGATCTTTTCGAAAATCGACTCCCCTCTTGGGGATTTCTTACGAGGAGAATAATTAGACTGAATGAAAAAAGGAGGCTTAGAATTCCCATTCTTGAACTCGAAAAAATGAGACCCAGGATCATTACGACCACACTGAACCCGATGAGAAGACTCTTCCCATCGAGAACTGAAAGTTGATTCAACCAATGTCTGGACTTCCTAAAGCTCTGGGCGCCGCGTGAAAATAGAAATCCGATCGTCAGAGGGATGACCATCAGGAGGTAGCCTGCAAAATGGTTACGGTTCACGAATGTTCCCATTCCCAGGGATTCCTCCGTCATTCCGCTGAATAGCTTGAACATTCCAAATAGCGATTCAAATGACCCGACCAACAGGATGCCCAGCGCTAGTTGTTTTGTGACCCTGAATCCGTTGTCCGACAGTTTCCAATTCAAAAGAAAAAGGAAAAACCCCACTAAAATGACCCATTTAAAGAATTCGACCTTTGTGGCGTGAGGGAAAAAGCTCATGGATGTAAAGCCCATTGCGCTACCGGTCACCTGGAGCTGCTGCCGCAGTCCATAGGTCTTAGGAGAAATCATCCTTATGATATTTGCCGGGAGAGAAACCATCTGCAGCAAAACAAAACAAAGAAATAATCCAAGGATCAACACTGGAACTCGGTACTCATGGTGACGTATGACAGGTTCCTTTTTCACGATGCTTTGAACAACCCAAAGGACGATGATCAAGAGTATTCCCAGTTCCATCGTGGAAAAAGCCCACACCTCCACCGAACCCAAGGCAAATGGGGTGAAGATCAAAAGAGACATCAAAAGAAGTTTGATAATCCAGTCAAGCATCGCTACAAACCAGTAAACACGTCATTGAGTTATTAAGTTATTGGTTATTGAGTCATTAGTTATTGGATCATTAGTCACTGCGTTACTGCACCCACTAGTTACTGAGTTATTAGGTTATTAGTCATCAGCCATTGAGTTATTAAGTTATTGGTTATTACCTCACCTCATATACTCAACCAATAGGGACACGGTCTCCAAGGAAACGCCCAAGTGAACTAACAAAGATCTTGGGGACCCCCTCCTCACTGAACTCTCGGCTCAACAGCCTCACATTACCGTTCCATGGTTGAGTCTCAGGATTTTCAGGCCGCCCTCTTCCCGGACGAGTTCCCATTGAATGTTACCCTTGTAGATTTTGAACTCATTATCCGGTTTGGTCGTCTGAATAATTTCGTAGTAACCGTTAACGAAGGCGCTATTTGTGTAGCTCTGAATGCCCAAGATGTTTAGAAAATACAGAATTTGATTTGAATTCTTGAATGTTCGACCATACTGCTTCCCGCATGTCGGCATAAGGGAGCATCCTGTTGTCGACCGCCTGTTTCGAGAACACTTCCATGAAGAGGTCGAGGTCCATCGCCTTGAACCGATCGATGTATTGGTCAATTGCCTGGCGGATCTCAGCCTCCGGGATGACCTCGGCCGCAGGTACCTGCGCCTGCGCAGGCGTCTGTGTCGGAGTTTGTGCCTTAACCGTAATTGGAATCACCAACATCATTGCCAACAAACAAATCCATGCTGTCTTTCCGAATCTCATCTCACTCCTCCTTTTCCTCCCTCAAAGGGACTTGTGATTTTGATAATCAAGACTGATGATTCTTAAGGCTCCGTTCTCCTTGTGGAGTACCCATCGAATACTCCCTTCCCAGATTTTTCTCTCGCCTCCAGCCCTCAAAACCTGCTCAACCTGAAATTGGGCTTTTGCCTCCGCACCGTTTTCGTATACTTCGATCTTCAGCCCTTCGATGTGATACGAAAGCTCTGCGCTTTGCCTGAAGAACCGTGTATAGATTCTCTTGATTTCTTCGTATTTGTCCGTCTGATTCTGAACAGCTTGGGGAGAGAAAGAAGACAGAAATCCTTCGATGTTCTTTTGGTTGTAGATCATTGTGTAATTGCCGAAGAAAGCTCTAACCTCTTCCTCGCTTGCGACAAGCGAAGGCTTCGAATGATCCGCTAACCTGGTTTCAGCAGGTTGTGGCTTCGTTTCTGTTACGGAATCAGAAGATGCGGCCTTGTGAAGATTACTTTTCAAAGCAACCTGTTCTTTAACCCGGGCGGGCGGCTCGACCCGTATTTCTTTTGTTGACTGGGCAGGCACCGGTTTTGGAGAGATATCATCCCTTTTTGGCAGGCCTCGTGCGTTGTTCTTAAGACCGGTCTTAAGACCGGCATTCACCGTTGCCTCTTGCACCTTGACTGTTTTCTCCACTGCCACGGGAGGCGCCAAAGGTTTCGCAGCCTTCTCGACCTTGTCATCCGCATTAGCCACTCCTTCTTCTTTCGTGGCTTTGGGAGTAACTGTTTCTTTCGCAACTTTGGAAGGTAATGGCTGACTCACCCGTTCGGCCGCGCGAAGCCCCTCCTTTGAAGGCGGGGCAGACGAGCCCGGCTCAGGGTGAACCTCGAGCGAGCCTAAGCCTTCAGGCCGGGGAGTCGAGAGGCTCACTTTTTCGTCGGAGACCTGAGGCATTGTTGACGTCGGCCCAGAGTTCAATTCAGATAGAATGTCTGTCCCAATGAGATAAACACCTCCTGCGACAAGGATGAGAATCAAGACCCCGCACAGAGGCGCCCATCGCCGCACGGACGACTTTCCAAGTTCTCGTTCGCTCGTTCTCTGCAAATCGTATTCCCATCGTGTCAAGGGCTGTTTCAAGACTTGATAGGCCTCGTTGATTTCCTTTATTCTGTCATCAACAACATCTCCCGATTCCAAGTCAGGGTGATGATGCTTCACCAGTTCAAGCCATCGCTCTCGGATTTTCTCCTCACTGGCATCCTGGTTTACTCCGAGGATTTTGTAGTAATCTTTGATCACCGCGTCCATAAAACACTCGTTATTGAGTTACTAAGTTATTGGTTATTAAGTTATTGAGTTATTAAGTCATTCAAACACTAGACATTGAGTCATTCAAATACTGGTTATTGAGTTATTAAGTTATTGGGTAACTAGAAACCAACGACTCAATGACACAATGACATAGTGACTTACTGACCTGTCTTGCCTCGACAAGACGCACATTGTCAATCCAGGCCACTCCGGAAATGAAGCGGTCGAATTTGTTCGTGCTCTCCCTTCTAATCCTAACCAAGCCACCCTGTGAATCCGCTAAGGTTCTAAAGGGAACAACCACCTCTCTCCAAGCGTTGTCTCCGGTTAGAGACTCAGACTTACCGTAAAACGCCGAACCCACTCCAGAGATTTCAATCCTTAGACCACTTTGGGTCGTTACACCATTCGTCTTCACGTGAGCCTTGAGCAAGTAGTCGGTATTTGGCTTAAGTGCCACATATTGATAGACGTGTTGGAAATCGACATTTTCCTTGCCGTTGAAACTGATCTTTAACGACCGTTTCCCTTCTGAAAAATCTCCTTGGTCGAACGATATTTCAGTTCCCGCAGGGGTTCCCATTCTCCAATCGAACCCGCCTCCCAGCATTCGATCCTTTTCAAACCCCCCGTTGGTGATTGGCCCGTCAGAAGAGACAGCTAAGCCCTCCTCTTGAAGCCTTGCATTCCATATTTGAAATGCCCCGCTCAGCTCTCCCTCAGCAATCAAAAACTCTATGTGTCGAAGCACCTCATCACGGCTATTCTTTACTCCCATCGCACTCTTCCGTTCCCACACTTTTTTTGCTGATTCCTTGTCTTTGATCTCATAGAGATAGCTCAGATACTGGTTCATGGCGGAAGGTTCTCTGGGAATGATCCGTTCCAAGACAAAGTCAGTATCGCTCATCACCATATTCACTACATCGTAAACATAATTCCGCTGGTTCGGATAATGGGCCAGGATATAGGAAAAGTGAGGTATGGCCTTCTCAGTATCCCCCTGCTGGAGAAGAAGGTTTGCCGTTGTCCATCTGCCCTGATACCCTGCCGGGAAGAGGAAGATCGCGTTATCCAGTGCCCGCTCGGACTCTTCCTTTTTCTCTACCCTCTGTAAGACCTTGGCGAGACTCAGCCAGTATTCCTGCTCGAGTGGATTTCTTTCGATCGCTTTCTGCAAATATCTGTACGACTCCTGCACATCAATGTTGAACAGGTTCAACTGATGATAAACACTTAACTTGTAGAAGGGTTCCGGATTGTCAGGGGTAAGCCGAATGGCTTTCAAGAGATCCCCCTTAGACAATCCTTTTTGAGCTAGCACTGTTCCCATCCACAAGCTCAGCACCTGCTGGCCTAAAGCCAGGGCAAGAACGATGACGAATACTGAAAACAAGTACTTCCTCATCTCCGTCCACTCGATGACACTCTTGAAGCAGAGGGCCGTTTCTTATGTCCATGGTAGGGAAGTTCTTTCTTCTTCCCAGACTCACCGTAGTAATAATAGTAGCGATGGTAGTAATCGCTGTATTCACTGTGGAGGATATTGACCCGGTTGAGCACGACCCCGAGGATTTTTGCATTCACCTGAAAAAGGGCGTCTTTTGCGTGTTGGAGGGCTATCCTCGATGTCTTTCCGCTCAGAACCACCAGAATCACTCCGTCAACCACCGTTGATAGAATGATCGAATCGGCGAATCCAATGACCGGGGGGCAATCGACGATAATATGATCGAACCTCTCAGCCAGGGCCTGCATCATGTCTCTGAAGAGATTCGATCCAATCAGTTCTGCAGGATTCGGAGGAACAGAACCCGCCGGAATGTAGTACAGGTTCTGGATATCGGTCTTTCGGATCACTGACCAAAGTTTCGAATTTCCCGACAAGAAATTCGAAAGGCCAGTCCCATTGCCGCTGCCATTGCCATTGTCAAAGACCTTGTGGATCCTTGGCTTTCGCATATCGGCGTCAATGATCAGCACTCGAGCGCCTGTCTGAGACAATGAAATGGCCGTGTTGATGAGCGTCGTCGTCTTCCCCTCAAGAGGGTTTGCGCTCGTGACAGCGATCTTTTTCGGAGGCTGTTCAGAGAAAGAAAGCATGAGGGAGGTCCGAATGTTGCGATAGGCTTCTGAAAGAATCGATTTGGGGTAATTGGAGGAGATCAGTTCCACAGGGAAGGATTTTCCTTTCGGCAATCGAATCCGTCTCTCGCAAGAGACCTCGGGAATCATCCCAAACGAAGGGAGCCGACACAGTTGTTCTACATCTTCCGGCGTCTTGACAGTATTGTCCAGGTACTCGAAGAAAAAGGCCAATCCCACTCCAAGGAAAAGGCCGATCACGACCGCAAGAAGGATGCTCTTATGCCTGTCAGGCGCAAAGGGACCTCTTGGGATCTCTGCCCGGTCGACCACCTGAATATTGGTAGCCTGGAATCCGGCTGAGACTCCCACTTCTTTCAGCCGTTGTAGCAAGCTTTTGTAGAGATCCTTGTTGGTATCTGATTCGCGTTTGAGGATGTTGTATTGAATGGATTTCCCCTGCATCGTCAGGGTCTTCGTCTTCTGCTGTTCAAAAGCCGCCCGGAGAAGTGCTTCTCTACGAAGACCCGACTCGTATTCATTCTTGATGCTCGCAATGATTTTACCCACTTCGATGTCGAGGCGCTTCTGTGTCGACTCCATCTGGTTCTTGAGACGAACCATCTCAGGATAGGTCGGCTTGAAGGTTTCAGAGAGTCTCATGTACTGGGCTTCAAGCTGGATGTAGGTCTGCTTCAGGTCTTGAATCAGCTTGTTTTCGAGAATGGACGGTATCGCATCAAAGGCCCGGTCCTGTTTGATCTGTCTGTAGATGGCCTCCTTGGCCATCCTTTCTGATTCGGCTTTAGCCAGCTCCTGATTAAGCTCGTCCAAGCGTTTCAGAGTTGGGTTCTCTTTCTCATCGAGGGAGATGATGTCATTCTGCGAACCAAAAGCCTGCAACGCTTCATCGGATCTCTCAACCTTGGCTTTCAATTCTTCCAGCTGCTTGCCCAACCATTCCTTGGCCTGCTCTGATGAGTTCACGCGGGACTCTAAGTTCAACTGAATGTACTCTTCGACCAGAACATTTGGAACCTTCCCTGAGAGGTCTGGGTGAAACGCGTCGAAGTGAACTCGTACGAGACGCGATTCCTTCACGGGTTCTACCCTGAGTCGACCTAAGAACGCACTGACGAGAGGACTGTCCTTCTCATTTTCCTGGTCGTTCGAGTTGGAAAAGACGTCTTGATTTGGAGACGCACTCTTCTTGGGAGGGGGGAGAAGGTGGATGGAACGCAGAAACTTGCCGACGGAGGATCGGACCCCCGACTTCCAATTCTGATACAGGCTTGGAGCGTCGGGGAGAAATTCCGGGTGTGCCGCGAGGTTCATCTTCTGAACCACGCGTCTTGCCAGATTGCGGCTCTCGAGAATTTTGTATTGGGTCTGGTAATAGTCCATGGCCCACATGTTGACCGTGAAGATCTCCTTGAAATCGACGATCTGGGGATTTTCAATATTGATTTGGAGAGTGGCCGTCCCCCGGTAGATGGGCTTGGTCGTAAAGGCCTTCACCGCTGCAATGACCACGGCAATCAAGGCAATGGCTGCGATCATCCAAATTCGCTTCCGGATCACCTTCCAGTAGTCCCGAAGGTGAACTTCCTTCTCCTCCGGGAAAGGCATGAAGGGGGGGTATCCCGGAGGGGATGGAAGCTGTTGATAATCGTCAGGGGGAAGCTGTCTCAAACCGTTCTCCTTACCAAGCAATTGGAAATCCAGCGATACGACCCTTGAGGAGATCCCAGAATTCGTACAGAACTGTTTTTGATGCACTCTTAGGAACGAAGATCACATCGTTTTCTTTCACGTAGGGATCCTCGATCTCGCCCCTTTGGATGGAATAGACGTTAATGGTGATGACCTCCTTCTGATCCCCTTGTCCCGCGTACCGGAAAATCCTCGTGACGGCACCGTCCGCCTTGGGTGTTAGCCCTGCCGCGAGCGTGATGGCTTGACTGAGCGTCGTTTTCTTCGCGAGAGAAAATCCCCCGGGGCTTCTCACCTCTCCTCCGACAAACACTTTTCCAGCCGGAGGAACATTGACGACATCGCCGTGCAGTAGGGGCAAATTCATTCGCTGATCACCCTTGATCAAAAGATCTTCAAGGCTGACGACAAACGTCTGGGGCTTCTCGTCATCAGGTTCTTTATTGGTCTTCGGTGCATCACTGGTCTTCGGTGCATCGGGGTTCAAAGGTCGAAGCACGAAAAGCAATTTTCCAGCATCGTCTCTTAACCCTCCGGCGACTGCAAGGAGATCCAACACGGTTTTTGGCCCTGAAAAGTCATAAACACCGGGTTTTCCAACAGCACCCATGAGAGAGATTTGTTGATTTCGAAACTCCTTAATAAAGATACTGACATGAGGATCATTCATATATTTTTCTGCGAGCAGATCTCGGATCTCCTTTTCAAGCTGGCTGCCTGTCAGCCCTTTGACCTTTAGGATTCCCAGAAGCGGAAGACTGATATTCCCCTGAGAACTCACGCGGACTGTCTTGTTTAGCTTCTCCTCCTCAAAGACCATGATTTCCAGACAGATCATCCGGTCCGATCTTGTACTCCTGTTGAATGGATCGCTTCGATGAGAGGCCTCCTGTCATGAGTTTTTCGTTCATCTCTTTCACTTGCCTGGTGGACTCGATGTCTTTGACCTGAGGCTCCGCAGGAGCCACCGGCTGAAGAGACAGATTCGTATTACAGCCTGTCAGAGTAAGGGCAAGAAAAAAGAGCCCCAAGATGATTCTTGTGTTAAGGCAGCCCTTTTCCTGACAGATCCTCTTCACTCTTCGAAGCTTCAGAAGCCTCTTTTTTGGTTTCTCAAATCGCGCCATTTTGATCTCAATTGCTCCTTACTTTCACTGACTGAAGTCCAAAAAAAACCCAGTGCGTCAAAAAGACTGGGGCCTCGAAAAATTGATTATGGGCAAATAGGTTTCTTATCGTCGTCGTTAATTATAAAAATGACCAACGCTGCAATCTCACCTTCCCAAATGGCCACGGCCAGTGGAGGAACCAATGCCTCTTGGCATTCGATCTCTTTGCGCTCCGGCCAATAGGGATATTCAACGTGATCGGTGGTTTTGCCCAGATCCCTGTAAAGCCTCCACTTGTGCTGCCTGTCACAGATCACGATGTCGTAACTATCCGCGTCGTTAGTCACCTCCACATGGTATTGCCTGACCTCATTAATGGCCTCTTGATTCGTATAATGCTTCTCGAGAACAGCAAAAAACTTTTCAGCGTCAAGGTCGCGAGGCAAGGGTTTCCCCTGAAGGGCCTTGGAGAAATCAATCAGATAGTCTTCCAGAACATCAGCCTCCTCCGGTTTAACTCCTAGGGTCACTTCAACCTGCTTTTGCATCATTTTTTGCTGGGGGGTTAAAACATCCCCTGCCTGAGCCACCATGACATTCCCCTTGCCGAAGACTTTTGCGGAAGGGAAGGTGACGGAGTCGTGTGAGGGGAGAGAGGCTAAGACATTTCGATTCTTGTCGATCACAGAAATAGATCCTCGTTCGCTTTTGACGACCAGGGAGCCGTTCGGACGAATGTACACGGTCCCTATCGCCTCTTCCATCTTTTGGAAGATCGGTGGATCGCTCTTAGATGCCTGGAGATGAGGAGACCTCATGACCGAGAGATCCCCGATGCTGACCTTCGTTTGGGCCGTGATAGGAATTCTGAAATTGACGGTTCCTTGTGAAATCGAAATCTGATCTTCCTGAGTTAGCGAAAGCTCGCTGTTGGGGGTCACTTCAATCTGACTGTTGTTGGTTAAGGTGATGACTGCCGTTCCCCTACCCGTTTTGACTTTCATTCCTTTAAATACTGGAAAAAGAATGGATTCAGGTCTCGCCCATCTCTTTCCTTTGGCTTCAAAGCTCACCTCTCCGCTCGAGACCATTTCACCAATGGGAGTATTCTTTTCTTTTCCTCCTCCAGCAGCCCAAACCAAAACTGTGCTCCCCACGAGGACAAAGCAAACGCAGAGAAAATAGACAAGTGCCCTGCATGCAACGTTTTTGTTCATAATGGTATTCATATACGTAAGGGTCTAATTAGCACAATCCGTGCCATTTATTGTGTGCAATTGACCTGGCTTGACTCAAGTTTACGGTTTTACCAGAAAAATCAGGTAAGGATCTGAAATAACATGATTTTTGACAAAGGCGGGGGCTAGATGCCTCTCTTCTGGGAATAACCTTGGATACCATTCCAGGAGGACATTTTCGACGAAGTGGTAAAAAACTGACCTTAGAGTGTCCCATTTATCGATTTTTGACATTTTGGCACTTTTGCCGTACGTGAAGCTGGTGGAATTATGCCAAATTCTCATCTCAAACCCCTTTCTCGAACCTATTAGAATTCATCAGAAAACCGGAATCAAAACTGGGAGACCGGAAGCCAAAGCAATCCGGTTTTCTGATTAACTTCGGCGATGCGAATGTCCGATGTTCAAACAAGGCTTTGTCAGATTGGACCGGCGTCGCCTGTATCAAATTCAATATAATTAGATTCAGCAATTACCATGCCATACGGTCTTGATGACCGTAATACTTTGATCTCCTTAGAACTTTCATGAGAAAGATCCGCGAAGAACTGCTTACTGTCCGTAAACTGTCAATTCGGTATGAAAATAATTCAGGTTAGAAGGAGAAAGTATGGGAAGATTGGAGTGAGTAATGGAGTTACGGAGTAATGGAGTATTGAAGTAATGGAGTCGAGTTGGGTCACTCCCCGCTCAACTGGCATCACTGACTTGCCCGCGAGATAGGATCGTTGCGTCATTGGGTCATTTGAAAACAGTTATTGGGTTATTGGTCATTAAGTTATTAGGTTATTGGTTATTGAGTCATGAGTCACATTCAACTAATCATTGAGTCACTCAAACCAGTCATCGTCATTGGTCATTAAGTTATTGAGTTATTAGTCATGAATTCACTGAACTTACTCAACTTACTTCACTAAGTCAGCCTACTCAACGACTCCAGGGTTTAATTACTCAATGACTCAATGACCAATGACTATCTTAAGGATCTTCTTGAGGGCTTTGATGAATTTTCGGTGATCCCCTATCCTTCCAATGGTCACTCTTCCAGAAGTTGGATAGTTCCACATACGACCAGGCCGAATGATAATTCCTTCTCGCAGAAGAGCCTTCGAACACCTCGTTGATATCCCTGCCGAAGTCGATCAAGATAAAGTTGGCCTGACTCGGCACATAGGAAAGCCCTAAGCGTTTAAGCTCCCGATACAAATATTTTCTCCCGTCACGAATCATCTGGACGGACATCTCTTCATATTTCCTGTCTTTCAGAGCCGCCTCCGCTGCCACTTGCGCCAACCGGTGAACAGGGAATGGATCTCTCACCTGATTAAGCCCTTTGACTAAATCCTCTCGTCCCAGGGCATAACCAATCCGCAGGCCAGCCAATCCATAAACTTTGGAGAAGGTTCGAAGCACAATGACCTGTTTCCCCTTCTTCACATATCCCAATCCGTTTGGAAAGTTCCGATCATCAACAAAATCAAAATAGGCTTCATCGAGGATCAAAATGACTCGTTCCGGAAGCTTTGACATAAAATCGTCGAGAGCTTTCCGAGTCACGATCGTGCCCGTGGGATTGTTTGGATTGCAGACGTAAACCAATTTCGTCTTTCGATTCACTCTCTTCAGCATTTCAGGAAGGTCATGGGTGAATTTCTTCAAAGGAACTCTTACGGGGATCCCCCCCATGATCTGAGTCGTATTCGTATAGACTGGGAAGGTCGGAGTGGCCATCACCACTTCATCGCCCTCGTCCACAAAGGCATTGGCCACCATAGAGATGAGATTATCCGCTCCGTTGGATATGACGATGTTCCTTTCTCCAAGTGAAAACCTTCGAGCAAGGGCTTTTTTTAGAATAGAACAAGGCGCTTCTGGATAGAAATGGATGTTTCGAAGCTCCTTCCGGATCGCCTTGAGCGCCTTCGGTGAAGGACCGAGTAGGTTCTCGTTCGAGGCGAGCTTTACCCAACGCTTGACTCCGTACTCTTTCTCGACCTCTTCAATTGCCCTTCCAGGCACGTAGGCCACCAGTTTCAAAATTCCCTTTCTTGCCAGTTGTTCAATCTTCATTTTTCTCCCTCGTCATTGAGCTCCCCTGTTTCTGCCTTTGAAAAGCGATGAATTTCATCTAAAAGAAAAAACTGCATCTGTCAATCACTGCCATGGAGCCCCACGGACACAGCTGTCGGGTCCCATTCAGAAAGACTGGTCATTTGAGTCGAATCGTCCTCTCAACGATTCGACTCAAACACTCTAGTGCCTCTGTGGGCTCTGTGAGAGAAAAACGTGAGGGGTTTAAGCCAGTCCTCCGAGCACGGTTTCCACTCGCCGCAGAAGTACCCCGGATTCGATCAGAGAAGAGATCTTTTCAATATCCTCGCTAAACCGGCGGTCTCCCACGATGGGGGGAATTTTTTCGCGGATCACCCGATAGGCCTCGAGAATCCCTCTCCCAGGTTTCAGGGGAAGTAAGAACTCAAGACCCTGGGACGCACACAAGAGCTCCATGGCCAGGATGTTCTCAACGTTCTTAACGATATCTCTTGCCTTCCGAGCAGCTATCGGACCCATCGATACAAAGTCTTCTTTGTCAGCGGAGGTAGGGATCGAGTCAACACACGCAGGATGAGAAGAATCTTGTTTTCGGAGGCTAAAGCAGCTGCGCTCACCTGAACGATCATCAGACCGGAATGAAGGCCACCTTCAGAAGTCAGGAAAGCAGGTAACCCTGATAGGGCAGGGTTGATGAGTTTTTCGATCCGCCTTTCAGAGATCGCTCCCAGCTCAGAGACTGCAATGCCCAGGACGTCGAGGGCCAACGCCACGGGTTCTCCGTGGAAATTTCCACCGCTTAGAATCTTGTCCTTCTCGGCAAAGACGAGAGGATTATCGGTTACGGAGTTGACCTCCACTTCAAGGATCTTTCGAACAAACATCAGAGCCTCCCTCACGGCACCATGCACTTGCGGGATACAACGGAGGGAATAAGCATCCTGAATCTTCGAACAGGATTCATGCGATTTCGCGATTTCACTCTGGCGACCCAATTTCAAGAAGTTCAGCGCTACGGCCTTGTGCCCCAAGAAAGGTCGAACTTTCTGAATGTCCGGATCAAAGGCACTGAAGGTTCCCTTGAGCGCTTCTAGGGTGCAAGCTCCAACGATGTCAGCAATCTTGCAGAGTCGTTCAGCCCTAAGCAGGGTAAGAAGACCGATCGCCGTCATGACCTGAGTCCCGTTGATCAGTGAAAGGCCTTCCTTGGCCTTCAAGGTCAGGATGGGAATACCCGCTCTCGTCATTGCTTTCTTCCCCGACATCACTCGACCTTTGAAGACAGCCTTCCCCTCGCCTATCAGGACAGAGGCAAGATGAGCCAAAGGGGCCAAATCCCCGCTGGCTCCGACAGATCCCTGTTCCGGGATGACAGGATAAACCCCTCGGTTGATCATCTTAACGAGCCTCTTCAGAACCTCCACTCGTGCCCCCGAGTGGCCCATGGCCAGAACGTTAGCCCTGAGAAGCATAATGGCCCGCGTTGTGGCTTCGTTTAAAATGGGCCCGACTCCCACGGAATGACTCCGGATCAGGTTCCTCTGGAGATCTTCGATCTGAGATTGATCAATGATCTGATCACTCAGCAGGCCAAACCCTGTTGTGACTCCGTAGATCTTTTCTCCCCGTTTGAGAGCGCTCTCTATGAAATCTCTGGAGCGCTTCATCGGTCCCTCGACGGAGGGCGAAATCTTCACCTTCGCCCTCCCCTCTGCAACTTCCAAGACATCTTCTAAGGCCAAATGCTTTCCATTGATCGAAACGAATTTCATGAGAACTCCCTCATAACTCAGTATTGGAAGGATGGTTTTTCTGGAGACCTTTGGACTCGCCTGCGCATACCCCCGCCTCCAGAAGTCCTGCGGAGGGCAGGCGATTCGCCGAAAGCAGGGCCGAACCGTTCACAGTCAAACTCACGCAATCCAAATGTTTCCTGCCTCCAGGATGAACCTTATCTAACCATTCTAATATCTACAAAAAACAGGTTCTCTGTCAAGAACTCTTTACTTTATTATGTTTTGGACTTTCCAAAATTTTTGGATCAAAAAGGCGTAAGTGAAGCTCCACGCCTTAAAGGGCGGGGCTTACGGGACACTTGCCGGTAAAAAGAGGTGTGGGTCAAGGGTTCTTTCGAATGATCGCTTGGTGGGAAAAACCCAAGGGCTAAAGACACATGGCAGGACTCAATGAGTGAAAACCAGAGGGAAACCTTCCACCGGATCGTAAGATGTCTAAACCCTCTGCGGTTGACCTAACACGTGAAATGTGTGGGTTGACTCATTTGGATGATTGGAATTGATGTCTGTTTCTCCTCGAAGGAAACGATCCAACTCTGACTGCAGGATTCTCCAGCCCTTCCCAGCCTTGATTGCCTTAATCCTTCCCGAACGGATGTATTTCAGAAATGTTGGTTTAGAGATTTTTAGATAACCAATCGCTTCCCCAGTAGTCAGCACGGCGTCCTGTTGCATCGAAGACATTGAGTTACCCCCATCGACTCTATTTTACATGCAATTTGTGCAAGTTATATGCCAATAGAAATTTGCGCGCGGTAACTTGATAACTTGTTGATTTCTAACTGTTAGCCTGAGCAACAGAAGCTGTACAAAATGTCGCACGTGATGGTGCAAATGACCTTTTTTCAAAAACGGGATTTTCTTCGTCGGAGACTGGTACCTACTGTCTGCTCAGGCAATTTCGGAGCGGCACTTCATCCTCTGATTTCTTCATGGTTACAGAGGGTTATCTTAAATAGGAATATTACAACATTGAGGATGAAGGAGCGTGGAAGGCGTGACAACTTTTCCGGAACCCTCCGTTTGATTCGTTTAGACTCGTAAAGAAGTTGACATCAGTTGTCCTTATTTTTCTCGATTAGCTTGCACGAAGGGCATCAACAATTTTCATACGGGCTGCCTTAAAGGCAGGGAGGACACCTCCCACAAAACCCATGATGAGAGCAAAGGCCAAACCCTTATAAATGATGTCATAACTAAGGGAAAAGCTAAAGGCGAGTTCGGAGAACGTCTGAAAATTGACCGTCGAGATGGTGATCCATTGCATGAAGGACGCAAAAAAGAGTCCTACGATGCCCCCCAAGAGACCGAGAAACAGAGACTCGATGAGAAAAGCAACCAGAATGCTTCTTCGTCGAAACCCGAGCGCTCGCAACGTGCCGATCTCCGCTGTTCGATTGGCCACCGCAGAGTACATGGTCACCATGGCACCGATGATCGCACCCAGGGAAAAGATGATCGTGAGAGAGATCCCCAGGATCCGAAGAAACTTGGCCATCATCTCAGACTGGTCGGCATAATAGCGTGTCTCTCGTTTCGCCTCGAGCGTGAGCCGTGGATCACTTTCGATTCGTGATTTCACCTTTTCGAATTCGGAGGAATCCCGCAGCCTGAAGATGAGCGACGAATAGCCGGGCCGCCGGAAAGCCTGCATGAGCTGGTCCGCATCGCCCCAGATCTCTGAACTGAAGCCTGTGTTCCCTGCATCGAAGATCCCCACAATCTTCCAGTCACGCATTCCGCAACGGAACGTTTCATTCAGTGTCACACCACTGAATCTCCGGACAATGCTGGAACCCACCATGACTTCTGAAGACCCCCACCGTGGCAATCGTCCCTCCACCAGCTTCACCTGGGGTCGTAAAGAAAGCGACTGTGCATCAATGCCTCGGATGGTCACATTCGTGGGAGATCCACTCCCCTTTTTTGTAAGATTCACCAACACCACGAGTTCCTTCGAAAGGAGCGGTCGACCTTCTGGCCCAATCGCAATTTCGGGCTGAGTCTCCACGACCGAAGCCTGATCCCGCCCTACCCCACTCACCACCTCCGTGCTTGCACCTTTTCGAAGGATGACGACATTGTCATAGGAGCCCGTTTCTACCAGCGTTTTCTGAAGTCCATTGGCCAGCATCAGGATGGCCGCAAAGACGAAGACCACGAGGGCCATCCCAGAAAGGGTCAGGATCGTCGTGAGCCGCCGCGTCCAGAGATTGCGGATGTTGTACGATATGGGAATGGCCATCAGCCAATCCTCCTGAGTCCGTCCGCAATGCGGATTTGGATGGCCCGCGTCGTGGGTACAATGCCCGCACATCCTGCCACCACGCCTGCAGCCAAAAGGTCGAGATAGAGCGTCTTCGTTTCCACATTGAAGATCGGAAAGTAGGCACCGAGCGTATGGCTGAACAACTGAGCTGCGGGAAAAGTGGCTGCGATGCCTAAGCCACATCCCATCATCGTGATGACGAAGGACTCACCGAAGATGAGCCCTGCAATGTGTCCTCGGCCAAAACCCAGGGTCTTTAGAACCGCATACTCGCCGATTCTCTCGCGAGTGGTCATGGCCATGGTATTGGCAACGACCGCCAGGATGATCACGATGACGACGAAGGAGACGACCTGGATCGCGGTGATGATGGCGCCACTCATGGCGACAAAGCCCTGCTGAAACGCTTTCTCGGTCTCCGTCAGGGTTTCTGCCAGGGAGTTCTTGGAAGCTTCATCGATCGAGGCCGCCACGCTGGCTCCCACATCTGGCCGAGTCACGCCGATCATGTAGTAGCCCACCTGATCCACCCACGGATGAAAGGTCATCCTTTTCTTCAAGCCTTCGTTCAGATAGTCCCAGTGGAAGAAAAATTGAGTCTCATCCGTGCTCTTCTCTCTTCCCCGATAGATTCCTCGAAGCACAAAATCCCAGTCTCCCAGAAAGATGGTTCCTTTGAGGGTCACGATATCGCCGATCTTCCAGCCGAACCTCTCGACCAGTTTTCGACCGGCCACGAATCCCTTTCGGTCTTTCAAAAAGGCCTCCTTGTCACTCGGCGACAGGAGAAATTCGGGATAGAGGTCGAGAAAGCTCTGGGGATCCACGGCAAAGTTGGGGAAGAAGTTCTTTTCGTCGATATAGACCCCGCCGAACCAGGTCCCATAGGAGACGATCTTCACGCCGCTCGTCTGGCGGATTCTATCCCGATAAGAGAGGGGAAGCGGAAAGATGATGGAGATGGAATTCCGTGTGACCAGACGGGTCGCCGAGGAGGCCTCGACCCCTGCGTACCAGGCAGCGATGACCGTGCGCAGGAGACCGAAGGCGAGGATCGCAATGGTGATTCCGAGAAGGGTGAGGCTCGTTCGGAGCTTGTTGCGAAAGGCGTTCTTAAAGAGGATCTTAAGAATGAGCATCGTTCAACAACCCCTTCTCGAGATGCTTGAGTTGGCGAGCCCTCCCAGCGGCTCTCGGATCGTGCGTCACCATGATGATGGTCTTCCCCAAGTCCGAGTTGAGCCGGCCCATTAGATCGAGGACTTCTTCGGCCGAGACGCGATCGAGATCGCCCGTGGGTTCGTCGGCCACGAGAAGGGTCGGATCGGTGATGATGGCCCGGGCGATGGCCACCCGTTGCTGCTCCCCTCCCGAGAGCTGACTCGGGTAATGACCGATCCGGTGATCAAGATTGACCAGCCGGAGAGCCATCAAGGCATGCTCCCGTCGATCCTTTTTTGAAAGGGCTGGTCAGATGAAGGGGAAGCTCCACGTTCTCAAGGGCCGTGAGCACGGGGATGAGGTTGTAGAATTGGAAGATGAAACCTACATGGGTCGCACGCCACTGGGCAAGTTCCATCTCTGAGAGAGTGGTAATCTCCACGCCTCCCACTCGAATCGACCCGTTGTCCACCCGGTCGATTCCGGCAATCAGATTGAGAAGGGTCGTCTTCCCTGAACCCGAAGGACCCATGAGGGCAAGAAATTCTCCTTCGGCGATGTCGAAGCTGATATCCCTGCGAGCACAGGCACGGTATAACTGCCCCGGCGATAGGATTTGCTGATACGTCTTTAATCTCGACGATGGGGTTCTTCTCTTGGGGTATCACTTTTCAGAATCTTGATTCTGGAACCGTCTTCTCAGTCGTTTGGACGGCTTGACCACCACGCGATCCCCAGCCTTCACTCCGCTCAGCACTTCGATCCTGTCACCGAGCAGGGGACCCACGGTGATGGGAGTCTCTGTCACCTTGTCTCCCTGAACGACGAACACCGTCTTCTTGTCTCCCGTTCGTGACGAGGGCGGACGGGTTCACGACCGTGCGGGGCTTCTCCTCTCCTTCCTTGACGGGTCGGGAGAGAAAGGACACCTTGGCTCTCATCTCAGGAAGGATGCGGGGATCTTTTTCGACAAAGCGGACCTTCACCATGACGGTTGCCTTCGACCGGTCGACCGTTGGCACGATGGTATGGACAACGCCGCGAAACCGCGAATCGGGCAAGGCATCGAGCTGGATTTCACAGGGCTGGCCCACCTTGACCAGGCCGAGGTTCGTCTCCGAAACATCGGCTTCCACCTGAAGCGATTTCAGGTCGGCAATGGTGACGACAGCCGCCTTTGCATTGGCGGCCGCTCCCAGGGGAGTCACGATGTCTCCGATATCTGCATTCTTGGTCAGAACGACTGCATCGAAAGGGGCTCTGATCAGCGTGTATTCAAGGGCCACGTTCGTACTCTGAAGGGCTGCCGCACTGGCCTTGATGGATGCTTCGGCTGCGGCCACTGCGGCCTGGGCTCTCAGGTATCGCGCTTCTGCCGTGTCGTAGTCTGCCCTGGCGATGTATCCCCCTGCCACCAGTTGCTTATATCGGTTAAACGTTTTCGTTGATTCCTCAAGCTGAGCTTTCGCTTCGTCAAGATTGGCGCGTGAGACCTTTAGATTCGCTTCGGCCTGATCCCGGGCTGCCAGGGCGTCTTCATTTTCGAGGCGGGCGATCACCTGTCCTTCCTTGACTCGGCTGCCTTCTTCCACGTTCAACTCAACGAGTCGGCCGGTGATCTTCGACGCCACGGCCGCCTTTCGCTGCGCCACCACGTACCCGCTTGCATTCAATTGCGACAGGGTCTGTGATGGGTAGAGCTGAGAAACCGTGGCCACCTCTACAGGAATGGCGGGTGCAATGAAACCGTTAAGGTAGAGAAAGGCACCCACCATGAGAAAAAGAAGGGCGATCCCGAGATAGACGGTGCGGGCCCGTCTCTTTGGCTGAAAGGCCTTGACAGACTTATCAATCTTCAATTTCGACAGATCTTCAGCACTCATAGACCAGCCTCATGTGTCTTCTTGCCACTGCCTTTTTAGCCTTTTCTCCCGCTTTATCAAAAAAATTATAGAACGATTTCCGAAGCCACGCCAATCTATTTTTCTTGATGGTTCTCCAGCAATTCCGTCGAATCCTTGATCAGAATGGTTTGACTTGAACCTCAATCCATGATACATGAACGGGAACTTACCCAGGCTGGAAAGGAGCAATTCGATGAAGAAATCCTCTTTCTCCAAAGATCCGGAGAAATTCATTGAGAAAGCGATTATCCAGTTCACCAAGAAGAGTCCGGCCAATCGTCGCAAGGTGGACGGAGGAAGGTATTGGGATCAACCCCTTGTTGGATTTGCTTCCGGAGACGACCCCCTTTTTAGGCAGTACAAGAAGACGATCGGAAGATATCATTTCACTCCCAAGGAGATCTTTGAGCTGACTTTTGGAAAAGGTCAACGGCCCAAACAGATTTCTGTGATCTCTTGGGTTCTGCCAGCGTCCGAGGATATCCGCAAAAGCAATCGGAAAGAAGATAGATATCCATCTCTTCTCTGGGCTCATGCTCGGGATTTCGGAGAAGAATTCAATGTGAAGCTCCGAAACCACATCGTCTCTTTGCTAACTAAGAAGGGCTACCCAGCGGTAGCCCCCATGAATTCTCCCCTATTTTCGACGTCTGAAATCTCCCCGGGTGGGTCTTACCTCCAATTGGTCCGAGCGCCATGTTGCCTATGCCTGCGGCCTCGGAGCGTTCGGACTCAGTGACGGATTCATTACTCCAAAGGGCAAAGCCATTCGCCTGGGCAGCGTGGTAACAAGTCTTCCCCTTCAAGCTTCAAAGAAAAGGTTTCTCTCATCCTTATTCCAACTGTCTTTATTACTTCAATCGGACCTGTAAGAGGTGTGCCGAACGCTGTCCGGCGGGTGCCATCACGGTGCGAGGCCACAATAAAGATCAGTGCCGTGAATATTCCTATTCCGTTGTCAAAGAAGCCAAGATGAAAGAATATGGTGTCACGGTCACAGGCTGTGGCCTTTGTCAAACGAAGGTCCCTTGCGAATTCGAGATTCCCAAACGGATTCAGAAGGCAACCCAGTGATAGATTCGCAACCCTTCAGAAGGTGTGAAAAAAAATTGGTCTCGATTGTCCTTGGCCCTTTCAGGATGGCTCTCTTTCCGGAACTTTGGAATGCCGGGCATCATAGGTTGGGCAACCCTCTGTCGCGGCAAGCACACGTATCTACAGCAATTGGATCGCCAGAGTTGAACCCTAAGAGGTTCGGCTCCAAAGTTCTACAAGAGAACCATCCTTACGGGCCTGGTCTCACTCCTGTGGGATTTTGATTTATTCACACCTTGTTCTGAAGGGTTACATAGATTCCAACTCGAACAATGCTAAAGAAGGATGGGGTATGTTATAATTTTTCATCTTGTTTCTCTGGAGCCGGACAGTGTCACCCCGAGAGGGCTTGTACAGTCATCATGGCCGACTCATAAGGTTTCTCAAGGGAATTGCTCTTCGTCTTCAGCTCCTGACAGCCCTTGAATTTCTCCTCCTCCTGGCCTCCTACGTCATCCTCATGTTGATCGGGAACCTCTTTGTTCAAGAGTTGAGAGAGGCGGTTCCGTATCTTCCCTTCGTCTTCACCATCGCCGCCTTATCCCTATTCTTTCTTCTGATGTTACTGGGGTTCTATCGGATCTTCTCGCGCCCTTCCATGGGACAGCTTGCGAGAGAGGTCGAGCAGAAGTTCCCGCAACTGAAGGACGATGTCACAAACGCCTTGTTGCTTTCTCAGGAGATGGAGAGGCCGTTCAACTCAGGGAAGATCTCACGGGAGCTGGTCGCTGCCCATCTCGATAAGACGACGGAAAAGGTCTCTGTCATTCCTCCGAGCCGGGTGGTCAGCTTTCGACAGGCCTCAAGGCATCTTCGCCTGTTGATTCCTCTCTTGATTGCATTTTCGATCCTTCTTGCCGTTGATCCCCAGTGGTTGAACCGCTCCTTGGCGACCATTCTCCATCCTTTCTCGTCTCTTCCCATGAGAGAAACGTCCCTCTCGGTCGAACCTCTGAACACGACCGTTCTACGCGGGACCCCTCTTCTCATCAGGGCAAAGGCCGCAGGATATATACCCGACCGTCTCGCGCTCATGGTTTGGCCCGAGGTCGGAGACATCATCCGAATCAATCTGGAATCGCAAGGGGATGGCACTTTCCTTCATCGGATCGCCTCTGTCCAGAATTCTTTTCGTTACCAGGTCACGTCGGGCCGAGCCAGTTCCTCCGTTTCGACCATCCGCGTGGTCGAAGCCCCGGAGATACTGAAGATCAGGCTCACGCTGAACCCTCCCGAGTACACCCGTCTTCCCAAAGAAGTCAGCCACGAAGGACATATTGAGGCTTTGAAAGGGACCGTCGTCAACCTGGAGGCACAGGTCAACAAAGCAGTCAAAGAAGCGAAATTGATACTTTACCAAGGGAATGAACTCAGTCTCAACATCGAGACGGATCGTCTGATTGGAAACTTACCGATCTTCCATCCAGGCGCTTACTCCATCCATGTCAAAGATGAGCTCGGATTCGAGAACATCAACCCGGTGCTATACCGAATTCACCTCATCCCTGACAAATATCCTGAAGGGGAGATCATTTCTCCTGCTGAAGATCTTGAGGTCTCAGGGACAGAGGTGACTCCCATCATCTACAGCGCCAAGGACGACTTTGGAATCACCGCGGTGAGACTGAGCTATCAGACAGGTGGGACCGAAAGGTTCATCACCCTGAAGGGGCCTGGCACGACCCGCTCTGTGGGTCCTGAGATGTTTCGATGGGATCTCACCGGATTGGCCCTTGCTCCTGGAGACCGGGTCGTTTACCGGATGGAGGTCTGGGACAATGACTCCATCTCCGGCCCAAAAGTCGGATACTCAAGAACCTTTAGCTTGGTCGTCCGAGAGGAGAGGGATCGGGCAGCCAAGGAAGTTGAGGAGGCTCAGCAGCTCAGCGATGCACTTCTCGATCTTTTGGCAGATCAGTTAGAAGAGAAGAAGGATCGAGAGGCCCTTTCGAAACAGATGAACAAGATCCTGGAACAGGTTGATAAAACCCTTGAACCCATGGGACCCGAGAAGATCCAGCGCTTCGATCTTGAAGCGTTAAAGCGAAACCTCGCCTCTCTGCAGCAAAGGATCCACCAGGAAACCGATGAAACGGTCACCCGTGAACTGGAACGCCTTTCTCTGCTGGCGGAGGACCTCACCAAGAAAGCACGGATGAATGAAGTGGAGGCTCTGGCCCGAGAGATACGCAATCGTCAGAGGCGGCTCATCGATGCCCTTCGGGACCACAAGGGGCCCCTCACCCCTGAGCTCCTCGAAACCATGATGAAAGAGCTCGACAAGTTGAGACAACTGCTTCATACGGTGATGGAGGCCCTGAGCAAGATGGCCACTCAGCTTCCCGACGAGTTCATCAATAGCCCTGAGTTGAGTGATCTCGAGTTCCAGGATCTCTTCAGTGACCTTGACGAGATTCAAAAGAAACTGATGTCAGGAGATCTGGCCGGTGCCGTGGAAGCTGCTCAGCGACTCCTCCAAGCCCTGTCAGAGATGATGGCAGCCATGGCCAGAGCAGGAGCCCAGGCCAGCCAGGGATCCTTCGATCGACTCCAATCAGAGATGTCCCGCCAAGCCAGTGAGCTTGACAACATTCTAGACGAACAGAAAAAGATCCTTTCGGGAACCGAAGGAATTGACCGTGACCTGAAGCGAGAGATGGAGGAAGAAATTGAAAAACGGTTGAACCAATCCTTGGCCCAATTCCAAGAGATTCTGGAGGAACTCCGGCGCTCACTCCCTTCGGAGCAGAGAGATTCCGTTGCAGAGCTCGAGAAGTTTCTCAAGGAAGGCCAACTCGAAAAGTTCTCGCGTCTCAGTAAGAACTTGAAGACAGAGCTCTCTGCAAAACCAGGGGCTCAAAAAATGATTGATCAGCTGCTGGAGATGGCCAAAACCCTCATCCCGGACCCAGAGGAGATCCTGACGTCTGAGAAAAAACAGGAATTTCCAGGCCTCTCCTCCCGCCAGGACAAGCTTGAAAATAGAACCAGGACGTTAACGGAGAAACTCGAGATGCTCTCCCAGCTTTTCCCAGGCATGGATTCCGACATCCTGAACGATCTGAAAGACGCGACAGAATCCATGGGTAACGCTACGGGACGTCTCAGGGGAGAAGATGCACCCGGCGCGATTCCTCCTGAGCAAGACGCCATTCGAAGCCTGTCGCGGTCGCAGCAGGCCATGCAACAGATGGCTCAGCAGATGGCCATGCAAATGCAGGCCAATCGCTGGGGTTATCCGTTGGCCTATGATCCCCGTCCTGGTTGGTATTACGGGCCCTGGGTCCCCATGCCCACCCTCCCCCAGCCGGAGTCGAAGAGACCCAGAGAGAAAGGCTATACAGGGATCGACCGCGAGGAATTTGAACCACCCTCAAAAGATGCTTACAAGGCTCCACAGATCCTGCGAGAAAAGGTGATGGAAGCACTGAAAGAGGAAATTCCTTCCCAATACAAGAGAGACGTCGAAAGATATTTCAAAGGGTTGACAGAATGAAAAGATTCACCGTGATCACTTCCGCCGTCCTTCTGATAAGCTATTTTTTCTTGGCACCTCCAGCGATGTCCTCCGAGGTGAGTCCAGAGGTTATTCAATCGCTGAAAGAGAAGCTGGAACGCTGGGACGTAGAAACCCTCTGGCCGGAGGTCAAGGAGGTAATTTCCAAAGACCCCAGAAACCCGGAGCTTCTCGAACTGGCCTCTCATATTGCCTTACACCGGGGAGACTACTCAGAGTCTCTGAGACTCATCAAGTCAGCCATCGAGATTGGAGGGGAGGACGAAAACAAACGGGGTTTTGCCTTGTTTGTGGAGGAAACGCTGAATGTCCTCACACCCTATCAACGTCATGAGAGCCCCCATTTCGTGATCCTCCTCGACGAGAAACAGGATGGAATCTTGGTCGACACCCTGACGGATGCCCTTGAAAAGACCCACCAGGTCATGGCCGAGCAGTATGGTTTCACACCCAAGGAGAAAGTGAGGATCGAGCTCTTTCCGGACGCAAGGGCCTTCTACCTGGCATCCACGTTGTCCGTCCGAGACATTGAGGTGACCGGAGCGGTGGGACTCACCAAGTTCAATAAGCTGCAGTTCCTCTCTCCGAGGGCTTTGGTTCACGGCTACCGATGGCTGGATGCCATCAGCCACGAATACATGCACTACCTCATTGTGAAGCTTACATCGAATAAGGCTCCGATTTGGTTCCACGAGGGACTCTCAAAGTACGAAGAAACCCGATGGCGAAACGGGCCGTCTTACCTTTCCACGGTTAACCAAACCCTGCTGGCCCAAGCCCTGGCCAATGATAAACTGATCCCCTTCGAGAAGATGGAACCCTCTCTCATTAGCCTAGAAACCCCCGAAGACGTCCAGCTGGCTTACGCTCAGGCAGCGTCGGCCATTGAGTTTATCCTGACGACAGCGGGTCACGATCGCCTTCAAGAGATCATGAAGCGGATGGCCGACTCCAACACGCGGGGAGCCGGCGAAGCGATCAAGGAAATTCTTGGGCTCGAATTCTCTGAGTTTGAGAAAAAATGGAGAGGGTTCCTGGCCTCCAAGGAATTGAGTCCGGTGGCTGGAGTGGCTGTTCATCCTTTCAAGGTAAAGGAGGGAAGAGCCGATGAGGAACGGCTCGATATGGAAGAGATCAAATCGATGGTGGCGAGGAACCGGGCCCACCTCGGTGACCGTCTGAAAGAGAGGGGCCGGGCCAGCGCAGCCGTGCTCGAGTATCGCCGGGCCCTGTCAGAGGCTGGCGACTCTGTTCCCATCCTCAACCGGCTTTCTTCTGCCCTGATCGACACCGGCCGGAATCAGGAAGCTCTTACCGTTCTCAGACGTTCTCAGGAGTTGTCCCCTGACCATCCGACTCCCTACACTCAGACGGGTCAGGTCTATCTCAAGTTGAAGGACTTCAAACGGGCCAGAGGGGCATTCGAAGAATCCCTCCAGATCAATCCCTTCGATCCAGAGGTGCATCTGGGGCTCGCTCAAGCGTGTGAGATGCTTGGAGATCCAGCGGATGCTGCGAAAGCAAGAGAGGTCGCAAATAAACTAAGGAGATAAATCCATTCATGGAAGCAGCGAAAGAGGTTGCACTTACCGACAGGGACCTCGCCCAGGTGGACGAGATGGGGAAAAAGAAAACCGAGATCATCTCTGAGATCAAAAAGGTGATCGTGGGACAAGACAAGGTTATTGAGGAGATTCTCATCGCCCTCTTCTGCCGGGGCCATTGCTTGCTGGTCGGCGTTCCGGGCCTTGCCAAAACCCTGCTCATCTCAACGCTGGCCGGGATCATGGAACTGAACTTCAATCGAGTCCAGTTTACTCCGGACCTGATGCCTTCGGACATCACAGGAACAGATGTCTTAGAAGAAGAGATGGGGAGCAAACAGAGGAGGTTCCGCTTCATCAAGGGGCCGATCTTCACCAACATCCTGTTAGCGGATGAAATCAACCGGACTCCTCCCAAGACCCAAGCAGCTCTGCTCCAGGCGATGCAGGAATATAAAGTAACCGCCGGTGGCATCACCCACACCCTCGATCTTCCCTTCTTCGTCCTCGCAACCCAGAACCCCATCGAACAGGAAGGAACGTATCCCTTACCAGAAGCTCAGCTCGATCGATTCATGTTTAATATCCAAATCGACTATCCCACCTTAGATCAAGAGATGGAGATTGTCGCCTCCACCACGTGTTCTTATCAGCCGGTTCTTGAAAAGGTGGTGAACGCAGAGAAGATCCTTGAGATCCAGGACCTCGTGAGAAAAGTGCCTGCCTCTTCCCACGTCATCGGATACGCGGTGAAACCTGGTACGCTCCTCCCGACCGAAGGAGACGGAGGCCCTTCCCTTCGTCAAGGAGTGGACCGAGTGGGGCGCAGGACCGAGGGCCTCCCAATATCTGATTCTCGCGGCCAAGGCCCGGGCCATCATGGATCGGAGATACGTGGCCTCTGTGGAGGATGTTCAAGCGGTCGTTCCGTCGATCCTCCGGCATCGGATTATCACCAATTTCAAGGCCCAGGCCGAGGGGATTACCTCTCTCCAGATCATTGACCGTCTCCTTCAGGAGGTTCGGCCTTGAACTATTTCGATCCAAAAGTTCTCGCGGGATTGAAGAGACTCTATCTCCGGGCGCGGTTCGTGGTCGACGGCGTGATGGTGGGGATCCATCCCTCTCAGGCCAAGGGACTGAGTTCCGAGTTTGAAGAACATCGCGGATATGCGGAGGGCGATGACGTTCGTCACATCGATTGGAAGGCTTACGCGAAGTTTGACCGGTACTTCATCAAGGAATATCGAGAGGCGACGAACCTCAAGGCCACCCTCGTGATGGACTCGAGCGCTTCCATGGGATATGCCTCCGATGGTTGGAGCAAGTTCGACTACGGCTCCACGCTGGCGGCTTCCCTCGCCTATCTGATGCTGAAGCAGCAGGATTCGGTGGGTCTCGTGACCTTTTCGAAGAAGATCGAAAAGGTGATCCCTTCCAAAGCAGCTCACGACCATCTCTTCGCCATTCTCAAAGCCTTAGAGGCTTGCACGCCTCAAGGAGAGACCTCGGTCGCCTCGGTGCTGCAGGAGCTTGCGACCTCCGTGAAGAGACGAGGACTGATTCTTGTCATCTCCGATCTTTTGGACCAGCCTGAAGAGGTCATGAGAGGACTGAAACAGCTCCGTTCAAGAGGGAGTGATGTGATGGTCTTTCATCTCTTGGACAAGGATGAGCTCCAGTTTCCTTTTCACGAACCCTCTCTCTTCCAAGACCTCGAGGAGGATCTGAGGCTTTTGGCTGATCCCGAGGTCATCCGATCCGCCTACCTCGAGACGATCCACGCGTTGATTGAGGGCTACCGGGCTTCGTGTGCCTCCAATCTCATCGACTACTCTCTCTTCGACACCTCCATTGGTCTCGATCGTGCGTTGGTACGTTACCTGACCTGGCGAGAAAAGTTTAGGTCCCCTCATACATGAATTTGACATTCTTAAACCCTCTTCTCCTGTTCGGTCTGGCTGCGGGAATTCTACCGGTTCTCATCCATCGGCTTACCCAGCGAAAGGCCATTCCACGAAAATTCTCTGCGGTCCGTCTCCTGGTTCAGTCTCAACGCGTCACAGCAAGACCCCAACGTCTGAAGCATCTCCTTCTGCTCATCCTCAGAATCCTGGCAGTCCTCAGCATTGTCCTCATGATCGGACGGCCTGTCCTGATGAGGCCCGGCTTTGCTGCCCTCCAGAGTAGCGGCGCAAAGGTAATCCTTCTCGACAACTCTCTGAGCATGGGGTACCGGGATGAAAGGGGAGAACATTACAACGCGGGCAAAGAAGGCAATCAAGGAAACCTTGGAAGGATTTGATGGTCAGGTCATGATCATCCCAACGGTCCCCGAACCCGTGCCCCAAGAAACGAACCGGCTCTCATGGATGAAATCGGAAGAGGCCCTGAGGACCCTTGAGGTCATTCCTCTCTCTTTCGGTGCCGGTCATCCGGCGTCAGCCCTTGGCTCGGCCTATCATGCACTCAAGGACCTTAAGGTCCCGAAACAAATCCTCATCGTCACCGACTTGGCCCGAGGAGATTGGGAGAAATTAGACCTGAGCAAACTGGACGCCGTTTCCGACGCGGAACTTACCTTTCTCAGGGTCGGCGGTCCGAATCGAGATCCGAATGTCTGCATCAAGAATGTTCTCCTCGTGGAGGGAGAAGGGGTCGTGGGAGTTCCAGCGCGTCTCGAGGTCACACTCTCCAATCTCTCTGACCAAGCCGGAACACCGATCATTCAACTCATTCTCTCAGGCATCAAAGTCGACCAGAAATCGGTCAGCCTGCAGCCGGGAGAGGAGGGAAAGGTCTATTTCGAACTCTTTCTAACCAAACCTGGATGGATCGATGGCGAAATCCGTCTCTCCGAAGACAAGCTGCCCCTCGATGACGTGTTCTATTTTTCTTTGAAGGTCAGAGATAAGGTCAAAGTCCTCATCGTTGATGGAGATCCGAAAACCTCTTTAAAGGCGGCAGAAAGCTTTTATCTGGTGAATGCTCTCCAACCCGGGGGAACGGACGGTTCCTCGTTTTCCACGCGAGTGGTAACTGAGGTTGAGATGGCCAGCATCGATCTTCGTTCCTACGAGGCGATTTTTCTTCTCAATGTGGCCCGATTCGAGGCCTCACGCTTGGCTCCCTTTCTCGAGCTCGGAAGACCCCTCTTCCTCTTTCTCGGGGACCGCGTCACTCCAGACGCCTACAACGCTGTTTCCTTTCTTCCCTGGAGAATTCTCGAGGTCAAGGATACGAGTCAGAGACTGGCAAGAATCACTCAGATTGATCGCAATCAGGAAACACTTCGGTCCCTTATTGACAAGGGGGATAGTTTGAAGAACGCCTCTTTTCACCGATATTTCGCAATCGAAGGGATGGTTAGAAAACTCTTAGTCCTTGGGACTCAGGATCCCCTTCTCGTGGAGGCCCCCGTTGGGAAAACGAAGCTCTTCCTTTTCACTTCCAGCGCCGATCTTGATTGGAACGACTTCGCTCTGAATGCATCTTATCTTCCGCTCATCCAGGGAATGCTGAAAGAGGGAGTCGGGCTGATCGGGAACACCCTTCCTCCGAGTCTCAGGTTCGGAGAACCTTTCCCGGACCAAGGGAACCCTCGTCAGATCAGGGGGACACCTGAAGGGACAGGGATCTATCAATGGTTTCTTTCTAACGGAGAGGTGAGACGGGGTGTGAATGCACCCTATGAGGAATCGAACTTGTTGAAGCTCTCCGAGAGTGAGCTCAGTAAAAAGTTCGGATCCATGGAGGTGAGCATTATAGATTATCAGGAAGGAACGCTCAGAGACCTTCAGGCGAGACGAAAGGAGCTTTGGCCTTTTCTTCTCGCCTTCCTTCTGGGAGTTTTGGCGGTCGAGATGGTTCTGGCGAACGGAGGGCCATGGTCTAAGCCTTCATCACTCTGATGTGCGGTTGATTTGACTTCATTTGTTGGATGGGGCTGTTCACGATACGGAAGAAGAGATGATCTCAAGAAGAAAATTCCTAAACCTCGCGTTGAGCTTCACTGCGGGAGTTCTATTCTCTCGGTCAAAGATCTCTTTATCGGCCTCGTTCCCGCAGTTTTTCTTTGCCCAACTCAAATACCGTGGCGGCGACTGGGATCCCAATCCCCAGTTTGTAGAAGCCATTACTGAGGAACTCGAACTGAGGACGAGTATCGATGGGATGCAGGAGAGACGGGTGATCACACTCACCGACGGGGATCTCTTTTACTGTCCCTTCCTCATCATGGCAGGAAAATACGAATTCGATCCCTTGACTCCACAGGAGAGAGAGATTCTGAGGCGCTTCTTGACTTACGGAGGGTTTCTCTTTGCCGAAGACACCGTCGGGGCCAAAGGGTATGGGTTTGATCTGGCCTTCCGAAGAGAGATGAAGCAAGTTCTCCCAGGCCATGAGATGAGAAAGCTTCCCGCGGACCATTCGGTCTATCAGAGTTTCTATTTGATCGGGAGCATCGGGGGGCGCCAGCGAGTGAATCCTTACCTTGAAGGGATCACCATCGACAACTGGACTCCTGTCATCTACTCCCAGAATGACCTTGCGGGCGCATGGTCAAAAGACAAGTTCGGAAAGTGGGTGCACGAATGCACGCCCGGTGGGGAACTGCAGAGGAGTGCTGCCTTCAAGATGGGGATCAACATCATCGTCTACTCCCTGACCTCGGACTATAAGAAAGACGTGATTCACCATCCGTTCATCAAGAGGCGCCAGAGCTTATGAATCTCAGCCAGGTGACTATCGCTCCTGTCTTTCCCCTGTGGTCGATCCTCGTGCTTTTTGCTTTGGGGCTCGCTGCAACCTTCGCTCAGTATCGAGTCACTCGTGCGAAGCTCGGATCCTCGAGAGCCCTCGGCCTCTCTCTCCTTCGTCTGGGTGCCATTCTGTTTCTTGTTGCCTTTGCTCTCAACCCCTCTCTGCTGACGACGAAGGAACACAAGGTGTCACCCGTCATCGGTCTCCTGATAGACACTTCAAAGAGCATGGCTCAACCCGAAGCGAACGGAAAAGGGAGCCGCCTGGATGAAGCAAAGGCCCTTCTGACGGAAGGATCCAACCCATTACTGACGTCTCTCAGGGAGAAGTTTGACGTCAAGCTCTACGGTTTGGGGGAATCCCTGAAGACTCTGAGGGTCGATGAGTTGAGTGGGCTGAAGGCGGAAGGAGCCAAGGGAGATGTCGAAGGGGGCATTAAGCGAATTGAGCGGCAAGAACACTCTCGCGGTCCTCTTCAGCGATGGGAAGGTCAAATGGGATGACAGTCCGACCTCCGGACTTCCTGTGCTGGTTGTTCCACTAGGAAATCCGGCGGAGTACAAGGACATCCTGATCAAGGCTGTCAGGGCGCCCTCTCTTGGATTCCGGGGACGAGAGGTCGTCATCGACGTCACGGTCAGAGGCTACGGCTACTCAGGCCTCATGCTGCCGGTCCTCTTGAAGGATGGCACAAAGCTCGTTACAGCCAAGAACGTTCGCCTGCCTATCCCATCTCCAGGAGAAATCACGGTTTCACTCTCTTTCACACCAGAGGAGATAGGGCAGAAGAACCTCTCGATCTCCATCCCCGAGCAGTTTGGAGAGAGCCTCGCCTCGAACAACCATGTCAACCTTTCCCTCAAAGTGGTACGCGACAAGATCCGAATCCTCATGGTCTCCGGCACTCCGAGCATGAACTACCGTTTCATGAGAACGGCGCTCAAGAACGACCCTTCCGTCGATCTTCTCTCTTTTGTGATCCTGAGGACACCCACGGATATTCTTAACGTCCCGACCCAAGAGCAGAGCCTGATCCCCTTTCCCGTGGAGACCCTCTTCGCCAAAGAGATCAGAGACTTCGATCTTCTCATCTTCGACAATTTCAACTATTCCCTTTACCTCAGCCCGCACCATCTTGAAAGTATCAGGGAATTTGTAAGAGGGGGTGGGAGCTTTGCCATGATCGGAGGACCTCAGCTCGTCAACGAAGGCCGATTTGGGGTCACTCCCATTGGAGAGATCCTGCCTGTCCGATTTCCGGACCGAGAAGAATATCGCCGTGGGTCTCCATCCACCGTAAGGGTGAGTCGGTCAGGCAATACCCATCCCATTACCCGGCTCACCGCAGAGGCCATGGGAGAAGGGATCAATCCTAGCAGCTTCTGGCGGGAGATGCCCTCGTTGGATGGGGTAAACTTGTTTGAACCGAAGAGCTCTGCAACGGTTCTTCTGGAGAGTGCGGACGGAAGTGCGTGGCCCATCCTCATCGTCTCCAATTTTGGCAAAGGCAGGGTTCTCGCTCTCGGCACCGACTATTCGTGGAAGTGGTATACAGGATGGGTGGCGAAAGGAAGAGGAAACCTCGCCTACCTCCGATGGGTCGACAGGATGGTGAGATGGCTCACCAAGGATCCAAGTCTCGATCCGGTTCAGGTCACGTTTCCGGATAACAGTGGATTCGCCGGTCAGGAAATCGAAGTGAGGGTTCAATTGCAGGAAGAGGAGTCTTCTCTGAACCTCGGAGCCCCCATCACTTTTTCGGTTTTCAATCCCGATGGATTGAAGATCGATTCGAAAATTAGACCGAGTATTCTGCCCGGTGAATACCTTGCCTCTTTCGTGCCTCAAAAGGCCGGCATCCACAAAATAAGGGTCGAAACATCTTCCGGTCAATTCGAGGAGTCCGTCGTCGTCGCCGGAGTTCTCGACACCCTGGACGCAGCCCCTGACCACGAGCAATTGAAGGCCATCGCTACGTCCACAGGAGGAAAAGTCGTCTCAACGCGCGAGGGTCTCTTAAACGAAATAGAAGCTTATGCCCAGAAGGGCGAAACCCGTTTCACGCGAGGAGAGACGGTCACCCCTTTGGGCAACCCCATATGCAATGGTCTTAGTTCTTGGTTTCCTTGTGACGGAGTGGTATTATAGAAGGCGATGGGGACTGATTTAGAAAAGATGTAAAGGCTGGGGTTAGGGCAAGGAAGCCAGTTTTTTTCGCCTGCTGGAAGGAGATTTCATCTTAGCACTGATATTTCGTTTTGCTTGTTCTGCTTTTGACCTACCCTTACTTGGTTGATTGACTGGCTCTTAGCCCTAACCCTAACCTATTTGGGGTTTCCAGTACAGGGAGGTTGATATGAAAAAACATTCAAGGTTTTTTATCTGCTTGATAACCGTCCTGATGGGGCTATTTCTTTTTTCGGGCCACGTGGAGGCGGCTTGCAGAAATCCCAATATCGCTGAGGACGATCCGTTTGCCGTTCCTGCGGCTGCTTCAGGGTTTGTCGAGATCAAGTGGTTCGGTCATTCCTTTTTCCAGATCACTTCCAGCAATGGGACGAAGATCATCACGGATCCCTTTGGCGCCATGGGTTTCCCCATGCCCGAGGTGTGGCCCAATGTGGTAACCATTGGCAGAGAACACGGGAATCACAATAACGCCGGACTTGCGAAGGGAGATCCGCTGGTTTTACGTGGCCTGAAGGATTGGGGAAAAGACTGGAACCAGATCAACACCACGTTCCGCGATGTGCTGATTTACAATGTTCCTGTCCATCAGCGGGGATACCCAGGCTATGAGGGCAGCCTCAGAGGCTCGGCTTTCGTTTTTGAGATGGACGGCCTCTGTATTCTTCACTCCGGTGATGTGAGCGAACCCTTCAATGAAGACCAACTTGAACTGATCGGACATGTGGATATCCTTCTCCAGGTGATTGGCGGCACGTATACAGCCGGGCCTGAGTCAGGCAAAAAGATCATGGAACTGTTGAAGCCGAAGATCACCGTCCCCATGCACTACTGGTATTCAATGAACGTTCTGGAGCGGTTCACCAACGGCCCCACTCCGACTAGGTTCCTCAATGTCAACAAGTTCACGGTGAGTAAGGACACCCTTCCCGCTGTTCCAGAGATTTATGTCTTGAAGGTTGTCCGAGAGGGAGATCTCTGAAGATGGGAAGGAAGGTGGCAAATCCAAGATCTATGACGACCCAAGAAAAGGAAAGGGACGACCATTTCAATAGATGTGTCGAATTCCACGGCCATCGTTGCCCGGGTCTGGCGATTGGTTTCCAAGCAGCACGAGCTCTCATGGAACGCCTGAACGTGAAGAGAGCGCCCGACGAAGAGCTCGTAGCCATCGTCGAGACAGACGCCTGTGGCGCCGACGCGATTCAGGTCTTGACCGGCTGCACTTTTGGCAAAGGAAATTTCATCTTCCTGAACTATGGGAAACACGCCTTTGCACTGGCAGACCGAAAGAAAGGTCGAACCGTTCGGGCGTGTCTCCGTCCCAATACCCTCCCGTCAAACCCCGAGCACGTTGTCCTTTTTGAAAAGGTTCGGAACGAGACGGCAAGTTCCAGAGGAATTGGAGCAGTACAGGAACCTCAAAGGAGAACGCATTCAAGAGATTCTTGAGAGCCCTTTCGAATCTCTTTTCAAGATTGAGGGAGATCTCATTTCCAATTCCGCCGGAGGCCCAGATCGTCGAATCCAGGACCTGCGATTTTTGTGGAGAACCGACCAAGGTTGACCTGCTTGGCGACCTGAGACGGGCGAAAGGCATGCGTCCCATGCGCCAGAAGGCCGAACAAGCTTTGCACTTCTGGAATCTCAACTCGTGTTTCTTACACCCTGTCCAAAATTCCCGACTGTCTCCGTTGACTTTTGGGAGTGGTTTATTGTAGACGCCCATTTATGACCTCCTTAAGATCATACAACTATGAGTCTGAAGTATGGCACCATTGTCACTACACAGGATGATCTCGGGCGACTGGGTGTTTGTGGTTGGACCCAGTTGTCTCTTTCCACATCGACCCATCAGTTGCATCACTGCCTCAGAAAGAGGCGTAAGACCCATGTAATAAGCCTCGGAAAGCTGTCCCCCTGAGGTGTTGACGGGCATCCTGCCGCCAGGCTCAATCGTGCCGCCTTTGAACCAACCCTCGCCCTCTCCTGGTCCAAAGAAACCGTAGTCCTGTAAGGTAATCTCTAAGGTGAGGAAGGCTCGCTGTTTTCCTAACCGAGAACGAGATCGAATCGGATGATCTGCTTCGCAAGCTCATGGAGCTTTTATTCGTTTACCGGGGAATGATTCGGGTAACGATCCTCAAGAATATTGCTTTGGTGACTTATGCATTGATCATCTTGTTTCATGGGGCTCGGGGAGGAAATGGGTGGCTTTCGAAAGCGGCCCTGGCTCGATGTTTGCCGCTGGGAACCGGGCCCAAGGAAAGAGAACAGCGACTCTATCGGTTTTTGGACAATATCCGTTTGACCCCAGAGCTTCTGATTCCGCTGCATATTGCGTTGGCCTGCGGAACGAAGCTTCGCGAGCGTCTGCCGATGATTCTCGATCAGACCCGTATTCGGGGGATTGAAACGCTGCTGATCGGGTTGGTCTTTGAAGGGCGCGTGCTCCCGATAGCCTTTTCGTGTTTTATGAAACGTTTCATCCATAAAAGCCAAAACATTCTGGAACATAGCTTGATCTTGGCCGCGATGAGTTGTTTCCCCGTAGAGGGTCGTCCTTTGTTGATCTTGGATCGGGGCTATGCCCGAGTGTCTTTACTGATTCACCTGCGCCAAGAAGGGATTCCCTTTGCTACTCTCTCGCAACCTCGCCTCCTTGGGTCAACAATTCCTTCCCAATCCAGAATATGCCTCATTGCCCTCGGTTAACCTATTCAAAAGTGAAGGGGGGCAAGGGCCGCACCTCAAAGCGTGATCCCTTGAAAACTATCACCTCCTTTCGGCCACTTCTGTCCACTTCATGGACGGATTCTTCACGACTACTCCGACCAATGGCAATTTGTCCCTTCTGTATCCCAGCGTAGCCTCTCCAGATTTTTCCCGTGCTCGGTCGACCAAGAGTACTTAATTCTCATGGGCCTTCATTGTGATTTTCTGACCTTTTCAGATAATAATGCTTAAACTTCCGAACATGGAGCTGCGCAAGTGACCAAGCTTGCTTGGCGTCTCGATTCGTAATCGCTCGAACAAGGTCATGGAAATCGTCGTAGTCTTCCTTTGGAACCGTTTCTTTTCTCAAAGACATTGGCTCAAAACATGCTAGGATCTTTTTATGTACCATCTGTAATATTACCTGGAACAAGGGATTGCGGGCGATTTGAGCAATAGCCATGTGTATTTGAACATCAATCTTGTCAAACTCTCCCCAATCGGTGCTTTCCTTGCCTTGAAGCGAACGAACTTCATCTAGAAGCTGGTTCAGATACTGCACGTCTTCTCCCGTTGCTCTCTCTGCTGCAAGAGCTGCAACGCCGCCTTCCACATACTCACGAAATTCCGCAAGTTCATCTATGGATGCTTTTTCGCATTGAACCCAGAGATCAAGACTCTCCGCTATTTTTTCGGCGCCCAGTCTTTTCGCGATGGCACCACCTGCCACCCCTGTCTTCACCTCAATTAGCCCCTTCTGCTCCAAAACTCTGAGGGCTTCACGTATTGTTCCCCTGCTTGTTTCGAACATGGCCTTCAGTTTAACTTCCGAAAGCACATCCCCCGGCTTGAAATCACCTGAGATAATAGCTTTTTGGATCTGCTCAACCACGTCATCAAAGACTCTGGTCGGCTTCGATTTCTTGAACTTAAGCACCACAGCATTCCCCGTCGGCGGTCACCCACATCCGAAGCAAAATATCAAACCATTTAACTATTGAGCCTTATACCACAACTCATATTCTCTGTCAAGAAAAAAATTACTAAATGATTTCATATGATTAGCACTTTAAAATTTTACTTGACACATAAAAAAAACAATGGTATCGTTAAACAGTTAAACAGTTTGGTATATTCCAACTTATTATGCATTCGTCACAGAAACTCTGGACCGGCTAATTTTGGGGTTACAAGGAAAATCGAAGAACAAAAAGAACATGGAAACAACCATAATTCTCTCCAAGGCAAATAGTGCAGTCAAACTATTTTGATGAGAGGTTGCTCTATGAATCCACTGCAAAACTTACAGCAATACATAGAACTGGAAGATCCGAGTATCGCTCCGACAACACCTCTCTTAGACCTGTCGCGGCCTCGGGTTCGTTGAAATTAAATGGATTGTCATGCTTCTTCCAGATCACCTCGAGTGCAGGGACACGAATCATCACCGACCCTTTTGGGAATATGGGCTACCCTATGCCAGAGGTGTGGCCCCACGTCGTCACCGTGGGGAGAGAAAGCGGGAATCATAATAACGTCGGCCTCGCCAAGGGAGAACCTCTCGTATTGCGGGGTCAGAACCTTGGAACGAATGAATGGAATCAGGTCAATACCACGTTCCGCGACGTCCTGATCTATAACGTCCCCATTCATACCCGGGGAATCCCTAACTATTTCAAAGGTTCAGCGTTTGTTTTTGAGATGGATGGCCTCTGCATCTGTCATACGGGTGACGTAGGCGAGTCATTCAATGAGGATCAGCTGGAACTCATAGGACATGTGGACATCGTGCTTCTTCCTGTGGGAGGAGCTTACACGATGGGCCCAGAAAATGCCAAGAAGGTCACAGAACAGCTCAAACCCAAGATCGCTGTCCCCATGCATTACTACAGCAACTTCAGCCTGTTGGAAAGGTATATCGACGGACCTTATCGAGTTCGACGTCTTGAAACCAATCGGTTCACTGTCAGCAAAGACGCTCTTCCTCCGGTTACGGAGATCTACATCCCCAAAGTCCTCTGGCACGGCGATCTGTGAAGACAGCCCCGGCCCCCTGAACGAGAGATCACCTTAAAGCGTCCTACCCAACATCCAACTCCGGTTTTCAGACTCGCTTGAACTTCGGCAAGCTGAATTCCTCTGTAATGTCCTCCCACGTCACTTCTACGGGCATATCACATGTCACCTCTTCAGGCCGGCAACCCACGATATTCGTCAGGAGGCGCGGGCCTTCCTCCAGTTCGACGTCGGCCACCACGTACGGGATGTCTTTCTCAAATCCCGGGTGATAGACCACATGATACACAACAAACGTGTAGACCTTGCCCTTTCCTCGAGCAACGATCCATTGCGTCTCCTGGGAGTAACACATCGGACAGATCATGGAGGCAGGCCAACGGACATGGCCACAGGCTTTGCACTTCTGGAATCTCAACTCGTGCTTCTTACACCCTGTCCAAAATTCCCGACTGTCTCCGTTGACTTTTGGGAGTGGTTTATTGTAGACGCCCATTTATGACCTCCTTAAGATAATACAACTATGAGTCTGAAGTATGGCACCATTGTCACTACACAGGATGATCTCGGGCGACTGGGTGTTTGTGGTTGGACCCAGTTGTCTCTTTCCACATCGACCCATCAGTTGCATCACTGCCTCAGAAAGAGGCGTAAGACCCATGTAATAGGCCTCGGAAAGCTGTCCCCCTGAGGTGTTGACGGGCATGCTTCCGCCAGGCTCAATCGTGCCGCCTTTGAACCAACCCTCTCCCTCTCCTGGTCCAAAGAAACCGTAGTCCTGTAAGGTAATCTCTACGGTATAGGTAAAACAGTCATAGATCTGGCAGGCATCGACATCATTCAAGGTGATACCCGCCATCTTAAAGGCCATCTCCCCTGCTTTCTTGGCTCCTGTGGGCCCGGCAAGATGAGTGGCCTGATGAACGTCCGATGACGGGTTGTGCTGGCCCATTCCCATAATAAGAACCGGAGGATGTTTCAGATCGCGCGCCCTCTCCGCAGAGGTAATGACAATGGCCCTTCCGCCGTCTGTCATCTGGCAGGCGTCCAGGAGACGAAACGGTTCCACGATCCATCTGGCACTGTAGTAATCCTTAGAGGTCATCGTATGCTCGACCATCGTGGCCGCAGCATTCAGATTGGCCCATTTTCTCTGTCCCATAGCGATGTGTTTCCATGTCTCTGGGCCTGTGCGGAAGGTATGCATGGCTCTCCGTGCAGCCAAGGCATACCCTGCTGCGGCTCCAAAGTGACCGAACACCGGATCGTCCGCACCTCTCTCCATCTGCATGCGGCGGATGCTGTCACTGGAAAACGCATTATGTCCGTAGGACAAAACGACATACTTGCAAAGACCTGACTCGAGCACGCCAACGGCGTGCTGCAAATGGCTCCTGGAGCAGTTGGCATCCTGGCTCAGATAGGTGGGTGCGATCCCCAAATGCTGGGCCACAAGATACGGAGTCAAAGGCCCCTCATTGGAGGCAGGGGGAAACGTGCGATAGCAGATGAGTCCGTCGATGTCCTGTCTTCTCAGCCCTGCGTCTGCGATCGCATTGACACATGCTTCAAGGTGAAAGCTGAGTGATGTTCGTTCCGGAATGTGACCCTGAGGCGTGTAGCCTATTCCCACAATGGCGTACTTGTCTTTCAGATTCATGGAATCGACCTCCTTGGTGATGGGTGCCCCCCAGCAAGAATGTTGAGGAGTTACCTCCGCGCTCCCAGCGAACCCAACCGTCTTGACATCTTAAGACGATGGATGTAGTCTAACATCAACAAAGATTTGAGGGCAAATGGACATGGTCTCCATAACGAAAGTGAAAAATGTGAAACGTCGAGAGGCGATTTTTCGAATTGTCCTGGGAGCCGTCTTGATCGTTATCGCCTTCTCCGTATCGGGACTTACTGGGCTGGTGCTGGGGCTGATCGGTGCTGCCTTTGTCTTAACGGCTTTTTTCGGATACTGACCCTGAAGGGGGATCGTGCTGAAGGTCTTCAGCAGAGAAAACGAAAAACCAGAGTAGTTCTTCCACTCCCAAAGAATCCACGTGAGACTGACACGCTACCATTTTATCAAACATTCCTTTCTCCTCGGCGGTTCGTTGCTCTTGATCAAGAACTCCAATGGTTGCGTTGAAGAATAGAAAACGATTGATTGATTCTATTTAAAAGGAGGATGGCCTTATGGAACCAACACGAATAAGTCCTGTGGACATCTACCCAAACGTCAAATCTGGGAAAACGCTTCTCGTTTGTGGATATGACGATGATCAGAAGTTCAAAATGATACGGCTGGAGGGGGCGATTTCCCTGAATGATTTCAGGTCCCGTCTTTCTAATTTAGCAAAGGACCAGGATGTTGTTTTCTATTGCGCCTGAACCAAGGAAGCAACGGCTGCCCGTGTGGCAGCAGAGTATATCCAAAAAGGATATACGAACATCAGAGTCCTCGGAGGGGGCGTAGAGGCCTGGAGGAAAGCAAGATATACTGTTTTTAGCACGAGTTGACGTTCTTTACGGTTGGCTTGTAACGGGTCTCATAATTCGACGCGGTTGAGGAGGGTGATTCCGCTGTAACAGCAACAGCAGGAACTGTCGTAATTATTGTCAAAAACCCTCATCTTTCCATCTTGGAACTGGATTCGAGCAAAACAGCGCCCACCGGGGACCTCTGAGGCCCAGGCTTCTATCACGATGCCACAGCCCCAGGTCTTGTAGCTTCTATGGATTACTCTGTCCCCCACCTGAAGGTACGTATGCCTGTCAACCAGTGAGCTGCGAGAGGTCTCTCTTTTTTGGGGAAAGGTCCTATTGATTCCTTGAGGGAGCGTCTTCAAAACCTTTTTTCCTTCAAAACGAAAATCTGTCATCCTGTCAGGGATGCGTCTTGAGTTTATTATCGCACGCCTCATGAAAAATCTCTATCCGCTCCAGGTTCAAAGCCAAAAACCCAACAGAACTCGGAAAGCTGACTTTCAATCTTTTCCCTGGTAAGGAAGGGCTTCGTCGATCAGCATCACTGGAATGTCATCCTTGATCTGGTAAAGGAGATGGCAAGCTTTGCAAATCAATCCATCCCCTGCTTTGTTCAGAGTAGATATCGCCCTTACACTTCGGACAGGCCAGAATGTCTAAGAGTTCTTTGCTGATCGGCATCTCACACTCCTTTTCTGCTCTCTTCTTTCCCTCGGGGGTTCACCTCTCTAAAGACCCCAGAGGTGGCCGGCCACGCCCTTTAGGGCGTGGAGCTTCACTCTTGAAAAAGAATCCACTGGACCGCGTCATAAAGGTCTTGCGCCACATGGTCTGGCTGTTCCTTCCATCCTTTGCCGAAATGTTCCCATTCCCCTTTCCCGTAACCCGTTAAAACCAGAATTCCCTTGGCTCCAATCTTGTGGGCAAATTCAATATCGAGTCCCCGATCTCCTACCATGTAGCTTCTTGAACAATCAATTTGGAACCGCTTCACTGCCTCTTCAACCATGCCGGTTTCTGGCTTTCGGCACCGGCACTTCTGGCGGTAGGGAGGATTCCCAACGTCGGGATGGTGGGGACAATAATAGATTCCGTCGAGGGTGGCCCCCTCTTCTCTCAACGAATCCTGAATTCTCTCGTGTATTTCATTGACTAAGGCCTCCGAGAAGTACCCTCTGGCCACACCCGATTGGTTTGTCATCACCACGGTCCTAAATCCGTGTTCATTTAACAGACGGATCGCCTGGGCGGCGCGAGGGAGGAGGACCACCCTGTCGATGTGGTTAACATATCCAACCTCCTCGTTCACCGTTCCATCTCGGTCAAGAAATACCGCCTGATGTGCCATGAGGTTTTTGTGATTTTCCATTCTCTCCAGTTCTTCCGATTTCTTTAACGAGCAGACTTAACTGTTCTTTTCAAATCTCAGAAGTCGAAACACATCGGGAGGAGTATATCTCAAGAAAGAACCATGCATCCTCCAATCTCCCACATTAAAGTAAAGACATCTCCTTCCGTCCACCCATTCCTCGACCTCTTCAGGAACATGGGAGTGACCCAGGATGACAACATCAAAACCTTCCAGGAATTTCTGGTGAGCAAATGCCCTGAAGGCAGGAGAAGGATTGGAAGGAAAGCTCCGATGGACCATCTGGTAACTCATGTCATTCAATTTCTCGGCCACGCGGCGAGTGAAGGACGGATCCACCAGGTCCATGAGACCGTAGGTGATCGGATTCTTGAGAATTCGTCTCAGGGCCCGATATTTCCACTGCTTCGGGTTCGACAGATCACCATGAGCGAGATAGACCCTCTTGCCTCCTAACCTCTTATCTGCTTCCCGGGGATGAACCTCTACCTCCATCCCAAAGTGTTCCTGAAAAAAGGATTTCAGCCTGAAGTCGTGATTGCCCTCCATATAGGTCATGCAGACACCCCGTTCGGAGAGACGCTGTAGCTGTTTCAAGACGGGGAGATACTCGCTAAAAACAAACGGGGATGGAGTTTCCTGAGAGGTTTTCTTGAAGCCAAACAAGAATTCAAAAAGGTCGCCGAGAATCACCAGGTGGGCCATCCGGTCTTTTTCCGTCTCAAGAAATGCAAGAAACGAATCCATCTCGCCCGGATGTCTTCCTGTAAAATGGGCATCGCCAACAAAGATCCAATCCCTTTCATCCTGAGTCCGTTTCAATCCTCGCCCTTCCCACACAGGTGTAGTCAAATCCCAACCGTTTCATGTGTACCGGCTCATAGACGTTTCGGAGATCGATGAAGATTGGACGGTTGAGGAGACGTTTGATCCGTTCGAGGTCCAGACGGCGGAATTGATTCCACTCCGTCACCAAAACGATGGCATCGCTTCCCTTGGCAACATCATAGGGGTCGGACCCCAGCTCCAACTTTGGCAACACAACCCGGGCCTCTTCCATCGCGGCCGGATCAAAAGCCTTCACCTTGGCACCTTCTGTCAGCAGGCCTTGAATGATGGCAATTGAACAAGATTCTCGGACATCGCTCGTGTTGGGTTTGAAAGAGAGTCCTAGCACCCCGATGGTTTTCCCCCGCAGATGACCCACCTTCTCCCGTATCTTATCCACCATCCGCTGTTTCTGGCCTTCGTTCACCTCGACGACGGAGTTGAGAACTTTAAACGCGTATCCCCGGTCATGGGCCATCCGTAAGAGCGCTCGCGTATCCTTGGGGAAACAAGAACCGCCGTATCCGGGGCCGGGGTGAAGGAATTTCTTTCCGATTCGCCCGTCCAAGCCCATGCCTTTGGCCACATCGTGGACGTCTGCCCCCGCAACTTCGCACAGATTCGCAATCTCATTGATAAAGGTGACCTTGGTGGCCAGAAAGGCGTTCGCCGCATACTTGATCATCTCCGCGCTCTCCAAGGTGGTGATGACGAAAGGAGTCTCGATAAGATAGAGGGCGCTGTAAATTTCCTTCATGATCGCCACGGCCTGTTCGCTCTCAGCTCCAATGGTCACTCGATCCGGCCGCATCAAATCTTCGATGGCTGACCCTTCTCGCAGAAATTCGGGGTTAGAAACGATGTCGAAAGGAATGGGTCGCGTCTGGTGATTTTGGATCAAGGCTTTTATCTTTCGGCACGTTCCCACCGGGACAGTAGACTTCACGACCACCACCTTGTATCCGTCCATATATTCCGCAATTTCCTTAGCCACGTGCTCTACTGCCGAGAGATCGGCTGACCCATCTTCCCTGGGGGGTGTCCCCACGGCAATGAAGATGACCAGACTCGACGTGACTCCATCTTTGATGTGGGTCGTGAAGCGGAGTCTTCCTTCTTTCACATTTTTTTGGATGAGGTCTTCCAGCCCCGGTTCGTAGATCGGAGACTTTCCCTGCTTTAGGACATCGATCTTCTGTTGGTCGTTATCCACACAGGTGAGGGTCATCCCGAACTCGGCCAAACCAGCTCCTGTGACCAATCCCACGTAACCTGTTCCGATCACACAGATATTCATGTCCTCCACCTTTCAGCAAAAGAAATCCGAGCGCCACCTAAAACAATAGAACGATGGTCTGTTATTGTTTCAGTGATTCAAGATAGTCTCTCAGGGCCTCGATCCAAGGTCGTGGCGTCAGTCCCATCGTCGCCGTCAACTTCTGACAGCCAAGAACCGAGTAAGGTGGCCGAGTCGCGGGCCTCTTTAGCTCTTGTGAAGAGATGGAGGTCACCCTGATCCTACCGAGCCCTGATAACTGCAGAATGGCCTTACCGAACTCATACCAGCTACAGGTGCCGCTGTTCGTGACATGAAAAACTCCTTCGGCCTCCTTCTGAATCAGTGTGGCGAGGATCTTCGAGAGATCAACGCTGTAGGTCGGTGACCCAACCTGGTCGTCCACAATCCTCAGTTCATCCTTCTCTCTCGCCTGACCCAGAATGGAGGTGACAAAGTTATTGCCGTGTTTCCCGTAGAGCCACTGGGTTCGGACAATCAGCCAACGCTTCAGGAGAGCCCGCACATACTCCTCTCCCTTCCATTTGGAGCGACCATAGGCATTCAGAGGATGGGGAGGGTCACCTTCAAGATAAGGCTCATTCTTCTTTCCGTCGAAGATGTAGTCTGTGCTCAAATAGACGACTTTCGCCTGGCACCTCAACGCAGCCAAGGCGACATGTTTCATCCCCTCGGCATTCACCGCAAACGCTTGCTCCGTCTGGGACTCACAGTCATCGACCCGGGTGAAGGCTGCGGCGTTGATGATCACGTCGGGTCCGAGTTCGCCAATTTTCTCGACAGTCTCCTTCTCTTCCCGGATGTCGATCTCCCCCAAGTCCCATGGAACGACCTCTCCCTGGGAGGAAGACCGGAGAACTTCCGTCAAGTCTCTCCCGAGCATGCCATGGGCTCCAAGGACTAATATCCGACTCATGTCATCCAAGAAACGGGTCATCAGCGATTCTCATACATGCGCTTGTAATAATTCATGTACTCCCCTGATTTGATCTTCCGCCACCAAGGTCTGTGTTCTTGATACCACTCGACCGTTAACCGAATGCCCTCTTCAAAGGAGACCTGGGGTCTCCAGCTCAGATCTCGTTCGATCTTGGAAAAATCGATGGCATACCGCCGGTCATGACCCGGGCGATCCTTCACGAAACGGATCAGGGAGTGGGGTTTCCCCAGATGGTCCAGAATCGTCTGCACCACAGAGAGGTTGGTCCGTTCGCTTCTCCCCCCGACATTGTAGACCTCCCCTTCTTGACCCTGGTGAAGCACCTGATCCAGTGCCCGACAGTGATCCTCTACATAGATCCAGTCACGCACATTCAGTCCGTCGCCGTAAACCGGAACCTCTTTATCCTCGACGGCATTGGAGATCATGAGAGGAATCAACTTCTCAGGAAATTGATACGGCCCGTAGTTGTTCGAGCACCGGGTGACGAGCCCCGCAAGACCATAGGTGTTGCAGTAGGCTCTGACCATCATGTCTGCGGCTGCCTTGCTTGCGGAATAAGGGCTGTTCGGCGCAAGGGGTGTCTCCTCGGTGAATGCCCCAGACTCGCCCAGCGATCCATAGACTTCATCGGTGGAGATATGGAGAAAACGGATCCTCTGCTTTGGGAAAACCTTGCGCACCGCTTCCAGAAGGACAAAGGTTCCAAAGACATTCGTCTTCATGAAGGCCTGGGGATCTTCAATGGACCGGTCCACGTGGGACTCCGCAGCAAAATTGACAATGGCATTGACCCCTTTGGCGATCAGTTCCTCCATCTGAGGGGCATCGGTGATGTCGGCTCGGATGAAATGATAACGGGGCGCGTTGGAGAGGCCGGAAAGGTTCTCCAGATTTCCGGCATAGGTGAGTTTGTCGACATTGATCACGGAGTAATCCGGGTGGTTCTTTAGAAGGTAACGGACGAAGTTACTTCCGATGAATCCGCAACCTCCGGTCACCAGGATTTTCATTTCTTTTTCCAACACTCAACCATCCTTTCTCGACCAGTCGTAGGGGATGTCCCTGCCATGAGGAGGAAGGCGATATTCATCGGGGGATTGATAGGCATAGACCTCGGTTGGGATGTTGATCACGATCGCTTCTTCCTCGCTGATGCACTTCCACCCGTGATAGATCCCCTTCGGCACCTGGATCAGTAGGGGGTTGTGGACTCCAATGAAAAATTCATTGGTCTCGCCTCGGGTGGGAGAGTCCTCGCGTGAATCGTACAAGACGAGTTTGATCATCCCCTGGACCACGGCAATGTGATCGGTCTGGGCCTTATGGTAATGCCAGGCCTTGACCACTTGGGGGTAGGTCGTGGTGACGTACACCTGTCCAAACTTCACGAAGAGCTCATCGTCCGCCCGGAGGATCTCCATCAGCCTTCCCCGTTCATCCGGAATGACACGCAATGCCTTTGTTTTTACCCCGTGAATCATTCTCTTCTCCTGTTTCTCCTCGGATTCAGAATTTCTCCCTCACGCATGATTGGCGCCTGACTGGCGGACGAGATTGCTCGCACGAATCAGGGAATCGAGTGTCCCTGCATCCGTCCACCATCCCTCCAAAACGTCCCAGGTCATCACGTTTCGTTCAATATACCAGTTATTGACGTCGGTGATCTCCAGTTCCCCCCGATCAGAGGGCTTTAAGGTTCTGATGAACTCAAACACCTGGGGATCATAAAAGTAGATCCCGATGACCGCATACTTTGATTTTGGCACTTTCGGCTTCTCTTCAATACGGACGACCCGATCTCCCGCCAGCTCAGGAACCCCAAACCGCTGCGGGTCAGGGACTTCCTTGAGTAGAATCTTGGCTCCCTCTTTTTGATTTTGAAAGGACTTCGCCGCCTTGCGGATGTTCTTTTCAATGAGGTTATCCCCGAGCACGACGCAAATCTTTTCGCCTCTCGCGAAAAACTCAGCGAGCCTTAGGGCATCTGCAATGCCCCCCTCCCCCTCTTGGTACGTGTAGTTAATGTGTTTGAGACCAAACTCCTTCCCGTTTCCCAGGAGTCTAAGAAAATCTCCTGCATTATTCCCGCCTGTGACAATCAGGATATCGTCAATCCCGGCATTGATGAGCGTCTGGATGGGGTAGTAGATCATCGGCTTATCGTACACGGGAAGAAGATGTTTGTTGGTCACCTTGGTTAACGGATAAAGCCTGGTTCCCAATCCTCCCGCCAAAATCACACCTTTCATCACTCTCTCCCCCGCCTACTAACGACCCAACGTTACTACTTATATTAGCATATGCCGCTCAAAGCGAAAAGAAACCCATACACCAGAAAAATGCCCCAACCCCTCACACGTACTACAAATCCGCCCACGAAGGCCTATGGCCAAGAGAACCGAGGCCCAGAAGACTGAAATAGACTCGGTACCTGAGTTCTGACTGCTGAGTTCCGTCTGGTGTAGCGGCGATGTCATCGAGCGATGAACCCTATTGACCAGCACTGAGCCTGATATTCTAACCCATAGATTCTCTCTATCCACGAGTTGTCCAAAAGGTTGTACCGGAAGGCTCCGTAGAGAGAAAGAGCGTCAATCACCTTAATTCTTCCATAGACGTTCAGCCCATCGACCTGATCTTTTGTGTTCCGGTATTCGATCAGGACGGCGTCCTTTCGCCGGTCTCTCACAACCAGAGTTCCATTCAATCGGTAGAAGTCGCCTGTATAGGGGCTCCATTCCGTATCGGCATGGGTTGTGACCCAAGGGCCGAAACGCCACCACAATTCTCCTTTGATATTCGAGAAGTCATTCTCCTTCCCCGTGTCTATTTTATAGGGATCTCCCACGCTGTAACTCTGGTAAATCTTCAACTTGCCAAACTCGTGGGGGCCTGTATTGACCGTCTCTCTCTCCGGTTTCCCAATCAGACGCGACGTAAACCCATAAGTGATTTCATTCCTACCAGGAATCTGGTCCACGGTATCAAAGAATGGGTTTTCACCCTGATCCACCTGAGGGTTGTAATTGTAACTCACCGACGGTTCAAAGGTATGCATCCACTTGGCCATGTTATAGAGCTGCGAGAGCTTCAAGAGTTCTCCGGCCTCGTAAACACGGAAGAACTCGACACCCGTATCCAGACCTGCAGTAAAGAGCTCCCTCGATTTCCATTCGTTGAGTTGGCCCGTAGGGTCATTATAGGGAAGATAGAGTGTTTCTCGAAATCCTGCGCTGGGCTGGATCTTGAAGACGTCGAACAATCGCGTGGGGTAAGAGAGTTGAGGGAAGAAATCCCAACGATGGGCTTCGATCCCTTCCTGGCGCACGAAGTTCGCGTAGGAAGCATTCATGTCAAAAAATAGGGGAGTACCGAAGACGGACTGAGGGTGTGCGGAAAAACCGATCTGGGGGAGCTTTTGAACCGTCGCATCGTTGTTTTCGTTGGTCAGGCTCTCAAAGAACATGCCTTCCGCTACGAGGCTAAATTGGTCCCAGTTCTTCCCTCCAAAGATGACTGACCTCAATTGTCTCAGGCTCCTGGAGTCAATCCGGGTCGTCGTGGGAAGGTCATCATCAAAATCGCGCGGATATTGGATGTCGCTCGTATAATTGAGGTCAGCTTTCAGGTAGGTTTCGTAAGGAAGCGTCTGTTCATGTTTCACAAAAAAGGCATAGCGTTGGTCATTGTAGTCCTGATCGTTAATGAAATAGAATTTGGATTCGCCTTTCGTCTCCCTCGTGAGGGCATATCGATACTCAAGACCTTCTTTGAAACCCCTGTCCCCCAGGTAGCTCTCATAAAAGGTCGCATCCATGTCTTTGTTAATGGCCCAGTAGAAGGCCGTCTCCACCTCCAAACCGTGTTTGTTCGAATAACCGGCTGTTGGGGTAAGAAATCCTGATTGTCTCTCCCTTTTCACGGGAAAGTAAGCTTTGGGCAGGTAGAGGAGAGGAATATCGGCAATGTAGAAGACGGGTTCTTTCACGATTCCATATCCTTCAACGGTTACTTCCATTTCTTTGACCGTGAATTTCCACGGCGGACGTTTTGCGTCACACGTCGTAAACGATCCATTCCGAACCCGGTATCGGTTCTCTCCCAATTTCTCCACGTCCTCGCCCACCACGCGAAAGTTCTGCTCTTTCAAGAAGAACCTGGCCTGGGAAATCCTTCCAAGCCGGGTTTCCATATTCAATTCCAGCCGCTCGCACTCCAGGACATCCTCTCCCTCGGTCAGGACGACGTTCCCCCAAGCGGTCACGTCCTTGGTTACACTGTTGACTCGAGCATGGTCCGCCTTGAGGGTGATGTCTCCCCGAACCACCTCCACATTCCCATGGGCCTCGTAGAGCTGTTGCTCTCGGTCGTAGGCGAGTTCGTCGGCTTCGACCTCAATAGGCCCCTCGCCCCTCGATACCTCCAATTCTCCGATCTTGGCATTAACGGTGCGAGGGAAAAGCAGGGCAACGCACATGAGGAAAAGAGTGAAGCTCCACGCCCAAAAGGGCGGGGCTTCCGAGTAAGGTTGTTTCCTTATGATGTTGTGCCCCTTCCTGCCTGCCGGCGGGCAGGGACCCCCGCCGTCGAGGGCGGAACTTGCGGGGCACGAGCCCGCCAGGAGCAATCCACAAAACTTCATCATATCCTCTGAGGATGAAAGTAGGCTTTCGCTTCACCCACCATGTACAAGGATCCCGTGATGCAGAGAAGATCTTCTTTCCCCGTAAGAGAGAGACCCCGTTTGATCGCTTCCTCAAGATCCTCGATCGCCTCAACGGTCTTCCCATTTTCCTTCAGTGCTTTCTCAAGCAAGGACACAGGGGCTGCCCGATCAAGATGGGGTTTTGAAAGAATGACATGATCCGCCAAGGGGCTGAGGGTTCGAAGAATGGTTCTGAAATCCTTATCTTTCAAAATCCCGATGAGAAGGATGAGGCGTCTGTATGGGAACTCTTCTTTAAGAGATTCCCGAAGAGCAATGGCTCCAGCAGGATTATGCGCTCCGTCGAGGATGACCCGGGGGGACGAAGCGACCCGTTCGAATCGCCCGGGCCACTCCACGGACCGGAGTCCCTCCACCATGGCACTCGTCGAAACAGGATATCCGAGCTGATCTAAAATCTCGCTCGCTCCAAGGGCCGTGGTGGCATTCACGATCTGATGAAGTCCTCGGAGGTTAAGCTGGAGATTCCACAACTTTCGGTGCCATCCCTCATAGGTGAAGTCACTCGTCTCAGGCCCTATGGACCGAAATTCTTTGCCGACACGGTAGAGAGGAGCCTCTTTCTCTCGGCACACCCTCGAAAAGAGGCGAAGCACCCCAGGTTGGGTTGCAGCGGTGATCACAGGGCGTTTCCTTTTGATGATCCCTGCTTTCTCCCCTGCAATTTTGAGGATGCCTCTTCCCAACACCTCTTCGTGGTCTCTGCTGACATTGGTAATAATCGAGAGAAGAGGATCTACGACATTGGTGGAATCGAGCCTGCCTCCGAGTCCGACTTCAACAATTGCCAGATCAACCATCTTGCGGCTGAAGTAGAGGAAGGCCATGGCCGTGGTAAAATCAAAGAAAGTGAAGGGGCCCGTGATCTTTGCCACATCCACTCTTTCGATCATCCAAGACGTCAGCTCGGCCACCTCCTCCTTCTCGATCTCTTGCCCGTTGATTCTGATCCGCTCGGTAAAATCAATGAGATGGGGAGACGTGTAGAGTCCGACTCGGTACCCCTCGTGCTGCAGGATGGAAGCCATCATGGCTGCCGTCGACCCCTTCCCATTGGTCCCTCCGATGTGAATCACTTGGAGCTCTCTATGAGGGTTCCCGAGGGCCTCCAGGATCCTTTCCACCTGGGTCAGGCCAAAAATCATTCCGAATTTTTCGAGGCGATAGAGGTAATCCAGGGAGGATTGATAGGCATTCAGGGCTTTTCTTGCCACGGGTTCTCTAGCCATTCGTTCGAAGCATCTCGAGAAGGGAACCGAGCGTCTGTCGAAGTTCCCTCCGCTCTACGATGAGATCAACGTTCCCATGCTCCAAGAGGTATTCGGCTCGCTGAAATCCTTCTGGCAGCTCCGCTCGAATGGTCTCCTTGATGACTCTCGGGCCTGCAAATCCGATCATGGCTTTAGGCTCTGCGATAATGATGTCTCCCAACATGCCGATACTGGCAGAGACCCCGCCGGTCGTTGGATCCGTCAGGACTGAGATATAGGGGAGTCTTGCCTCACGGAGCTTAGCCAAGGCCGCACTCGTCTTGGCCATCTGCATCAGGGAAAGAATTCCTTCTTGCATCCTCGCGCCGCCCGAGGCACAGAAAATGATGACCCCTGTCTTTTTTTCGATCGCCCGCTCGATCAGGCGTGTGATCTTTTCCCCCACCACCGACCCCAGACTTCCTCCCATGAAACCAAATTCAAAGACTCCGAGCATCACAGGTTGACCGTCAATCTTGGCCTCCCCGCAGATGACTGCATCCTTTTCTCCGGTGGTCTCCATGGATTCTTTGATGCGTTGGGGATATCGCTTCAGGTCTTTGAAATCCAAAACATCGGAGGAAACCAGGTGTTGATCTCGTTCAACAAAGGTTCCGGAATCTATAAGACACTCGATCCTCTTCCGGGCTGGAATTTGAAAGTGGTAGTTGCATTTCGGACACACCCGGAGATTCTGGTCGATGACCTTCCGATAGATGATTTCATTGCAGGAATTACACTTCACCCACAGCGTGTCCGAGAGCCTCAGCTCTTCCCGCTTCTCTTTCCCTCCTTTTTCCTCTTCTTCACCCTTCTTGAACCAGGTCATTCCGTGTCATTCCCTCATTAAGGATAATTAAACTAACAAAATATGGCTAAGAAGTCAATTTTTATCACTGGATGGCGAGGGTCCTGAGACCCTTACTCCAAACCACCGCAATAAAGTTTCCTGCTCGAGGCCAGAGAGAGACAGAGTTTTCATGTGAAGACGTAGGAGCAATTGAATCCTTCCTTGTGCCGTGGTATGAAATATGGAATGTCTAACCTTCTAGACCTTCACATCGATTCGATGGCTTTCAGAGGCTACGGGGTCTCTCGTCACGGAGGGAAGGTCATCTTTGTCCCCTTCACCGTGACGGGCGATGAGGTACAGGTCGAGATTGTCGAGGAGAGAAAAAACTACTCTCTTGCAAGGCCAAGCCGAATCGTCAAACCGTCTCCGTGGAGGGTCGAGCCCAGGTGCCCCTACTTCGGCCGGTGCGGGGGCTGTCACTGGCAACACATCAACCCGCTCTTCCAGGTTGAGATCAAAGGGGGAATTCTCAAGGACATTCTCGCTCGCTTGGGTGGCCTAAAGGAAATACCCCCCCTCTCCCTTGCTCCGTCGAAACAACCTTATGAATATCGGGTGAGGGCCCAGCTAAAGGTCGAAGGGAAAGGCATCGGCTATTACCAGGAAAGGTCGCATCGCCTCATCCCCATCGAACAGTGTCCGATCGCCCATCCCCTCGTGAATGAGACACTCTCTGCACTCCGTCAGGATTGCCCTGTTCTTGAGGGACTCAACGAAGTAGAGATCAATGTTTCACCAGAGGAAGGGAAAAGCATTCTCCTCCTTCACTCCTCTCGATTCCCGAGAGGGGCAGAAAGAGAGGCCCGCAGTTTCCTCGAACATCATCCCGTTGTCAAGGGCATGGCCATGGCGGCAAAGGGTAAAGCCATTCGACTCGGAAACCCGACTCTGAACTTCACGATCCCTTTTCAACGGTACGGGCGACAGAGAACATTGAGTCTTCGAGCTTCCCCGGAAACCTTCTTCCAGGTGAATCTCGAGCAGAACCAAAGGCTCGTTCAGACCGTTCTCGAGTTCTCCGATGTGAAAGGGGAAGAAAAGCTCTTGGATCTCTACTCAGGGATCGGAAATCTCACTCTTCCCCTTGCGACGGAAGCCAAAGAGATTTTAGGCATCGAAGGAAACAAGACAGCCGTTGAAGACGCTCGTTGGAATGCAAGAAGAAATGGAATCTCTCATTGCCGTTTTGTCCGCGCGATCGTGGAGGATATGCTAGAGACTTTTGAAGGCTCACATCCGGATGTTTTGGTCCTCGATCCCCCGAGGACGGGCTGCAAGGCCCTCGGGACTCACATGGATCGACTCAATCCAAAAAGAGTGGTCTATGTCTCTTGTGATCCCACGACTCTTGCAAGGGACCTGCGTTTCTTTTCAGAAAAGGAGTTTCGCCTCCAGGATATTCGACTGCTCGACTTCTTTCCTCAGTCCTACCACATGGAGGTCGTGGCCTTGCTCAGATCACCTTGTTCAACGGATATTCAATGATGCCCACAGCTCCTCGTTTCTGCAGCTTGGGGATGATTTCACGAACGATCTTCTGTGAGATCATGGTCTCGACAGAGAACCAATCAGATTCAAAGAGGTGGGCAATCGTCGGGGAGGTGATGCTCGGAAGAATCTCCATCACCGCCTTGAGGTCATTGGCTGGAACATTCATCTTGAGGCCCACCATCCCTTCCGCTTGCAACGCGGCTCGGAGGAGGAGAGAGATTTGTTCGATCTTTTCTCGCTTCCACGGATCTCGATAGGATTCCTTATTGACGATGAACTGTGTATTGGTCTGCATGAGCTCCTCAACGATCCGAAGGCCGTTCGCCCGCAGTGTGCTTCCTGTTTCGGTGACCTCGACAATCGCGTCGCACAGTCCCTCGATCACCTTCCCCTCAGTCGCACCCCACGAAAATTCCACATCCACGCGAATACTCCTCTCTGCAAAATACCGTTTGGTGAAGTTCACCAGTTCAGTGAAGATCTTCTTCCCATCGAGATCTTTGAGTGTCCGGATAGGAGAATCTTCAGCCACCACCAGAACCCACCGCGCACGCGACAGACTGGTTTTCGAATAAATCAAATCCTGAACCACCTTAACATCCGATCCATTTTCCAGAACCCAGTCCCTGCCGGTCAGCCCCGCATCCAACGTTCCGGTTTCCACAAACCGAGACATTTCCTGGGCTCTCACGAGGGTGCAGCGAATCTCATCGTCGTCGACGACGGGGAAGTAGCTTCGAGAACTCACCGTGATCTTCCACCCTGATTTCTTGAAAAGGTCGATTGTCGCATTTTCCAGGCTCCCTTTCGGGATTCCCAGTTTTAGCATGTTCATCGTCCGTAAACCTCCTTGGGATCAAATATCTTCTCACCGCTCACCTTCCACTCCCCCTTTTCATGGCGGTGATGGAAGCAACTCCGAAAACCCGTATGACAGGCAGCTCCTCCGATCTGATTCACCTTGATCAGGAGCGTGTCTCCATCACAATCCAAATAGATCTCTTTTACCTCTTGAGTATGGCCTGAAGTTTCTCCTTTGACCCAGAGTTTTCCCCTGGACCTTGACCAAAATGAAACCCGTTTCGTCTCCAAGGTCTTTTGCCATGACTCCCGATTCATGTACCCCAGCATGAGAACCTCATGGGTCAAGGCATCTTGAACGATTACCGGAATCAATCCGTTGCCTTTATTGAAATCGATTTTCACAAGACCTCCTTATCCTTTAGGTCGGAGCTCTCATTGAAATCTCCGGGGGCTCTATTGATCTCCGAACTCCCAAACTCCGAGCTAGGGTCTCGCTTCCGCAAGCAGCTTTGCCATCTGGATGGCATTTTTCGCGGCGGCGCCAGAATAGCAGTTGTTGAAGAACACCAGTGTCTTGGCTGTCTTCTGTGAGATCTGCCCGATGTCCGGTAGGAACTCCTTCAGCTCCTGATCACTGTAAAGGTAATTGTATCTTACCGACATAGGAACGTTAAACCAATTGGGATTTCGGCCATGAAACCGGAAGTATCCGATGTCCGAGGTCGCTCGAGGGATGTAAGGCATCAACTTTTGGAGCTTCGGCTCGTCGACGATGCAAAATCCCACTCCGTGTTTTTCCAAGAAAGTGAAGGTTCCCTCTTTCAGCCACGTCTGATTTCTAAATTCGAAGACGAGTGGAATATCCGATAGTGCCTCTTTGAACGTTGAAAGATAACTCATGTTCTCACGATTCGGGAAAAACCCGTATGGGAATTGAGCCAAAACACAGGAGAGTTTTCCTTCTTCAATGAGCGGGAGCAAGGAATACTTGAATTTTTCGAAAGTCTCCCGATGATCCATCATCTTTCCCGTCTCTTTATCCCTGATCTCATGAGTCATGCCTTTAAAGGCCTTCACAGCAAACTCAAAATCTTTGGAGGTCTTCTTGGACATCCCTATAAAGCTTTTCTGAGACGGAAGAGTGTAATAGGTAAAATTGACCTCGAGGGCGTGGAATCCGAGCTCCTTTTCGTAAAAAGAGAGCATATCTTTGGCCGGAATGCTCGCGGGATAGACGGGTCCCTTCCAGTCCTCAAACGAAAACCCACTCGTCCCAACCTTGATCATGGCTCTTGGCTCCAAAAGGCTAAACCGCGAAACAACTCCGGCTAAAACATAGGCAATATGACACGGTCTTGTCAAGTGAACCTCTCGACTCCCCGGCCTAAAGGCCGTGGCTTGCCTTGGACCCGGCCTCAGGCCGAGGGGCTCGAGGTTCACCCTGAGCGGTGCCCCCCTACCTCGCCTTTAAAGGCGGGGCTTCGCACGGTCGAACGGGTGAAGGTTCACGCAGCTTTTCTCTTGCTGTTGCTTTCGGCGGCATGAGAAGGGCCTGAGCCCTTTGCGATCTTCGCGCGGTGCCGGTTTAATTCGAACAAGAATGTCCACATTTATTTTGTTGACGAATCCCTGGAAATTCAATAAAATAGGCGGGAAATTTAGCCTTCCTCTCTCAAAGCAAAAGAACAAGATCAGTTGACATATGCCATAAGGAACATTGTGGCCGTCTGCCAGCAGAAGGGGTTTGTGTATACGCTAGGTTTGCACCCTTGTCTTCTGGGTGTAAAGGCTGTTCCAGGAATATTACAAATCCTTCTTTCTTCTAGGGTTCAGAAGAGAATATGGGCGATCTCAAACGGATGTTGAATCCCCAGACGATTGCACTCATCGGTGCCACAGACGATGAGAACCCCGCGGGAAGAACCCTTCTTGAAAACCTCCTCCTCTCAAAGGACCGAAAAGTACTGGCGGTCAACCCCAACAGAAAATCAGTACTCGGTCTGGAATGTTATCCAAGGATCACGGATATTCCTGATTCAATCGACCTTTCCATCATAGCGACCCCACCGCATACAGTCCCAGAAATCATCGAGGAATGCGGTCAAGCCGAAGTCGGGGGCGTCATCATCATCTCCTCTGGCTTCAAAGAGATGGGGGAGGAAGGCAGAACCCTTGAAAAACAGGTGACGGAAGCAAGACAACGATATGGACTGAAGATCCTCGGCCTGGAATCGTTAGGAATCATCCGACCCAGTGTTGGATTGAATGCCTCCCTTCTGAAGGTCAGTACCGAACCGGGGAATATTGCGCTGATTTCACAGGGAGGAGCTTTGGGAGCGGCCATCTTCGACTGGGCCATGGAGGCTCACATCGGTTTCAGTCTCTTTGCCTCCCTCGGCTCCATGATCGATATCGATTTTGGTGATTTGATCGATTTTCTCGGACAGGACCCCTACACTCGAAGCATCATGCTCTATATGGAAGAGGTCATTCATGCGAAAAAATTTATGAGCGCAGCGAGAGGATTTGCGCACAACAAGCCCATCATGGTCCTCAAACCCGGACGGTTCAAACCTAACGTGAAGTCGGCCTTGTCTCACACCGGTGCGCTGGTGGAATGCGACCAGATCTACGACGCGGCGTTCAAAAGAGTGGGGCTCGTTCGAGTCAAAGAGGTCTCCGATTTCTTCAACACGGTTCGAGTCCTCCATTCCAAACGTCTTCCCAAAGGACCTCACCTAGCGATCGTCACCAACATGGCGTGGGTGGGTGTCATGGCTACGGACGCATTGATTGAATCGGGCGGAACACTCGCGAAGATTTCCGAGGGCAGCTTCGAGCAGCTTAATGGTTTGCTTCCTCCCACCTGGAGCAAAGGGAATCCCATCGACATTCTGGGCGACGCGGATGTTGAGAGATATGTCAACACGGTGAACCTTTGTTTAAATGATCCCCAAGTGGATGGGGTTCTCATCATTTTCACCCCTCAATATGTGGCGGCCCCAGAACAACTGGCAGAGGCCGTAGTTCAAATGGCTCACAAGGCCTGGAAACCTGTCATCACCGTATGGATGGGAGGGAAAACCGTTCAGGAGGGTAGAGAAATTTTGCTGAAGAATAACATCCCGACATACGAAACGCCTGAGGAGGCGGTGAAGACCTATCTCTATATGGTTCAATATGAAAGAAATCTCGAACTCCTCTATCAAACCCCTGCCGAAGTGGCGGTTGAGCAGGCTCCCTCTAACAACCATCTTAGGGCACTGATCCGAAGAGTAGGAAAAGAGGGAAGAATCATTCTCACCGAAGAGGAATCGAAGCGGTTCCTGGTCAACTATGGAATCCCGACCGTCAAGGCACGCCTCACCCAGGAGGTGGAGGGGGCACTCAGCATCGCCAAATACGTCGGTTATCCTGTCGTCCTGAAGGTCGTCTCCCCAGACATCACACTCAAGAGCGATGTCGGAGGGGTCCTGACGGGGATTAATTCTGACGAACGACTCCGTCTCGAATACGAAAGATTGATGCAAAACGTGAAAGAGAGCGCTCCCAAGGCGAAAATCATCGGAGTCACCGTTCAAAAAATGATTGAGAAGATCGATTACGAGGTGATTCTGGGGGCCAAGAAAGACAGGATTTTCGGCCCCATCATCCTTTTTGGGATGGGTGGAACCGGCGTCCAGATTTACAAAGACTTCTCCATCGGCTTAGTGCCTCTGAACCAGACCCTGGCTAAACGATTGATGGAGGAAACGGAAGTGTTCAGGATGCTTCAAGGGTATCGAGGTAAACCTCCAGCCGATCTGAGGCAGCTTGAACAGATCATTGTGAGTTTTTCAAACCTCATCGCCGACTTTCCTGAAATCGCGGAGATGGACATTAACCCGATCGCCATTTCTCAAGGGAAGGCCTTTGCCCTAGATGCCAGAATCGTGATCGACATGAACTGCCTGGATCTCCCCGATCAATTCCAGCACCCTCACCTCGTCATCAGCCCTTACCCTACCAGACTGATAACAAACTGGATCTTGTCCGATGGGCAAGAGGTCCTGATCAGACCCATCAAGCCTGAAGACGAGCCCCTCAAATACGAAATGCTTGCGTCTTGCTCTGAAGAGACGCTGAAGGGGAGGTACTTTCAAAGGCTCAAGAACCTTACCCACGACATGCTCATGCGGTTGTGTAACATTGACTACGACCGGGAAATTGCGATTGTCGCAGAAATCAAGGAGGCTCAGAAGAAGAGACTCGTGGGGGTGGGGAGACTCATTATTGAACCCGATTTCAGGTACGGCGAATTTGCAGTGATTGTACACGATGACTACCAAGGCAAAGGTCTCGGTTACAAGCTCGGCGACATGCTGATCGGGATCGCGCAAGAGAAAGGATTGGAGAAATTTATGGGTTATGTTTTAACGAATAACCAGAAGATGCTCCGTCTCGTACGAAAGTTAGGGTTTACCGTCGAGGACACGCCAGATGGAATCAGTATGGTAGAGTTGACCCTCAAGTAGGACCGATTATCCCTCAAGGACTCCTGTTTTCAGGGTGATCTTGTCGGGATTTGATTCCCAGGGCCAGAGGGCCGCGTAGAAAACCTGTTTTCCCTCTTTCTTGTAGAAAAAAGATTGCCCCAGCCGCAGCCCCCCCAGCCAGTCCGCCACTTTTTGGATCTCCCCTGATAGATTGGCCTGTTTCCCGGGTTCCTTAGCGGCCGCTCCGAGATGCTTCGTGAGCAGAGAAGTCACCGATTCGAGGTCCTTCTTCGTCAGGACAGCCTCGAGATACTCCGTCCCTTTCGAATTGGATCTGATTTCCAACTTCAGCTTGCTCTTGATTTCTTCAATGAGAGTCATGGGAATCCCTCCTTGGTTACTTCATTCCCTCATCCTGAATGCCTTTATGTCGTCAAGTTTATAAGAATTAGCATGATGAAGCAACAAGAAATGTTTCCAGGATGCGAGTGGTCCTCTAATAAAGAGAAGCCCAAGTAAGTGTCCAGTCGCCGAATCGGTCATTGACTTGGTCCATCGCCTTGAGGAGGTGATCGGTCTTCTGTCTGCGATCGAAAAGCCCTAGTTGGGACCATTCTTTTTCGAGAAGGGACATCCCAATGCCGAGAAGGCGGATCGGTTTGGGATGCGAAATCGATCGATAAATTTCGAGACCGTGGCGAAAGATGTCATTGCCGCTGTTGATAGACTGGCTGAGGGTTTTTTGTTTCGTAAAGGTATAAAAATCAGAGTATCGAACAGTGAGAGTAACCCTCTTCCCATAAAGAGAATCCCTCCTCATTCGACGGGAAACTCTTTCCGAAAGCTGGAGGAGAACTTTTTTTAAAGCCTCTAATTCTGACGTGTCTTTTTCAAGAGTGACACTGTGGCTCACTGACTTGGGGTCCTCCTCTTCGTCAAAGGGAATGACGGGGCTATCATCTATCCCAAGACCCATCTCGTGAAGCCTCTCCCCAATGACCCCGAACCTTTGAGTTAATAAAGAAACCTGACATTTTCCCAAGGGTCCGCAGGTAAAGATGCCAATGGCCTGCAAGGCTTCTTCGAGTTTGGGGCCAATTCCGTAAAGCTTCGACACCGGAAGGTCTCTCAGAACTTTTTCAACCTCTTCTTTCTCAATCACGACCAACCCATCCGGTTTTTTTAGACGGCTTGCCAGTTTGGCAAGGAGCTTATTGGGGGCGATGCCTACCGAACAGGTCAACTTTTCCTTTTCCAAAATGTGAGCCTTGATCGTCTGTGCGAGATGGAGAGGAGATTTGAAAAGAAGAGTGGACTGAGTGATATCGAGATAGGCCTCGTCTATGGAGGCTACTTCCACAAGGGGGGTATATTCCTTGAGTATTGAGAAGATCCGCGAGGATGTTTCGGTATACTTGGAATGATCCCCTTCCACAAGAATCAACTGCGGACACCTTCGTTTGGCCTCTTGGATTGGCATCCCTGCCCGGATTCCATAGGGTCGCGCTTCGTAGGTGGCAGAGGTCACAACACTCCGAGAGAGAGACCCACAGACCGCAGCAGGCTTTCCCCGAAGAGAGGGATCATCTCTCTGCTCTACAGAGATAAAAAAAGCGTCCATGTCCATGTGAAGAATGATGCGGTCAGGCATGGTTATTAAAGCTTTCGAAAAATCCCGATCACTTTCCCGACGATGGCAATCCTTTTGTCACCTTTTTTAACAACGATGGGCTCCATGGTGGGATTGGCGGGCTCCAGACGGACCAGATCTCGCTTCTTAAAAATTCTCTTGATCGTCGCTTCATCTTCGATCAAGGCAACAACAATCTCCCCATTTTCAGCATCTGACTGCGACCTTACCAGGGCAAAATCGCCATCCTCAATGTGGGCTTCAATCATGCTGTCTCCCTGGACCCTGAGAAGAAAGACATCTCCCGAAGAGACAAGGTTTCGGTCAAGGTTGAGAAAACCTTCAATATTCTCAACTGCGAGGATGGGTTCCCCTGCCCTCACCCTTCCTACGATTGGAACCGAGAGGGTCTTCCCGAGGGTTGGCATAATATCCCGAACCTCAATGGCCCTAGACCCTCCAGGAACCTTCCGGATGAACCCCTTTCTCTCCAAAATGGCCAGAGTTTTTTGTGGCGCCCTGGGTCCCTTCAATCCGAAGTTCGAAGCAATCTCTCTAAGCGTTGGAGGGAAACCCTTTTGTTGCGTGTAACTCTTTAAAAAATTTAGTACTTTTTTTTGTCTTACGGTTAAAACGTCTTCCATATCTTCCACCAAGACAAGAATAGGTCTACATATGTATACCCAATTTACCTTTAGTTTTTTCAAATGTCAAGGGGAAAACGGACCTGTTCCCGCAACCTTTCAAAAGCCGTGAAAGATTCGGACCCCCTTGTCCTTGGCCCTTTTCCCGCTAAGGCGGGACGGGACATCCAGCCGACTTGCCCGTGAATCCGGACAGGATGTCGAGAACCTCATCGATATCTGCCTGGGTGTGAGCGGCGTTCATCTGGAAGCGAATGGTCTCGTCTCCACGCGGAACGACAGGGAAGGTCAAACCCACCACCAGAACCCCGTGATCAAAGAAATACTGAACGAGCCGGTGTGTCCTGGCCGTATCTCGAACCATGAGCGGGACTACGGGATGCGGCCCTGGAATGGATTCGAGCCCGAGCGCTGCAATTCCCTGCCGGAACTGCTCGATTCTTTCTTTAAGGTTCTTCAGTCTTCTTAGTCCTTCTTCGCTGTCACAGATGTTAATCGCCTCTATCGCCGCAGCGCAGTCCGCGACTCCCAAAGGATTGGTGTAGATGTATGTGTCTGCCTTTTGTCGGATCGCTTCGATCACAGCTTCGCTTGCCGCGACAAACCCTCCGTTAACCCCGAACGCTTTACCAAAAGTTCCGATGATCACGTCAGGTTGAGCGCCAGAATATTCAGCGGTGCCCCTCCCCGTTTTTCCGAAGGCTCCGATTCCGTGAGAATCATCCACCACTGTGATCACACCATCCTTGAACTCCTTCTGGTAAGGATCGGCCGTCTTGACAATCTGGTTGATCGGCGCGTAGTCGCCCCTCATGCTGAAGACGCCGTCGAAAATAATCACGACCCGTTCTATGTCGTCGGGAACAACCTCCAGGCATTTCCTAAGGCTCTCCATGTCGTTGTGATCGTAGATGGCCCTGTTCGGGCTTGGCACATTGGCAATGCGCATGGCTCGGATGATGCTGTTGTGATTGAGCTTATCCCCGATCCAAAAGGTTTGTTTGTTTGCGATAGCGAGGGCCAGACCGCAATTGGCGGTATAGGCCGAGTTGAAGATCTTTGCCGCGGGTTTGCCTGCGAATCGGGCGATCCTTTCTTCCAGGGAAATGTGATGGGCGTAGGTCCCATCGATAAACCGCACAGCACCGGGGCCCACTCCGAGTTTCCTTGTCGCACTGTCGGCAGCCTCAATCAGCTCAGGATCATTCGACAGAGAAAGATAACTGTTGGAGTTCATACGGATATATTCTTTGTCAAAGCCCTGTAACTTGTATCGAGGCCCCTTTTCGCCTCTAGCCGGAATGTATTCAACGATGATTCGTTCAGGAGCTTTGGCGCGGCCCTCGGCTTTCAATGCTTCGATCTCCTGCCGGAGAGAATGATCAAGGTTGTGACATGTCGGCCCTTTCTATCGGCAAGGAAATTTTCTGCCGGGTCGGTCCACAATACTAATATACCCTGAGCTGTCCTGGCTTCAGCTAACCAGTTAAGAATCACCCTACCCGACTGACCGGAACGCATGACCTCGAACCCTTTTTGATACTCCGTGTAATGGAAGCGGTGAGTGATCACCGGCGTGATATCGAGACCGGTCTGGATCATGACCGTCATCTTGTACCAGGTTTCATACATTTCCCGGCCGTAGATTCCCTTGATGGTGAGACCATTGAAGATGACCGAGTCCCAATCAACGACCGTATCGTGGGGCAAGATTCCAAGAAGAGCGATCTTGCCGCCGTGGCACATGGTGGCGAGCATGGAGCGAAGCGCTTCAGCGCTTCCGGACATTTCGAGACCCACATCGAATCCTTCTTTCATCCCCAACCTTTTCAGGGAGTCCTCGATCTTCTCATGGCGGACATCCAGGGTCAGGGTGGCGCCCATTTTCTTGGCCAGCTCAAGCCGATAAGGTATGACGTCCGTCACCACCACATAACGTGCACCGGCATGTCTTACGATCGCAGCGGCCATGCATCCAATGGGTCCGGCTCCAGTAATCAGCACATCCTCGCCCAGAACATCGAAAGAGAGAGCCGTGTGGGTAGCGTTGCCCAGGGGATCAAAGCAGGCGAGCACGTCTGTCGGAATGGAGCGGTCGCAGTACCAGACATTCGTCACCGGGATGCAAAGGTATTCTGCAAAGGCTCCGGGACGGTTGACCCCAACGCCGCTCGTGCTTCTGCAAAGATGCCGCCTTCCCGCTAGGCAGTTGCGGCAGCGACCGCAGACGACGTGTCCCTCCCCGGAGACCAGATCGCCGACTTTGAAGTCGTGAACGTTGTTCCCGATCTCAACGATCGTGCCGACAAACTCGTGCCCCACAGGCATAGGGATAGGAATGGTCTTTTGAGCCCACTCATCCCAGTTGTAAATGTGAACGTCCGTTCCACAGATTCCCGTCTTCTGGATCTTGATAAGCACATCATTGATCCCGACTTCCGGAACAGGAACCTCTTCCAGCCAGAGACCGGGTTCAGGTTTTGCCTTGACCAAGGCTTTCATGGTCTTCATAGACTTACTCCAAACGTGTTCTTCATGGTGATGATATGAACACGGAATCGGGTGAGTTCAATGTACTAAAAAGAGATTGGAGTGTCAAGGATTACACACTCCAGAGGCATAAATAAAGGGACGGGGTCTAATTAATGCAGAATAGAACCGGCCACTTTCCCATCCCTTTTTCTTTTAGAATGCGTAGTTATTGTTTTGTTGGTTCGATGGGGATCTTGATCTCTCCGCTGTCATCGAAATGCAACTTGGTACCTGCTGAGCCTGAGTAGACAGAGCCCTTAATGCGGTAAGTCAAGCGGGGGTTTTGGGTCTGCTGGTATTCTGCGACCTGGCGCAAGAAACCCACGAGGGTCGTAATCGCCTCCACATGGATGACGTCTGAACTAAGTCGGTCAATCACTAAGCTCTGATTTGAAACTCCCGTAGCAAATCGCTTGTCGTTGAGCTCCAGCTCGAAGGCCAATCCATTGACTTCCAGAGGTGTATCGTTCGGATTCTGGATGCGGAGCTCCAGATCGAACACCTGTTCGAAGAGCTTGATGTCCCTCGGCATGACATTGGCGATGTTGATTCGCGGCCGCTCCATCGCTTTGGTATAATGCAGCACAACCAAACAGAAGAAGAACGAGAGCAATGAGACACCAGCGAGAGATGTGCTTTGTTCATATCTGTTCCCTCCTAAACCTTCTCCGACCTACCCTTCCAGTAGGATAAGATTGGGATCTTCGAGGTGTTCGATCACTGTGTTCAAGAATCTCACGGCTTCAGCGCCATCCACGACTCGGTGGTCAAATGAAAGGGAAAGAAAGATGATTTTTCGGATCTCTATCTTTCCATCCCTTACGACCGGCAACTCCTTAATCTTGCCGACACCCAGGATGGCCACTTCCGGATGGTTGATGATTGGAGTTCCATGGAGCCCTCCGACAGCTCCGTAGTTGCTGATGGTGAAAGACCCCCCTTTAAGATCAGCCAGATCAATGGTCCGGTTCTTTGCCTTCTCGGCCAACTGGGTAAGCTCCTCAGCTAATTGAAAGATCGATTTGTCCTTTGCGTTCTTAACAACAGGAACCATCAGACCTTCAGGAGTATCCACGGCAACCCCGATGTTGTAATATTTTTTGAGAATGACCTCCTCGTTCTCGTCATCGAGGGTCGCATTAAGATAGGGATGTTCAACGAGCCCGGCAATGACAGCCTTAATGATAAAAGGAAGGATGGTTAACTTAATGCCCCTTTTCTCAGCCGTCGCCTTCTCTTTGGATCTCAAGGCCCACAGTTCCGTCACATCGGCCTCGTCCATCGTGGTGACGTGAGGAGCCGTGTATTTGGATTTGACCATCGCCTTTGCAATGGATCGCCGAACTCCTCTCAAAGGTATCCGGTCCACATAGCCATAGAAATCGTATTTCTTAACCTTGGCGGGTTTCTTTTCTGGCTCTGCAGGTATTGCTTTGGTTTCAACAGCCTGACGGACATCTTTTTCTAACACTCGCCCTTCAGGCCCAGTGCCCGCCACCTTGCTGACATCAACACCCAACTCCTTAGCCAATGCTCGAACAGCCGGGGTGGCCAAAGTGTGTTCACTGACCAACGCTGGCTTCTCTACCGCAGGCTTCGCCGGTGCAGCAGGCGCCTCTTCAGGAGCCTCTTCCAACTCTCCCACGACACCCACGGATTTGGGCCTCGACGGCGGTGGAGCGGCAACGGCCTCACCCTTCTCGCCGATGACGACGATGACTTGCCCTACTTTGATGATCTCCTTCTCTTTGCCGAGGATCTTCAGGACGACTCCCGTCCTTGGTGAAGGGATCTCTGCAAGGGCTTTGTCCGTTTCCACCTCAACGAGAGGCTGCTCCTTCCTTGATCGAATCCCCTTCCTTGACGAGCCACTTGACGATCTCTCCTTCGGTTAACCCTTCTCCAATGTCAGGAAACTTGAATTCAAACGGCATAAGACCTCCAAAACATGACAGATTGGAGCAATGGAGTAGTGGAGTAGTGGAATGATGGGAAAATCAAAATTAGATGATGCTTTCAATTGCTCTAAGTCCAATATTCCATTACTCCATCACTCCATTACTCCATTACTCCAATATTCTTTTTCAGAAGTTCACGACCTTCTTTACGGCCATCATGATTCGTTTCGGATTCGGAAGATAGTAATGCTCACTCTTGGGTAATGGAACGGGGATATCAAACCCCGTCACCCTCTCAACAGGTGCCTGAAGTGAAAGAAGAGCTTTCTCATTAATCAACGCAATAATCTCGGCTCCCAGGCCACAGGTCTTGGGCGCCTCATGAACGATCACTGCCCTCCCCGTTTTCCGAACGGAGTTCGCAATCGTCTCAACGTCTATCGGTGAGATCGTTCTCAGGTCAATGATCTCCATATCAATCTTATCTGCCTTCAACTGCTCAGCCGCACTGAAGACCTCTCGAACCATGGCTCCCCAGGCAATGACCGTCACATCCTTCCCCTCCTGGACCATCCTTGCCTTTCCGAGAGGAATGGTGTAGTCCCCTTCCGGGACTTCTTCCCGGATCGCACGGTAGATGCGTTTCGGCTCCATGAAAATGACCGGATCCGGATCCCTGATAGATGAAAGCAGCAACCCCTTGGCTTCGTAGGGAGTCGCGGGAATCACAACTTTTAGCCCAGGAATATGAGCGAGAATGGCCTCAGGGCTGTCCGAATGATGCTCGGGCGCGTGGATTCCGCCTCCATAGGGAGTCCGAATAACGAGCGGGCAAGTAAATCTTCCTCGTGATCGGTTTCGAATCCGACTGATGTGGTTGTTGATCTGGTCAAGACAAGGGTATAAGAAGCCCTCAAACTGAATTTCAGCGACAGGACGAAGTCCGTTCACAGCCATTCCGAACGCGACGCCAACGATTCCCGACTCCGCCAAGGGCGTGTCGATTACCCGGTCAGCGCCGAATCGTTCCTGAAGTTTGTCCGTGACACGAAAAACCCCTCCCTCTTTCCCAACATCCTCACCCAGGACGACCACCCGGTTGTCCTTGTCCATCTCTTCTCGCAGCGCAAGATTGATCGCTTCAACCATATTCAGCTTCGTCATAGTAGAATCCCTTTCAAGGTTTCAACGACTAAACAAATGATTTTCTGCTGTTCTGCCTTCTGCATTCCGTCTTTCTGCATTCTGTCTCTATGCGCTCTGCGCTATGCTCTTTGCCGTCTGCTTCGAGCGTCGATCTCAGGTACTCCAGCTGCTCTTTTAATGGCGGTGTCATCTCGGCGAACACGTGCTTAAAGATCTCTTCGACTGCGGGAATTGGGACAGCCTCTGCATCCTTTACGGCCTGATCGATCTCCTTCTGGCTTTCTTCGGTCATCTGCCGCTCGGTTTCCTCATTCCAGAGGCCCTTAGCCTTAAGATAGGACTGCAACCTGATCATTGGGTCGAGTGGCTTCCAGGGTTCGATCTCTTTCTCCGTACGATACTTGGTGGGGTCATCTGCTGTCGTATGAGGTCCAAAGCGGAACGTGACACCCTCGATGAGTGTCGGTCCTCCTCCTGATCGGGCCTTATCGACAGCTTCTTTTGTGGCCACCATCACCGCAAAGAGATCGTTCCCGTCCACCTGAATGCCATCAAACCCGTAGGCAATCGCCTTTTGTGCAATGGTCTCTGAAGCGGTCTGAAGACTTCTCGGAACAGAAATGGCGTACTGATTGTTCTGACAGAAAAAGATCGTCGGGGTCTTGAAGACCCCTGCAAAATTCATGGCCTCATGAAAGTCGCCTTTGGAGGTTGCCCCGTCTCCAAAGTAGGTTATGGCTACGGTCTTGTCTCCTCTGAGTTTAGCTGCCCATGCAGCCCCCACGGCATGAAGAGGCTGGGTCCCCACAGGGACGGATACGGGCGCGACATTGATCCCTTCGGGAGCTCGACTTCCAATTTCGTTCCCCATCCAATAGAGCAAGAAAGTCTTGAGAGGGACTCCCATCATTAGTGTAACACCCACTTCTCGAAAGGCTGGAAAAACCCAGTCACCTTTCTGGAGTGGATAGGCACTTCCAATCTGGCAGGCTTCTTGACCCCAGATCGGCGCATAGGTCCCCATCCTTCCCTGCCTTTGAAGGGAGAGGCATCTCTGATCGACGAGCCTCGTAAACAAAATCCTTTTGTAAAGCTTCAATGTTTCCTGATCATCGATCGGCGCCTTGAATCCAGACTGCAACGTGCCATCGGGTCGAAGAATCTCTAATCGCTTTCCCTTTAGCGGATGATACTCCTGCGTCAACGTCATGACAATCTCCCGTGTTTATTGGGTTATTAGGTCATTGAGTTATTGGGATCAATGAGTCATTGGGTGAAAGCGCCTAGGCTTCTATGGTCGTTCCCATCATTCCATCATTTCACTATTCCATTGTTCCATCACTCCATTCTTCCATTACTCCATTGTTTTATTCCAACGCCCACTTCTTCAGGCGCTCGTAGTCTGCTCCACCGCAGATCCATTGTCCTGTCTTCTTGTTGAAGAAGAAAGGGACCCCACCGCAGAAGCCCTTGTCGTGTTCCCTCATGAGCCTTGCGTTGGCGTCGTTGTGCCACACTTCGAGTCTTGCTACTTTAACCCCCTCCTCTTCCTCCAACCTCTCCACGAGAGGTTCCATTTTGTGGCAGTGGGGTCATTCCGATCCGGTGAATTCCAACAGATAGAACTCCTCTTTCGTCATTGAGTCTCCTCCTTTCATGTTTGAGCAATCACCACAGAGGGTGGCTCTCCTTCTTTCTTAAGACGTAATGCTTTAAAGAGCAATCTTGCAATAGGGATGTAAAGGAAAACAAGGACAGAAAGAGGAAGCAGATGAGGCGATCAGAGCCTCCGAATCAAAACCGACAACAAAGTAGGCGAAGATGAGCAGGATGGCAGTGAAGTTATGGATGCATATCATTCCCAGATTGGCCGGTGCCATCTTAACAGGATCTTGGTAATGGGTTCTCAGAATGGAGATGGTTCTATAGGCAATCGGGACTGTGAACAGAGAAATCAATCCCAACGAAGGGATTCTCCCGAGGATCACTCCAAACAGAATTGCAGCGTAGGCACAAGAAAGACTTGCAATAAACAACCAGACTCCCTTCTCTTTTCCCAACCGCGCCACCAGATTCAATTTTCCACCTTTCCGGTCTTCCTCATAATCCGGGATTTCATTAATCGTGATCATAGAGAAGAGCATGATGCCAAAGGGAAGTGTACCCCAGAAAGCTTCCCAGGATATTCGCTGGGTTTGAACATAATAGGCCCCAAGGCCAATCCCTGGCCCGAAGCAAAGAAGTTGGGCAATCTCGCCGAGACCTCTGTACCCGAACCTGATGGGCGGAGCCGTGTAGAAGAAGGCACAGAAAAAACCGAGAACGAGCAAGACATGAACGAAGGAGCCCCTCATGACTCCCAAGAAAATACCTATCGCAATGGCGGTCACGTAGAAAAACGAGAAGACGTTTCTCATCGTCCTGGGTTGAATCTGCCCTGTCGACAGGGTTCCGCTACCGCCTGTGTAAGGATTTTCCTTGTTGACGGACAAAGCATCGACCAGGTGGCGAAAGTCGTAGTAATCGTCGGTCATGTTCAAGGCCAGATGGTTCAGGATCAGCCCAAACAGGACCAAGAGAAAATAGACAGGGCTAAACACCCTGTCCGTCGTCCATGCAATCATCCCACCCAAGATGCCGGGCATGAAGCTGGCTGAGGTGTAGTGGAAGCGAAAAGCCTTCCACCACACCCTCCAACAGACCAAACTCATGGGACAGCGGGATTCCATTGCCGTCGACCAGGAGGCTTCGCTTGGTCCCATTTTTTTCCCCTGTCCGTTGGATTCGCTCCAACGGCCTCCAGGGCCAAGGGAGCTTTGACCATCGCCCCATCGATGCTTTGCCATGACCAAGCAATCCCCTCCATCTCATCATACTCTGCCAATCCTTCGCGCCAAAGACGTATAAATACTCCTTGGCGTTTCCATTCCAAAAAGTATTGGTGGACGGAACTGGCACTGCCAAACTCCTTTGGGGGCAGCGCTTTCCACTGGCATCCGGTCCGCAATACAAAAACAATGCCCTCAAACACCTTTCTCGGATCCATGGGTTTTCGGCCCCCTCCGGGCCGCCGGAGATATTTCCGCTTCTTAGCCCGTTTCCGCTTTGGAATAAGCGGCTCGATACGGTTCCATAGCTCATTAGACACTGTCCATGATTTGATGGCACTCATGTGCCATTTTTATCATGGGCGCTTCTTTAATGTCAATACCTATTTTTAGCTTTTCTTTCCTCTAAAGAGGTGGTCGAGACTGAACTTTCCTGGTCCTGCCCCAAGAATGAACAGACACCCTCCCAGCATGCTCACATTTTTCATGAACATGATCATCTGAATTTGATCCGCAAAATTCGTATGGAAAATAAGTGTGGTCGGGATGAGAAAGATAACCAGCAAGAGAGCTCCGAACCGAGCAAACCAGCCAAAGATGACACAGAAGCTCCCCACCAGTTCGAGAAAAATGGCCCCGACGAGAAAGAACGGCGTCATGGGCATTCCGTATTGCGCCATGTACTGGGCCGTTCCCTCGAAGTTCCCGATTTTGCCAATTCCTGAATTGACGAAGATGAGGACGAGCAAGATTCTTCCAATGAGACTGATGAATGCCTTCAATGCCTCTGTCATAGTGCCTTCTTTCTTTCGAAGCGACTCCCTCACGTCAGCTTCAAATCCTTGTATTTCTTCACGTGCTCCACCAGCCCTCCGTCCTCCAGGATTTTTTTCATCACCGGAGGAATGGCCGGGAAGGAAAGGGTTTCTTGTTTCGTGTGATTCACGATCTTTCCCTCTTCGAGAAAAAGTTCCAGTTCATCCCCTTCGCTGATTCGATCGGTGTCGCAGATAATCGCAGGGATGCCGTTGTTAAAGCAATTTCGATAGAAAATCCGGGCAAAGCTCTTGGCCAGAACAGCCTGAATGCCATTGAGCTTGATCACGAGTGGCGCATGTTCCCGACTCGACCCCTGACCGAAGTTCTTGCCTCCGACGATGAAATCCCCTTGAGCCACCTTCTCGTTGAACCCCGGTCTTTCATATTCCAGAATATGTTTTGCCAGCTCAGGGAGATTCGATCTCAGGTAGAAGTAGCGTCCTGGTATGATATGGTCTGTGCTGATCCCATCACCCAACTTCCAGGCCTTTCCCCTCATCTGCTTCTGTCTCCTCACAGGTATTTTCGTGGGTCAGCGATCTTCCCTTCGATCGCTGTGGCTGCGGCGACCGCAGGCGATCCGAGGTAAATGAACGACTTCGGGCTTCCCATCCTTCCCTGGAAATTCCTGGGTTGTGTGGCCAGGCAGACCTCTCCATCACCGAGGACACCCTCGTGAAGCCCCACACACCCGCCACATCCGGGAGCCGTAATCACAGCACCCGCCTCAACGAACGTCTCCATCGTCCCATCCTTGAGAGCCTCCATATACACCACGCGGGACCCAGGCGTCACGATCATTCGCGTTCCCGCATGGACCTTTTTCCCCTTCAATATTTGAGCGGCGACGTGAAGATCTTCCAACCTTCCGTTGCAGGAAGTTCCAAGGTACACCTGGTGAACTCTCACCTCTCCCAATTGGTCGATGGTTTTCGTATTATCCACCTGATGGGGACAGGCGATAGTCGGTTTGAGTTCTCTGGCATTGATAGGGACCGTCCTTTCGTAGGTGGCGTCAGGATCCGAACTCAGCTTCCTAAACTCCTTTCCCCTTCCCATCCGATTGAGCCATCCTTGGGTGATCTCATCGGAAGCGAAGAGGCCCACTTTGGCTCCTGCCTCGACGGCCATGTTTCCGATCGTCATGCGGCCAGCCATGTCGAGACTCTCGATCGTATCGCCCACAAACTCCAGGGCCTTGTAGGTTGCACCTGCCGCGCCGATTCTGCCAATTAAATGGAGGATGATATCTTTCCCGTATACTCCGATGGGAAGTGTTCCTTCCACCACCACTCGAATCGTCTCTGGAACCCTCAGCCAGACTTTGCCCAGGGCTATCGCTACAGCAGCATCTGTCGAACCCACTCCCGTGGCAAAGGCTCCCAAGGCCCCTCCAGTGCAAGTGTGGGAGTCGGCTCCGATCACCACATCTCCTGGTCGGACCCATTTCTCGGCCACCACCTGGTGGGAGATGCCCTGTCCGATTTCGGAAACTTGGACCCCTGTTTCATCAGCGAAAGCGCGCAAAAACGCATGATCGTTGCTGAGTTCAAATCTCGGACTCGGCGAAGCATGATCGAAAAAGAAGATGGTTCGTTGAGGATTAAAAACCTTACTGAAATTCATCTCCTGGAGTTTCCTCACGGCCAGAGGACCAGTCCCATCCTGCACATAAGCAAGATCCACCCTGATCACCGCGATCTCTCCGGCACGGATTTCCTTCCAGGCGTGCTCGCTCAAAATCTTCTCAGTCAGCGTCATTCCCATGTCCGTCTCTCCCGATTCTTCTAGTTACTCCCTTCCTTCGAGAACCAGAAACTGAGCAACACCCCTATCTTTCTTTATAACACAAATCTTTTCTTCTTAAGTGCCAAAAATTGAAGTTCCCCGCGGGGCATCCAGCCGACTTGCCCGTGAGAGCGGAAAAGGAATAAACCGCCCTCTGGGTCTACCGCGCCCCAACTCAACCGAGGGATTTCTCAGGCCACGGGAGTGTCGTGCAAAATAGTCGTCTGACTGTGGTATAATAATGTTGTCTTTCACACGAATGCGTTGAGACCCAGTACCTTTCTGCACAAGGTGAGGCAAAACCATATGGCACTCAAAGAAGCCCTTCTCTACAAAAAGTTGGAAGACCAGAAGGTCTCCTGCTTTCTCTGTAATCATCATTGCACGATCACTGACGGAAAATTTGGAATTTGTGGCGTCAGAGAAAACCGGAGCGGTGTTCTCTACACCCATACCTATGGCGCCTTAGTTTCGGAGAACAACGATCCCATCGAAAAAAAGCCCCTCTACCATTTTCTTCCAGGATCAACCTCACTCTCGATTGCTACCGTCGGTTGTAATTTCCAATGCGGTTTTTGCCAGAACTGGCAGATCTCTCAAGTTAAAGAGGCCAGGAAACTCCGTCTCCGGCCTCAGGAGGTGAGCCCTGAGGAGGTGGTTGCCAGCGCCAAACACGCGGGTTCCTCCAGCATCTCCTATACCTACACCGAGCCCACGATTTTCTTCGAGTATGCTTACGATATTGCTCAATTGGCAAAAAAAGAAGGCTTATATAATGTCTTTGTGACGAATGGTTTCATGACGGAAGAGGCGATCCGTATGATCCAGCCTTACCTCGATGCCGCAAACATTGATCTCAAGTCCTTTAGCGACGACTATTACCGGAAACTTTGCAAGGCCAGGCTCGAGCCGGTTCTCAAGAGTATCGAACTGATGAGGAAGTTAAACATCTGGGTCGAGGTAACAACCCTCGTGGTCACTGGGCAGAACGATTCCGAGGAAGAACTGAGAAAGATTGCAAATTTCATCGCTGGAGTTGACAAGGCCATGCCTTGGCACGTCAGCCGGTTTTATCCCCAGTATGAAATGGATCACTTAGAGGCAACACCTCCTAAGATCTTGAACCGGGCTTACGAGATCGGGAAAGAGGCAGGGTTGCGATATGTTTATCTCGGAAACGTGGGCGTGGGGAACACGACGTTCTGTTACCACTGCAACAAAGCGCTCATAGAACGATCCGGTTTTTCAGTAAGACACTATCGAATCAAGGACGGAAAGTGTCCGGACTGCAATAGTCCGATAGACGGAGTCGGTCTTTGAAGAGTTCGGCGACTGGTGCAATTTTTGCAGAGACGGTTAGCGGTTTGGCCAACGAATCTCTGGTGGCCTTTGGTATCCCTCGAGGCCGTGTCGTGGGGGCTTTCGAAGTGGCTGAAACTCTCCTGCTGTCGGGATGAGAATTGGATTCCAGGAGCCAGAGATGAAGCCAACACACTCTCGAACCCTAGAACCCTTGCCCCCGGAACTATCCGGTTTCTTTTGGAGTAACTTCATGAAGCTCTTCCTTGCTCATTCTGCTGAACATCTGCGTCGCTTCCTTGAGAAACACGAGGTTCCCATTGCACGGCATGAGAGGTTTTTCTTTGCCGACCAGGAACGCGGCTATCGTCTCAGAGAAAAGGTGAAAGGGAAACGGGCTGCGATCATTGCCTGCGTTCTTCCTGATCCTGAGTCGCTCTTTGAATTGTTGGCTCTTCATCGAGTCATTCGAGAGAACGGAGCTACAAGAATCGATGTCGTCATTCCCTATCTCGGATACGCAAGGCAGGACCGTCCCAATCGCGAGGGCGAGGCGAGCATTGGTTTAATGGTGGCTGAGTTGATTCGGAGCCTTAAGGGATCACGGCTCATCTTTTTCGATCTTCACAGTCCTCGGATACGAAAAACCCTTGGACGATCAATTATAGAACTCTCGGGTTTTTCGCTATTTGCCGAAGAGCTCTCCGATAGGACCCCAGAAGTTATCGTCTCACCTGATGCAGGCTCTGTGAGTCGGGCAAGACAACTGGCCAAACTATTTCAAACCGCGACCTGAGGTCGCTGTGGTCGAGAAGCTCAGGCCCAGACCTAACGTGGCCATTGCAAGGCGTCTTCATGGCGACGTTCGGGGAAAAGATGTCCTCGTGGTGGATGATATTATCGATACAGGCGGAACCATTGCAGAGGCCGTGAGATTGATCGTCCAGCACGGTTCAGGCCGCATCCAGATCGCTGCCACTCATGGAATCTTTTCCGGAGATGCCAGAGTTCCGCCGCTCCGACCTCCGCCGGGCGGCGTGGAACGCTGCATGGATGAAAGAGAAGCTCGACGTGTCGTGGGTGACGGGCGTGCTGTGCGTGAACGATGTACTGACCGGGGACGCTCGATGGGAAGATCTGGGTCGTCGGTCATGCGCAGCTCGTCCCATGGCTGCAAGACCAGCGGAACGGGCGAATCGACTGCGCACTAGTTCAAGCTGCGTTCGGGTCGACCCGACCGGCGCTTGAAGTCCAACCTCCGGCCTCGCAGATCTAGCTCCGAGGATCGCGATCGTCGCGATTGGTCTGAACACCAGTGCCGCCGTCGGCGGCCGCGACGAAAGCGCCTCTTTCTGAGCCACCGCTCACCTGCGAGCGCCACGGGCGATACGGCTCAACGAAACGGCGTCCTCCGATCGAGCGGTGCTTCTGGTGATAAACCTGGATTACAGGTGAACCACTGATATAGTCGGCCGTCCGATGACGACCGGCTCGGTCGCTGCCCGGATCCCGGTAGCTCGCCGCGGCGCCCGCTGGGTGGTGCTCGCAGCGGCATCGCTCGTCCTTCTGATCCTCGTTCTCGTCGCCGGGCTCGCGAGTTGGCCGTCGCCATCGGCGACGTTCGCTCCCTCGTCGGTCGCGATCGCGGACATCCCCGGCAACTACCTCGCTCTCTACCAGCAGGCCGCGGCCGAGTACGGCATCGACTGGGCTGTCCTCGCCGCGATCGGCAAGATCGAGTGCGACCACGGTCGGCTCGAGGCAGCCGGCTGCAACCCGCCGGGCACGGTGAACGGCAGCCGGCGCGACAGGCCCGATGCAGTTCCTCGGCTCCACCTGGCGCGCCGGGACGCCGCCGATGATCGTTCCCGACATCGGCCCGCCGACGATGACCACCAGTGAGGGCTACGCGACAGACGGAGACGGCGATGGCTTCGCGGACGTCTGGAATCCGGCGGACGCGATCGCCGGCGCCGCGCGCCTCCTCCGCGCCAACGGAGCGCCGGCCGACTACCGACGTGCGCTCTATGCCTACAACCACGCCACCCGTACGTCGCCGCCGTCCTCGCGAAGGCGAACGAGTACCGCGGCGCGTTCGCCCCGGGTGCCTCAGGCGGAGCTCGCATCGTGCTCGCCTGGGCCGTCGCTCACGTCGGCCGCTTCACCTACAACCTCGGGCCGCCGACCGATCGCGGCGGCTCGGTGCAGGACATGCAGAGCCGCGAGCCGGCGGGCACGACGTGCGACTGCTCGATGTTCGCGCGCTGGGCGTTCGCGCAGGCCGGAATCGACATCGGGTCGACGACCTCAGCGCAGTGGACCGCGAACGGCCTCCTGCCCTCGGGCGACAGCCGCAACAGACGGCTCTCGTCACGCGCGGCGTCGGCTCCGATCCGCCGCCCGGCGGCTACCAGCCCGGCGACCTGATCTTCTTCGGCGTCGACGACGGCCCGAACGGCCACGTCGCGCTTTGGCTCGGCAACGGGATGATCGTCCAGTGCTCGTCGAGCGGCAACGGCTCGAACATCCGGCCGCTCGCCGGCTACGTCGCACCGACCGGCTGGGTGCGCTGGCATCTTGGCTGAAGACCGGCGCTCTTCCGGAACCTTCTCCGACACATCCGTGTCCAAAGACTCCTCGCGGGGCGATGCGGTCGGAGGGCCTCAGCAGTTTGGGGACTAGAGTTCGGGCGTGGGTGCGATCTTCTTGCGACACGGGGACAGCTTTGTTTCGATGCGCGAGCAGCCATACGAGGCAGAAGCGCTCCTGCAGGCGCTCATCGCGGAGCACCCTGAGATCCTCGCCGATGACGAGGGCGGCGAGCGGAGCCGATGGGTCTTGGTGAAGCGCGAGGCGGGTGTCGCCGACAGCGAGCATGGCGCTGACCGGTGGTCGCTCGACCACCTGTTTCTCGATCAAGACGCAACGCCGACGCTGGTGGAGGTGAAGCGGAGGTCCGACACCCGGATAGGCGGGAGGTCGTCGGGCAGATGCTCGACTACGCGGCCAACGCCACCTCGCACTGGAAGGTGGAATTACTCCGGACGCGGTTTGAGACGGCCTGCGAACGCCAGAACGTCGATCCGCAGGCACCACTGCGTGAAGCCGTTCGCGGTCGTCGGCGACGCTGGAGTACTGGGAAGAGTCAAGACGAACCTGCAGCCGGTAAGCGCATCCGCCTCGTCTTCGTGGCGGACGAGATCCCGGAGGAGCTGCGGCGGGTCGTGGAATTTCTCAACGGGCAGATGTCGGAGCCGAAATCCTGGCCGTCGAGGTCAAGCAGTACGTTGATGCGGCGGGGGGAGCGGCAAACGATCGTTCCGCGTGTGCTGGGCCGCACGGAGGCGGCGAAGGCGGCGAAAACGGGTGGCAGCCGCACGACGCGCCGGTGGGACGAGCATTCGCTGCTTGAGGAGATTGACCGCCAGCGCGGGGAACGAGTTGCCGAAGTAGCACGGCTGTTGATCGGGTGGGCGAACGGTCGGGAGGACGTGAGGGTCGACTACGGCCGAGGCGGCGAGTGGGGGTCGGTGCAGTTCAAGCTGGAGCATGATGGTTCCGTGCTTCTGTCCCCGTTGAACCTCAGGTCGTCCGGCCGGATCGAGGTCCGCTTTGACTTCATGGGCTCTCAACCGCCATTCGGTAACAGTCCCAAGTTTCGAGACGAGCTACGCCGCCGGCTCAAGCAGGCCGTGCCGCTTGCGGATATCCCGGCTGAGGGGAACGCGCGCGGCCAACTTTCGATCTGGAACTGCTCGTGGACAAGCAGGCCCGCGAGGGATTCATCTCGGCAATCGAGTGGGCGTTCGACGAAGCACGGCGGGCGCAAGTCGGGCTGGCCGCTACAGCTACGTAGCAACCCAGGACGAAGAGGCACTCGTTGCAGCCCTCGCCCTGGCAAAGTCTCAGTCGACGCATCAACGAATCTCCGCCAGAGCACATACAGTCGCCCCATCGCCCAAGACATGAACTTGACGACGGTCTACACCGACGGCGGAGCCGCGCCTACGAACCCTGGGCCCGGCGGATACGCCGCGGTGCTCGCAAGCGGTGAGGAGTACTTCGGGTACGTCCCGCATGCGACCAACAACGCGTGCGAGATCCTCGGCTTGATCCTCGCCCTCGAGAAGACATCGGGGGCGCTGCACGTCGTGGCGGACTCCTCGTACCTGATCGGCGGAGCGAGCCGGCTCCACAAGCGGAACAAAAACCTCGATCTCTGGCCTCGGATCGACCTTCTCCTGCAAGGCAGGCAAGTCACGTTCGAGAACGTCGATAGGAACGGCGGATGTCCAGGCAACAAGCGCGCCGACGAGCTATGCGGCGTCGCTCGAGAGCTTCGGCGGGGGTCGAGCTAAGTGCCATGGAGGCGCTCGCTGGGTTCGCGTCGTGATCCCCCGCGTTAGACATCGCGGCCTCACCGGGTGGCTCTTCTCTCGCGTCCCATGGTCGGGCCGCCTGCCGGACCGGCTGGCTGTCCGGACGCGTTACAGGGGTAGAGACGGCGTGCGGCCGCGTCACCGGATGTCTGTGGTCGAGAGTCCCGCCCTTTGCACGCCTTCGAGGAGTCGGCGGCGTAGGACGTGCCGGCTCGCGCCGCGGATGCCGCAGAGCATGTTCATCACCATCTCGGACTCGCCGAGCGGGAGCTCGGCCGCCAGTACGTAGCGCGCGTGCCAGCGGGCGGCAGCAGGCTGGAAGCGGCTTGTCTTCCTTGTCGGCGAGTTCGAACAGAAACATCAACCCGTCCGCGAACGTCACGAACACATGTTCCCATAATCACGTCCCGCCAGACTTCGGCGGTTGCGACCCTCAGCGTTCTATGACACGGCTGCGACCGCGCTCGAGCGCGGTGAGGCGGCGGAGTTGTGCCACCTGTGCGAGGTGTCGTTCGGTCCCGAGTGCCGTGGCCATCCGTGCCAGATCGCCGATCGATGCGACATGGGTCAGCACGCCGTGTCCTAGGTTTTCGCGGTGTGCTCCGCGCCGCAGATCGTCGTAGCCGCGAGTGCCCTCCGGGGTCGGGACGATCTTCAGCTCGCCGTGGTCTGTCGCGAGTTCGATCGGCGGCGACTGGTCGACGATGCCGGTCTCGAAGGGATCGAGTCCCCGTCCGTCGGCTCGCTGCGCGCCGATGTCCCGCAGGGCGCCGTCGAGTCGTCGCAGGTTGTCGCTCCGAGTCGACGGGACGACGTCGACGCCGCGTGTGAGTTCTTCGGTGCCCTGGAGAACACGGGCAAAGCCGCCGATCAGGACGTACTTGACGCGGTGGCGTTCGAGCGCCTCGAGGATGCCGTAGGGATCGAACTTCGGTGGCTTCTCAGCCATCCTCGCCGCTCTTGTCGAGTTCGGTCAGTAGACGACGTGCGCGTCGTTCGGTCGACAGGTAGCGGTTCTTCTTGAGGCGGTCGTCGAGGGACGGTGTCGAGCTCGACCAGGACAAGGGGGATCGTGAATCCGCAGGCTTCGATGACCTCGAGGAAGTTGTCGACGCTGGGCGCGACGCTGCCCTGTTCCCATCGTGCGATGAGCGATCGAGAAATGCCGCTGACTTTCTCCAGTTCGTCTTGTGTGAGCCCGGCTCGCGTCCGGGCTTCACGTATGAGATCGGCTCCTCGCATGACCTGAGCTTACGCCAGCGTCGAAGTGCGCGAAAGGGATCAGGGCGCAGATTGAGGGCGCGACTGACTCGGACACTCGTCGGTCACGCGGTATCCACTTGCGCAGTACAACCCATATTTGGTACAAAGAAGGAGAGCAAGCGTAAGGGAGTGTGTTCGTGGCAGCACCGCAGCAGCGAATCGGAGACTTTTACGCCGAGGTCGTGCTGCCCGCCCTCGCGGCTCATCTCGACGCTGTGTTCCCGGAGTTCGGCTGGAAGCAGGACGCCCGCGGCTGGGTCGCGACGAACGAGGAGATGACCCATCGCGTGCTCGGCGTACGCGCGGACCGCGTGGTCGCACACGGCGCCGCGCCGCCCGGGCTTCCTCGTCCACGGCGGGGAGACGATGCTCTGGACGGCATATCTCAACGGGGGAGACGTTCCTCACGGCGAGACGTTCCTGTCCGTCGTCCGCGAGCTCGCGACCCGAGCCGGAGTCGACACGTCCCCGATCGACCGACCGCAGCCCCGAGACCGCGCGAAGCGAGCTCCTGCACGACTTCTTCAGACTCTGCCGGAGTGAGTTGCACGGCGCAGCGGGCGCGCCCGCACGCTCGTACCTCGAGCGACGCGGTTTTCCAGCCGACACGCTCGATCAGCTCGATCTCGGAGTCGTCCCGCGTGAGCTCTTCACGAAGAATGCGCTCCAGGCAGCGGGCTACTCCGCGCTCGAGATCGCGCAGTCTGGCGTGATCGCGGATGGCCGCTGGCCGGGGAGGCTCTGCGGCGCCTGGCGGGACGAACGAGGCCCAGATCGGAACGCTCTGGGCGCGTTCGCTCCAAGACTCGGACTCCTCGACGCGCTACCTCTACCTTCGCGGGGCAAGCCGCTCGGGGCTACCGCCGTACGGCCTGTCAGACGTCCTTCGCCTGCCGCCGACCGAACGGCGCGAGCTCGTCCTTGTCGAGGGCCTGATCGACGTCCATCACCTCCAGGCCAAGGGATACCCGACAGTCGCCGCCGTCGGCGGCGCTCGCGTGCAGTCGTCCGCCGTCGTCCGACTCCGGCGACTCGGCTTCGACTCGGTCGTGCTCGCGTTCGACAACGACCCCTCCGGACGCGACGGACTCGCGCGCGCGATCGAAGACGTGAGTCGTGCCCGCGTGGCGCCCGATCTTCGCGTGCTCGATCCGACACAGCTCGGCGAGTCGAAGGACCCCGACGCATTCGTGCGAGAGCACGGGCTCGAGCGATTTCGCGAACTGGTCGACCGGGCCGGCTGCGCTGTCACCTGGCGCGCCCGCGAACTGACGCAGAGGCGTAACGCCTGAACACGACCCAATGGAGCGGCGCGCCGCGCTCGCGCGCGCCGGCGAATGGCTTGGGACGCTGTCGGCTCGCTACGCGCTCGAGCAGGAAGACGCCGTTCACTCCGTGGCTGACCAATGCGGCTACTCGAGAGCTGCAGTCGAACGCGCTTTCCGGGAACGATTCTGGAGCCGGTCACCTGCTCTGAGGCAACGTCGCGAACGAGGCCTTGTCATCGAACGTTGAGGCGACCAGTTGGAAGCAAACGTCCTTAATACTGGAACGAGGAGTGCACGTACAGACGAGAGCCTTCCACGCCTCCTCGACTGCAGGAGCCTTCGCAACGAACTCGGAATCAGCCGCGCGGCCGCCGAGGCGATCATGCGCCAGCTCCCGGTCATCGAGCCGCCCGGACTGCGGAAGGTTTACGTCAGGCGGACGGACGTGCACCGCTTCCTCGACGGCTGCCTCAAGTTCAAATGAGCCCGGCCTGGATTCGCACGCGTCGAACGCTGTCCGGCGAGAAGCGCTATCAGGTGGTCTATCGACGAGGCGGACGCGCGTGGCCGCACGAATTCGCCGGAACGTTCAAGACTCTCCGTGAGGCACGAACCCGGCAAGAGTTCGTCGGTGGAGAGATCGCCGCAGGAAGAAATCCGAGAGACGCCGCTTCGCGCACGTAGTTCTCCGAAACGAGTTCTCGACGACTGGTTCGCGTTGTGGCTAAAGACGCGGATCGATGTCGACGAACGCACGCGCGAGAACTACCGGGTGCACTGGAAGCGGATCGAGCCTACTTTCGGACGGCGGCGGCCTGAGAACGTCGAGCACGGTGAGATCCAGGAGTGGATCAACGAGCAGCTCGAGGCGCTGACGCCACGGGTCCTTCGCGACTATCTCGGAACGCTGCGACAAGTACTCGACCACGCCGGTATCGAGCCGAACCCAGCACGGCATCGCGCTATTCGCCTGCCCACCGCGGAGCGCGTGGTTCACACGCCTCCGAGCGATAAGCACGTCCTGGCGATGCTCGACGCGATCGCCCGTGATCGTCGGCTGCTCTTCGCTGTGCTCGAGCAGACCGGCACGCGCTTGGGGGAAGCGTTGAGTTGGACCTGGGGTGACGTCGACTTCGGGAGCTTGCGCATTCTGTCGCGGCCCGAGAACGTGAAGGGACGGCGCGGCCATCGCAGACCGCGCTGGGTTCAGGTGCCAGACTGGCTCTTCGAGATCCTTCTCGACTCATGCCCGCCCGACGACCGGTCCGGAGACCGGCCGCTCTTCACTTGGCCGCTCGATGTCGGTCACCCGCGGCAGAAGGTCGAGAAGGTGATGGCCAAGGCCTGTACTGCGGCCGGCATCCCGCATTACCACCCCCACGATCTTCGCCACCGCCGTATCACCCTCTGGCACGGCCAGGGCATCCCGGCTCGAGTGATCGGTGAGCGAGTTGGACAGCGGCAGATCTCAACGACGCTCGACATCTACACGCACGTCATGCCGCTCGACGAGATCTCGCTGGAGAGGTTCCACGCTCTGCTTGTCGCGGCTCGGGAATGACACGTCTATGCGTGTCGGTCCCTGTTGTGCGAGCGGTCCAGCGAGATGGCATGAGAGTTGATGGGGAGCACCTCGGAGTCCACTTCGACGGCGCGAGAGGAGGCTGGCGTGCATCGAACGAATGGCGGCGGAACCTGGCTGAAATGACAGCCGACGCTAGGTCAAGTCTCATGAGTAACGACGACGACATTCTTGGCCGCTCAAGCGCCACACGCTGCGAAGCATCAGATCTTGCGCTGGTACCTCGACGCCTGGCTAGCGATCCTCGGTTCGGAAGCTATGCCAAGCAGGACTTGGTGTTGATCGACGGATTCGCAGGACCAGGGCGATACCGCGGTGGGGAGAAGGGCTCGCCTCTCGTGATGCTCGATGCTTATCTCGAGCACTCGGCCGACATCACCGCGCGCTGCCACTTCTACTTCATCGAAGAGAACGTCGGCCGAGCACAGCACCTGCGTGACCAAATTGCGGAGTACGACCTTCCTCCCGCGTCGAAGTCGAGGTCAACACAGGATCGTTTGACGCAGAGTTTCCGCACCTGATCGACGGCTACGCGGAACGATTCGGCGGACTGCCACCAACGTTCGCGTTCATCGATCCCTTCGGGGCCGCGGCATCTCCGGTTGCGCTCTCGACGCCGCTTCTCAGCATCCCGCGCTGCGAGCTTCTTGTATACGTGCCCATCGCACACCTTGCACGCTTCGTCGACCATCCGGATCTCGTCGCCACCCTCAACACGCTCTATGGGTCCGACGTCTGGCGACGTGCTACGGAGACCAACGTTCTTGAGGAGCGGAAACGGATCCTTCACGACCTGTTCCTGGCCGAGGTCCGGAAGACGCAGAGTTGGTGCGGTCGTTTGAGATCACACCGCAGGTACGGACACAACACGCTACTACCTCTTCTTCGGGACGAACAGCGAACGCGGACTACAGCGGATGAAGGACGCGATGTGGCGGGTCGACCCGGAGGGCGGACGGCAGTTCCGCGACTCGACAACCGTCGACCACCCAGTGCTGTTCGAGGAGAAGCCCGACCTGAGTCGGTTGCTTCGACTGCTTGCGCGAGCAGTTCGACAGCGGTGGTTCACGATCGAGGAGGCGGAGAGGTTCACGCTACGGTCGAGACGCCGTTCCGCGACAACGGCCACCTCAAGTCCCCAACGCTGAAGGCCGGCGGAGGCGCGGCGAGCTTGAAGTCGAGCGTCCGGCCGGCAAGCGCGCGGGCTCGTTCACTGCCGGGCACGAGGATGAGATTCACGTCTGAGGCGAAAGCCGCGCCTGGCTTGCGCTCATGACGCGAGGTATGCGAACATATGTTCGATGACGGGAGGAACTGACGCTCTTCGAGCTTTCCTCGATCCTCGCCTCACGCGCCGGCAGGCAACGCAACCGATGGGCGGCGACAAGAGCGCGATCGAGTGGACTGATGCGACGTGGAATCCGTGGATGGGCTGCGAGAAAGTCAGCCCGGGCTGCGCCCACTGCTACATGTATCGCGAGCAGAGGCAGTACGGCAGCGACCCGAGCGTCGTGCGTCGCTCAAGGACCAAGTTTCGCGATCCGTCTGCGTTGGTCCGATCCGTCGGCTCGTCTTCACGTGCTCGTGGTCGGACTGGTTCCACCCGGGAGCCGACCATGGCGCGACGAGGCCTGGGACGTCATCCGCGCGACACCGCACCTGA
>CAVOIK010000009.1:0-35542 GCA_963695895.1 uncultured delta proteobacterium
GTCCATAAATTCTTTTCGCGGCAACGACACCGGCGGATACGCCCACGGCCGCGTCGCGTGGATCGAGGGCGCCGTCGAGTCGATGCCATGCGACTCACATGGGTCGGCACTCCCGGCGGATCGGCGGAGGGATCGAGGCCCGGGCGATTTTCCCTGCACGACGGCGACATCCTTTTCGGGTCTGACGTTGAAGCGGAATCGCCCAGTTGATCATCGACCGGATCCCAGATGTCGATGTCTTCATCGACGGCGATGCAGATCTTCGCGTAGCTACCCACGTATCCCGCGCTGGCGTTTAGAGCGCGCCAGACGTCGCCCGCGGTCGGTTTGCACATCTTGATCACGCAAAAAGCTTGACCGCTGCCACTCACTTCGTCATGAATCGCGACATCGAGCACTGCGGCATTGCCGCTGTCGAAGCGGAGATATTTATAAATCACCTTTTCAGTTCCCGTGTGTTTGATCTTGCTGCTTTCGCTGGGCGGAAACTGGCTCATCAACGCCGTATAGATCGCCTCTCGACGATGGGTGATGCAGGTGACATCCATAAACGGCGCAACGCCGCGATGCCCCATGTAACCGGGATATTCGCCGAACGGGGCCCTCGGGCTCGATCCATTCAGTCGAAATTTTTCCCTCAATCACAATCTCCGCCGTCGCGGGAACATGCAAATCCACCGTCTGGCAACGAACGACTTCGATGGGCTCGCCTGCCAGGCCTCCGGCAAGTCGGTATTCATCGAAGTCGTAGGGAAGTTTTGAAGTAGCAGCATACGCGACGGCGGGAACTACGCCGATCACGATGGCAGCCTCTAGCGGAATTCCCTTTGCCTTGCACCTCCGCCAGTGCTCTCCCATGTGTTGTCCGAGAAAAAGGCCGCCGTTTCGATTCGGGGCTTTAATCTGGCTCCGGTAGTTGCCGATATTGAAGATCCCCGTGTCCGGATCTTTGGTTACCCAATTGGCCGAAGTTAGATAAGGACCATTATCAAAGCCCGGCGTGGAGATCGGCACCGGAAGCATGTCGAGGCCGTGTCCGTTCAACAAATCGTCTCCCTTCCAAATAACCTCCTGCACCGGACCGCGCTCCACTTGCACCGGCGCGATCGGATGCGCTTGCGCGCGACTCCAGCGCTCGTGAATCTCCTCGGGCTTACATTTGAGACCGATGCTGTAAATTTCCGTCGACGCGGCCAAGGTCCCGACGGTGACCGGCATCGAGTAGCTTTTCCCTTTGACGTCGATGACGTTTTGAAAGAAGAACGCTTTCCGCTGGCTCTCCTCGAGTCCGCGAAACTGCCACCGCACCAGCGGCATCAACTCTGTGTCCTTGTTGATCCGCTGTTTGACACGGACGAGCTTCCCGCGCTCCTCAAGGGCTTTTAAATGTTCCCTGACGTTTTGTAGAAGTTTTCTTTTTGCATGGATGTTCCTTTCACTCCGCGCGCTCACGGCTCCATCCCTTTGGCCTGCAGCTCGTCGTTGACTTTCCGGGCTAGGGCGAAATCAAAAATAGTCTCCAGCGGCGGCGGCTCCTTGAGACCGACGCGCGCGAGGACGTGTTCCAGCGATTTCTTCTGGAGCTCTTCGCTAATGGTTCCATCCGGAGTCAAACCCGGCCGAATCACGTCGTATATCTGGGCGATTCGTCTTCTTTGAAGCTTGAGAAAGCGGGTCAGGACCTGAATCGTCACCGTGCGATTGTCGCGCAAGGTGCGGAATCCCTTGGCTGACCCGCGAAGAAATCTCTCCACGAGCTTGGGGTCGGACTCGAGTCAGCTGCACCGATGTCAGGTTACTTCCCGAAGTTCGACCATGTCTTGGTCGATAAAGGAAACCAGTTGCCGGAAACCCGCATCCTGCGCCATGAAGTTGGCTGGAATCGAAAGCATCGCAGCATCAACGGAACGGTCTCCGCAAAGCAAAAAAGCGGGCAATGCCCGAGCCCACCGGCAAGATCACCACTTCCCGGCCTCCATCAAGCCCATGTTTCTGTAAGACATCGCGGAGCAAGGAGTCAGGCCCGCTCCCAATACTCGAGACGCCGACTTTCCTTGCTTTCAATTCCCCGACGGACCGGATCTCCGGCCGTGCGTAGAGCCAGTACATCGGCCGGCGGTAGGCGCTAAAGAGCAACCGGATCGGCGCCCCTCGAAGCGCCGGCAGCAGTCCGGCCCCGCCTTGGGTCGAAAAATTCACATTGCCACCAATGAGCGCCTGTATCCCCACAGCCGACGGCATCACGATCAAGTCGACATCTAGACCTTCCTCACGGTAGAACCCTCTGTCTTTTGCGATCGCAAACGGCGCAGCAGCGGGAGTGATAGCGGGAATCGCCGCATTGACTTTCCTGAAATGCTCTTCGCGCTTCGGTTGGCGAGCACGCGCCGAAGAGAACAAGAAAGAAAAGAAGGAAACAAACAAAAGCGAACAGATGCACTTTAGTGTTACGGTGCGGTTGTACAGAGAAAGCCGATCCAGAGAGAAACGCAAAATGAATCATAATTTTCGACCACACCAAAAATTCGACTGTTGAAAAACTACCGTTCACCCTTCGACCAAGCTCGGGGCGAACGGTTAAAACTGGAATCCCAACAAAATTTCCGTTCGTGCTGAGCCTGTCGAAGCATGAATTCCCTTTTTTCAGCATACTAAAGGTCAAGGGTGTTTGGAGCAAAAAGTTTTTCTACGTCGACCTTCTCCTGTGCCAGCCCTTGCTCGTAGAGATAGTTCATCAGTGTGCTTACGACATGACGATTCTTTTCAAGCCCGTAAGGCCACGCATCATCGCCGAGAATGGCTCTTTGCTCTTCTACAGGACGCCGGAACCAGGCGAGGCTGATCTTATAGGGAGACGTGTCGTTCAACCTCGCATAAGCATCCTCTTTCGCTCGCTGAAACGCCTTGAACAGACTTCTGGCAATCCAGGGATGTTCTTCCCACAGCTCCTGCCTGATCGCCACTGAGTGCATGATCGGAAAAATGCCGGTCTTCTTGAAATAGCTCGCTTCGACTTCCTCGTAGTTCTCGAACAAACGGCGCACATGGGGCGGCGGATTTAACAGCGACGGGAAAAGGCTCGCGCAGATCATGGCGTCAAGCTCTCCGTCGAACAGCATCTGGTCCGGCTTGCGATCCGGCGGGATATGGGTCACTTTGAGCGCTTCGGCAGTTCGATCTCCATGCGCGCGTGTGGCGTCCAGGTGTACCATTCGATATCTTCCAGCTTGACGCCGTATTCATGCTGCAGTGTTCCCCGCACCCAGACCGTCGCCGTCTGTTGAAACTCCGCTAAGCCGACTCGCTTCCCCATGAGATCCTTCGGTTGGCGAATGTCGCTTTTTATGTTGATGAAGATATAAGAGTGACGAAATGCTCGTGCGGGGAAAACCGGAATTGCCGTTAGAGGTTTTCCGATCGTCCGCGCAATCAGGTATGACGACAAAGAGATCTCCGAGGCGTCGAAGTCGTAATAGTTCAACATGCGCGTCCAGATCTCGAGATGCGGCAGCACCAGCCAGTTGAGCTCGAGCCCTTCCGGCTTGATGGACCCGTCGATGTCGAACGGATGCGTTCGATCGTAGTCGCCGCACGCAATGGTTAATTGCAATGACATCTGGAGCTCCTATAGGACCACGAAGGGCACGAAGCCCACGAAGTAAGAAATTGTCGTAACAACCTAATAATTTTAAGAAATAAGCAGGAATTTCACAACAAAAAAAAGCCCTCTCCCGACAATCCGGAGAGGGCTTGGATGGATTGCGCCTAAACCGGGGAATCAACGGATGTCGCCACTTTGACCCGGAAAGGTTTTTCTCTTTTTCACCCTCACAATCGGTCTGAAAATCCACCCCGACCTCTTGTCGGATCGTCTCAGATCGAGGGTTGAGCGAAGGAGACGATCAGACGGATAAGGTGATAAATGGTTCGGAAGAAGAACTTAAACACGAGCCATACCGGTTTCAAAGCCCAATCGATGAGCTCATTGGCATTTGCCATCCCCTGGCCGATCCAAACAAAGATAGGCCCAAGGAAATGCAGTATCTTGACACGAGCATAGACGACCGCAAGAATAAGTGTCCCCGCGGAGATCATGAACTTTACGGGGGCACTGAACTCGATATGCGCCCATTCACTCAATAGCAGCTCGGTACCGATATTGAACACAACGATGTAGGCGGCTGGCTTGAGGATCGGTTCTTTCATGATCATCCAGGTGAAAATGCCTGCAGCAAAACGCATGGTGATAATACCCACCGCCACCCCAAACATGACGATATAGATGTTGCTCGACAGGGCCACGACGGCTACAACGTTGTCCAGGGAAAAGGCCAGATCTGCAAGCTCAACGGCAAGAACCACGTTCCAAAATCCTTTGCCCTCCACGCTTCTCGCCCTCGTCTGTTCTTCCTCACCCGGTTCTGGCTCACCGAGGTTCTCGAAGGCCAATTTGATCAGGTACCCTGCTCCTAGGATCTTCAAGAAGTGGTTACGGATAACGAAGCTTGCCATCACGAGCATGAGGCCTCGGCCCAGGTAGGCTCCGAGGAGGCCTACTTTCAGAGCGGCTGGCCGCTGGCCGCCTAGGAGTCGATGAACAGGTGGACCGAGGAACTTGAGAGGACCGGGCCAGGGAACCATCTCGCTTTTTGGAAGCACAGAGACCATGGCTCCAAGAACGGCAGCATTGTCGATCGAGAGGATGCCCTCCAGGAAGATGACCTGAACAATGATGTAGACAGAACTGAGATCAAACTGCATCAGCCTCCCTCCTTGGAAGTTTATTTGTCTGTGGGTTTTGGAAGCAAACAAGGAGGATAGGTTTTCTTTATAACCTTCTAAAAGGTCTTCAATTTGAAGATCAAAGGCTAGATAAGAGCATTCCCCGAGTCTGATGAAAGCCGGAGCCGATTGCTAAGGGATTCGATCCAGACTTCGAATATCAGAATTAAAAGGATAGCGCCACCATGAATAAACGCGGCGGAGCCGTACGGAGGCAAGGCTCCGTCCTCCCGAAGAATTTCAAAAACGTGACAGGATCCAAAATCAAACAATCCCCAATCCTTTAAGACAGACAGCATGACGGCTGCAGCCATGACGGAACCCACCTGGCCTCCCGTGTTGGCTCCCATGGCATGCATGAGAAGGTAATTCTTGGGATTGTATTTTTGACCTTCCTTTTGAACGACCCTGGCCGACATCGGGTAGGCGGATATCCCGGCAGCTCCGATGAGAGGATTGATCTTTCCGCCGGTCATCACCTTCATCAATTTTCCGAAGATGACGCCGCAGGCCGTGTCGAGGCAGATGGCAAGAAACCCCAGAGCCAGAATGATCAGGGTCTGAGGCGTTAAGAAAACCCTGCCATCCATGGTGGCCCCAATGGAGATCCCAAGGAGCAGGGTGACGATATTTGCAATTTCGTTTTCCGAGGCCTTGGTGAGACGGCTCACGACACCGCACTCCTTCATGAGATTTCCCAGCATGATCGTTCCCAGCAAGCGGTAACCCCATCGGTGCGATCAGACCTCCAATCACAGTGACAACCAAGGGGAAGAGGATCTTGGTCGTTTTTGAAACCGATCTTTTAACGGTCCCCATGTTGATTATTCTTTCCTCCTTGGAGGTCAACAGCTTCATGATCGGGGGCTGGATCACGGGGACCAAAGACATGTACGAGTAGGCCGCCACGGAAACGGCACCCAGGAGATGGGGAGCGTACTTCGACGTGACGTAGATTGCCGTCGGACCATCGCAGGCGCCGATGATCCCGATGGACACGGCTTCCTCTGGGGAAACCCTAAGGCCAGAGCAAGGCCCAGCGTTAAGAAAATCCCGAATTGCCCTGCTGCTCCGAGCAAGAAGATTTTTGGGTTCTCCAGCAGGGGACCAAAGTCGGTCATGGCTCCGATCCCCACGAAGATGAGAAGTGGAAATATCTCGGTCATGATCCCCATGTCGTAAATGATCCTGAGAAAACCCCCTTCCTCCATCAGTCCTGCCAAGGGAATGTTGACGAGGATCGCTCCGAATCCAATGGGGACAAGGAGTAACGGTTCAAAGTCTTTCTTAATTCCCAGATAGAGAAGAAGACAACCGACCCCGATCATGATCGGATTCGACCAGTGAAGGTTGGCAAATCCGGCAATCAGCCCGTGCAATTCCACCTGCAATCGCTTCCCACATAGTTCTTGTTCTCCTTCCGCAAAGATCTTTCCGTTGATTTGCCCTCTCTTACCCTTCTTTCTTGTAAGGAAAGGCCTGTTTCAGAAGACCCATCAGGAGGCTCAGGAGCCAAAGCGTTAAGAGCGTGCCTCCCATCCCCACAACAATCATCGTAATCGCAAACGTCCAGTTGTCCATAACATCCTCCTGCATTTACGCGAGGGAGGCCATCAACCCAATGGCCTCCTCAACGAATGAATTTCTCGGGATGAAGAAAAGGATTAAAGAATAGATGGATAATAGCAGACGACGAGCAACGCATTAGATTATGGCTTACTTTGGCATCACTGATTTTGCAATGCTTGAAATCGATTGCATATATACCACCGCCTTCAGACAAAAGCAATAAAAAAGTGATTTTTTTAACAAATTGGCCTACAAAGACTATTCTATAAAGATGTTGAATACCTACGCTCTCTTGTTTTTTCGGCCTTGAAACTCTTTCGCCTGGATACATGAAGGCTTCGAGACGGGTCAACGTGTTGGTTTGCTCCTGACCATCATACGCCATGTTCAGGATGGGAATGTTACTGTTCTCCTCACGGTATCGCTTGAGCAGAGTGCTGACGATCGTTCCAGGCATGCACGTAAAAGGCATGATATTCACGATGCCGCTCGCACCGCGCTCCGCGAAATCGATGCTTTTGCCGACGGAAAGAATGGCTTCCCCTTCAAAGGAGGAATCGAGGTAGGGCTTGGCCATTCTGAAAATCGAAGTCGTCTTGGGCTCTCCGTGATGTCGGAGATGCCCCCTGAAGAGATTTTCAAAATGGTGCTCATCCTTCTTCTGATAATAGTCCGTGAGAAATATTTTCAGAAGGTTGGACAGCGATCTTTTTCTCAGGCTATGCCTTTTCGAGACTGTGTTGACGTAGAGAATCCATTCGGTTAAGGGTGCAATCCAGGCCTCTCCACCGAGTTGTTCGATCTTTCGAATGACGTCCTCGTTGCTAAACCGGTTGAGACGAACAAAGATTTCACCGACAATCCCGATCAAGGGTTTCGTCCCCAGACCTTTCACCTCGACCCGCTCGAAGACCCTGATGCTTTCGGACAGCACCTCTTCCAGATCCTCTCCCTCAAGGATGGCTGTGCATACGTTGTCCAACGACTCCCGATAGACTCGATCGGTATGGCCTTTTTCCTTCTCATAGGGCCGTGTCTCAAAAAGCTTCTTCATCAAGAGGTCCACTGCCACAATCCCCTGCCATCCCAGCCGGGTAAACCGAGAACTCAGGATGCCTAGGTCCCGATAGAGCGTCTCATCCTGATTGGGAGCATAGATCGGCACGTGCTCGAAACCCAAATCATCCAGCACGAGTCGGTGAAAGCGATGGTATTGACCGAAACGGCAAGGACCATTTCCAGTCGGCATGAAAAAGGCAGCCCGTTCATGATCGAAGTTCGGATCCTTCACCAGCTTGACCATGTCGCCGGTGGTCACAATGCAGGGGTAACACTCTTTGCCTGAGGTGAGTTTCCTCCCCCAGTTGAGAGTTTCTTCATTGGATTCAGGGATCACGTCGGCATCCACCCCACAGGCTTTGAAGGCAGCCGCAACCGCGAACGAGTGGTCACACATGTACGGAATGTAGATTTTCTTCGTTCGGTCCGACTTAGCAACCTTTCTCTTCAGCGGGATAACTTTCGAAGGCTTCACATGCTTTAGACTATCGAGAAACGCCTCGCACCGGGTGATGGCTCCCGCGTCCGCACTGTGTTCATCGATCTCCAGCTGAAGATAGGGTTTTCCTTTCGAGAGGTCCCTGAAAAAGTGACTAATAAACGAGTCTGGCCCGCAACCGAAGTTGGTGATGTAGACAGCGTAAAGCCGGGGATCCTCGCGAAGTATCATTCCTGCCGCCAAGATCCTCTGGCCATATCGCCAGTACATCTCTTTGATCTCATCTGATGGGGTTACGGATTCAATGGGAAGGAAATCCATGGGAATGGCAAGCACGCCCAGGTCCTTCAGTTTTTTGGGGATCTCCAGATTGACACCGGAATCGCAGGAATTGTAAGGCCTGCCCACGATCACCATCACCTTTTCATCGGGTCCGACCTGATCGAGGACCTTCTTGCCCCGGTTGAGGAGAGACTGGTAGAACAGCGCCTGGAACCGCTCAGCCTGTTCAAGAGCCCTCTTCACGCGTTTCGGACTTCGACGGAGCGATTTTCCAAACTGGATCAGTTCCTTCTCAAGTGCCTCCCTCTCAAAACCAAAGTGGAGAATCGGCTGAAGCAACTCGACGCCAGCCTTTTTGAAATCCATAGAGGAATGGATCCCATAGGGAAAGGACTGGGCATAGGGACAGGCCGTGCTGACCGGGATGTCGGGATGGAACGGCTTCAGGTTAACGATGCTTGGGAGGAAAATCCTCTTTACGCCTTTTTCGAGCAGGTTCAGCACGTGACCATGACTCACCTTGATGGGAAAACAGGTTTCCGCAACAACATTCTCGACCCCTTTTCGGATCAGCTCTTTGTTCGTCGCATCCGACAGAATAACCCGGTAACCAAGCTCTGTGAAAAAGGCCCTCCAGAAGGGGAACATTTCGTAGGAATAGAGAATCCTCGGGATTCCAATCTCGGGCGCATCCTTGGGAAGCGCTTTCTCTCCCTCGGGGGGCACACAGAGCATCTCTTCTCTTTCGGCAAAGAGATCGGGGATCTTTGAATCCTTTACACGTTTAATCACATCGTATTTTTCACAGCGACTTCCATAAAAGAGAGGTTTCTCCCCTTCCACGCTCACTTTCCGGATCAGGCAAAGGTTTGCACACCCTTTGCACTCGAACGACGAGTGTTCATAGCGGCGTTGACTCAGATCAAATCCCTTGAAGCCCGAACGCTCCCACGTTCGCTCTTCCTTAGCAAGAATGGCTACCCCAATCGCCCCCGTCACATCATGATTTTCAGGAACGATGATCTCTCGCTCGAGAACCTCTTCGAAAGCGGCAACCACCCCCTGATTGAATGCGGTTCCTCCTTGAAAGAAAATGCGCTGGCCGATGCGCCGATCCCCCACGACCCGGTTTAGGTAGTTCTGCACGATCGAATAGCTCAGTCCCGCCATCAGGTCATCCTTGGGAGCCCCGCGCTGCTGGTGATGTACGAGATCGGATTCGATGAAGACCGTGCACCGCTCACCCATCTTCACCGGGCTCTCAGCCGAGAGAGCCAGGGCGCTAAATTCATTCTTGATCGAAATGCCCAGTTTTTCCGCCTGTTCCTCAAGAAAAGATCCCGTCCCGGCGGCACAAACCTTGTTCATCTCAAAATCGACGACGACGCCTTTGTCGATACTGATGTATTTGGAATCTTGCCCACCAATCTCAAAAATCGTATCCACGCTGGGATCGATATGGATCGCGGCAGTGGCCTGAGCCGTAATTTCATTTCTGACGAGGTCCGCTCCGACAAAATCGGCTGTCAAGTATCGACCTGAGCCGGTCGTTGCAACGCCTTGAATGTTTACGTAATCTCCAATCTCTTCGCCGATCTCCTGGAGCCCCTGTCGAACCGCCTCAATGGGACGACCCGCGGTCATCAGATAACGTTTTGCAAGAACCTTCTTCTCTCGGTCGATCACCACCAGGTTCGTGCTGATGGATCCCACATCGATCCCCAGATAGGCCTCGATCTTTTTCTCCCGTGAAGCCCCGGGGAGGGGAGAACTGTCCTGTGCCTGCCGATGACGGTGTTTCAAAGAGAGTTGGAGCGGCCTGTGCGGAGTCTCTTCTTCCTTATGTTCTGAGAGGTACTGGGAGAGGCGCTCGACTCCCCTCCATCCGACTCCGGCCTCAAGGGTTTCCTGAGCGACCAGCACTGCACCAATGGCTCCCATGGAGGCAAAATAGGTTGGAATGATCAGCTCTTCGTGAGAAACGTCGAGCACCTCCATGAAGGCCTTACGCATTCCGACATTGGCCGCTACCCCTCCCTGGAAAGAGATAGGTTTTGTGAAGTTCTTCCCTTTACCGATATTGCTCTTGAAGTTCCTCGCAAGGGCAAAACAAAGGCCCGCCACAATATCATAATCGGGTGTGGCGATCTGTTGGAGATGAATCATGTCCGATTTGGCGAAGACACTGCATCGACCAGCAATTCGGGGCGGGTTCATGGATTTTAAGGCCAACTGCCCGAACTCCTCAATCGTGAAGCCCAGACGGCTCGCCTGTTGATCGAGAAAGGAACCTGTTCCTGCCGCACAAAGGGTGTTCATCGAGAAATCGCCGATCTTGGTGTGTCCACTCTCTTCCTCGAGAAGGATGAGTTTTGAATCCTCTCCTCCGATGTCAATGATCGTTCTGACCTGGGGGTAGAAATGTTGGACGGCCTTTGTCTGGGCAATGATCTCATTAACGAAATGTCCACCCAGCAACTCCGAAAAAAGTTTCCCTCCGATGCCCGTAAAAGAAAGCGAGTGGAACTGTTCGGCCGGAATTCGCTCAAGAATTTCCTCCAAGACCTTCTTAACGGTCTGAAGAGGCTGGCCCTTGATGCGCGTGTAATGTTCCTCCAACACCTCCTGATGATCATTCATGATAACGGTGTTCGCGCTGACAGAGCCGACATCAATGCCAAGATAGAGCTTCTTCATCACTGGATAACCATCTCACCTCAAAGTAGAATACTAATCCATCAGAATCCGCAATTTCAAGTTACCCTCGCTTGAAATCCTCCTGAATTGATTTCATGCGAAGGCTGTGATATCTTTTCAGTAGATTTCTCTCCTCTCCCCCTACCGATATGAGACAGGAGAAAAGCAGGATAGGAGGTAACATGACGACCCTCCACCGCGCAAGAAGAAATGGAAGACCATGGAAAAGGCCAGGGTTCATGTAATTGTTGAAGGAAGGGTTCAAGGCGTTTGTTTTCGCCACTACACACAGGAAGCGGCATTCCGATTGGGTCTGAAGGGGTGGGTGAAGAACCGCAGGGATGGCGCGGTGGAAGCCCTCTTTGAGGGCGATAAAGACAAGGTTGATGAAATCATTCAATGGTGCCATCGTGGTCCATCCGCGGCAAGAGTGAATAACGTTCACGTGACTTGGGAGAGGTATGCAGGAGACTGTGACGATTTCTCTGTGACCTACTGAGTGGCTTTCGAAGAATCTTTTCCCTCTTTGAAGATCTTTTGCTTCACCCCTTTCAATGTCTCATCGGCCTCCTTCTTCATCACACCTTCGAGGGCCTCCATTTTCTTACCCGTATCCGACAGACCCTCTCCGATCTTTTTCACCGTGGTTCCTCCCCCGAAATACAGGAAGAACAGACAAAGGACGATTCCGACGATCACTCCCAACACGAATTTAATCATGACCCTGTCACCTCACTGAACACTCTATCAAGAACAGGCTCTTTTTTCAACAGATTTTTCAATCCCCGCAGCAATCTGACCATGTCCCTCACCCTGGAGAGGTCATCGCGGGAAAGCTGCTGGAATTCCTCCGTCGATGGGCAGGGTTGCTCCGGTTGTCGGAGTCTGTTCGCTCGCAAAGAAGACAACGGCATTCCCCACATGCTCTGCAGTCACCGAAACCTTGAGGAGGCTCCGCTGGCGATAGTATTCTCTGAGTCCCTCTGGATCGAGTCCTCTCGATTTCATCCGCTCTGGTCCTATCAGGTCCCAGAGCTTTGAAGAAATCTGCTCGTCGCCAAAAACTGCGTCAGGATTGACCATGTTGACCCGGACCCCTAATTCAGCCAGTTCCAGGGCTGCAACCTTGGCCATCTGATGCGCTCCGGCTTTGGAGGCGCTGTAGGCCCCAAAGGCTGCCCCCGGATCGAAGACGTTCTTGGAGCTGATGACGACGATATTTCCCCCGGTTCCCTGCCTTCTGAAAATCGGAACAGAAGCCTTAATGACATTAAACGTCCCTTTCAGATTCACATCAAGAACCTTGCCCAATGTTTCAGGAGCGAGGTTCTCTATCTTGGCCACATGAGCAATTCCAGCATTCGGCACGAGAATATCGATGCCTCCTAATCTCCGGCTGATCTCGATGAACCCTTTCTCAACGGACGTGTCGTCTGTCACATCAAAGACAACACGCTCTAGCTGTCGGGCCCCATACCTCTCGGCAAGGAGCGAATGGACTTTCTCCATTCGGGACTCGTCGATGTCTGAGAGGACCACCACGGCACCTGCTGCCAGGAGTCGGTCGGCAATGCCCAATCCGATGGCGCCACCTCCGCCCGTAATCACGGCGATCTGTCCCTGGAGCAGAGCAGGAGAAGTCCTGCCGAGCTTCTTCTGTTGAAGCGGCCAGTACTCCATATCAAACATGTGTGAATCAGAGATGGGCGAATACTTCCCAAGAGTCATGGCAACAAGCTTCGCCTGAATGGCATGCTCAGCGAGATCCGCAGCAATCTGAGCAGCCTTCCGCGTGAACCCTAAGGCAACGAGCCCTACCCCCTTGACCAGGAAAATCCTTGGATAGGGGTCGAGGGGCTCGCGCTTCACCTTCTTTTCAGCTACCTGAGATTTGAAATATTTTTCGTAAGAGACTTTGAACTCGTTCACAGATTTCTCGACGGTTTGCCGGAGTAATGCGTCGTCTTCCGGAATATCCTCGATATAAACCGCTCGGTTTTTTGTCCAGATGATATGATCGGGCGTGAGCACTCCGGACCGGCAGATCTCTTTCGCCTCTCTAACAAGGGACGCCCTCATCATCTCGTCTCCATCCCGGATTTCTGCGTAGAACCGACGTAACGTTCCGTCACGATCCTGATGGGCGCACACGCCCCGTATCACCTGACACATCCGGGCTAGAGACAATGCGACGTTCTTCATGCGCACTGCCTTTGAAGGGAGACTCACCAGGGGCCTTCCTTTTATTTTATTCTTAATATAGGTTTCTGCTTTCCCCACATAACGAATCATCGTCTCGTAAGACAATCTTGCACTCTCGCCAAAAGTGAAGATCCCGTGGTTCAAAACGACAATGGCTTCTACCTCAGGATTCCTCTTGTAGAAATCAGCTACCCCTCTGGCCATGAGAAAGCCGGATGGAAGGTAGGGAACAATTCCCACCCTGGATCCAAGAGCCTCTCGGACAAAATCGTTCGCCCGCTTCTGGTTTGTCAGAATGAGGATGGCATCGGCATGAGTGTGATCAACGTAACGATGGGGAAGAAAGGCATGAAGAAGCGCCTCCACGGAGGGATCGGGAGACTGGGCTGATATCTTATGGATAAGCAGTTGGTTCTCCATCACTTCGTCCGAAAGGTGACCAAGGCGTCGGAGTTTCCGAAGACCACTCAATTCCAGCCCAACGAACCCGTCGGGTTCAATCGTCGCCAGGTCCACTCCGCTTCCCTTAACAAAGAGGACATCTTGATCCTCTCCTACGATGTTCCTCACCTTGAGTTTGACCGACGTGTTTCCTCCACCGTGAAGGACCAGGCCTTGATCTGTCCCGATGAGCCGCGACGTGTAGAGACGGAGGATCAACTCTTCCGGATACGAAGGAAACTTCCTGACGAGTCTTCTCGCTTCATTCTCTCTGAAGAGGTTCTTCACAGCCAGACCTCCTTCTCTTTTGGCCTTCTTTTTTAAGGAGCATTGAAATTCTTTGCGACCCAACCTGTCCCTTCAGGCATGGATCAACGGTTCTTCCTATCTTTCTCCAAACCGCTCTTAATCGACTGGACCGCTTCGCCGACGCGGATGGGGTTTCCAAAGTCGAAACCCTGTTCTCTGAGTCCTCTGAAGAGTTGGGTCAGGGTGGGTTCTTCAAGGTTGTACCGTTCGAGATCCTCAAATCGACTGAAAATTTCTTCAGGCGTTCCCCGCTCACTGAGATCGCCATGTCCATGCATGAGGTAAAGAATGTCACTCACCTCGGGAACAAGATCCACTTCGTGAAGGGTCATGATGAGGGTGACCTTCTTCTCCTGGTTCAGTTGGTTCAGAACCTGAATCAAATCCCTTTTCGACAAGGGATCGAGCCCTGTGAACGGTTCATCCAGGATGAGCAAATCCGGGCTGAGAACCAAGGCTCCGGCCAGGGCAACCTTCTTCTTCTCGCCTCCCGAAAGGTAGTGAACGATTTTCTTTTGAATGGGTTCAATGTTCAGTCGCCCAATGACGTCTCTCGCAAGAGATTCTGCCTTGGCTCTGGGAACCCCATAGTTCAGGGGAGCGAAGAGAATGTCGTCCTGAACCGTCGGACCGAGGATCTGTTCGTCCACGTCCTGCATGACCACGCCAACTCTCTGTCGAATCTTGGCATAATCCTTTCCAGGATCCATTCCGAAAACCTTGACACTTCCATCTTTGGGGACGAGAATTCCCAGGAGATGTTTGAGCAACGTCGTCTTGCCACACCCATTCGACCCAAGAATAGCGACCCGCTCTCCCCGGTTCACGACAAATTCCAGTCCACAGATTTGGACCTTGGTCATGTCTGGGTAAACGTGGGTAATGCAGTCTATTTCAACAACACGGTCTGGTTCATTCACGTTCTTTATCTCCTCTGTCATGAAACCTCCCCTGAAATCCTCGGAGGAGCATCGATTCATACATCGCCTCACTGGCATCGATCCCTTTAATGATCAAATGGCCGAAAGCGTTCGAAATGTTGATCAGGCTCCTCCAGGGGCTTCTCCACTGGATGCCTCCGCGCAGGTGGAGGGCCTGTTGAGTTTCCTCTAGCACATCGAGAAGGATAAACATGGATCGATACGTGAGAAATAGCGCAGTGACAAAGAGGGAGGGAAGAATTTTTTCTAGGACACTAAAGATGGAGGGATAGGGAGTCGTGGCCAGGAGGAGGATCACCCCGGTTGACCCGGAAAGGACTTTCAAGAAAACCAGAAGAATGAATCGGAGCTGAAACCCGGAGATCAGAATGAAGAGAGAGGCAAAAATGAGAGGGTAGAGCGTCAGGGGAAATATCTTCCGGGGAACTCGAGACGCAAAGAAGAGGACAACCAGAAGGAGGTAAAGAACAAGAAGCCCTGGAAGGCTTCGCCACGCAACGACCCCGAATAAGACGAAGAGAACCCCAACCATCTTCACTTTCGCGGGAAGACGGTGAAACCAACTCTTTCCTTCCACGGCAGCATAGTCGAGGTATGAAAGCTGAATCATGAGGACTCGCTCTTCAATCTCAGAAGATCCGGTCTGAGTCGATGGATATACCGGATGATCAGGCACGTGATCACGCCTTCCAAAATCCACCCCAAACATCCCAAAGGCAGAACGACAGCCATGAACCGTTTCAGATCGACCTCTTTTCCAGTTTCTTTCGTTTCATGATGATCGGTCTTCTCTCGCAAGAGTTCAAAATTAAAGATCCCTGTTCCACTCTCTTGATGAATCAACTCTTCATAGTGGGGCACACCGAGACCCACCACCCCGATCATGGCAAAGGTAGAAAGTGCGAGGGCCAGAAATGTCGCAAGAAAGGTCGCTATCGTCAACTTCTTGAGCACTTTCCAAAAGAGCCGAAAAAGAAAATACCCCAAGACCCCTTCCATGGAAAGAACGAGTGTGTTCAGTCCGATGACTGTAATACCTCCGTGTCCGAAAAGGGCGAGGACGACATTCACGATAAAGGTGGCCATAAAAATGAGAGAGGGGCCCAACAGGATTCCAGAGATGACCGTAAGATTGACGTGATAGGCAATGGGTAAGATCTCGACCGAAGCGCCAAGGACCATGGTGGCTGCCATCATCCCCAAAAGAGGAAGACGCCTCGATACGTCTTTCTTCTCAGTCATCCGAAGAAGAATGATCCAGACAAGAACGGACACAATCCATCCAAAGACCCAGAGCCAAATGGGCAAAACCCCGTCCGGGAGGTGGATATGCGACATCAGGTTCTCCCCTTTTTTCTACAGAGTTTGCAGACCCCGTAAAGATTCAGTTGGTGATCCGTCTGAGAATCTCCTCCCAAATATCTGTGGTGCACAAATACAGAACCCCTAGGAGAGCAACTTCTTCAGTTCCTTCTCATCCCTCACTGGAGGTAGGCAGGTGAAATTCTTGCACACGAAGGCGGTTGGGCTCTGCTGAGGCCCCTTCTCGCTCAGAAAGGGTAACCAACCTTTTTTCAACGGTTCCTGGGGATCCATGAGGCTGAGGATGCGATTGGGAAGGTAGGCCTGATTGATTTCATTCAACAGGACCAGGGTCTTTGCTTCTTGCTTCGAACCGATGACCCCGATCTCTTCGGGGTCGAGGAAAAGGGAGAGGCCTGAGAGCATAGTGGCAAATCCCGCGGGGTGCTCCGAGAGAAAACCATAGAAGAGTCGAAGCGTCTGCTCAGCTTTCTGCTTCAGGGAATCGTCACCGGTCAAAGTGCCGAGCTTCAGTAGATTAAAAACACCCACAGAATTCGAGGAAGGAATCACATTGTCATAGGGGTGCTTCGACCGGGTGATGAGCCGCTCATTCTCCTCTCCGGTAAAAAAGAAGCCTCCCTGGGCTTCGTCCCAGAATTGGCGAATCATCTGTCGGCTGAGATCGTCCGCTTCCTTCACCCAGCCGATCTCAAAGGTGGCTTCATAAAGATCGATGAGGGCCTGGATGAAGAAGGCATAGTCTTCGGAATAGCCATTCACATGGCTCTTTCCCTTGCTAAAGACTCTCATCAGAAGACCGCTTCGTTTCATCTTCTGAAGGATGAAGGAGGCCGCCTTTTCTGCCGCCTGGAGGTACTTCTTATTTCCCGCCACCTTGAAACCATCGACAAAACCTGAGATCATAAGCCCGTTCCATGAAGCGAGGACTTTTTCATCCCGGTTGGGTTTCACCCTCTTTTCTCTTTCAGCAAGGAGTTTTTGACGTCCCTTCTCGAGCAACTTCTCCAGATCCTGAATAGTCAGTCCGTAGAGGTCACACACTTTCCCCGGAGAAGAGGGGACGTGGAGAACGTTTGACCCTTCTTCAAAGTTCCCTTGTGGAGTCACCCCATAGTAGGCAGAGAAAGGTGTTCCCTTCTCCTTTCCAAGGACCTTCTTAATCTCGTCTTGGGTCCAGACATAGAACTTTCCTTCTTTCCCTTCGCTGTCCGCATCCTGGGCCGAGTAGAAACCTCCCTCTGGGCTCGTCATCTCTCTGAGGACGTAATCGAGAATTTCCTCCACCACGCGCCGGTACCCCTCCTTCTTCGTGGCCTGGTAGGCTTCTGCATAGATTTGGCTAAGCAGGGCATTGTCATAGAGCATCTTTTCAAAATGAGGAATGAGCCAACGGTCATCTACTGAGTAACGGTGAAACCCACCTCCGATTTGGTCGTAGAGTCCTCCGCTGGCCATCTTCTCAAGCGTCATTTCCACCATGCTAAGGGCCCGATCCGAATGCATCTTCTTCCAATATCCCAGCAGAAAAGAGAGAGACATGGGATTTGGAAACTTTGGCGCTCCGCCAAACCCCCCATGCGTTGGATCGAATTGGCTCTCCAGGGCCTCGTACGCCTTGGCGAATACATTTGCATCCAAAGCCGCTTTGGAAGGCACCATCCGTGTCATCTGCTGAAGCGTCTCCCGAAGCTGCGATTTGATCTTATCGACTTCACCCCGGTGATTCATGTAGTAGTCGGAAACGATCGCAAGGATTTTGAGGAACCCAGGCATCCCTCCACGATCCTCTGGAGGGAAATAAGTGCCCGCGTGGAAAGGAACGAGATCAGGAGTCAAGAAGACATTGAGTGGCCATCCTCCGCTTCCCGTCATCACCTGAGCTGCGTTCATATAGATCTCGTCAAGGTCAGGCCTTTCCTCTCGGTCCACCTTGATATTGATGAAACGCTCATTCATGACTTGAGCAATGGCCTCATTCTCGAAGCATTCTTTTTCCATGACATGGCACCAGTGGCAGGCCGAGTAACCAATGCTCACCAGAATGGGTTTGTCCTCCTTCTTTGCCCGACCGAGGGCTTCTTCGCCCCAAGAATACCAATCCACAGGATTGTGAGCATGCTGCAGCAGATAAGGACTCGTTTCGTGAATGAGCTGATTGGTATGCTTCGTTTCTTCTGTCATCATGATCCGCCCTAGACGGTCATCTCCCTTCTCCACTGACCGATGGAGCAACCGAGTGAGTTTAATACTCCATATTCTATCTGAAAAGAAGTGGGATGTGCTCTTTTGATTTTTTGCCTGATTTCATGTAAGGCTAACCCATTCGTCAGAGGATTTCACGCAAAGAGGAGGGCCACACAATCCCTTTGATGGGCTGCTGGCGACCAGGCTTGGCACAAAGGCAGTAGAGCTGATCGAGCACCAGGAATTCGGTTTAATGGTAGGAAGGTACTTTCGTTTTATATTGTGCCCCTTCCTGCCTGCCGGTAGGCAGGGACCCCAGCCCCCAAGGGTGGGGCATACGGGGCACCTGCCGGTCAAAGGCGATGCCCTGGTGAAGGTTCTTCTGGAAACCATAGCCAGAGGTTCACCGCTGGTCCCTCTCAATCACCCCTTGATGAAATCGGCTCGCACCGTGGGTATCTTTTTGGTGACTGAAGCTCACCGTCCAATCACATAGTCTTGGCGACGCGGATCCCCACCTCCCAAAAGAGTCTGATGCTCATGATCAATCATAATCCCAAGCGCCCCTCCGCAGATGGATGACCACTCTGGAAGAACCTCGACCTTGTGCCCCCTCCCTTTGAGCCCTCTGATCACCGCTGCCGGAAAACGCCCCTCGATGTGGAGGTGATTTCCAGGATTGCTCCTCCATCGAGGGCTCTCCACAGCTCCCTGGATATCTGCACCAAAGTCGATGAGATTGGCCAAGACCTGAATTAGGGTCTGCGTCTGTCCATCAGCCCCTGGACTGCCAAGGACCATGAAAGGCTCCTCCCCTTTGAAAATCAGGGACGGGCTCAGGGTGTGGTACGGACGCTTGTGCGGTTCAATACAGTTGAAATGGGTCGGGTCAAGGCGAAAGTCCTTCCCTCGATTGTGAAGAAGGATCCCAGTTCCATCGATCATCATCCCGCTCCCAAAAGGCTCGTACAGGCTGTTGATGAGCGAGACCGCATTTCCTTGACGATCGACCACAGCGAGATAGATCGTGTCCTCTCCCGTGCTCTTGAAATTCGTCGGAGAAACACGGACGGCTGCCTTCTTCAGGTTGATTCTTGCAGCCTGTTCTTTCCCGTAAGCCTTGGAAATCATTTTCTCCACGGGGATCGAGCGAAAATCGGGGTCACAGACATATCGGTCTCGGTCAGCGAAGGCGAGCTTCTTCGCCTCAACGAAAAGGTGAACATAGTCAAGCGTGTTGTGTCCGATTTTGGCGAGATCAAAATTCTCGAGCATATTGGCTTGCATGAGGAGGGCGATCCCCTGAGAGTTCGGTGGCATGACATGGATGCGATATCCTTTGTACGTCGTCTCAAGGGGCTCAACCCACGTCGAGCGGTGATCTTCGAGGTCTCTTTCAGTAAGAAGCCCTCCGTTCTTCTCTGAGAATTTCACCAGTGCCTTGCCGAGGTCTCCTCGGTAAAACGCTTCCCGTCCTCCTTCAACAATTTTCCGAAACGAGTCAGCCATTTCCTTTTGGACGAGTCGCTCACCCACTTTGGGAGACCTGCCGTTCTTAAGAAAGGTTTCTTCAGAGGCTGGGCACTGCCTGAGAAGCTTCGATTCCTTCTCGATGACATCACTCAATTCTCTGTAAACGGGGAACCCTTCTCCCGCGTATTCGATGGCCCTTTGAAACAGCTCCCTTCGATCCATGGTCCCGTACGTTTCAAGCAGGGTTATCCATCCATCCACCGCTCCGGGAACCGTGACAGGCAACATTCCTTTCTCTGGAAATTTCTTCAAACCCTTCTTGTCAAAAAAATCCTTGCTCGCCTGATAGGGGGTTCTTCCGGTGGCATTCAACGCCTTCACGCCTTTTTCACCGGATTTGTGGAATAGGACAAATGTGTCTCCTCCAATCCCGCACATGTGTGGCCGGACGACACACAAGACCGCATTGGCTGCGATGGCGGCATCAACGGCATTGCCACCCTTCTCGAGAAGTGCTGCACCCGCTTGCGACGCCAGGGGATGGCCTGACGCAATCATCCATTTTGTTCCCATCACCACCGGACGGTGCGATGTGAATGTGGCTTTCATCTCCTCTCCTTTCGCCTTGACGAGATCGTTGATACCCTCACTTCGCTCATTAAACAACAAAAACCTGTTGGGGTCAATAAAGGTGCGTGCCTGTAACGTTTTTCCAGAATGTGAAATGTTTACTTACCTCCGCCCTCCAACTGCCACCGGTAACAAAGTATCGTCATCTCGTAACAAATTGATTCTAAACAACTTTCCTTTCCGTCCGGGACCTCTTTCCCCATGGCACATACCTTGCACAAACTTCAAAGCTTCAACAGTTTGCTGAAAAAGCGATTTTTCGCAGGTTGCTCAAAAATGTCCAGATGCTAGGCTCCCGAAATCCTGAGGAGTGAGGCGTACTTGGCGGTACGCTGCAACGACGAAGGATGAGGGAAACGACGCAGATGGGCGTTTTTCAGCAACCTGATAAACCTATGGCAGCTGCGCTTAGCCTCCAACGCTCCTATCTCTATGCCAGAGAAGACCCCACCAGGGATCGGAGGGTGAGGTACGAGGCAAAGAGTCCCCGTACACTCCAGAGGGCCTCCGTTGAACTGAAGATCGATAAGGGTGCTCTCGAAGATTATGAAGATGATCGGAATTCGGATTGGGAAACAGTCAAGGCGATTCTCAATTTCCTTGGATATGAACCCAAGTTCGTCCATGCGGCTCTGGTTTCCAGGTTAGTTATTTCCGAACGTCACCAGATCATTCAACTCTCCGCTTCCCAAATAGACAACTATCATCAAAACAGGAAGCGTGTCGTCAATACAAAGCACCCCCGGGTCAGCCGGTTCAAGGTGCCGAGAATGCTTTCGAAGGTCGAGATACTTAGACTCGCCGTGTGAGTTGTAAGACAAAAGAACCTTAGCGTTGCTGATCCGGTAAAAAGGGGAAAAGATGGGCACGTGGATATTGGCTTCTCGAATCTTATTAACGGGGGTAGTTTTTCTGCTCTCGTCGGCCTACATCCCCAACCATTATTTCACACTCCAGGTAAATCAAGCCGTTGCTTCCTCTCTTAAAGAAGATGCTGTCGTTCTCCCTACTCAACTTACTCCACTTACTCAACCAACTCAGCCCGCATCCTTCTCAGAAGACGCCGCGGACCTCTCTGTCCGAAGGGTCAATCACCCTGTCAGCGAAGAAGCGAACGAGGACTTTCGTCTTGAATCCCTGCCGGCATGGGAAGCAGGATCAGAAACCACCTTTGACATTCCGATCGTCGTGAACGAAAGGGTGGAGTATTTCATCTTGTACTTTCAGACGGCCGTGCGAGATAAATTCATGAACTGGCTGGCGCGATCCGCAAAATACATTCCCATGATGAAGGCCCTCCTGAGAGAAAACGGCCTTCCCGAGGATCTCGTCTATATGGCACTTATCGAAAGCGGTTTCAACCCTCATGCCTTCTCCCGAAGCAAAGCCTGTGGACCGTGGCAGTTCATCTCCAGCACGGGCAAAAAATATGGCCTCCTGGTCAATTGGTGGATCGACGAACGACGAGACCCTGAGAAGTCGACCATCGCCGCTGCCAAATACCTCAATGACCTCTACGATATGTTCGAATGCTGGTACCTCGCGGCTGCAAGCTATAACGCCGGAGAAGGGAAGATCAGTAGGGGCATGAAACGTTACCACACGGAAGACTTCTGGGAACTGACCAAGCACCAGTACCTTAAACGAGAGACGAAGAATTATGTTCCCCAGATGATTGCCGCTGCCCTTGTGGCCAAGGATCCTGAGAAGTACGGGTTCACAGACATCGAGTATCAGGAAGTTCTCTGCTATGACAAAGTGACGGTTCCCGAGGTGACCGATCTTGGGCTCATTGCCAAGGCCTGCGAGATCTCGCTGGAAGAGATCAAGGATCTCAACCCCGAGCTTCTCAGGGGGTGCACGCCTCCTGGCATATCAGACTATGAGGTCAGGATCCCCTGCGGGAAGAAGGAACTTTTTCAGACTAACTTTGAAGACCTCAAGCCTCGTCACCGATTTCAGTTCAAGACCCATGTGGTGAAGAAGGGGGATACCTTTTCAAGAATTGCCAGAATCTACCGTGTCGCTCTCGAGCCTCTTCTCCAGATCAACAAACTCAAGAAGACCAGCCGCCTCTCCGTGGGAATGAATTTGCTGATTCCTGTCCCCATCAGCCAGCACGTCTCCATCCCTGCCGCCATGGAGAAAGCCCTCAACGGCAAGAAGAAAAGATCCTAGCGCTAAGTCAGCTCAAATTATTCAAGCACCCCAAGAAGATAAAATTCTGGAGAACCTGTCGGCTTTGATCGGCGTAAAGAAAAAAGCCCCCGAGAAAACTTTGGGCTTTTTTCTTTAGTAATTAGCGGAGGCGGTGGGAATCGAATAAACGGCCTGAAAAAGACGATTGTCGAGAAGATGCATTATATGAAGGAGAAAATGGACTGGGTTCGCACGGCCCTCATGTTCGAGCCTCGCGGCCACGGCGACATGTCTGGAGCCATTTTGACAGAGCCCGACGCATCCCGATGCCGATATCGGTCTTTTTTTTATCCAAACGGACGGCTATATGCCGATGTGCGGACATTCCACCATTGGAGTCAGCACAGCTCTTGTGGAAACCGGAATGGTCAAGTGCTGCGGAGCCGGTTACGCACATCACGTTTGACACCCCTGCCGGATTGACCCGGGTGAGGGTAGATGTAGAAAACGGCATCGTCAAGGGCGTAACCCTGAGAAACATCCCCTCTTTCCTTTTTGCCGCGGATGTGGCCGTCAATGTTCCAGGATTGGGAAGTATCCGAATGGATATTGCTTATGGGGGCAATTTCTATGCGATTCTGCCGGCCGGCGCTGTTGGTCTGGAGATCGTTCCCGAAAAAGCAAGCCAGCTTATCGAAAAAGGGCGTCGTATTAAAGCTGCGGTCAACAGCCAGGTTAAAATCAGACATCCCGAAAATGAATTTATCAACCACTGCCCCTTCGTGGAATTTTATGGCGAACCCACAACTCCAGGTGCGCATGTGAAAAATGCCGCCTTCTTCCCAGAAAGCGGCATAGATCGTTCACCCTGCGGCACCGGAACTTCAGCCAGAGTGGCGACCCTCTACGCACAGGGCAAGCATCAAAAATGGCCAAGATCACAATAGACTAGGCTTCCCAGGAAATAAAATACGCATATAGTGTATTCATAGTGCGAGCGCGGTCTTTGCCGCATATAGTGTACTCATAGTGACGGCAGCGGCGACCTTTGGTTTCGCCTGATTGCAACCGATGGAGGTTCGATCAGGTCTACTCCATGCCGACAACGCGTTTGGCCGCCTTCACATAGTTGGTGTTGGGCATGGCCGCGATGCCCAGGGCCTCAATGACCTGGCGCATGCCCGCGTAATTCTCACTTTCGCAACAGGCGGACTCTACCAAGGCTCCGTTAAACCAGACCTGAGCGTACTCGCAGATGATGCCCCCGACGGTGAAACCGTAGCGCATCTTTTCAACGGCCACCGGCACCAGGTCCGGATGCTTCCGGGCCATGGCGATGAATTCCTCGAGGGTGTAGGTCTCCTTGTCCAGACGCATGTCCACCTTGAGGTGCGACAGGATCGTGGCCAGTTCCTCCCTTTTCACGGGGAACTGAAACTTGCCTCGGGGCTGGAAGATCTCGTATCCTTCCGGCGTTTGACCCACCTTGGTCTTGATGTCGAGCAGGCCCTCCCGAACCTTCACGTTCGCCTCACTGGTGTGCACGGAAAGGAAATAGGTCTCCGGCGGCATCTTGCGCGCTTTTTCCAGGACGGCCTTCGCCTCCCACATCTTTTGTTTTACGATGTCGATCACGCCGTGTCCGAAAACTCGAAACTCTGCACGGGGCGTGATTTTTGCAGCCTCCTCAGCGGAAGTCGCCACGTTCTTGGAGTAGGACTCTGGCATCGTCAGTCTCCTTTCAGAGAGGACGCGACCCACGGGGGTCGCGGATCACCACTTGCTGTAAGGATGCTTGATCAAGTTGGCATTGAAGTAGCGGGGATCACCGGTGACTTCTTCGCCTATCCAATCCGGCTTCTTGAAGGCTTGATCCTCGCTCTTCAGCTCCACCTCGGCCACGATGAGCCCGGCATTCTCTCCGAAAAACTCGTCGATCTCCCAGGTGAGCCCACCGAAGCCGACCTTGTAGCGTTTCTTCTCGATCAGCGGCCGCTCAGCCAGGGCATCGAGCATCGCGTTGCAATCCGCCATCGGGATCTCGTATTCATATTCCGTACGGGTCGCACCCACGGTGAGGCCCTTGATCGTCAGAAAAGCCTTGTCGCCGACCGTCCGGATCCGAACGGTCCGCTCCTTGACGCTGTTGAGATATCCCTGCCGGTAGGTTGTCCCTTTGGCCAGGGCTCTCCAGGAATCTCCTTTTACCAGAAATTTGCGTTCGATTTCCTGAGCCATAACGGTGGGTCCTCCTCTTCCGTTACACTCGATTCCTTGCCACGGTCATCTAAAAATTAGAGAAATTTCGCCATAAAGTCAAATAATGACTTCTAACAGCTTGTCGTTTCTTTTAGCTGCCCTTATAATGAAAAAGTGGAGCCTCACGGGCTAAAGCCCCCCCTCCACATGCTTCATAGGGCGGAACCCTCCGAAGCATACCCCACTACGCTCTTTCAGAGCTTCGAAGGGTACCCTCTCCACATTCATCCACGGTCTGAGAGACCGTGGCTTTCTGCGTAGGAGGGTAATGGGACTCGAATTCCTAAGAACTCTGTTTATCATCTTTGGAGTTTCTGCGTTCGTTGTCTTTATCCTTCATAAACTGCGGGTGCCTTCCATCGTTGGCTTCCTCATCGCCGGGGTTTTCCTTGGTCCCCATGGATTTGGATTTATCCAGGATATCCGTGAGGTGGAACTCGTCGCAGAGATCGGAGTCATTCTCCTCCTCTTTACCATTGGCCTCGAAATCTCTCTAAAGAATCTTAGAAGGACTCGTACCGCTGTCCTGGGAGGAGGTTTTTTGCAAATCCTTCTCACCTCCCTTGCGACATCAGCGATTGCCTACCTATTTCTTCGCAAATGGAATACCTCACTGTTTGCAGGTTTTCTCGTCAGCCTGAGTAGCACAGCCATTGTCATGAAAATGCTTCTTGACCGGGCCGAAGTCGATTCTCCTCATGGAAGGCTTTCGCTGGGAATTTTGATTTTCCAGGACTTGTGCGTCGTCCCTTTAATGCTTCTCGTACCCATCCTGGGCGGAGGCCGGGGAGATTTTCTAGTACTCTCCTTGACCTTGCTCAAATCAGCCGCCATCCTCTTCGTCGTCTTTTTTGGTGCGCGGTGGCTCGTCCCCAATATCCTTCACCAAATCGTTCACACCCGGAGCCGTGAACTCTTCGTCATCACCATCATCTTACTCTGCCTGGGGACAGCCCTTCTCACCTCAAAGCTTGGGCTCTCCCTGGCCCTTGGCGCCTTTCTTGCGGGGTTGGTCATCTCCGAATCTGAATACGCCTTTCAAGCGATCTCCGATATCTTGCCCTTCAAGGAAAGTTTTAGTGGCCTCTTCTTCGTCTCTGTGGGGATGCTGATGAATTTAGGGTTTCTTGGCGAAAACCTATGGGTCATCCTCTCGGTCGTCGCTCTCATCGTCATTCTAAAGACATCCACTGGTTTCTTCTCAGTCCATCTATTGGGCCATCCCGCCAGGGTTTCTCTCCAGACCGGCCTCCACCTGGCACAGATCGGCGAGTTCTCCTTTGTCCTTGCCACGGCCGGTAAGTTGGCTGGGCTGATCACCGAGAGTGCTTATCAGCTCTTCCTGTCCGCTTCCGTTTTAACGATGTTGTTGACTCCTCCCATCATCCAGGCCTCTCCCAGGATCTCAAGTTGGGTGGGTTCAAAAAGAATTCTAACAAGATTGGATCGAATGCGAAGGAGGGCAGCAAAGGAGGGTTTACCTTCAAGAAGAGAAGGACATGTCATCATTGTTGGTTTTGGTTTGAATGGGCGGAACCTCGCAGGGGTTTTAAGAGAGACGTCGATTCCTTACGTCGTCCTTGAATTAAACCATGAGACCGTCCTCCAAATGAAAAAGAGAGGGGAACCGATTTTTTATGGGGATGGGACAAGTCCCGAGATCCTGCACAAATTGGGGATTCATGCAGCTCGATTGCTGGTGGTCGTCATCTCCGATGCTGCTTCAACACGAAGGATTGTGCAAACGGCCAGGAAGGTGAATCCCAGACTTTATATCATCGCCAGAACCCGATACACGCAGGAGGTGGAAGACTTGATCACGTTGGGGGCGAATGAAGTGATCCCAGAAGAATTTGAGACGTCGATCGAGATATTTGCCAGAGTGCTGCATCGCTATCAAATACCAAGAAGCCTCATTTTGGATCAGATTGAGAAGATCAGGAGCGGAAGTTACGAAATCCTGAGGAAGGCGGATCTCCCGATCAAGAGTTTGACCGAAAAATGTGAGATCATCTCCGACTTCGATATCGAAACTTATCTGATTGATGAACATACCAATGCCGTTGGCCACTCTCTTAAGGACTTAAGGATACATTCAGAAATAGATGCTACGGTGATTGCAGTAAGACGAGGGGAGGAAGTCATCCCGCATCCAGACCCGGAATTCATCTTCAAACCCGGTGATGTCGTCTACCTCATTGGGAAAAGGGAAAAGGTCTGTAAAGTCTTTGATCTGCTAGATACGCCGCCAGAATAAAAAAGGGGTAACCAGATCTGGCTAACTCCTGTGGACGTCCATGGTCCAGGCGGCGGGAATCAAAAAGCTAATCGGGGTCTGGATGAAAAAACAGTTGCTCAATTTTCAAGCCCCGACCACACTGGAATACCCGCGATAAGGATGCTTGTTCCTGTTGACCCTTCTATATTTCATTCTCCTATTGCTGATCGGCTACAGCTGACGAGCTGATGACCTTGCTTCCTGGCGCAAGCAATGCTAAAAAGGGGAAATGGATGATGAGCGGATTGGTTTTACTCTTGACGGTGCATTCTGGCATAGAAGACACTGATCCTGATTAGCCTCGGCCCCTTCGGAAAAAAGATGCGAAAGAGCCCCGTCGAAAACGAGACGAAACAAGACGAATACATTCGTCCGATCAATCCTCGGGATCGATCCCGAATCAAGGAGATGGTGATTTCCTCCGGAAAATTCAACCGGGAGGAAATAGAAACTGCGCTGGAACTGGTTGACGAGGCCTTAGAAATAGGAGAGGAAAGCGGATACCTTATTGTCGTACTCGAGGTCGGGAAGGAACATCCTGGAGTGAAGGGATATGCTTGTTACGGTCCGACGCCACTCACCCAGGGAGTGTACGATCTGTATTGGATTGTCACTGACCCGGTCGCCCAGGGCAAGGGATTCGGACGGCGCCTGCTCGAGTATGTCGAGAAAGACATCGTCAAGCGAGGAGGACGGATGCTCCTCATTGAGACCTCATCGCAGGAGTCTTACGGCGCGACCATCCGTTTCTACAAGAGAAATGGGTACAAACGGGTGGCGCGCATTAAGGATTTTTACCGAATCGGAGATGATAAGCTCATGTTCTTAAAAGGACTGCCTTGACGACGGGTGAATCACTTTCTGTCCTAGAATGGCCAGGACCCAGCTATCCTCATAAGCATTATCCGAAGTCAGTACCCATATCCGGCTCCGATTTTTCAAGAACAGGCATCCGGGAGGTACCATGTCTCTTATAGGATGGGAGGCTCTGCTAAAGACCTGCTCGTTTAGAGGAGAAGGGCAATACCCGATTGCGGCTTATTCCGAGTTCATGCCACCGGTCCGTGTAGGGTGCAGACCCTACGGTGGAAAGGGAGATGGTTTTTTCCGCGAAGAAGACCCGCTGGGCTTTCCGGTGACGGAGTTCGAAGAGGCTCTCGAGCTGCGCCCCGGCTTGCAACATATTGCTAACCAGGTACTGGGGGCATTGCTTCATCTGGCCCGCGGAGAATCTGCCGAAGGCCTTGCCAAAGGCAAATTGGTCAACAACCCCTACTGGCCCCCAGAACTGGCCAAACAGGTAGGAACGCTAGCGCATGAACGTTTCGTCATCATCCTGCCCCTTGCTTTATCACGTACCCAAGACGACAAGGGGAGAAGGCGCTGGACATTTTTCGGTGGAAGTGAACAAGGACCTTCTCGACCTTTCTGGAAGAGCTTCTTCACATCTCCCGGCAAAGAGATCCCGCCCGAAACAGCCATGGGTTCTATAGCAACCCTCCTCGGCGGAGCCTATGGCGGACCTTCTGAGAAATGGGCTGATCTCCATCGAGTTGGCTTTCGCATTTTCGCCGAGGATGGAGACCCACACAAAACTCTGCGACCAACCTGGACGTCGTCCTTAATTTGGACCCGAGGGATGCCTCTGCAGGGGGTAAAATACCTCCTGAACTTTGAACCTTTCGGAAACCTTCCAGAAACGGTGAAGAAGGCCTACTTGGCTGGGGAACTTCACTTGATCCCCTTCCCGGGCAGCCTCTGTTTTTGGGGTATCCCAGGTTATGTGCAAATGCAGCGCGAGTTATTGACGGCCAATCAGATTCCTCTGTTGCATCTGGTTGAACGTCATGAGGCTCCCTATGGCTTGCGCGTACCTCAAGCCGGCTGGATCCACGTGCCACGGCCTGATCATCCTTCACCCCATGAAGACTTCGGTCCGATAAGGAACACCTTCCAGCGAACCCATCGGTGGGCCAGAGTCCATCGTTACGACGATGAACTGTCGATCCCCGGTCGTCTGGATCAGATTGTCCATGTGCTTTTCAGCACGGACTCCAGACGACCTGGACCTATATGGAAAACCCATGGCCCGTAACAGCCAGATCTGGACTCAGGATCACCACCTCCTGCTCGATGGCCCGAACGCCACTCAAAAGGAAATTCAGGACTGCGATTGAGTTGATCAAGCAAGGGGGTTTATTCGGATACCGCTTGCAATACCCCCCGATGGTTGTAGGATCATACCAGATTTACTGGCACCGTCCCCTCGTTGCCTACCTTTCACCCGACACGGGAAAACCTGCTGTCTTACCGGATGTCCTCCTGGGATATCTCACTGCTTACGATGCAATGCACCTCGATCTCAATCATCCGATCGAACTTTGGCCTCGACTTTACCAGAGAAATACACCTTTGACGGTGATAGAACTTTTCAAAGAAAATAAACACCAACACAAAACGATTACCAGGGCCCTGAATCTGGTGGCCGCTCAGGAACTTCTCGGTCAGGCGAAGATCCCTCGTTCTTTTGCACGGCAGATCTTGATGCTGCCAGAGGACAAGACTCTCGACGAATGGCTGGAATCCTTGCCTGAGTTTGCGAGCCATAACGAACGCGGTCAGTGGCTTACCGATCAATTGAGAGATCTGATTGAGGCAAAAGAGCGAGCCCTTCCGCCCTCCAAGGGAAAACGATTGCCGGCGTCATTGACCTTTGACCGCAGTGCCCGTCGCTCTTTCGAGGTTCAGTACTGGAAGGATATTGTCTGCCTGTCGGCTGGGAAATACGTCAACAAAGCCAATTCTGACTGTATCCTTGACCCTGTGACTCAAGGGAAGCTCAAGCATCATCATCGGGACCTGGAGGCGCTCGGGGATTACCTGCTGACCTACTACAGACGGGTCGTCGCCGCGCGCGGAATGCGAGGAAAGGCTCTGGTCGGTGACCTCCCGTTTCGGTGGAAGACCGATTTTGATTTTGACTGGTGGGAAGGCTGGGTAAAAGAACCAGGACAGGCTTACCGAAGAACGTAACCTCATGGTGGTGATTCCAGGACGTGACCGACATCGAGCCGTCATCATGGCGGATCACTATGACACGGCTTACATGGAGGATATCTATTACAAGGATCAGGGGGGTTCCGGTGCCCGTCTGGCCGCCTCAGGAGCGGATGACAACCACTCTGCAACCGCTGCCCTGATGCGGGCTGCACCTATTTTCTGTGATCTGAGCCGGGAGGGGAAGCTCGGTTGCGACATCTGGCTTGTTCATCTGACGGGCGAAGAATTTCCTTCCGATTGCCTCGGGGCACGCCATCTCTCCCAACAGCTCGTAGAAGGAACTTTGAAATTGCGGCTGCGCAGAAGGCGGAGAGCATGATCTATCGAAGGTTCAAATTCAGGGCGCCTTTGTGCTCGACATGGTCGCACACAACAGTGACAGCGACCGTGACAAATTCCAGATATCCCCGGGAAGGGGAGCGGAAGCGATGTGGTTAGCCTATCAGGCCCATATTGCCAATGAGATCTGGAATGCTTCATACCCGCGTTTGGAACGGCCATCCTTCCCGCCGGGACCGAGGCCGTGGAAAGCGGAGTCCTGATAAGAAGATCATTCCTGAAATCGCGCTCCATCCGAAACTCGATGGTCAGATTCGTTTGCCCCGCGATCCCAAGAGTACACTCTATAACACCGATGGCCAGATCTTCTCAGATGCGGGAATTCCCGTAGTGCTTTTTATGGAGAATTACGATATCAACCGCAAGGGATATCACGACAGCCATGATACGATGGCAAACATTGACCTTGACTACGGCTCTGCGGTCGTGGCCATTGCCATCGAAGCTGTGGCCCGGGCAGCCACCGAGAAGCCTCTTCGCTTCTGATACTGAGTTTCTTAAGCAGATATTGAAATCTTACGGACGTCCCTTTTTTCCTTTACTCCATCAGGCAGCGTGCTTTTTCACCCATGCGACATACTGGTCCATCCAGTTCTGCAGGAATTGTTTGCTGTCTGCACCGATGTTGCCGGCCTCGTCAAACAACCCATCCTTTACCTGGATGAATGCTTCGGGTTGGCCAAGCGTCGGTACGTCGAGATACGCGAGAACGTTGCGTAAATGCTGTTGTGCCATGGCCGTGCCGATGACGCCGATCGAAGCGCCCAACACACCGGCCGGCTTTCCCTGCCCAAGCGTTTTGGCCATAAGGACGCGAAGCATGGTCGATTGCGTTCTTGAGCACGCCGGGGATCGAACGGTTGTATTCGGGCGTAACGAACAGAAGGCCCTGGGCAGCCTTGATTTCGTTCTTCAGCCGTTTGACGGACTCGGCCTGGTTCGCGTCGTCGTCCTGGTTGTAGAGCGGCAAGTCGCCGATTTGCACCTGCTTGAACGAGAACTCCGACGGTGCCAGTTTTACAATGGCGTTTGCCAGCTTGCGGTTGAATGAATCCTTGCGAAGGCTTCCGACGATAACGGCGATCTTGTATTTGCTCATGACGATCTCCTTTAAAGGATATAGATATTACTCTTCTTATTGCATCTTACTTTTCTTGAGATGGCACCACCTCTCGACTTGCGAATGTCATCGAGGTGTCCAGAAGATCTCCTGACCCTTGGCAATCCATTCTCAGGTCTAAGCCCAATGCCCCTCACCCCTATAACCCAGGCCCTATGGGATCTTCTCGTTAGCAAGCGGTTTCGCTTGCTGCGTTTCTGCCCGATATCCGGCCAAATACGAAACAGTCTGTAATTGAACAACCTCCGAGACGGCACGCTCCGTGAATTCCTCCGGTAACTTCACCTGCCGCATACAATCCCTTGATGGGCTGCTGATTCAGGTCTATCACCTGACCTCTTACATTGATTTGAACACCGCCCATCGTGTAGTGTACCTTGGGCCATAAACGCATCCCATAGAATGGAGGATACAGAAGTTGGTCAGCTTTGGGTATGATCGGCTTACCAAATTCCTTATCAAGCTTACCGAGAACATAACTGTTGAATTTCTCAATGGTCATTCTTAGTTCATCACCGGGGACCCCATAGAATGACGCAAGTTCCTGCAACGTACCAAATGTTTTCACGACCCCTTTTTTCAAACAACGCTCTATATTCCAACCCGATTGCTCGACAGCTTTTGAATCTGCAATGGCTATGCACGGATGACCAATACTGAGAATTTTATCGGATATCACCCTACGGTCTCCAAGTTCATTGACTACCCGCTTACCTGTCTCTGGATCAATGATGATACCGTAAGAAAATACTATATAATCAGCAAAAAGAGGTCCATCCCCATAGCCTTTTTCGTCCGGAGAAGCCCAGGGCCCAAGCTGAATTTGACAAAGATGAACAGGCGTCGCTCCTATTCTCAATGCCTCCTTAAGAGCCTCTGCTGTGGCAAACTTCTTATTTGTACTGTCAATTTTCTCGGATAATCGGGGATCTTGAGCAGTTCTGAAGGCAACATCACTGCCAAAACCGCCGGTGGCCAGAATCACTGCCTTATTTGCCCTAATATACTTGTCTGTTCCGCTTTCTTCATTCTTATAATCATAACCATCTCGGACGAGAACGCCGCAGATTCTGCCTTCAGAGTTCCTGATAAAAGTCTTAAAGTACATCCCCAATCTGATTTCCATCCCTAGTTCTCGAACTTTCGCGATTTGGCGTTTAATGATCGTTAAGCCAGTAATTCCCTTGGCAGCATGACAGCGTGGAGCAGAATGGCCTCCAAATAGATCAACTCTGTCAAGATACTCCACTCCAAGATAATCGATTGACCATTGAAAAACGTCATTTGATTGATTAGCAACTTCACGGACAAGATCAGGGTAATTCAGTCCCATGCCTGCCTTCAGCATATCCGAGTCCATGAGATCTGGAGAATCGTTAATCCCGAATTTTTTCTGCATTGCCGTTCCTGCGGCTGATATTCCTCCGTCACTGATGATGGAGTTTCCTCCAGGAGCTTTCATCTTTTCAAGAATGATCGCTGAAGCACCGGCATGGTGTGCCTCGATTGCTGCAGTAAGCCCCGCAAATCCGCTTCCAATGACTACGATATCCGCAGCTTCATCCCACTTTGCTGTCTGATTCTTGAGAGGAGGCAGATAGTCATTCTTGGGATGGTTTTGAAACATTCTAGTCCCTCCCGTTTATCTGATACGAAATTGCTCAGGATGAGCAGATCGCCCTTTCTTTTGTTCCTATCAGTGAGTTCTACACGTTCAATGTCCCATTGCGGCGGGAATCGAACCCGCTTCTTATTACTGAGACGAAAAACTAATTCTGGTCTGGAGGGGGAAGAAATCTGATAATTCTCAAGTCTCACCCTAATTCCTGATTGGGCAAATTGCTATTTCCAAGTGTCAGAAGAACACGCAACCAGTTCTTATACCCTCTATTTGCCATGCCTCTTCGTCAAAACCCCCATCCCTTAAGGCTGCCACTAGTTTGGGAAGACCCGCGACATCACGGATTTCAGAGGGAATGGTCGTACCATCAAAGTCAGAACCCACGGCGAGATGATCGATACCGATACAATCGGCGATGTAACAAAAATGACACAGCAAGAACATTACTCAGCGGGGTATCAAGATTTTCCTCACCATCCTCTCGCAAGAACTTAACACTGAAATTTACCCCCACAAGACCACGGGAAGCCCCGACAGCATCCAGTTGCTTGTCAGTCAAGTTTCGCGGTAACGGGCAAGGGCATGGACGCAAGAATGCGTGGCGACCAAGGGTGCTTCTGATATCCTTTCCACATTCCAAAAACCTTTTTCGTTAAGATGGGAAAGATCCAACATGATCCCCAGCCGATTGCATGCGCGAACCAACTCCTTACCTGCATCGGTCAGGCCCGGGCCCATGTCCGGAAATCCCGGAAAATCGAAATTTACCCCATACCCAAAAGCGTTTTTGCGACTCCAGACAATGCCGATAGAGGGACCCTTCTTCATAAAAGTGGTGAAGAGATTCCAATCGTGGGTCTATGGGTTCAGCACCTTCAAAGTGAATAACCGCAGAAAGCGCATTCTCTTCAAGGGCTGTATGAATCTCTTCTATCGTACGTACTACCCGGAACTCCCTGGACGATTCAGATTCCAGCGCAAGAAAGCTTTCAATTCCCTTTTGTGCCAACTGGTGAGCGTAGGAAAAATCAACCAGCTCTAAGTTACTCACCCGAATCGTGGGATGCTCTTGGGAAGCATCAGGTGGAGTCTCCTGTCCGTTTTGCTCGGATCGGGGAACAAATATCGAGAAAAAACCGCCGCACAAACCGCCCCTCTTTGCCCTGGGCAGGTCTATGTGCCCGGAATTTGTCTCTTGCAAAAAAGGTCTTTTATTCTCCCCTGGCACGAACATCATATTGAGGGTATCATTGTGGCCGTCCAGTATAGGTAATTTGATCATTTCTCTTCCTGACATTTTTGAGCTTACCAACTCCTCTAGGTCCTCACGGAAACTGATTTCTCGCGAAGAAGCCTCAGTGTCTTCTTTAGTGCCTTGCCCCGTCAAGTCTCTATAAGAAATGAAAAAGGGGGCATTAATTTCCACAGTGCATAGCCTACTTTTTAATCAACTCTTCCTTTCTGACTAAGGTCTTGGCATGAAAATTGCTGCTAATTTAGCTGTTCGTATTTGTGGAAACCTGCCATCAAGTGCTTTCGGCACTCAGTGTCTGGCGCAGAAGATGAGCAGTATTAGTCAAAAAAATCAAACAAGGAGGATGAATCATGAAAAAGGTAATGGCAATGGCAGTTCTGTTTCTGTTGCTCGGAGCATCATTGGCTGGGGCACAAGGGACCACACTATTCACAGGAAGCCTGAATCCTGATAGGAATGGGCCATATACTGTGACATTAACCCAGCAGAGGGACACTGGTAATGGTGGTCGAGTTTTCAAAACGAAAGTCAAAACAGTGGGTGGAGGAGAAGCTCACTTTGATATGACCCTTGATAATTTGACTGGCAATCCAACATCAATAGATATTTACGGCTATACTCAAACGCCGTTGGAAGTGTCCCCGACGCTCAAGCACATTCTCACTTGTTCCGGTGACCAGTTATTGCGCATTGGGACGAGGACCTGATGATCCAGAGCCATTTCCTCATATGGAAAACCTGGGGGGTGTTGCTCTCTGTGCATCAACCCCAACGGAATAGATGGAACGACAGACGGGATTGCATACTTGGATATGAAGGGAACGTCAAGGAAAATGTCAGAAGAACCGAGTGATGTTGAGAAATTTGTGCTTACCGGTACTTTCGGAGGAGCTTTTAACTCAGATGAAAGTAACCTTGTTTTCAAGGGACCTTTTGGAACAGTCCTCAAGCCATCTTTATTCTAAATGAGACTCCATGTCAGACTTCGCTTCGCTCATGATTTCGAAGCGAAGTCTGGTGGAGGCGGCGGGGATCGAATAAGCGTCCAGAAACCATCAACAGATAAAATTATAATAGATTAAGCCTTCCAGAAAATACCGCACATAGTGTCTGGGCCACGAGAAATGATTCCGGCCG
>CAVOIK010000010.1:0-243568 GCA_963695895.1 uncultured delta proteobacterium
CTGGTTGAACGTCATGAGGCTCCCTATGGCTTGCGCGTACCTCAAGCCGGCTGGATCCACGTGCCACGGCCTGATCATCCTTCACCCCATGAAGACTTCGGCCCGGTAAGGAACACTTTCCAGCGAACCCATCGGTGGGCCAGAGTCCATCGTTACGACGATGAACTGTCGATCCCCGGTCGTTTGGATCAGATTGTCCATGTGCTTTTCAGCACCGACTCAAAAGACCTGGACCTATATGGAAAACCCATGGCCCGTAACAGCCAGATTTGGACTCAGGATCACCACCTCCTGCTCGATGGCCCGAACGCCACTCAAAAGGAAATTCGGACTGCGATTGAGTTGATCAAGCAGGGCGGTTTATTCGGATACCGCCTGCAATACCCCCCGATGGTTGTAGGATCGCACCAGATTTTCTGGCACCGTCCCCTCATCGCCTACCTTTCACTCGACACGGGAATACCTGCTGTCTTGCCGGATATCTTGCGGGGGTATCTCACTGCATACGATGCAACGCACCTTGATCTCAATCATCCGGTTGAGCTTTGGCCTCAACTTTACCAGAGAAATACACCTTTGACCGTGATAGAACTTTTCAAAGAGAATAAACACCAACACAAAACGATTACCCGGGCCCTGAATCTGGTGGCCGCTCAGGAACTTCTCAGTCAGGCAAAGATCCCTCGTTCTTTTGCACGGCAGATCTTGATGCTGCCAGAGGACAAGACTCTCGACGAATGGCTGGATTCCTTGCCTGAGGTTGCAAGCCATAACGAACGCAGTCAGTGGCTTACCGGTCAATTGAGAGATCTGATTGAGGCAAAAGAGCGAGCCCTTCCGTCCTCCAAGGGAAAACAATTGCCAGTGTCATTAACCTTTGACCGCAGTGCCCGTCGTCTCTTTCGAGGTTCAGTACTGGAGGGATATTGTTTGCCTGTCGGCTGGAAAATACGTCAACAAAGCCAATTCTGACTGTATCCTCGACTCTGTGACTCAAGGGAAGCTCAAGCAGCATCACCGGGATCTAGACGCCCTCGGGGATTACCTGCTCACCTACTACAGACGGGTTGTCGCGGCGCGTGGAATGCGAGGAAAAGTTCTCGTCGGTGATCTCCCGTTCCAATGGAAGACGGATTTTGATTTTGACTGGTGGGATGGCTGGGTAAAGAATCAGAGCGGGCTTACCGAAGAACGGAACCTCATGGTTGTGATTCCAGGACGCGACCGAAAACGAGCTGTCATCATGGCGGATCACTATGACACGGCTTACATGGAGGACATTTATTACAAGGATCAAGGGGGTTCCGGTGCCCGCCTGGCCGCCTCGGGAGCGGATGACAACCACTCTGCAACCGCTGCCCTGATGCGGGCTGCACCTATTTTCTGTGATATGAGCCGGGAGGGGAAGCTCGGTTGCGACATCTGGCTTATTCATCTGACGGGCGAAGAATTTCCTTCCGATTGCCTGGGGGCGCGCCATCTCTCCCAACAGCTTGTAGAAGGAACTCTGAAATTGCGGCTCGTAGAAGGCGGAGAGCGTGACCTATCGAAAGTTCAAGTCCAGGGCGCCTTTGTGCTCGACATGGTCGCACACAACAGCGACAGCGACTGTGATAAATTCCAGATATCCCCGGGAAGGGGAGCGGAAGCGATGTGGTTAGCCTATCAGGCCCATATTGCCAACGAGATCTGGAATGGTTACACCCTCGTTTGGAACGGCCACCCTTCCCGCCGGGGCCGAGGCCCTGGGAAGCGGAGTCCTGATAAGAAGATCATTCCTGAAATCGCGCTCCATCCGAAACTCGATGGTCAGATTCGTTTGCCCCGCGATCCCAAGAGTACACTCTATAACACCGATGGCCAGATCTTCTCAGATGTGGGAATCCCCGTAGTGCTTTTTATGGAGAATTACGATATCAACCGCAAAGGATATCACGACAGCCACGATACGATGGCAAACATTGACCTCGACTACGGCTCTGCGGTCGTGGCCGTTGCCATCGAGGCTGTGGCCCGGGCAGCCACCGAGAAGCCCCTTCGCTTGTGAAACGGAAAAGGCAGACAAGATGGGCGGCATGGAGATACCGCCCCATGACTCAAATTGCATGAAGGAGAAGGGGGCAAGTCTGCTTTTTTTGGACAACACAAAAGGTCTGTAAAGCCATTCATTTGCAAGATACGCCGCCAGAATAAAAAAAGGGTTAACCAGGTTTGGCTAATCCCTGTCGCCCTCCATTCTTGACCTATACGCATGTTTGGATGACCGACTCTCTCAAGCAGATGTTGAAATTTCCCTGGCGTCCCTTTATTCCTTTTCAACCTTAGGCCGCGTGCTTTTTCACCCATGCAACATACCGGTCCATCCAGCCCTGCAGGAATTGTTTGCTGTCTGCACCGATGTTGCCCGCCTCGTCAAACAACCCATCCTTTACCTGGATGAACACTTCGGGTTGGCCCAGCGTCGGTACGTCGAGATAGGCGAGGACGTTGCGTAAATGCTGCTGTGCCAGGGCTGTGCCGATCGCACCGATTGAGACGCCCAGCACACCCGCGGGTTTTCCCGCCCACGCGCTTTGGCCGTAGGGACGCGAAGCATGGTCGATTGCGTTCTTGAGCACGCCCGGCATTGAGCGGTTGTACTCGGGCGTGACGAACAGAAGGCCCTGGGCAGCCTTGATTTCGTTCTTCAGCCGTTTGACGGAATCGGCCTGGTTCGTGTCGTCGTCCTGGTTGTAGAGCGGCAGGTCCCCGATTTGCACCTGCTTGAACGTGAACTCCGATGGTGCCAGTTTTACAATGGCGTTAGCCAGCTTGCGGTTGAATGAATCCTTGCGAAGGCTTCCGACGATGACGGCGATGTTATATTTGCTCATGATGATCTCCTTTAAGGGTTATAAGATATTAACCTTTTCATAGTATCCTACTTTTCCTGGGATGGCACCCTCTCCCCGTTTGCGCATGCCATGGAGGTGTCCAGAAGATCTCCCCGAACTTCAGTGGTCAATTCTCAAGTTTGAACCCAATGCCCCTGACCCCAATGACCCACGTCCTACAGGACCTTCTCGTTATCAAGTTTTTTCACTTGCTGCATTTCTACCCGCTATCCGGCCAAATACAAAACAGTCTGTGATTGAACAGCCTCCGAGACGGCATGCTCCGTGAATTCCTCCGGTAACTTCACCTGCAGCATACAATCCCTTTATGGGCTGCTGATTCAGGTCTATCACCTGAGCTCTTACATTGATTTGAACACCGCCCATCGTGTAGTGTACCTTGGGCCATAAACGCATCCCATAAAATGGAGGATATAGAAGTTGGTCTGCTTTGGGTATGATCGGCTTGCCAAATGCCTTATCAAGTTTGCCGAGCACGTAACTGTTGAATTCCTCAACGGTCGTTCTTAGTTTATCACCGGGAACCCCATAGAATGATGCAAGTTCCTGCAAAGTACCGAATTTTCTAACTACCCTTTTTTCAGAGAACGATCTTATATTCCATCCCGATTGCTCGACAGCTTTTGAATCTGCGATCCCTATGCATGGATGACCGATATTGAGAATTTTGTCTGATATAATCCTACGATCTCCAAGTTCATTGACTACCCGCTTACCTGTCTCTGGATCAATGATGATACCGGAAGGAAATACTATATAATCGGAAAAAAGAGGTCCATCCCCATAGCCTTTTTCATCCGGAGAAGCCCAAGGCCCAAGCTGAATTTGACCAAGATGAACAGGTGTCGCTCCTATTCTCAATGCCTCCTTGAGAGCCTCTGCTGTGGCAAACTTCTTATTTGTACTGTCAATTTTCTCAGATAATCGGGGATCCTGAGCACTTCTGAAGACAACATCACTGCCAAAACCACCAGTGGCCAGAATCACTGCCTTATTTGCCCTAATATATTTGTCTGTTCCGCTTTCTTCGTTCTTATAATCATAACCATCTCGCACGAGAACGCCGCAGATTCTGCCCTCAGAGTTCCTGATAAAAACCTTAAGGTATATCCCCAATTTAATTTCCATCCCTAGTTCTCGAACTTTCGCGATTTGGCGTTTAATGATGGTTAAACCAGTAATTCCCTTGGCAGCATGACAGCGTGGAGCAGAATGGCCTCCAAATATATCAACTCTGTCAAGATACTCCACTCCAAGATAATCGATTGACCATTGAAGAACGTCATTTGATTGATTGGCAACTTCACGGACAAGATCAGGGTAATTCAGTCCCATGCCTGCCTTTAGCATATCTGAGTACATGAGGTCCGGAGAATCTTTGATCTCCGAATTTTTCCTGCATTGCTGTTCCCGCGGCTGAAATTCCTCCGTCACTGATGATGGAGTTCCCTCCAGGAGCTTTCATCTTTTCAACGAATCGATCACTGAAGCACCGGCATGGCTTGCCTCGATTGCTGCAGTGAGCCCTGCAAATCCGCTTCCAATGACTACGATATCCGAAGCTTCATCCCACTTTCCTGTCTGATTCTTGAGAGGAGGCACATAGTCATTGCTGGGATGGTTTTGAAACATTCTAGTCCCTCCCGTTTATCTGATACGAAATTGCTCAGGATGAGCAGATCGCCCTTTCTTTTGTTCCTATCAGTGAGTTCTACACGTTCAATGTCCCATTGCGGCGGGAATCGAACCCGCTCTCTTATTCTTGAGACGAAAAACTAATTCTGGTCTGGAGGGGAAGAGAGATTGATAATTCTCAAGTTTCATCCTGATTCCTGATTGGGCAAATTGCTATTTCCAAGTGTGGGAAAGAACACGCAACCAGTTCTTCAGTACCCTATTTTTGCCAGAGCTTCTTCGTCAAAACCCCCATCCCTTAAGGCTGCCACTAGTTTAGGAAGACCCGCGACATCACGGATTTCAGAGGGAATGGTCGTACCATCGAAGTCAGAACCCACGGCGAGATGATCGATACCGATGCGATCGGCGATGTAACAAAAATGACGCACAAGATTACTCAGCGGGGTATCAGGATTTTCCTCACCATCCTCTCGCAAGAACTTAACACTGAAATTTACCCCCACAAGACCACCGGAGGCTCCGATCAGCATCCAGTTGCTTGTCAGTCAAGTTTCGCGGTGACGGGCAGAGGGCATGGACGCACGAATGCGTGGCGACCAAGGGTGCTTCTGATATCCTTTCCACATTCCAAAAACCTTTTTCGTTAAGATGGGAAAGATCCAACATGATCCCCGAGCCGATTGCATGCGCGAACCAACTCCTTACCTGCATCGGTCAGGCCCGGGCCCATGTCCGGAAATCCCGGAAAATCGAAATTTACCCCATACCCAAAAGCGTTTTTGCGACTCCAGACAATGCCAATGGACCGCAGACCCTCTTCATAAAAGTGGTGAAGAGATTCCAATCGTGGGTCTATGGGTTCAGCACCTTCAAAGTGAATAACCGCAGAAAGCGCATTCTCTTCAAGGGCTGTATGAATCTCTTCTATCGTACGTACTACCCGGAACTCCCTGGACGATTCAGATTCCAGCGCAAAAAAGCTTTCAATTCCCTTTTGTGCCAACTGGTGAGCGTAGGAAAAATCGACCGGCTCTAAGTTACTCACCCGAATCGTGGGATGCTCTTGGGAAGCATCAGGTGGAGTCTCCTGTCCGTTTTGCTCAGGATGGGGAACAAATATCGAGAAAAAACCGCCGCACAAACCGCCCCTCTTTGCCCTGGGCAGGTCTATGTGCCCGGAATTTGTCTCTTGCAAAAAAGGTCTTTTATTCTCCCCTGGCACGAACATCATATTGAGGGTATCATTGTGGCCGTCCAGTATAGGTAATTTGATCATTTCTCTTCCTGACATTTTTGAGCTTACCAACTCCTCTAGGTCCTCACGGAAACTGATTTCTCGCGAAGAAGCCTCATATTATCTTTAGTGCCTTGCCCCGTCAAGTCTCTATAAGAAATGAAAAAGGGGGCATTAATTTCCACAGTACATAGCCTACTTTTTAATCAACTCTTCCATTCTGACTAAGGTCTTGGCATGAAAATTGCTGCTAATTTACCTGTTCGTATTTGTGGAAACCTGCCATCAAGTGCTTTCGGCACTCAGTGTCTGGCGCAGAAGATGAGCAGTTTTAGTCAAAAAAATCAAACAAGGAGGATGAATCATGAAAAAGGTAATGGCAATGGCAGTTCTGTTTCTGTTGCTCGGGGCATCATTGGCTGGGGCACAAGGAACCACACTATTCACAGGAAAACTGCTGAATCCTGATAGGAATGGGCCATATACTGTGACATTAACCCAGCAGAGGGACACTGCAAATGGTGGTCGAGTCTTTCGTAACTAAAGTCAAAACAGTGGGTGGAGGAGAAGCTCACTTTGATATGACCCTTGATGATGCGACTGGCAATCCAACATCAATAGATATTTACGGCTATACTCAAACGCCGTTGGAAGTGTCCCCGACGCTCAAGCACATTCTCACTTGTTCCGGTGACCAGTTATTACGCATTGGGACGGATCCTGATGATCCAGAGCCATTTCCTCATATGGAAAACCTGGGAGGTGTTGCCCTCTGTGCATTCAACCCCAACGGAATAGATGGAACGACAGACGGGATTGCATACTTGCATATGAAGGGAACGTCAAGGAAAATGTCAGAAGAACCGAGTGATGTTGAGAAATTTGTGCTTACCGGTACTTTCGGAGGAGCTTTTAACTCAGATGAAAGTAACCTTGTTTTCAAGGGACCTTTTGGAACAGTCCTCAAGCCATCTTTATTCTAAATGAGACTCCATGTCAGACTTCGCTTCGCTCATGATTTCGAAGCGAAGTCTGGTGGAGGCGGCGGGGATCGAATAAGCGTCCAGAAGACCATCTAACAGATAAAATTATAATAGATTAAGCCTTCCAGAAAATACCGCACATAGTGTCTGGGCCACGAGAAATGATTCCGGCTCCGCAACCACTCCGTTTATACCACACTCGCCCTGCATTCTTAATTCCCTCCAATAGAACGTGCCGAGATTCTCTAACAAAGTCCCCAAAGTTAAAGGTTTTTTGGGGTCTTGTATGAAGCTTTGAATATTTAATTAAATGACGAAAATTGTCAGATGCTTTCAAGATTTGCAGAGTTGCAAGAACCACGCTCTCACGAAGCCAATTTAAAATCATATAAATTTCAACTACTTACACGCCTCACTAGGACTGGCCCCAGAATTGCAGTAGATCCGACCAAATCTCACGCGTTGATCGAGCAAACAGAAGAAAGGAGGTTCTTATGTTTTTATCACGGTCTTGGAAGGGTGCTTATTTGAAACAGTTGATGCTTCCAGTCCTGATCTTGTTGCTGGCCATCGGTCTTCTCTTGGTATCTGCATCGCGTGGCATGGCACAAGACCACCAGGACCCCATCCGAGCTGAAATCGATGAAATCAACGCTGCTATTGCGAGAGAAGGGGCAGAATGGGTTGCAGGCGAGACCTCCGTCTTAAGGTTGTCTCACGCCGAGAGACAGAGCCGACTGGGGTTCCTTCCTATCGGACATCCCGGAGGAGAAGTATATTGTGCAGGACTTTGCACCTATGGCGGCGCCCTCTCATCTTGATTGGAGGAACAACTCTGGAAATTATGTGACGCCCATCCGAGATCAAAGGAGTTGCGGGAGTTGCTGGGCTTTTGCAACGACCGCCGCTCTTGAATCAGCCACGTTAATTACACTGGGAACGCCCGGTGTCGATATCAATCTCGCTGAACAGATTCTTGTGTCCTGCAGTGGAGCTGGAAGTTGTGGAGGAGGCTACACTAGTTATGCCTCGGATTACTTTCAGGACACGGGTCTTCCTCTTGAGAGCTGCTATCCCTACACGGGAACGAATGGAAATTGTGGAAATGCCTGTTCGAATTGGCAGTCCTCTACCTATAAAATCGTCGACTGGTGGGGCGTAACAAAATCCGTCGATGCGCTGAAAAACGCTCTTTATACGTATGGCCCCCTCGTCACGACGATGCAGGTTTATTCGGATTTCGATTCCTACACAAGCGGTGTCTATTCCTATGTCAGTGGATATCTCCGGGGTGGACATGCGATTCTCCTCGTTGGCTACGATGACGCTGGGCAGTATTTCATCTGCAAGAACAGCTGGGGGACGTGGTGGGGAGAGTCTGGATATTTCAGAATCGCGTATTCGCAGCTCAATAGTGTTGTGAACTTTGGCGCTTATACGATCGCTTATGATGATGCGATCCCTCCTGACACGGCAGAGACAGTCTCTCAGCCGACGACGCTATCAGGGTCCACCTCAGGAACTCCGGGTACCACCTACACCTACTCGACAGGCGGTTCCGCATCGAGCGAAGGACACGCCGTGCAATACTATTTTGATTGGGGCGACGGAACCAATTCAGGATGGCTTGCGGTTGGAACGACGAGCGCCCAAAAATCCTGGAGCGCTCCCGGAACCTACGCTGTGCAGGCCAAGGCGAGATGTTCGCTTCATCCCACGGTCGTCTCTACCTCGATTTCCCTGAACGTTGTGATCGGTTGCGCTGCGCCGGGAACCCCTTCGACTCCCTCACCATCGAATGGAGCGACGGGTGTCTCCATGAGCCTGACGTTAAGCTGGGCAGCTTGTGCGAATACGAACTCCTATGATGTTTACTTCGGAACATCGAGCACCCCACCGTTGGTCGCCAACAGGACAAGCACGAGTTATGCGGTGTCCGGGCTCCTCAGCGGCACAACGTACTATTGGAAGATCGTGGCCAAGAACACATGCGGAGGAAATACCGCTGGGCCCGTGTGGAGCTTCACGACGATTGCTGAAACGATTACAACACCGAATGTGCCCAGTGGATCGGCAACGGGTGCGGCCGGGTCGTGGTATACCTTTCAGACGGGCGGATCGACGTCGAGTTTCGGTCACTCGGTGCAATATCTTTTTGACTGGGGAGATGGAACCACCTCGGGATGGCTCTCCGTGGGCACAAAAAGCGCCTCGAAGTCCTGGGCATTACCCGGGACCTATTCGGTGAAGGCGATGGCAAGGTGTTCCACCCACACGTCCAAGACCTCGTCCTGGTCATCGTCTGCGAGCATGACCATTAGTAACCCCACTTTCACTGCCGTAAAGGTTCTTTCCCCGAACGGAGGGGAAATCATTTCCGCAGGCTCCACTTACACCGTCAGATGGGGGGCACCTTCAAAGGCAGTGAAATTCAGGTTGTACTATTCAACGAACAATGGCCTCAGTTGGAAAACCATCACGACATCTTATGTGACGGGCACGACATACAACTGGACTGTTCCGACAGTCACCAGTTCGCAAAAGAACTGCCTGATCAAGGTCAACGGGTACACTTCATCCGGCAGCCTGGTCAGTTATGACCGTTCGGATAAGGTATTTAAGATAGAGGTCGTCATGTTAAGAGCTCACCCAGGGGAGGAACTGCCCTGATCCTTGAATTGGGAATCGTTATGCATGAACAAAAACCCACTTCCTTCAAGAAGTGGGTTTTTGTTCTTAAAATGAATTCGACTTCATTCTTCTGTAATTTCAGAAAAAAACTCAATGGCCTGCCGAGACGAAGCTTCGAAATGCTTGATACAATGGCCCGCCTACGCCTAAATGGCTACGGCGCGGCAGACTTCGCTTTGACAATGATTTCGAAGTGAAGTCTGGTGGAGGCGGCGGGAATCGAATAAGCGTTCTGAAACCAAAAAAGATCAGGATTACAATAGCGTTAGACCTCCCAGAAAATACCGCACATAGTGTCTACATAGTGTCTCGGCTATGAAGGAGCATCGCTGCCGAACCAACTCGTCTTGCAGCAGACTCGACTTCTTGGTTCTCAATGTCCATCCGAACAATGCACTGATAGGTTTCATCCGACTATTGCGTCAAGAGAGGTCTTGATTAAACGGCCCTACCCTGCGAACCGTAGAGATGAGGCAACGATAAGGGACTTGCAACTAGTGCAATGCCTGGCAGCAACAGTGCAATCATCAGACCGCCTGTTGATGAGTCACTGCAGGCGATGCCAAATTCATCTTGCAGCAGATGCGGTCAGTGTCCTAGACAACGTAGTTAACAAGTCTAGGCCACGGCCTTCGGAGAAGGACATAAGATTTTCGGCAAGAGGAACATTGGCATGGTCCAGGACCTCCTCAATTCGTCTGAAGCCTCGCCAGAAACTAGCGTAGCTCAGTCTAACGCTATCGCACATCCGCCGCACTTCTAGATCTCGCTGGTCTTCTGCAGCTGCATGATCGTATCGCACCCAGTTTCGAATATGCTCTGCCAGACCTGAAGAGGCATGTGATTCAGTGTGGATCGCTGCTTCAATACGCATACAGGAACGTCAGACTTCGATCCATGTTCCAGTACTGGATCGGTATTGATACAACCCCATTCCGAATTGCCTCTGTGAATCAGTTCATTGCAATCACATGTTGCGTCGCTCGGTATCATCTCTACGTGGAGACAAGCCGCAAACCGCCAATCAACTGAGCACCGCATTGAAAAGTCTCTCATTGCTCGCCATCGACTTGTTCGTACTGTGAAAGAGCTCACGTCAAACTGCCATACGACCAGTATCGGAATGACCGATGCATGGGATCCCAAGAACCATCTTTTGAGACTTTCGACTCAACTGCAACGAAAACTTGAACTTGTGCTGCAATTCAGTAAGGTGTGCCTGACCGGTTTGATAATGCCATCGATATGATAAGGATAAGGCTGTCCAATAACCAGTGATCAAAGCGCTGGGTTTTCCTGTACTTGAATAGAAGTTAGGTGAAGTAGTCTTTGCGACGAATTATAAACTGGTGGCCTCGCAGTTCGACAGGTGTCACATTTCAGCATCATGCAGGCAGAGCATCTGCTTGAAGCTTTTCATGCACTCTCGCTTAGACCATAATTACACGGAAATTCTCACCCAGTTCTTCTTGTTGTAAGCATGTGAACACGTGACCCAGAGGTGATCCTGACCTTCTCGTTTTGAATACCAGATGAGCAAGGCAGTTTGCTGATGTCAGGTTTGAGGCGCTGACGCAATCTCTTAAGTGTAATCGGCACTCACTTAGGTGTCATAACGTTCTGGCATGCTCTATCAGAGATGCTGAAGTCTTCAGTTGGATGAACGGCCATTCACAATTTCTCGGGCAAACCTTATGGCCTTCAAGCGGAAAGTTATGCTCTTGAGGGATTCCCAGGTGACACGACGATAACGGCATAACTTCAGCAGTGTCTGCTCAAACTGACTCGACGTGAGAGAATGAGGGAATCACATTAGGCTGCAGTCCTCCGATGGCATTCTCGCATGTCTCAAGATACGTCAGTAGCGATCTGGGTAATGACAGCACACTTGAAATACTGATGATTCCGATCTGTAATTAGAGGGCTCATGCCTGTACCAACCTTGCAATCCTCAGATTTACGCCTTAGATGTTATAGCCCAGTATTTCGATTGCACAGACTCGTCGGAAAAGGAAGGGGACGGGGACGTAGTTAAAAAAGTTAAATACTTGCTTAACTTTTCTTCCACTTCTTTATTCTCAACCAGATATTTCTCTCCCCGTAAGACGGCATAATGGATCGCGGCAGGCGTGAGGTTAAGCTCCCGGGATAACTCCCTTCCCGTCATTCCCAAATCCCTTGAACCCAAGTAACAAACCACCGACCGCGCCAGGGTGACCGTTTGCCTCTGACTTCCCCCTATCACCTCTCCACCCGTCGTCCCAAACGCCTTCCCCACAGAATTGATCAGTTCTTCAATACTAATCCGCTTCTTCTTGAATAGGGCTCGTTTCTGATTCCGCCTCGCTTCTTCCGCCAGTATCTTATCAACAAACCCGCTGCGCCCCAGTATTCTGACGTCCTGTTTCCCCTCAAGCCCTTGACTACCTCCCTCCGTATCTCCTTTTCTACCACCCGTCGTGAGTTCTTCCCTCCGGCCCAAGGATACTCCCTCAAACACAAACTGTCTGTACTTCCTCTTCGCTATCCCCTCTTTCTTACCAAAATATGACAAAACTTCCTCTCGCGCCTGCCATGGCCGATCTTGACTCCCCATGAGAGCCGAATGACCGCTCCACCGATATCGGTCCAGTTCTTCCATGCCTCTCACCAACCCAGCCCTGATGCAATTGAGATGAATATAGCGGACCAGTTCCAGCAGATACGAATCCTCTTCACAAATGATGGACTTGTAGCGATTCTGGAAAAGATGGCCGGCTCGTTGATAGCGCAGGTTAAAACTCACTGCGTATCCCGTTAGGAGCCTCCGCATCATTTTGGCTAATGGAGCAGTTCCGGTTCGAAGGAGTATATGTGCGTGGTTGGGGATTAACGCCCAGGCAAAGCAGGTGGTTTTGCCTTCCGTGACGACTGTTTCCAATCGGTCAAGGAAGTCTTGCCTGTCTTTTTCGGTCTCAAAAATCCTTCTTCTCTCAATCCCGCGGACGATAACGTGATGTAAACTCTCTGGAGCATCTAACCTTGGTCCTCTTGCCATGTTCCATCTCTATCACAGTCCAGCCCATGAGTCAAGATATTTAACTTATTTAACTACGTCCCCTTTTCCCCTCGAATCTCTAAAGAGCTCCGACCTGCAACCAATACATTCGACGGAAAACCCAGTGATGGAACAAGCCAGAAATGAATCGGGCGACATTCCTGACAACAGGCGTGGAGAAGAGCCAGATCGCTTTCGGCGGCTTTAGCGTCGGCATTTCACAGTAGTAAGTATTCAATAATATCAAGGAAGCGGTTTGAGCCGAATTATTGAGTGCCCAATCAATGGCAGGTGGACCGGAGGCGTCATGTGCCAAGAGGACCACCTGGCCGAGCTTCCTTTGTTTGATGACAGCATCTAAATCCAAAAGCTGATTCATCGAGGTGTAAGGATAGCCAAGTGGCTTGTCAGAGTTACCCCACCCGAGAAAATCGAAGGTGAGCACCCGACGTGGAAGCCAGAGATAGGGGATGAGGCGGTCGTAAAGATGCAGATTATCTGGAAAGCCATGCATAAGATGATCGCTGGCTCCTCGCCTGTATACTCTCGCACGTAAATCCGGTATTGATCTCGTTGTACAAAGGCTTCAGTATAGTTCATCTTCTATCATGCCTTTTGTCAGCTCCGTCACGGAGTTCAGTGGTACGCATGATTCGTGGGTTTCATATTTTATTCCTCCCTCTTTAAGCCGTTTGCGGCGAGCGAGTTCGGCCTCAGTGGGGGGCTCAAGCCCGAACGATCCTGTACTGACTTCTCCTGCGCGCGCATACGAGGCAACAATGACTCCACTCGGTGAAGTCTCGCTTTCAAGCAATTTGAATCCACCCGGAATTGTGCCTTCGGCAAACAACCGCTTACCCCTGCCGAGAGTGATAGGGAATATTTTCAGCCAAAGCGCATCAACCAGGTCGTGCTTCAAAAGCGTTTGAATAAGATTACCGCTGCCATGAACCTGTATTTCGGGCCCGTCCTGCTCCTTCAGTTTTTTGACTTCCTTCGCGACACCTCCCTTGATGAGTTCGGAATTGCTCCAGTCAAGCTTTTTCAGCGTCTTTGAAGCTACATATTTTTTTGCGTTGTTAATTCCGGCTGCAAAGGGATCTTCATTAGCTCTCACGTAGGGCCAGTGCGCCGCGAATATCTCATAGGTCTTTCTGCCAAGCAGTAAATTGAAGGGTCTACTCATTTGCTTGTTCATCACTTTGCCGAGGAAGTCATCGAAGTAACCGGCAACCCACCCGCCATACTTGAACCCACCCGTGGGATCTTCTTCCGGGCCGCCTGGAGCCTGTATCACGCCATCAAGGGTTATGAAAGACAAGACAATGAGTTTTCTCATACTACACCCCCTCGTAAGCCCGTTTGAGGGTTCTAATGTCAAACTTTTTCATTTTCAGAAAGGCTTCAGTCACGCGCGCGATTTGCTCAGACGTCCCCTTCGCCATCATTTCGCCCATTGCGGTCGGCCAGACTTGCCATGAAAGACCGTATCTATCTTTAAGCCATCCGCACTGCTCGGCCTTCGGATCGGCGGAGAGCTTCCCCCAGTAGTAATCCATTTCGCTCTTGCGTCTCGCAGGGGATTAAGAGAGATATCGCTTCGTTGAAAACAAACTCGTGTTCTCGAGCGCTGTCCATGGCGGCAAACCAGGTGCCCTCGAGCTTAAAGTCCGAACGAACATGACAGTACCTCCTTGTCTGGCGCCTTGCCTTTACTGTACTGACGCGCCGATTTTTGCACCTCGCGGAGTTTGAAGGCGAGTTCCTGAACACCGACAGATAGAAAGTTGATGGCTTCTTCCGCGCAGCCGCACACAGTCCCCCACAAACATCAGCGACGGCACGATTTCGGGCCTTTCCTCGCCTTCAGGATTGGATCAGGATCAGTTGCCACGAAAGTCCGTATCGTGTCCTGCACCCAGCCGTAGCGTTCGCTGAAAGGGTACTTATTGAAGCGGCATGAGCACCGTGCCGCCCTGCAGAGAGTTTCCCCCATAGCACATCAAGATGTCTTTCTCGCATTCTTATTCTCTCGACGGGTCGAAATTGACAATAAACGATATGGATGGATTGAATTTGAAGAGGGGTCCCGCGTTGATGGCCATAAAGGGTTGGCCGTTCAATTCGAAAGAAACAATGTCGCAATCTCCCGTCGGAGTTGGAACCTCATGGATCGTCGTTGTGTTCGTGATCTTGGAATTCGAGAAAATGGAAGTATAAAACTCGGCCGCTTCTTTAGCTTCTTTGTCGAACCATAAATGTGGGTGAATTCTTTGCATAGATATCCCTCCTTTCCATCTTCATTTGCTGCCCCCTCGACGGTTTGTCTTTCTCGCTTTCTTATAGTCTCGCCCTGTCTTCGCAGGGAGTTGCAGTGACACTCCCGAACGGTCCAACTTACCTATTTTACCGCGCCCGGCTCCATGTAAATGAGTTCCCAGATATGGCCGTCGAGGTCTTGGAATCCGTGTTGGTACATGAAGCCAAAGTCCTTCGGAATCGGCATATGTTATTCCTCCCGCTGCGACGGCTTTGCTGACCATGTCATTGACCGCATCGCGGGTTCGCAGGAGAGGCACACCAGCACCGGCTCTTCGTAGCTCGCAGATTTCTTTAGGCGTAAACTCCTTGAACTTCGCCCGGGTCAACAGCATGACGTAAATATCTTCGCTGACGATCATGCACGCAGCCGTCTCGTCTGTGAATTGCGGATTGAATCTGTAGCCGAGCTTAGTAAAGAACTCCATGGACCTATTTAGGTCCTTCACCGGGAGGTTAACGAAAATTTTGCTGGCCATGTCTCCTCCTTCATCTGGAACGGCACTTTATTCGCTCGTCATTGCTTCCGGGTGTAGGTCATCTCCATCATCTTTTCTTCTTTGCCCTTCTTGTCGGTGCCGTACATTTCAAACCCATGGGTATTGTCATCCACGACCCTGGTCACCGAACGCCACTTCATCGGGCCTTTGATGGGGTCGTCGTAACGGGCTTCCTGTGTAATCGTCTTACCATCCGCGCTGGCAGTCCCTTCAAAGAAAAGGATGGCGGTGCCCATGGAATCCATCCAGGTCGACACGTACTTCTTGGTATGGTTGTCGTACCCGGGAAGCCGATGCCGGTGAACGGACTCCCCATCATCTCGCCGGTAAACTCCTGCTGCAGGAAGCGTCCGCCAAGGATCATTCTCTGTTCGCAGGTGCCTGTGGATTCCGTGGGAGGCTTGTTGGGCTCCATCCAGGACTTGGTCTCGGTGTTCCAGCTTCCCGCCATGCTCGCCAACACCTTGTGGGGGGCGCCGGGAGTTCCCAGCTTCGTGTACACGTCCATCATCGCCTGCATGTCCATCTTGTTTTCTTGCTTCTTTTCTTTTTCCATCAGAGACCTCCTTAAAATCGAAAAATTCGCCCAGGGCTCCAACTATCGATTCGATCCCGGGAAGACTAAACCGCGACAGGTCCACCCGCCGGGTCATTGGGTTCGACAGGTGCTAAAGCTCGGCCGTTGCGCTTTCGGCATTTTTTTACTTTGCCGGGACGCCCAGACCCTGCAAGATCTCACGCATGTGGTCGATGTGAAATTGAACATGAAACTCCCCTAGCCCCCGATCAAGCCGACCCTTCCAGTGTCGGATATTCTCCAAACGGCGAGTCTTTGAGCATGGGAATATGCGCCTTCCGGTCGAGCTGCTCCCCGGATAAGCCTGCCGCAAACTTAGAGATGCCGTCGTACTCCTTTTCGACCTCTGAGAAGAGTTGAGCAAACGTCATCCGGGAGCGCTTCTCAGAGAAAAAAGGATTCTCAGGTTCAATGTCGATCCTGGGGGTCTCCCGGTCGAGAAACGCCTGCAGGATCGGTAGATGGCCAGATCCTTCGGGTCCCCAAAGGTGGGAAAGGACTTCCTTGGGAGACCATCGTCCCCTCGGGCGCGCGGGAGGCTGTGCTCTCATCAAGCCCTTCGCATAATTTCTTCAGTTCTTCGATCTTCCGGCGGATGCTTTGAGCCAGTTGATTTCCTGTCTGAAGTTGCCATGTCTTCTTATCTCCTTTCTTGAGGTTTCATCAATGCCCCTCATTCATATTAAGGATAATCCCTTCGTTCATATCGTTCATTCTTTGCAAAATTCCAGATTAAGATAGCGCTGAGCCAAGACCGGTGAACGTGTTACCTTCAATATTTAAGGCCCAACCTGCCGAGGGTTCAAATTATCACGGCTTGAGGTCAACCGCCGCTTTGTAACTGCCGTCCATGTAGAAAGGCACCGACACGCGCTCATGCATGATCAGCCACTTACCGTTGATCTTGCGGCGGTAAGCGGTCACCCGCACCCAGACATCGGTTTGCTCCCCATTTGTCCTTTTACCGTAGATCCGGTTGAGGCTGTGGCTGAAGGCCACATCATCACCCACCGTGATGGTCGAGTCTGAATCTCGTAGCCAATCGGACCTTGCCATGTCCCGAACCACTCTTCAAAGTTTTTCCTGTAGGCATTTGCTCCCCCTATAGAGCAGCGGGGGCGCAATGTCAAATACCGGGATATCCGGCGCGTAATGGGACGTAACCCCGTCGATATCTTTGGCGCGAAGTGCATTTGCCCAGCCATCGATGAGTTGCTGAATCCGGGTTTCATCTTCATTTTTCTTGGTGTTCATAGTTTCACCCCGTGTTCAAAAGGCTCTTTTCATGGAGCATTTATCAGCGATAGGGCTGCGACATACTTGGCTGGAGCATGCTTACCCTGTTGCCTTCCGTGTCAACGAACGCCACATACGATCCGACACCTGGTATATCCATCGGTTTGCCAAGCACTTTGCCGCCTGCTTTTTCCACGCTCTTCATGTGCGCCTTAATATCTTCGACCGCAATCACCACCGAAGGATATTGCGCGGGTTTATCGTCCGACTTTGGGAAGAAGCCGCCATTGATGACGCCGGGGTTCTTCGGACGCCCCGTTTCGTCAGACTCCGCCGTCGTGGCGAGAACATAATCGCCCATTTCCGGGCCTAACATCTGTGTTTTCCAACCAAATACCTTTGTATAGAAATCAGCCACGCGCTTTCTGTCTTCCGCAGGCATCTCGAAGTGAACAACTGGATCCATATTTGTATGTGTTTTCGCCATTGTAGTATTCCTCCCTTCGCAATCGCATAAGCATCCTACTAAAACATAATCCTTTTTTTACCATCGTCAACAAAATGAAATCCCTTTCATTGCTGAAATATCAGCCTCCCTTAGGGTGTCCCATTCTGGCCATTTTATAGAGGGGTCGACATCCCATGCCCCTCGTTACATTTTGTGAGGGCAAGGGCATAGCGCCGGTGAGCCGGGTAGGCAAGATTCCGGAGGGAATTGTGAGCATCCTGCTCTCGAAAGGAGGACAAAGTTATGAGGAGAAACCACAACGAGTTCAGGAATGTATGGTTTAGCTGGGAGGACAAGATATCCGTCAGGATCTTCGATTTCCCAATCCTACTGGTCCGGAAGTACGAATGGCTGGAGAAAGAAAGGTCTAACTGGTTGGTGCAGATAACGGGCGTTGACCTGCTCCCCTCAATCACAAGGAAGCTGAGACCGTTGTAAGGAGGACCCCCTATGAAGTGCTTATGGTGTGGAAAGCCTGTCGAGTTGTACGACCCTGGGATGTACCAATTCTGCGACAGGTGTTTGGCAAACCTTGAAACGCTATCTGTGGACCTGGACGAGTCTGAAAGAAAGCTCAGAGCCTACCGGGGGTGATTCCGGCCGGTTAGGCCGTCGAAAGGGGAGGCCACCATGAAATGTGAAGTGTGTAGCGAGTTACCTTTGTCGGACGAAGTAATATTTTCAAGAGGCTATTTTTGGCACAGGCCGTGTTGTCGGCTTATCGTTGTAGGTGGGGATGAATTGGTGGATTTCCCATCTGACGGAAAGCTCATTCCCGAGACAATCATCACACAACCGGATTCGAATAGGTGAAAGAGGAGGATCCCAATGGTATTTCAAAGAACGAAGATCAACGGGAAGACAGCCTTTATCATCTTCAGAAGAGACATGGAGGCCATGAGGGAGGAGATTCTCCTTAAAAGCCTCAGGGTATAAAGGGCGGCCCAAAAGTGTGACGGGATGAGGGGCGGTTGAAAATTGTGACACCCTCGATTACCTTATGAATGAAGATTTGAGAAAACGGAAGACGGAATCTCATCCAAAATACACAGGTGAGCTTTATCTGAATGTAAACAGTAAAAGGGCTTGCACGACGATCAGCGGTGGGTCTGTATTTCGGTGATGCTTTAGTCCGTCAAAAACCGATCAGTGGATCCATTTTTCGGTGGGGCGTGGATCCATCCTTAGCCGGTGATAGCACCCATTCTTGATTTTCCTTCTCACACGCCCCTTAATTCACCGTTTATTAACCCTGAAATACGGTTTTTAACTAGTGTCTTCCCCATCAGCCATAAAACTATTTAGGCTCCGGCATGGCAGACCAATAAAAGTCAATATACCAATTCTTGTGGGTTGGAGAACGTTTGGAGAACGTAATTTCAGGAAGGTCAAAAACAAAAAGCCCCGAAATTAAAGGGCTTTTCGTTTCCATAATGGTGGAGGCGGCGGGAATCGAACCCGCGTCCAAGAACCTTCCGACAGAACATCTACATACGTAGCCTGTGTTTTGATTTCGTTCTTCGTGACTCCCACAGGCAGGATTCTCGAAGAACTAGCTCATGTGTATTCGTCCCTCATCCTATGAGCGTTGGAGAGGAACTATCCTGTTTTTCTGACATCCCTTTTCGCCCTACAGGAGAGAACGAGAGGGACGCTGACCGCAGTTAAGCGGCCAGGGCATAATCGTAGTTGTTTGCGATTATGTTTAATCCCATTTGTTTAACGAGCCAATGGGACCTCGGTATGCAGCCCTGCCGTCAACGATCCCTGTCGAACCCTTTTCGCCCCCTTTCCATCTCACGTTCCATCATCCTCTTCTTGAGGCTTTCTCGTTTGTCGAAGAGTTTCTTCCCTTTCGCAAGTCCCAAGTCCACCTTGACCCTTCCATTCACAAAGTAAAGTTTCAAGGGGATCAGCGTGTATCCCCGTTGCTCGACTTTTCCGATGAGCCGTCTGATCTCCCTTTTATGAAGCAGCAGCTTCCGGGTCCGCAACGGTTCATGATTCATCCGGTTGGCCTGGGGGTAAGCGCTGATATGGGTATCGACGAGAAAGACCTCGCCCCTCTTGATATCGCCGTAACTGTCCCCCAGATTGACCCGTCCGTCCCTCAGGGATTTCACCTCGGACCCCAGGAGTGACACCCCGGCCTGGTAGGTCTCCTCGATGAAATAGTTGTGAAAGGCCTTCTTGTTTTGGCAGATCAGCTTCTCACCCATAATTCAAATAACCGCAAAGAGCATGGAGCATAGCGCAAAGAGTAAAAATAAAAACCATTATTAATTTTAGCTAATTAGGAGGATTAAATCAATGAGTTCATGACAAATGGCTCATCCCCACTCTTCCTTATCGAGAGGAGATTCCCATCTTGTCTGTTTTCGCTATGCCCCATGCGCTATGCCTGCCTGCCGGCAGGCAGGCGCTTTGCGATGTTTAGGGGTTAGACGCGGACGGGGAGTTCGATCAGGACGGTCGTCCCTTTCGGTCTGTTGTCTCGAACCCGGATATAGCCGTTGTGATCCGAAATAATCGCATTCACGATCGTGAGTCCAAGACCCGTACCACTCTTCTTGGTTGAAAAATAGGGCTCGAACATTCTCCCTTTGTCCTCGTCAGGAATCCCACAGCCATCGTCACTGACCTCGAGACGAACGACCTGTTTCTGGGAATCGTAGTCCGTCCGGATGAGAACTTCTCCTTCCTTTTCAATCGCTGCCAGGCTATTCTTGACGAGGTTGATCATCACGCGCTTCATCTGATCGCGGTCGATGTTCAAGATGGGAAGGTCGTGAGGCACGAATTGGAAGTGAACGTTCTTATGAGCCTCCTGAAAGAGGACCAAAGTCTCTTGAATGACTTCATTGAGATGATTGGGTGTGGGATCCGATGCTGGCATACGCGCAAAGTTCGAAAATTCGTTCACCATCTTTTTCAGTTCTTCGACTTGTTTGACAATCGTGCGAGTGCATTCGTCAAAGACTGTCCCGTCATCCTTAAGGGTTTCCAGGTACCGCTTTCTCAGTCTCTGGGCCGACAGTTGGATGGGAGTTAAGGGATTCTTGATCTCATGAGCGATTCGTCGGGCCACTTCTCTCCAAGCCGCCATTCTCTGTGCCCTGATCAACTGCGTCAGCTCGTCAAAAACGGCCACGACACCCAGGGGCTTCCCCTCTTCGTCTTTCAAAGGGGTCATGTTGATCAAAAGAGACAGGATCTTCCCTTTCAGATTCACCGTGATCTGTTTCCGGATCGCATCTTTCCGAGAGGATCGGAGTTCCCTCAGCAGTTCTTCCATTCGCTCCACAACCTCAGGGGCCAAGACATCAGAAAACTTCTTTTCGAGAACCTCTTCCCCCTTGACCTCCAGCATCTGCTCTGCAGAGGTATTGATGGTGGTAATCATTCCCTTCTCGTCAATCGAGATGACACCCGCAGCCACACTCTTCAGGACGATTTCCATGTATTTCTTCCGCTGCTCGAGTTCCATCCGGTTGGTCTGAAGATCTCCCGTCATCTGGTTGAAGGACTGAACCAGCATGCCGATCTCATCCGCAGCCTTCATCTGAATCCGGAAGTTGAGGTCACCGCCGGCGATCCGGTGGGTGGCCTCGGCCAGCTCTTTGATCGGGACGGTAATGTCCTTGGCCAGATGGAACCCGAACCACGTGGCAGAAAAGAGGATGAGCAACGTCACCATGAGGAGAGCCAATTTGTAGCTGGACTTGATCGGCTGTTTCAGAATCTTCAGTTGTTTGTACTCCACAAAGGCCTGGGAAATTTGATTCATCCGAGCGGTGAGGCTCTTCGGAATGAAGTGAGAGGCAATGACGACTCCTATCACCTGCCCCTTCTCGGGTTGATCGAAAATCGGGGCGATCCCCGCCACCCATTCACCCTCTCCGAGCGGGAGAGTCTTTGAGGCCTCTTTCCCTGAGAACCCTGCTTCCAGAAGTTCTTTGGGTGGCGTGAAAGAGAAACCCTTCAACGTGGGATCTTCCACCCGTATCCCAGCGCTTTCGCCTTTGAGGATGACCCCCAGCGCGCTCAAACGGTATTCCTTCCGTTTGGCTTCAAGCTGATCTCTCTGGAGAAACTCTCCTCCCTCTCTCTTCGGAGGCCTCTGCTGAGAGAAATGCTGGCCGATTTGTTGAGCCGAGGACACCATGCTGTTGGCAAGATCGCGGTAGTAGGTCTGGGCCACTTCCAATGACCCTTGGAGAGAGTTTTCCACGGGAACACGAAACCATTGCTCAATACTGCTGGTGATGAAACCCACGGCAACGAGAAAAAGAAGGACCGTAGGAACGAGGGAAAGGCTGACAAAGGCAACCACCAGTTTGGTTCGCAGCTTGGCTCCGAGAACCTTCCGTTTCCGTTCGAAGATCAGTTTCACCAGGTTGCGGATGACGAGAAAGATCAGGAGCAGAATGAGAATGATGTTGATGTTGATCAAACTAAAGATGACGATGTTGTTGGCGATGGGAATGGCGCCCTGAACCTGGGGGATTTTCATTTCGATCGTCGTAAAAATGACGATCAGGATCGAAATGATCCCAATGATCAAGAGCTCCTTGCGCCGCCGTCTAGCCTCTGGGGAGCGGTCTTTGGGTTGACTCATTGCAAAACGCACCCTTAGTTTACATTGGAGACCGTTTTCACCACTCATTCGCCCAAGAAGACAGGGCTCATTCGAGACACGAGAGCACACTGAGAGAAATGTTCTCATGAAGAATCGGGAGGTACCGATTCTCCATGAACTTCCGGGCCTTTGGCCAAGTAGATTTGTTCGACACAGAAGCTTTTTGTCTGTTGGCACCTCCCCAACAGACAAAAAAGTTCTCTCTCTGTGACCTCCCTGCCTGCCGGCAGGCAGGTGTGGCTCTGTGGTAAATGCAAACTATTTTATGCTCTGCTAGTATCTGAAAAAAAGGGAAACGAAGGGGACCATAAGCCGAGTTCTGTATCCCAACGTCGTTGGGACGATGGTCATTTATCTAGGACCCTGATTGCTCAGGGTCTCAAGCGACCTCACCCGCCCCGCCTTTCCCCGTGGCCGAGGGACGTAGCCAAGGGCTACGGGAAAATGTGAATGGGCTGTTCTCACCCCCGCGTATTGCGGGGGAGCAGGGCCTATTTGGTCTTGCTCCGGGTGGGGTTTACCAAGCTACCCTGATCACTCAGGATACTGGTGGGCTCTTACCCCGCCTTTTCACCCTTACCCACCGAGGCTCACGCCTCGGAGGCGGTATGTTTTCTGTGGCACTTTCCGTATCTCGTCCCTTTGGAGGGACGAAACCGTCCGAATTACGGACCACCCTGCCCTCCGGAGCTCGGACTTTCCTCCCCTCATGGCTCATGAGGAGCGACCATCTCTTCCCCTTCGTTTCCCCCCTTTCTCTGCCATTCCGGAACTTCCGGTCTGAATCGCGTGATTGGCCAAACGGTCCGCCTCTCGGTTGAGCTCTCTCGGAATCGACTCAATGGCGAAAGACGAAAATCCTTTCAGGTTCTGGATCACGGTCTTGTAGAGCGCCCTCAACTTCATGTCCTTCACGCGATAGATCCCTTTGACCTGCCTTGCGATTAACTCTGAATCGGTAAAGACGCGAACGGCATGACCTCCCAAACGTTTCGCTTCCTCCAACCCAAGCAGGAGAGCCCAGTATTCGGCTTCGTTATTGGTCTTGTGTCCAAGGTATCGGCTCGCTTCCCCCACTTCGGTCCCGTTTTCGTCTGTAATCCAGACACCCGCCCCTGCTTCCCCAGGGTTTCCCCGACTGGCCCCATCGATGTAAACGTCCAGAACAAGCTCCTTCATGTCTACTTTCCATTCCCATCCCAATACAGAATGCGATTGCAGTGGGGACACTGAATGAGAGTATTGTTCTTCTGAACCTCATTGAACATCTGCGGAGGAATGTTCAAGAAGCACCCCTGACAGGTCTCATGGCTTACCCTGACGACACTCACCTCCTGTCTCTTCTCTTTGAGTGTGTTGTAGAGTCGATAGAGTCTGGATTCCAGCTGCTTTGGCCAGCGTTTCTCTTCTCTCCTTCTGCTTGTTCCAACTCGCGTCGTCATGGATCATCTTCTCTTGAATCGCCTTCTTCTCTCCCTCTATCTTTTCCAGAAGGACGGCGACTTCTTTTTCTTTCTTGGAAAGGCCCTTTTTCACCTCATCGATTTCGTCCATCAGGCGGAGGATCTCCTCTTCTTCGCGGCTATTCGAATCCTTGATCATCTCGATCTCGTGCAAGAAGGCCTGGTATTCTTTGTTGGTCTTGATCTCCAACATCCTCCCTTCGCTCCGCTTGATCTTCTCCTGTTCTGTGCTGAGAAGTCCCTCCTTCTTCCGTCTCTCTTTCTCCAAGAGATCGATCTTTTCTCTCTCCTTCTGCACCCGGTCCTTCTCTATCTTGTGCTTCTCATCCAGGCGCTTCAACTCCTTCGGATAGCGATCTCGTCCATCTTGAATGGTCTTCAAGGCCAAATCAATCTGTTGAAGCTCCCAGAGTAAGTCCAGTTGCTCTTTCAATGTCTTCTCCCTTCTCTCGAGCAAAAACTAAAAGAGTGCACTCACCTGGTGCACTCTTTTTAATCCAACCCCTCAATGTTAATTCCTTCTGTTTTTCTCGGCCTCATCACTGGTGGGCCCACCTGGGTTCGAACCAGGGACCTACCGGTTATGAGCCGGTGGCTCTTCCAGCTGAGCTATGGGCCCCCTCCATCTCTTATTATAGTTTATCTACCAGAGGTGTCAATGCCTCTCGGCTATCCGAGAGTTTCAAGTTCGGAGTTTCGAGCTTGGAGTTCTGATTTCCCAACTTGAAAAGTTTCTATTCGTTTTATCTCCGAACGGATGACTCCGAGCTCTGAACTCCACAGAGGGGTTAGGCTTCAAGAAAACTCTTGAGCTTTCTTGACCGACTGGGATGTCGCAATTTCCTGAGCGCTTTTGCCTCGATCTGTCGGATCCTCTCTCGAGTCACGTCAAAGTCCTGCCCCACCTCTTCTAGGGTGTGGTCATACTTCTCGCCGATGCCGAAGCGCATCCTGAGCACCTTTTCCTCTCTGGGCGTAAGACTCTCAAGGACCTTTCGCGTGGTCTCCGAAAGGTTCATGCTGATCACGGCCTCCTGGGGCGAAACCACGCCTTTATCCTCGATGAAATCTCCAAGGTGGCTGTCCTCTTCTTCACCGATAGGGGTCTCAAGAGAGATCGGTTCCTTGGCGATCTTCAAGACCTTTCTCACCTTGTCGAGAGGCATCTCCATCCGGTCGGCAATCTCCTCAGGCGTAGGCTCCCGCCCAATGTCTTGAACGAGGGTTCTTGACGTTCGAACGAGCTTATTGATGGTCTCGATCATATGCACTGGAATGCGGATGGTTCGGGCCTGGTCGGCGATGGCCCGAGTAATGGCCTGTCGAATCCACCACGTGGCATACGTGCTGAACTTGTACCCCCGTTGATACTCAAACTTGTCCACGGCCTTCATCAGGCCGATGTTTCCCTCTTGAATCAGATCGAGGAATTGGAGCCCCCGATTCGTATACTTCTTGGCGATCGACACGACCAACCTCAAGTTCGCCTTCACCAACTCCGCTTTTGCCTCCCTCGCCTTTGTCTCTCCCCCATCGATCCCCTTCACCGCTCCCTTGAGTCGGTCCGCGGAGAGGCAACACTCTGCCTCCACCCGATTGATCTTCCTTTGGGCTATTTTCGCAGCACGATCGATTTCTTGAAGATCGGTTTTTCTGAAGCCCCGGCTCTGGAGGAGTTTCTTCTCGCTCAAACTTCGAGCTCTGATCTTTTTCAAGAGAACTCGGGCTTCCTTCACCGAAATCTTCCATTTTTCTTCAATCCGCCTCATCTCGGTCTCGGCTTTCTCCATTCGAATCAGCATCTGTTTCATCTTCTGGAGGATCCTATCAATCTGGCTCTCTTTGAGCTTCATCTCCTGAAGACAGTCGAGAATCTCCTTCTGCTTCTTCCTAACCTGCTCCTGAATTCTGCTCCTCGACGTCCCCTTATTCTTTAGGGCCCTTCGAATCGCTTCCTCGTGTCTTCGAATCTTTTCGATAAAGTCGAGAAGCTTCTTTTTATGGGCCTGTTCCTCTTCGGAACTGGCCTCCTCATCGATCTCATCGGTCACATCCCGGATGTCGACTCTCCCTCCCTTAATGGCCTGTCCGAGATGGATCACCTCCTTGACGGCCATGGGCCAGTTCAATACGATACTCAGAATTTCTCTCTGGCCGCTCTCAATCCTTTTCGCAATCTCTACCTCCCCATCCCGCGTCAAAAGGGAGACCGATCCCATTTCGCGAAGATACATGCGAACCGGGTCCGACGCCCTTCCGAGCGAACCCACGTCTAATTCCTCGCCCTCTTCTTCCTTGTCGAGGATCCTCTCCCCCTCCGACTTTAGCCCTGGGTGGTCCTCCACGACGTCAATATCCATCTCATCGAACATCATGAGGACATCGTCGATCTGATCGGAGGAAACAATATCATTGGTGGGAATATCATTCACCTCATCAAAGGGCAAGTATCCCTTGTCTCCATCGATGGAGATGAGCTGTTCAATCTCTTTCAATTTTCCCCCTTTTCCCATCGACCTCTCCCCTCACGGGCAAGTCAGCTGGATGCCCCGCCTTGTCCCGCCTTAGCGGGGCGGGCGGTAATGGACTCCAGCACTGGAGTCAAAGCCGACCGTCTAATCCTATTTGCATTACCCGGAAGCCCCGTCCTGTTGGCGGGGAGCTTCACCCCTTGCTACACGTCTTTTTCCTTTCGGAAACCGCTCTCCCTTCTCGCGAGCTCTTGACGCTCCAGCAAGAGGGCGTCGAGTTCTTTCTTTCCCTGTCGCTTCTCGGCGTCCTTGATTCTCCGAAGCAGCTCCCCTCGAATGTTTTTGGCCCTCCTTTCACGGATTTTTTGGATACAATCCTCCAGTACTTTCTCATGGGCCCCCTCTTCCAAGCCGCTCTCTTGAATGGCAAAGGCCGAGAGTTGTCTTCTCACGTCTTCTTCAAAATGGTCCAATCCCTCAGCCAGCGTCTGTCCTTCCCCTTTTTCGTGGAGCCCAATCAATCCTTCGGCCATCTGTTTCAGGACGGGACTTTCAAACTCTTCCAAAACCCCCGCCTCAGAGACCTTGGGGATGATCTCAGGACGATGAACCATGAGACGAACGATCATCTCCTCTGAGCGCGGCCAAGAGCCGCGAGTCTCTTCTCTCTCTCGCCGTTCTTCACGTGGAGAGGTTCCCTTCGAGGGAGCTCGCAGCATGTCGTGCAAGACAGACTCCTGAAGACCGACCCTTTCAGCCAAGGCCTTGATATAGACATTCCTTCGGACGCCCTCTGGAATTCTCCGAAGGAGGGTGACTCCTTCTTCCGCGACCTTCACTCGACCCTCGATGGATCGGACATCGTGGGTCTTCATGAGGTGGTCGAAAAAGAAATCAAACAGGGGGACCGCTTCGGCCACCTTTCCCTTAAAGTCTTCGAGATGGCCTTTCCGGAGGTAGGTATCGGGATCTTCTCCCTGAGGGAGGAGGATGGTCTTTGCCCAAATGTCCTCTTCCAGAAAGAGGGGGAGAGAACGAAGAGCCGCCTGAATCCCAGCTTGATCCGCATCAAACAAAGTCACCATCGTGTTGGCATATCTCTTGAGAATCCGGATGTGCTGGGGAGTCAACGCCGTCCCGGAGGTGGCGACGCTGTTCCTAAAACCGAATTGATGAAGAGTCAAAAGATCAAAATACCCTTCAACGAGGAGGACACTCTCTTTTTCCGAGATCGATTGCTTGGCTTCGTGAAGACCATATAGAACTTCTCCTTTGTGGTAGATGATCGACTCTGGAGAGTTAAGATATTTGGGCTGTCCTTCCCTCAGGATCCTTCCGCCAAATCCGACCGTTCGTCGATGGACGTCGCAGATGGGAAACATGATCCTTCCTCTGAAAACGTCATACCACCCTTCTCGTTTCCGGGGAAGGATCAAACCCAGTTCTCGGGCCAGCTCCAGATCCACCTTCTTTTCCTGGAGGTGTTGAACCAGGCCATTCCACATGTCGAGCGAATAACCCAACTGGTATTCGACCAGAAGGTCTTTAGTCAATCCCCTTTGGGCCAGATACTTTCTCGCCTGTTCCCCTTCTCTTCTTCGCATCAGGAGATCATGAAAGTATTCTAAGGCGATCTGGTTGATGGGGTACAGGATTTCTCGTCTCGCCGTCTCTTTCTTTTGTAACGGAGAGAGTTCGCGTGGCTTGATGCTGACGCCATACCGCTTTGCCAGTTCCTCCAGGGCTTGGGGAAATGAGAAGTGACCGACCTTCATCAAGAAGGTGAAGACGTCCCCTCCTTCTCCACAGCCAAAGCAGTGAAAGATCTGTTTCTCTTCATTGACCATGAAGGAGGGGGTCTTCTCCGTATGAAAAGGACAAAGTCCCTTGTGGTTCTTCCCTGTCTTCTTGAGATTGACGTAGTCTGAAACAACTTCGAGAATGTTGGACCGCCCCCGGACTTCGGACACAGCATCATCTGAGAAAAATCCAGTGGCCAAGGGTCCCACCTCTTTAGGAAAAGCCTGGTTACTCCAAGGGGCCAAAACGGGGCAATGGGAAAAAACTCAATACTGTTTAAGATGTTTTTCTCAATTTGGCAAGATCGGATGACTCAAGCCAAGAGTCTTCAGAGTATAAACTATTAAGATATTGAAAACATTAATACTTTTTCTGTTCTCGGGCAAGTTCTCTGGATTCCCCGCCCGCCCTGCGTCACTCTGCGGCAGGTAGGTGTGCCTATGGGTAGACAGAGTAGGAGCGGGACGGAGTGTCACGGGCAAGTCGGCTGGATGCCCCGCCTTGTAGGGGCGGGGGGAAAGCCGACCCTGTAATCATATCTACATTACCCGGAAGCCCCGTCCTTAATGTGGGCGGGGAGCTTCACTTCAATTCGACGATGGTGACTCCCCCGCCACCTTTCATCGGATCGCCTGGGCCAAAGCTCTTAACCCCTCTGTGGCCCTTTAGGTATTCTCCTATGCCATGTCGAAGTCGTCCCGACCCAATCCCATGGACAATACAAATCTTTTCCAGTCCGTGGAGGAGGGCCCTATCGATGAATTTGTCCACGACGGGAATTGCATCGTCCACGGTCAAGCCAATGATTTTCACTTCAGAGGGGGCCTCCTGGAAATCCTTTTTGGAGGAAACGGAGCGCCCTGATATCATTTCTTTCCCCTCTTCATCCTCCCGGATCTTCACGATGTGGGAAAAGGGAACTTTCACGATTCCTTTGTCAGTAGAAACTTCCACCCTTCCGAGGGGCACTTCCACTTTCATCAAGACGCCTTCACTCCGGAGCGGTTCAATCCTGACCCGATCTCCCACCTTCAAACGCTCAGGGGTCTTGAGGCCTTCTTTTCTATTTCTGAGGAACAGGAAAGAACCTCTCTTTGACCTGTTGGATTTCTTTCCGGTGAAGCGTGGCTAGGCGAAGGCTTTTTCGTTCCTCCCTCTGCTGGCGAAGCCACTCCTTCAACTCCTCTTCGACTCTCTGGGCGGCCTTTCTCGCCTTTTCTTCGGCTCGAGCAAAGATCTCTTGTCGCTTGTTCTTGATGCTTTCCAAAAGGTCTTTCAACTTCTGGCGTTCACGATGAACTTCTGCTTCTGTTTCCAACAACCCCTCTCGTTCCTTACGGGCCTGGGCCTTCAGCTTCTCCAACGACTCGAGGGCTCGAGCGACTTCCTGCCCGCTTCCGTCGTGATAGTGCTTTGCCCTCTCAAGAACCTTGGCTGAGATACCGAGTTTTTCGGCGATCAAGAACGCATTGCTCAATCCAGACGATCCGTAAGCAAGTTGATACTTGGGTTCCAGGGTCTTCTCATCAAACTCCACCGCCACATTCTGAACATCAGGGTGAAGGTACCCGTAGGTCTTCAATCCATCGAAGTGAGTGGTTACAGCGATGGTGGCCCCCGTCTCACGGAGCTGATCCAAGAAGCCCATGGCGAGGGCACATCCTTCGGAGGCGTGCGTTCCCACCCCAAGTTCATCGAGAAGAACAAGCGATCGAGGGCCGACCTCCCGAGCGATCTGATTCAAATGGAGAAGGTGACTGGAAAACGTACTCAGGTTCTCCTCGATGTTCTGCTCATCTCCAATTAAGGCAAACACCTTACGAAAAATGGATATCCGGCTTCCCTCCGCCACAGGGATCGGAAGGCCGCATTGCACCATCGACGTCAAGAGTCCGAGGGTCTTCAGCGCCACCGTCTTGCCTCCTGCGTTTGCGCCGCTGATGATGAGAACCTTGATCCCATCGCCCAATCGTAGATCGATGGGAACGACTTGGTCTTCCTTTTGTAAGAACAAGAGGGGATGACGAGCCTGCATCATCTCCATCCGCCCTTCCTCGTTGAGCACAGGGGCAACCGCGTTGAGTCGGATGGAGAGTCTGGCCACGGCGTAAAGGAAATCGACATCTCCCAGAATCTCACAATCGCTCCGCAGTCCCTGAACTTCTTCCCTGACTCGTTTTGAAAGGTCGGAGAGGATCCGATACTCCTCATCCTTTTCTTCTCCTGCGAGGATGTTGATCTCGTTGTTCATGGCGACCACTTGAAGGGGTTCGATGAAAAGGGTCATATGGGTGTGAGATTGGTCGTGGACGATTCCTGGAAGCCGGCCTTGATGCTCGGACTTGATGGGAAGGACATACCTCCCGTTTCTCAGGGTAATGAACTGCTCCTGATAAATGGGTTCCAGTGTGGGCTGATGGAGAAGGTGTTCGAGCATCCCCTTCGCCTTTTCCCGAAGGACGCGCATGCGATCTCTGATGTCGAACAACGCTGGACTCGCGTGATCCATGATCTCGCCCTTGGGACTCACGACGCGAAGGATCTCTTTTTCCAAAGACCTCAGAGAAGAAAGCGCTGACACCTTCTCCTGGAGCAGAGGAACTTCCCCTTCGGGCAATTTCTGGAAGAATCGTTTGAGTCCACTGGATACCGTGATGTGGTGGTGAAGTTCCAAAAGTTCCCGAACGGTGAGGACCGATTCCTCGATCTCCACCTTCTTCAGAATTCCCTCGATGTCTTTAATCCCTTGGATCGGAAGGTCTTCGACGGTTTCCAGAATCTTCTTCAGTTCAAGAACTTCGGCAAGTCGTGTTCGAATGAGGGGAAGATCTTGCGAGGGGGTGAGGGCCTTGCAGCGCTTTTGGCCCAGGGAGGACGTCGCGTAGGCCTTCAGCAGATCAAGAAGAGCATAGAAGTCTAATGCCTTGAGAGAGTGATCATCCATAAGAGGAATGGAGGTGAATCCACGAAACGGATCGGCCGAACGAAGGAGGAAGTTACGGGGAAAGCCTCTCTTTGACCAGTTGATTGATCACTTTGCCATCTGCTTTCCCCGTCAACTTAGGCATGACCGATTTCATGACCTTTCCCAAGTCCTTCAGCGATGAAGCTTGGGTTTCCTGAATACTCTCATCGATGACCTTGAGTATTTCTTCGGTGCTGAGGACTTGGGGCAAGTAGGACTTCAGGATGTCACCCTCTTGGGATTCCTTATCGACCAAATCCATCCTTCCGCCCAGGCGGAATTGTTCGATCGATTCTTCATTCCTCCTCAGCATCCCCTGTATCACTCTTTGTATCTCCTCGTCGTCGAGCTTCTTTCGTAGCTCAATCTCTTTATTCTTCACCGCGGTCCGAATCATCCGAATGGTAGAAAGACGCACCTTATCACTCGACCGCATGGCCTGCTTCATCTCATCGACCAGTCTCTCTTCCAAGCCCATGAATCAACCTCTCTCGACCGTCTTGCGCATCCGCTTCATTGCTCTCTTCTTAGCGGCCAGTGCTTTTCTTTTTCGCTTTAAACTCGGCTTTTCAAAATGTTCTCTTTTGCGGACCTCTGACAGGATTCCTGTCTTTTCGCACTGTTTCTTGAATCTCTTAAGGGCATTCTCAAAAGACTCGTTCTCCCTTATTCTAATGCCTGGCATCCATTTTTCCCCTCCTTTCATGTGACGATTTTAGAAAAATTATTATAAGGCCCCAAAAAATAAAAGTCAAACATAAGTCCTTTAAATGAAAAGAGTATTGGGCCCACACGTTTCCTCCGCCTTGTTTGATCGGGAATGGCACACTCTCCCTCGTCGAGAGGGTTTCCTTTCCTTGACAGGGTCAAAGGAAAAAAGTTAGGCTCACCCTATCCTGTTCACCCCGTCAGGACGCCAGCATCGGAGATCACCGGTGAAACGCACAGGGATTGTCAGACATAAGCGCTACATGGAGCATGTGATGGACCCAGGTCATCCTGAAAGTCCGGAACGATTGAAGGCCATTTATCAGATGCTCGATGAAGAAGACTTCAAGAACTTATGGATCATGATCAAGCCCCGCAACGCAACGAGAGAAGAGGTGGAGAGGATTCATGCTCCAGCGTACATCGATTTGGTCGCCTCCACCTCGGGCAAACCCCATTTCCGTCTTGACATGGATACTTCCACCAGTGCCCAATCCTACGAGGCGGCTCTTCTGGCTGCTGGAGGATTGCTTGAGTTGACGAAGGCAACTCTGGAGGGCCATCTCGACAATGGATTTGCCCTGGTGAGACCTCCAGGCCATCATGCCGAGGCAAACAAGGCCATGGGATTCTGCGTATTCAACAACGTAGCCATTGCAGCCAAGAGCGCGCTCAAAGATTTCGGACTTCAACGGATCCTGATTGTGGATTGGGATGTGCATCACGGCAATGGCACGCAGAACTCTTTCTACGAGGACCCTCACGTCCTCTACGTTTCCACCCATCGGTATGGGTTCTTCTATCCGGGGACCGGCGCAGCGACAGAGGTGGGAAGAGGCCGAGGAGAGGGATTCACGGTGAATATCCCTCTTCCGACAGGATGCACAGACTCTGTTTTCGGAATCTTTTTTGACTCCATTCTCAAGCCGATTGCTCTGGAGTTCAAACCCGAACTGGTGCTCGTCTCAGCAGGATTCGATACGCATCGCGAGGACCCCCTGGGAGGGATGGAGGTCACCCCGGAGGGATATGCGAGAATGACCCAGATTTTGATGGAGATCGCAGACACGACCGCTCAAGGAAAACTCGTGTTGACCCTGGAGGGAGGTTATAGCATTTCCGGCCAGCGCGATTCGGTAAAGGCCGTGCTTCGGGAACTTCTTCAGGAGTCACCCCTGGAAAAACAAGACCTCTTAGAAAAAGAGAAGGCAGACACTCCTCGAGTCGAACGGGCCATTCTTCAGATCAAGGACATCCAGAAAAGGTACTGGAAGACCCTTTAACCCTTGGCCAGGTTCACCATCTCCTTGAGTTCCTTACCCACCTTGAAGAAGGGGAGCTTCTTGGGAGGAACCTCAACGACCTCTCCCGTTTTCGGGTTTCGGCCCTTGTATCCACCGTAGTTTCTCACGACGAAACTTCCGAATCCTCGGATCTCAATCCGTTCGCCATTTTCCAGGCTTTCCTTCATCCCATCGAAGAGCGTGTCTACGATGACCTTTCGCCACTTTCTGCGTCACGCTGGCTCTTTCTGAGACTTTCATGATGAGTTCGGCTTTGTTCATAGACCCTCCCTCTTTTTAGAGTAAATGGTTTCGGATGTACTCCACGGCGTTTCTGAAAAACGCCACTCCCATCCCTTCTTCCGGCAACTCCTCCCGCGTCCAGCGGGGATGATTGGAACGAACCGCCTTCTTCTCTGCGATCATACGCACCCGTCACTCACAATCACAAAAGCTGTACCGTATTGTTCATCTCAGCTTGTTTCCAAGGTCCTGTTTCGGATTTTGGATTTTTCTCCACCCTCGACATTCGTCAGACCTTTAGGACTCCGAACGGAGTTGATCCGCCCATTGCCGGAACGTCTTTTCAAAAGCCAGTCGGTTCTTGCTTGCCGTACCCGCCAGAATGATTTCTCTCGGCGTTTTCCTCACCCAGACCCGCTGATGGGAAAAGAAGAAGGACACGATCAGACCCAAAATCAATAATCCGCTTCCGAGCCAGACGATCCACACCCCTGGATCCTTTGTCACCTGCAGTCCTGTGTACTCCCGAGTCGATAGGCCTTGAAAGCTCAACGTAAAATCTTCACCTTTTTGCTGATCACGTCCGGCGGGGTTTCTGAACAGCCAAAGACTTCGGGGTTGCTGATTGGGCCTGAAGACGGCGACCTGGACCCCCTCTCCAAAGGCATGGACCTGAGGCGTATACTTTAAGACCCGGATCGTGGCATTCGAATCGGGGATGGGAACCGTGTCGCCTTCAAAGGCGTTCAGGACCGTCTTCTCCTGATTCGATTTCCACTCCACACCGATCGCGATCTCCTGAAGGGCTCCATAGCTCGATTGGTAAAACGCCCATCCCCGATAGTGGAGAGGATGGTTCACTCGAACTGTCTTTTTCAAAACCTCTTTCCCGTCTTCGGAGACGGTGAGAAGGCTGGCGTACTCTTTCACGTGCCTCTCTTTCCCCGGAACGTCGTAGTAGGTCATGGTGAAATCGTCGCATCGCACCAAGAATCCAATCGGCTTGGGAATCTCCGGACCTTTTCCTCTGAGAAAAATTCGATCCACACTCTCCCCTTCCAAGATGTTCACAAACCCGTGGAACCCATAGCGTAAACCGATGAGCCCTCCGACCAAGATGATGAGAATACTCAGATGGGTGAGATACACTCCGAGCCTAGAGAATCTTCCTCTTTCAGAAAAAAGGGTGACCGCTGATTCAGTCTCCACCCGCTTCCATGTTCGGAAACCCCTCGAGAGCGGGGACCGAATACTCTCTTCTGTCAGATCCTTCTTTGACTCTGTTGCCTTCAGTTTTTCCACAAAGGGAAGGGTTTTGAGCAAGGAATCGCTCAGCCCCTCGGGCCCCACGCCCCGAAGCATCTGGTTCCAGACCCCTGGGAAGCGTTCGGCCGAACATGCAATCAGGTTTATGACCAATAATAGAATGATGGCGCTGAACCACCACGAATGATACATGTCAAAAAGACCGAAGAAATCGAGAACCTCGTAAAGGCTTGCACCATAACGTTGGATGTATTCGTCGGACGTCGCATTCTGCGTGATCAACGTTCCAATGATGGAAAGGATCGCAAGAAGAATGAGAAGAAAGATCGTCAGCTTGAGAGATCGAAAAAAATCGTATAGAATGCCAACGAACCCCTTCTCTTTAGCTTTCGCATTGTCGCTCGATTTATTCATCGTTCTTGTAAAGGGAGTTTCCTGTCTCGAACTGTCCCGCGTAATGGTTCATTCCTGACCCCATGGTCGGCGGTTTGCGAGGTCTTGTTCTAAGACGAAAGTACCCGAAATATTTAACATAACGGCTCATTTGATGTCAAGCAAAAAAGGGGTAACTCCTCCATCGGAGTTACCCCTTTGAGTGTCTGTAATCAGGATCGACCGAGATTACTTCTTTTTCACTTTGGTGTCATGACACTGAGTACAGGTGACAGGACCAGCAGGTTTGTTCGCTTTCTTTGCCTCGTCATGGCACCCTTTGCAGTCCTTGTGATAGGCATCCTTGTATGCGAGTGTCTTACCCTCCGCTTTGTCCTTATGGCACTCCTTGCAAGTCTGCCCGCTGGTGTCGCCTTTCTTCCACGTATGGTGGCATTTGACGCAATCGATCTTCAGCGTCTCTGCGTGTTTCTTGTGGTTAAACTTTATCTGCCCATAAGAGTTGTCATAAACGACCTCATCCTTTGCAAAAACGCCCGTTACCATCAGGACGGAGAGTAGGAAACCTACCCCAATTCCAAGGCTTATCAATTTTCTCATTCCTGTCTCACCCCCTTTCCGCATTGAATTTTAAGAAGTGCGCCCCCTCCTGCTTGCTCTGGAGGCATCTTAGAAATTAACCCCTCCTATTTACAACAAAAGCTCCTCGTACACAAGCAGCCCAATTTCTTAGGAAATCAGCCTGAATAGGTATTGTCGACCTATTAGACGTAGAAATTTAACAAATATTCATTTTTTGTCAAGAGAAAAATGAGGGGGTTCCCTTTTTATTCCGATAAGGGATCACAATAGCCCTAAAGGTCCTTCCTTGCTAGAGCTTGACAAGACCACCCCTTTTTCACATGATATTGATGGTGAATGCTTGAGGGGAAGATCAATGAGTCGTGCTTTCATTAAAGAACAAGATGGAGATCAAGCCGATCACGACCCGCCGGAGAGACCCCAGAGCTCCCACGCTAATTATGTCACACCTTATGGCTTGAAGCAGTTGCAGCAACGCGTTCAAGAACTCATCGCGGTCCGAGATTCATTGACAGGAAAGCAGGATCTGGGGATCCAGCAGCAGCTTAAGCACGTGAAACGGGATCTGCACTATTACGCTGAACGTGTCAAATGTGCCGTGGTCGTTCGGCCGGAGGCACAACCCGATGACAGGGTTCATTTCGGGGCTTCAGTTGAGGTGGAGGACATGGAGGGTAAACGCTTTCATTACCTGATCGTGGGCGAGGATGAGGCCGATCCAGATCTAGCCAAAATCAGTTGGGTCTCACCGCTGGCGCGAGCCTTGTTGGGCGCCTGTATTGGCGACATCGTGAGGTGGAGGCGTCCCGCCGGCGACAAGGAGTTGAAAATCATCTCCATCGCCAAGGATTGTTCCCAATAATTTAAAGCTGCTGTACAATGAAAACAGAAGAAAAGGAGACCTTTGACGAGAGCCCCCTTTCCGATCACCTACCATCGATTCCCCATTGCGAATGGTATTTCCTCTCAGGAAGCTATAGAATTTCAACCTCTTCTAAGATCCGTTTCTTGATGTGAAGCGGAGTATGATTCCGCTCTGCCTGCGCAACAATTTCCTTTCCCAGCAAGGCTGCTCCCAGGGCCCCCGTGATCAATGGTTCTTTGGGAACGAGCACCTCACGGTTCAATTGTTGTGAAAGGGCTTTCAGGAGGCCTCTGTTCTTTCCGCCTCCGCCAGTCACGATGACCGCATCTTCTACCTTCAGACGATGGACCATTCTGCAGATTCTGTCCGCCAGTGACTGATGGACTCCTGCCAGCAGATCGGAAATCGGTATCCCCTGGGCTAAACTGGAGGCAACCTCCTGCTGGGCCCAGATGGTGCAGATGTTACTGATCTTCGCAGGGGTCTCACTCCGCAGGGATTGATCCCCGACCTCATTCAGCGGAACCCCTAGCGCGTCCGCAATCACCTCGATGAAGCGACCGCTCCCGGCCGCGCACTTATCATTCATCACGAAATCGAGGATCTTGCCCGTCTCGTCCATCTGGATTCCCTTCACATCCTGTCCCCCGATATCAATGATGGTCCTGGCTTGAGGAAAAAGGCTCACAATCCCTTTGGCATGGCAGGTAATTTCTGTGACCTGTTTGTCGGCAAAGGGAACGTTGATTCTCCCGTAGCCTGTCGAAACCACGAAGGTGATCGCCTGGAAGGAAATCCCAGCTTGGATCAGCGCCTCTTCCATCACCTTGTTGGCCAGCCGGCGCTGCTCCGGACCGGTCGGTCCGATGACCGAAGCAATGATCCCTTCGTTCAGGATCACCGCCTTGGTCATTGTGGAACCCACATCGATGCCTGCAAAATACGTTGCCAAGGTTACTCCGGATTAAGTCAAAAGGTAAGGGTAAAGATCGGTTTCGTAAGTCGTAATGTTGCTGGTCTTAGGAATTTGAAGCTCCCCGTGCACAGCGCGGGACTTCCGGCAATGATTTATCACTATTCACATTGTGCCCCTTAACCCCGCCCGGAGGCCGGGTTTGCGGGGCACGCTCCGGTCACCTCACCCTCTACCCTTACCCCAAACGGGCTTCCTAACCGTAACCTGAAAACCTCCTCGATTTTCAGGCTGCCCTGTTGACTCGAATCGATTCCAGGGTGTCGATAAAGGCGTCGATCTTGTTTCTCGTATCCACTTCCGAATACGAGGTGATATCGATGATGTCACTTTCCAGGATCAGTGAAGGAAGTTCCTGGAAGACTTTCTCTTTCTTCCCATCTTTTCCGACCATCAAGAGCGGAATGGGTTTGTATATCTTGGATAGTTGATGTAACTGCCAGATGAGGCCGACGTGCCACGTTCGACACGAAAAGGCTTCGTGCATGACGACGCCATCAATCTTGTATTCTTCAATCCAGTTGATCAAACGTTCCACATCGGGCTCTGATCCGGGCCGTTTCTTCGCCTTGTCATACCAGAAGGTCCAGTACCCCAGCCATCGCCACGCCAGGTGCTCGATGGGATCTTTAGTCTCAGGAATATCCATTTGATCCAGAGGTGCGACCATCCGATAGGTCGTTTCCACCGGAAAAGAAGCCCCCTTGCTGTTGAAGTAATTGAAATCGTTTAACGCATACCAGGCGGGCAACCCTCCTCCCCACATGAGCCGGTATTTCTCGTTTTCGACCTCGCCTTCTTTCTTGGCGATCTTTTCCTCAAGCTCCTTCTTCAGATCCACGAAGAAATCATGGGCCTTCTGGGTCGCCATCATAAAGCAGATGGGAACCATGGTGTTCATGGCATCACCCGTTCCCATGGGACAGGGCACAGCCGCTCGGAGCTTGTACGTCTCATCCATCAGGTTCCACGTCCGGTCGCTGAGATCGACTAGCTCTCGGAGACGATCATAGTCCATCTTCTTTTTGGTCTGCTCTTCCACGAAAGCGACCAGCCCTCGCAGTTGCTTCACAAGGTAGGTGTGGTAATAATTCCAAACGTCACGATGATCCCGATCCCTCTGGAACATGGGATAGGGGAGATCCATATTGTAAATTGGAACATCGGGCATGAATTGTTGAGAGGCTTGATACCACTTGGATCTTGGGTCACAGAGGATCTGTCCGGTGGAGATCATGAAATCAGGCCTCACTTGCCCACCCCAGGGCGCATTGGGAGGCATCTCACCCAGTTCCTCTCTCCATTGATCAAAACCGATTCCGCACAGGGCATAGGTACACAGGGAGCGGGACAGACCCAATGATTCCGCCCTCTGAAGAAACCTTTCTGCATCCCTCTTGGCTCCGCAGATCCCTGCAAAATTCTCAGTCCAGACAGGGAGCACATCCATGGCCCGTAGGATCTCTTCGTGGTGGCAGACGATGAAGGTGTAGGCCAATTTCTGCTTTCCCTCTGCTCGCGCCTGGATCGTGCCCGTGATGAACTCCTTGACCAAAGGACCGATGGAGGCTGCTGCCCGCGTGGCTGTCATCCTCTTCCTCGGTTTCGCCTCTTTCTGTTCTCCAGCCATGATTTCAAACCTCCTCGTCAAAGACATTGGTTGCTGGGTGAGGGTAAGGATGCCGGCTTGGCAACCGGGTCATTTTATGGGTCTTCATAATGAGTCCTAACCTTTCAACTCTGCACTCAACCGGCTTCCTAACCTTAACCCTCTTACCTTGTCTTCGTTTCGTTCATCGTCCATCTCACCCAATCATCTCCAGAAACGCCTGGACCCTGGTTTTGAGCTGTCCCATCGTCCCTGCAGAATAGACATCTTCCAGATGAAGAAGGGGGACCTGGATCGACTTGTAGTAGGCCTTTCTCGCGGGAACCTCGAAGCCAAAGGGATCGCAGTATTTGTAAACGTACAGAATAGCACCGTCTACTTTGAACTCCTTGGCAAACGTTCCGATATCCCCGAACCGTGAGGCCATATCTCCCTCAAAGGTCCTTGCCTTGTTTTTTCTGTATGTCTTGGGACAATTGATCTTCCCCAGATACCGATCGGCAAGGGCTTGGAGGGGGTCTCCTCCAACGTCTGTGAGCGGAAGGGAGTCTCTGGCTCCGTTGCAGAGGGTATCGGCCACGACGTTCCCTCCGAGCTCTTCCACGAGTCTGATCAGTTCGATGTTATCGACACAGGCCCCATCGATGAAGATCCGGGGGCCTTTCTGCAGTGGAGATTTTTCTCTTCGACCCACTTCCGCTAACACGTGGTCAAACAACGCATTCGCTTCCGTAATGGGCAAGCTTGATCCGACGGTTAATACCCGGGTTAGTTCTGTCCCGGAAATGAGAGGAGGATCTCGCCTTTCTCAAATCATAGAGGGCTCTGGCTTTGTCTCTGTTTTCATTATGCACCCGAATGGCCTGAGCCAGATCCTTGTCCGTGATGGCCCTTCCGGAAAATTTCTCCAGGCTTTTCCTGAAGGTGTCTAACTCAGCACGAAAGAATTCAAAGGAGGAATCATCACAGACCGTAGGAATGTTGACAAAATGGAAATAGGAAAAGGGCAAGGAATAACTCCAGGCGCTATAGCTCCTCACCATGCTGTCACACCCGTGAGGGATGACGAGACCCGAGAGAAAGTCGTATTTTTGTTTTGATGAGAGGTCAAAGCAGCTTCGATAATAGGGACAGACGATCGTCTCCAGGAGCGTATCCCCTGTCGTAATCGGTTCGTGGATGTCTCCTCTCACTCGAAATGGAATACATCCGGCCGCCGTGATTATCTCCAGAGGCACGAAAGAACACACATACCCAATGATCTTTTTCCCTTCTGCTTTCAGCTCCTTTGCCCTGACTCCATACTCTTTGTAATACCTTTCTACCGTGTTCAGAACACCGCTCTCCGTTCCATTCATGGACTTACTCCTTTTCACCTGACGTCCGCCAAACTCATCCGTCCAAAGGGTGTGAGAAAAAAATGCATCCATTCTGTCTTATACACGATTTGCCCTGGACCTTCACCCGGATGGCTTCACGCCCTCCATGGCGATGAGGGCAGCCCCCAATGCAGCCGTCAAGTGCGGTTCTGGAGGAACGCGGATCTCCTGATTTCTCATCTCTTGGAGGGCCCGGACCAGACCGACATCTCTTGCACCTCCGCCCACCATCGCCACCTCGGGTTCGACGCCCATTCTCTCCACCAGGCTGTTGATCTGAGCTGCCAGCGCTCGGTGAAGACCCGCCAGAAGGTCTTCTTTCTTCACCTCTTCGGAAATCCGCGTGATGGCCTCCGATTCCGCAAAGACAGCGCATCCTGTGTTAAAGTCCACCCTCTTCTTCGAAGTCAAGGACAACTCACCGATCTCTTCCACTTTGACCTGAAGCACCTTGGCGATCACCTGGAGAATCCTGCCGCTCCCTCCAGCGCACTTTCCGCTCAACAAGAAATTATGGACGTTTCCTTGATGATCCATTCGGAAGACCTTCGTGTAGAGGTCTCCCACGTCAATGACGGTTCTCGCAGACGGAAGCAGAGAAGAAACTCCCCTGGCATGGCAAAGGATATCTGATCTCACTTCGTCTGCGAAGGGCACCATTTTTGATCCATATCCAGTCGCGACCGTTCGGTTAATGGATCCAGCGGCTTTTCCTATTTGGGAAAGGAGTTCATCTCTCATCCTTTCTGCCGTCAGCTTGAAATCCCCGCCCGAAGGGCTTTCAAACGATCCCAGACGGCCTCGATTGCCGAGGGCCACTCCTTTCGATGAGGCTGAACCGATGTCAATTCCTAATACGAATGCCATGTTTTTGAACTACGACATTACCGCATTGATCAATCTTTAATTGTAATCCCTAAAAAGGTGTGAAAAAACAAAATCCCGACAAAAATAAGTCTAGGCCCGCAAGGATGGTTCTCTTGGAGAACTTTGGTGCCGAACCTATTACAGCCAAACTCGGGGGATCCAATGGCAGTAGATTCGTGTGCTTACTCCTGCCAAAGGTTACCCAACCTGTGACGCCCGGCGTTCCAAAGTTCAGGAAAGAGAGCCATCCTGAAAGGGCCAGGGGCTATGGGATTACCTTTATTTTAACGATAACTCAGAGGATCAAAAAAGGCGAATTGGCTGTCATTACTGCCAATTCGCCTTTAACATCAATGACTCAAATCAAGGAGGGCCTGTGGTGACCCATACCACTCTGTACCCTCTACGTTCAACGCTTCGCTTAGAGCTTCCTCTCATCAATCACGCGTTTTGCCTTGCCTTCGCTTCGAGTGATCGCCTTGGGAGGAACGAGTCGAATCTTGATCCCGATGCCCATTGTCCCGCGGATCTTTGCCTCCATCATCTTTTCCACCTCAGCGATCTTCTGAGGCCCTCGCATCATAGGTCTCCTTCCTGGCCTCCACATCCAGATGGAGCTGATCGAGATACCCTTTCTTTCGGACGTAGATGACATATTGGGGTTCAACCTCCTTGACCTCCAAGAGAATGCTTTCGATTTGGGAAGGAAAGACGTTGACTCCGCCGATGATGAGCATGTCATCGCTTCGTCCGAAGATCTTGTTCATCTTCAGCAGTGTCCTTCCGCACGAGCATTTCTCTCTCCGAAGTGTGGTGATGTCTCGGGTGCGATAGCGAATCAGGGGCATGGCCTCTCGCTGAATGGCCGTGATGACCATCTCGCCCTTGGCACCCAGGGGAAGAACCTCCATGGTGACGGGATCAATGATTTCAACAATGAAGTGATCCTCATTGATGTGAAGGCCATTCTGTTCGACACAGTCAAAGGCCGTGCCCGGACCGCCAAACTCCGTTAAGCCATAAGCCTCCTGGGCCTTGATCCCCATCCGCTGTTCGATCTCCTTTCTCATCTCCACCGTCCAGGGCTCCGCGCCGAAGACCCCGACACGAAGAGGTAGGTCTCGGACCTTGACGCCCATCTCCTCTGCTCTTTCGGCGATGGTGAGCGCGTAGGTCGGCGTAGCAAAGAGTACCGTAGAGCCGAAGTCCTGCATGATCATCACCTGCCGCTCGGTCATGCCCGAGGAGACCGGGATGACCGCGCAGCCAATGCGAGTTGCCCCCTGGTGAAAGCCCAGTCCGCCTGTAAAGAGGCCCATACCGTAGGCGTTATGGCAAATGTCATTAGAGCGAACCCCTGCGGAGAAGAGATTGCGCGCCATGCATTCGGTCCACTGATCGAGGTCATTGGCTGTGTAAGGACCCGTGATCGGTTTTCCTGTGGTTCCAGAGGACGCATGGATTCGAACGAGCTGGGACAGGGGAACAGCGCACAGGCCAAAGGGGTAGTTATCCCGGAGGTCTGTCTTCACGGTGAAAGGAAACTTGGATAAGTCTTCCAGCGTCTTCAGATCGTCGGGTTTGACCTCCTTTTCGTCAAACGCGTTCTTGTAGAAGGGAACCTTTTCATACACCCACTTCAGTGTTTTCTTCAAATGCTCGAGCTGAAATTTCTTCATCTCCTCTGGTGACATGGTTTCGAATTTTTCATCCCAATACTTCATGGTTCTGCCTCCCTTAACCTAGCTTGAACTTGTTGAATCTTAAATCAAATATCCATATCTCTGAGCTAAGATCCGTCTCGCCTTGAGAGATGGAAATTCCGTGGCATGTTATTTTTATCACAAACGAACGCTTTTGTCAAGCCTTTTCTTAGAAGGGAAAGACGCACTTAAAGGGGTAACTAGATGAAATGCCCAGGCTTTTCGAAACCCAGGCTGGGTGGTTTGAAGGCGAGTTTGAGAAGGTCCTTGAGGTTAAGAATCCCAAGGCTTTCTGCCTCTTTAATCATCTTCTGGAAAATCTGAGCCGTGGCCATGGCATCCCAAAAAGAAGAGTGTCGTCTCTTCGACGGAGATCTTGTAACGGTCAGCCACGCGAATCCAACGTGCTGTTGATCTCGATCGTCTCTCTTTGAGAGGAAGGAGTCTTCATGAGAACGAAGGCTCGATCCAAAATGGCCGTATCGATGACGAGGTTCTGGATGGGAAAACCATAGAGACGCGTCATCTCTTTGTTCAGGAAGCTCATATCCAGCCACTCGTGGTGAGCCACCAGGATGGCCGTTCCAATGTACTTGAGGAAGTGCGGTAAAATCTCATCAATGGTCGGTTTTCCCTCAACCATGCGTGGGAGAATCTCATGGATCACGGCTGTCTTTGAAGGAATGTCACGGTCCGGATTGACCATCTCGTGAAACACATCGGACAGATCAATTCGTCCATTCCTAAGACGAAGGCCACTGATGGAGAGGATGCGGTCCCCCTTCTTGGCTTTGAATCCTGTCATTTCGGTGTCAAAAACGATGAAGTCCGTGTCGCTGATCGGTTTCTCAATGTTCAGATGCCGAAAGGATTGAACATAGTCCTTGACGACAGAGGGCAGGTCTTTCCGCCTAAGCCGACGAACGTGGTAATGATTCTTAAGCTTGCGAAGGATCATCTTCATGCTGAAGCTCCCACGCTTCCCGGGAAGGTATTTGCTTATTATATTGTGCCCTTCGACCCCGCCGACTAAGAGGGCGCGGCTTACGGGGCACTTGCCGGCCAACAGACCGCTTAACGAAAGAACCGAGCCACCGTTTACGCAATCCTTGATGTCGTACCGCAGCTCGAGAAGCCGCTGCAGTTTGTCGATGGTCTTAAAGGCCTCCTTCAGCATGGTCCGCTGGATGATGCTGAGCTCATCCGGATTGACATAATTGTCCGGCTCTCTTCCCTGGTTGATCACGTTCACGTGATGACGGACCCGCACCAGCATGATCACATTGAAGGCATCCCTCAGATCGTCGGCCTCTCCCTGGGAGAGAATCCCTGTCTCCGTCAGAGATGAGATGCGATCCATCGTATTCGTTTCAAAAAACCTCTGGTCCAAAGCCAGTGTGCGGACGGCGTCGGTCAGAGGGGTCAATCCGTTCAGTTTCAGGTTGAGCTTGTTCTTATGCTCTCCCGATTTTTCGACGACAAGCCTTTTGAAAAACCCGAGTGGGGGTTGATGCAAGACGGCAATGCCGGCCATGTCTCTGAGAAAGGTTTTCCGTTGATCCATGCTCTCTGAAATACATTCCAGTGAGCCCTGGAACAAAGTCATCCTGTCCATAGATCGGTCTGAAGTCGAAGAAGACAAAGGTCTGAAGAACTTCTTCCTGCGTAAGATCGATCCCAAGGATCCAGTGTCTGAAATAGTCTCTCCAGACGTGAGACGGCTGACACCACTTCGGATTAATGGCCATGATCCCGCCTCGACATCGGGGAAATCCACAACGTTCAAGTCCGGAAACGACCTTCTCGGCAAGGGTAAGAAAATATCTCTGGACTTCCTCTTCGTCTCCTGGGGGGACGTCGCCAAAGAGAATCGCGTTGTCCTGGTCGGTCCTCAAGGTCTGTTCGCGACGCCCCTCGCTTCCGAGGGCGAGCCAGGAATAGGGAACCGGGGGACGGCCATGGCGTTCCTGGACCATGGCCTCTTCAGCGAGAAGGATGATTTTATGAGTCAAATGATCGTTAAGGGTCGTGATCAATTCGCAGATGTCCTTCGCCATCCCCCCGTGTTCGAGAATCACTCTCATGGCCAGGTCGATGTTTCTTCGGATGGCCACGATCTCATCGATATTGGTCGCCTGTTGAATCCCCTTGATGACCGCCACCGGGTTATTCCCCTGGGAAACCATGAGATCGTGCTCCGAAATGATCCCGACGAGCTTCATCCCGTCCATGACCGAAAGGTATTTGACCCGATTCATGATCATGGAGAGGATCGCCTCGAAGCAGAAGGCATCGGGCGAAATGGCAAGGACCGGTTTGCTCATGATGTCGATCACCGGTGGGTTGGTCAGTTTCCCAGGCGCCACGACCTTACTTCGGAAGTCTCCATTGGTCACGATCCCCATGGGCACACCGATATCATCCACGACGATCGCGGAGCCCACTCCCCGTTCTGTCATTCGTCGTGCAATCCCCACGACCCGTCTCCTCGGGCGGACAGGTGAGAACGTTCGTATGCATCACTTCCTTAACCCGACCTGTAAAGAGAACCTGCTCTACCCCCAGTTCGGGCTTGTAGAGCAGCCGGGGAGAGACCGCGCCCGAATCGAACTGTTTGAACCCCTTGCTCGGTCCCGTGGTGAAATAGAGAAAGACATCTGGATAGTTGTCCAAGAGCTTCCTGAACACATCCTTTTTGACGAGATAGCAGATCGTATCCTCTTCAGCCACGATGATGAACGGTGAAGGATCTCCGCTCAAGAGCGAGATCAGGCCGAAGAAGTCGCCGTCATCCCTGTAGTCGTACACCTTCCCGGAGGTGTCGCCTTTCTTTTCTGGAAGAAGGATTTTCACCCCACCGGATCGGATGATGTAGAGAAACTGGGTCGGCGGACTTTCCGGGCTCAGAATGACTCGCTCCCTTTGGAAAGTATTCGATCACCAACGTCCGAACCAATTCGTCTAAGGCGTCTCCTGGGAGGAGATGAAAAGGTGGGACTGATCTAATAAAATCTCTCAGTTTGTCTAAGGGGAGGGCTTCGGGCATTTCACATCCCTGACGTGACCTAGCGACCTGTTCTGCTAAGGATTCTTCGCTGCGCAACTTCTTATTAACACAAGTCGGTACTTTTTTGCATTTCTCTCACGGCTTCAGGAGGCAAAAAAAGGGGGCCGAAAAAAGGCCCCCTTCGGGTTTCTTAGCTGCTCCCTACTTCTTGGCTGGGAACAGGAGGTTGATGGTCTTTTCTGAAGGCGGTTGGGTCATGAAGCTCACCCCAAAGTAAAGGATGGCGCAGCCAAATATCAGATACCACTCCATGGTGCCCATTCCGATCGTCTTCTTAACGAGTACCGCATATCCTCCGTAAGCACTCGCGAGCGTTCCGTAAATGACGGTGCAGATGGCCCCCCATTTCGTCGCTCCTTTCCAGTAGTACGAAACGGCCGTCACGAAGATGAAGATCGCCCCGAGCCCCATGGCAGCCATGCCCATGAAGATCGCGAGGAGCGGAGGCGCAGCGACCAGGGTCCAATAGAAGGGGAGGAAGAGGAACAGAGCCACGAGGAAGTACCCGAGGTAGAGCATGCTCTGATCGGAGGTCTTCGGCCACCACAGCTTGATGACGTCTCTCGTCACATTGGCGCTCATGATAAAGACCATTGCCGCGAGTGTGGAGAGGGCAGCCGCAAAGAGCCCCATGACGTAAAAGACCATCAGGGGTGTTCCACCCACCGCATGGGCCAGCATCGGGGCAGCGAGGTCAGCCTGCCACGGTTTGATTTTCAGAAGCGCGTCGCCGTAGAACATTCTTGCCACGAGGCCATTGCTTGAGCAGTCGAGCATGATGGGAATGCCCGCAATCACCCAGACGATGAAGACGAGCAAGAAGTAGTCCCTCTTGGACATCTTCTTCATTCCAAGGAACCGGCTTGTGTTATGGGGAAAACCCACCGCCATGGTGAAGAAGATGACGGGGGTAGCGAGAATTCCGACAAGGCTGGAGAACAACTGCGTTGAGCCAAGTGTCGGAAGGTCGGGTCTCATCAGCTTGATGAGAGCAGGCCCCACTTTCGGCTCCTGAAAAAGTTTCGCGGTGATCGCGTAAAGGCCACCCGCATCGATAATGGCCCAGATCCCCAGCAGCGCTCCTACGACACCGAGGAGCATCCCTTGGAAGGCCATGGACCACTGAGTTCCCACGTACCCGCCAAGGACCATATAGAGCCATGCAATGAACACCGAGAGCAGGAGACACCAGAGGGGTGGCAGCCCAGTCACGGCGTACCAGACACCGCCTGCGGCCTTGAGTTGGCCAATCGAGTACATAAACAAGAAATACAGCATACACAAAGCAATAATCGTCTGGAGGCCTTTGGATTCAAATCTCTTGCCAATCGTTTCGGCCACTGTGGCTGCACCAAGCTTTGCCGAAAATTCTCTTGTTTTAATGGCGGCAAGCCAGATGCACGGGATCAAGCCTAAGAGGCTCCAAATTCCCGCAAACCACATGCCTGAGAATCCAACCGAGTAGACCACGCCTGTGCTGCCACAGAAGGCCCAACCCGAGAGATAGGAGGCAGAAAGGGCACATCCTGTGATGAGCGGGCCAATGTCCCTGTTCCCCACGAGGTACTGGTCGAAGGTCTTCCATTTCCTCTTCCCCAGAATACCGAGGATCACAGAGATGAGCAACAGGATTCCAATTCCCACGGCAGAACCAACCGCCATGCCAGTTGTGTGTTGTGGGACTTCAAGATATTGTGGGTTCATTCATGCCACCTCCTTAAGATTAGCCATGTTCCAACAAAGGTCATCAGGGTCAGACCAATGATGAGGGCCCACCAAACGTACCAGGGAGCCATGAGAACAGATGGATCAGGTAGCGGTTGCATTTGATACCTCCTTTCGCATAAGAACTTCACTCAATCTCTTGGAGTTATCAGGCTCTTCTGTGCGCTTTCACCTCCCTTCTCACCCCTTTCAAAAATGAACACAAAAAAAACCTGGTCATTATGTTTGAATCCCAGACTTTTCCGTCTTTATTCCACCTCCCCCCCTATCTAAACAGGTGGTTAAATCACAGTATCAACACGATGTGACTTTACACCCCTCTTCGCTCGTCCATATCGCTCTTATTTTCACAAAGGAATGGTCGGAAACCATTAAATACACAACCAAAAATATTTGTCAAGGTTTTTTTGGGAGGTTTTTTTCGGGAGGGAAATTCGAATGCAGTCCGGATGGGTCAGGCGTCGGTCAGGCGGACAGAGACCACTTTGGAGACCCCTGGAGTCTCCATCGTGATGCCATAAAGAGTCTGGGCCATTTCCATGGTCTGCTTGCTGTGGGTGATGAGGATGAACTGGGACCTTTTCGAAAATTCTTGAACCAGCTCGATGTACCGGTGAATGTTCGCATCGTCCAGAGGCGCATCCACCTCGTCCAGGAGACAGAACGGCGTGGGCTTGATCATGTAGAGCCCAAAGATGAGAGCAATGGCCACCAAGGCCTTCTCTCCGCCTGACAGGAGGTCGATATTTTGAAGTTTCTTTCCACCCGGTTGGGCGATGATATCCACCCCTGTGGTGGCGGGGTCCTGTTCGTCGAGGAGGATGAGGCTCGCCTGTCCTCCCTTGAAAAGCCTGGCAAAGACTTCTTTGAACCTCTCGTTCACCAGATGGAAGGTTTCAAGAAACCGTTTAGTGGTCGTCCGGTTGATGCGCTGGATCGCTTTTCGCAAGTCGTCGATGGCCTGCTGGAGATCGGCCTGTTGCTCGGTCAGGAAATCGTGCCGCTGTTTCAATTCTTGATATTCTTGAAGGGCCAACAGATTGACTTCGCCAAATCCCTCAAGGGCTGTTTTCAGTTCCTCCAACCTTCTTGCCATCTCTTCCCTTTGGAATTCTCCGGAAACCGTACCAATCAAGCTAGAAAGCGTCGCACTGTACCGTTCTCTCATCGAATCCTGAAGGTGCTGAAGTTTGAGCTGGACCTCTGAGGCCCGCATCTCCTCTTCGTGGATCTTCTGCCTCAGGTCATCGAGTTCCTGGCGCAGATACTTGGACGACGCCTCGGCCTCTTTCAATTCATTCGACAGGACCTCGACCTTTTCCTTTTGGACGGAGACGACCTCTTCCCTGTGATGGTAATCGGAAAGTCCCACCGCCAATTCTTTTTCATGCTGATCAATGCTCTCCAGAAGAGAGTCTCTTTTCTTCCTGGCCTCGCGGATGCCCTCTGCTTTACGGTGAATCTGTTCTCTCAAGGCCTGGAGGGTTCCAGAAAGGTTCCCCATCTGAGTCTCAATCCCTCTCTGTTTCTCCTCAAGGGAGGCGAGGGTGACCTTCTTTTCCGTCATCTCTCTTCCCAGCTGCTCGACTGCCTCTCCTGCCTCCCCCACTTTCGTCCTCAGGACCTGGGCCAGCTCTTCTCCTTCTCTCTTCACGATCTCTCCCGATTCTAATCGGGCTGAAATCTGTTCTCTCTCTTTTTCAAGTTCTTGTTCCTCCTCGTCGAGCTGTTTCTTCTCAAATTGAAGGACCTCCACGACCTCACGGAGCTGAGAGAGATCCTTCCCGAGATGCTCCAGATCCCTCTCTCTGTGAATCAGTTCGAGATCACGATCCTGAATCTCCTTGATCCGTCCCTCGAGTTGGCTTTCTCTTTCCCCAATCTCCTGTTGTTGCCGCTGTTCCTCCTCGACCCGCACGCGACAACGCTCCTCTTCTTCTCTGACCTTGCCTTCCAGCTCCCGAATCTCTCTTTTTCGCTCGAGGAGGCTGAGGCCTTGATCCCGGCTGCCGCCTGTAATCACCCCAGAATGTTCAAAGACATCACCCTCCAGGGTCACCAGTGTGCTAAAACCATTCTCGTTCTCAAGCCAGCGGAGGGCCTCTTCCCAATTGTCCACCACACCCACGTCTCCGATCAGAAAATCAGCAATGGGATAGAATTCCTCTCTGACCTTTACGTAATTCGTCAAGGGCCGAGGCTTCCCATCCTCTACGGCGTGGTTCCCATTCCCCGTTCCATGAACGGCCCTGGGGACAAAACTTCCCCGGCCAAGGGACTCTTGCTTCAAGAAGGTCACGGCATCTCGGCCTTCCCTCCCGCTCTCCACGATCAAATACTGAAGCCGTTGTCCTAAAACCGCTTCGAGAGGGGCTTCGTATCGCGGCTCGGGTTCCAAAATATCCGCAACCGTTCCGAGGACTCCTCCCCATCGACCTTCTTCTTCTCTCTTCTTGAGCAGGATTGATCGGACGCCTTGCTCATAGCCCTCGTAGTTCTCCTGTAACTCCTTCAGGGAGAGGTACCGCGAGCGATCTTGCCTCAAAGTCTCTTCCACGCGTTGCCGCTCTTCCTGTTTCTGCCCGAGATCCTTTTTGAGGAGTTCAATCTCTTTCTCAAGCCCGCTCTTCTCTTCCTGCAACACCGAACGCGTGGAGAGAAGGATTTCCTTATCTTGGGTAACCCCGGTCAGGGCACTTTCCGATTGGCCCAATCTGTCCTGGACCTTCTGAAATTCCTCGTGATTGGAGCGGGTCCGCCTCTGAAGATCGTCTCGCTTCTCTTCGAGATAAGAGAGCCGATTCCTGAAAGAAGTGATTTGGGTTAATGTGTCGATCAACTTTCCCTTCTCATCCTCTAACTGATTCAGAAGGGTCTGATACGTCCCCTTGGCGTCCTGGGACCGCGATTCCAAGACTTGCAATCCTTCTAAGCTGCGCTGAACTTCTTCCTCCAAGAATTTCCGGTTTTGAATCCCTTCCCTCCGATCCCGATGGGCCTCTCTCCAAGCACGGAACGAATCCCTCACCTCCTGGAGGGACTCCGTTTCTTGTTTCCGAAGACCTTCCTCTTCTCTTCGGAAGAATTCGACCTCGCTCTCCATTCTCTGGATTCTTCGGCCCAGGTCAAAGATCTCTTGCTGAAGCGAACGGAGTCTCTCCTCCTCCTCCATCGACTTCAATCGCATCTCCTCGATGGAGGCTTCTCTTCGGGTCGTCTGAGCCGAGATCTCCACTTCCCTTTCTTGAAGGGCTTTCAGATAGCCTCTGGCTGCTTCTCCCTTTTCCGAGAGCTCGTTATACTCCTGCAGGGCAAACCGGAGTTCGATCTCCTTCATCTCCTTTCGAATCGCTTTGTACTCTTCTGCCCTTTTCACCTGCCGTTCCAGGGTCACGATCTGACGCTTCACTTCGGCAATGATGTCTTGGATGCGAAGAAGATTTTGCTGAGTCGCTTCCATCTTCATCAAGGCGAGCCGCTTCCGTTCCTTGTACTTGGTGATTCCGGCAGCTTCTTCGATGAGAAACCGACGATCCTGGGGATTGGCCTTGATGAGATATTCCACGCGACCCTGCTCGATGATGGAATACCCATCCACGCCGAGACCTGAATCCAGGAAGAGATCCGTAATGTCCCGCAGCCGACAGGGCACCTTGTTGATGAGGTATTCACTCTCACCTGACCGGAAGAGCCTCCGTGTAATGGTGATCTCGCTGTAGCTCCTCGTACTGGCTTGCGACGAGTCCATTGTCGTTGGAGAAGGTGAGGTTCACCTCCGCCATCCCCAGGGGTTTTCGGCCATCGGTCCCACTGAAGATGACATCCTCCATCAGTTTTCCGCGGAGATGCTTTGCGCTCCGTTCTCCGATCACCCAGAGGATGGAGTCCACGACGTTCGACTTCCCGCACCCATTGGGTCCCACGACTGCCGTGATGCCTCCGGGAAAAGCGAGCTGCGTTCGATCGACGAAGGATTTGAACCCGGTCATTTCAAGTGATTTGAGCTTCATGAACTCCTCTTACATCAGGTTGCTGAAAAAGAGCCACGTCCTACTCGCAGGCAGCTGACACTGACATGATTTCGGTCCAGCTCACGCATCTCGCTGACTGTCAACATTGCTCCTTGACATTCGTAAGAAACAGACCCTCCACGGGCTTGAATTTCATCGATCGCCCGTTCGAGCCGTTGGACCACCTTTTCCTGACCCAGGGCATCCATCACCTCGTCAATGGGAGGACTGACGGTCTTTCCGGTCAAGGCCACCCGGACAGGTTGGGCGATCTTCACCATGGCCAGTCCACGGGTTTCAGCGATCTGTTGTAACACGCGGTGAGCCTGACTCTTATCGAGGCTCCTCTCTTTCGATACGGCAGAAAGAACCTCCTGCAATAGAGCTCCCGTTTCCTGGGTCAGAAACTTCGCAGCCGCTGTTTCATCATACGTTACTTCTTCGCAGAAGTAAAATTTCGCGACGTCCGCCATCTCCACGAGGGTCTTGACTCTCTCTCGAAGTGTCACGACCGCCTTTCGCAGAAGGGTTGGATCCTTGACCGGATACCCTTGGGCCTCCATGAAGGGTCGAACACTCTCGATGAGCTGATCGAGATCCATTTTCTTGATATATTGGGAGTTGAGCCAATCGAACTTTCCTGGATTGATGGCGGCTGCCGATTTTCCAACCGCCTCGAGAGTGAACTTCTCAATCAGTTCTGCTTGGGTGAATTCTTCCTGGTCACCATAGGACCATCCGAGACGAACAATATAGTTGACGACGGCCTCAGGAACGTAGCCCAGGCCCTTATATTCCATGACCGACTGGGCTCCGTGCCGCTTGGAGAGTTTCTTCTTGTCGGGTCCGAGAATCATCGAGACGTGACCAAACCTCGGCAGAGGGTACCCTAGGGCCTGATAGATCTGGATCTGACGGGGAGTATTGTTGAGATGATCATTCCCCCGGAGAACATGAGTGATCTCCATGGTGGCATCATCGATCACCACCGAAAAGTTGTAGGTCGGGAGCCCATCACTTCGTAAGATGACGAGGTCATCCAGTTCGGCATTGTCAAAGGTCACCTTCCCCTGAATCACGTCATCTACCACCGTGGTTCCTTCGTTGGGCGAGAGAAAACGGATGGCATGAGGTCGGTCTGGATGAGAAGGCGTTCGATGGAAGCACGTTCGGTCGTACTTGGGCTTGAGCCCGGCTTTGAGAGCAGCCTCTCGTTTCATCTCGAGTTCTTCAGGGCTACAGTAGCAACGATAGGCCTTTCCCTCACTGAGAAGCTTCTCGGCAGCCTCCTGATAAAGGGATGCCCTCTGGGTTTGGTAGTAAGGCCCCTCATCCCAATCCATTCCCAGCCACGTCATGGCATCCAAGATCACCTGTAGTGATGCCTGGGTGGATCGGGCTGCGTCCGTGTCTTCGATGCGGAGGACGAAGATTCCCTTTTCATGGCGTGCGAGCAACCAGTTGAACAAGGCTGTTCGGGCTCCCCCGATATGGAGGTCTCCTGTCGGACTGGGCGCGAATCGTGTTCTTACCTTTGGCATGCGAACTCAACCCCTCGGATCAAACGACCGTTCTCCTTCCAACGATCCTCAACTTCAATGGAATGAAAGGAATGAAATGAAGAGACAAAGGGACGGGTGTGCCAACAAGGGCCGGTCAAAAGAACCAAGAGATATTTAGATAAGATCGTCAATGATCCTCAGCGCCTCGTCAAGTTTTTCTGGATCGCCCCCGCCTGCTTGGGCGAAATCGGGCCGACCTCCTCCGGTCCCTCCCACTCGGGAGGCTACCTTTTTGATCAGATCGTTGGCCTTGAAACGGCTCGTCAAATCAGAGGTCACGCCCAGGATCAGAGAAACCTTGTCTTGCGCTCGACTTCCGAGAAGAATGATCCCGGAGCCGATCTTCGTTTTCAACTGATCAACAAAATCTCTCATCTGCTTCGGATCTTTCCCATCCACCTTGGCAGAGAGAACCTTGACCCCTTTAACCTCTTTCACCAACGGGAGAAGATCCAGGATCTCCTGGTGAGAGAATCTTCCCTGGAGGGAATCCACGGTTCTCTCCAGTTCCCTCTGGGTCTGAAGTAATCGGTCCACTCTGGAAGAAAGTTCGCCAGGGCTCGATTTGAGAAGGGAGGCAATCTCCCCGAGCTCCCGTTCCTCCTCCTTGACGAACTGGTAGGCCTTCTCTCCTGTGAGGGCTTCGATCCTTCTTACTCCGGCCGCAACCCCTGTTTCATTCACGATCCTGAACAGGGCGATATCTCCGGTGCGGTCGCTGTGCGTTCCGCCGCAGAGCTCAATGCTGAAGTCGGAGACCATGACCACCCTCACCTTCTCCCCATACTTTTCTCCAAAGAGGGCCATGGCTCCTGTCTGCAAGGCCTCTTCGACCCTCATGATTTTTGTTTCGACCTTGAGATTCTCGCGGATCTTCTGATTGACCAGGGATTCAACCCGAGTGAGTTCCTCCTCTTTCATTGGAGCAAAATGGGTGAAATCGAATCTCAGACGCTCCGGAGAAACCGAAGACCCCGACTGACGCACGTGATCACCCAAGACTTCTCTCAAAACGGCCTGCAGGAGATGAGTCCCGGTGTGATTCGACATGATCGCCCTTCTCCGATCTTGATCCACCCAGAGGGAAGCCTCCATTCCCTCCTTCATCGTTCCTCTCTTCACTCTCCCTTGATGAACGATCAATTCCTCTAGGGGCCTTTGAGTATCCCTCACCTCCAAGGAGAACCCTTCCTGGAAGATCACGCCGTGATCTCCAACCTGACCTCCTGCCTCTCCATAGAAAGGCGTCTTTGGGGTAATGACCTCCACGTCATCCCCTTCTTTGGCAAAGGCGACGACTTCATTGTCTTTCATGATCTTCAGGATTCGGGAATCCAAGCGCGTTCCTTCATAGCCCAAAAACTCCGTCCGGATCCCTTGCACCCACGAGTCGCCGATAAATCTCTTTTGTCTTTCCCTCGCCGATCCCCTGCCAGGACTGTCGGCTCTTTTGCCGTTGCTGCTCCATCTGGGCACGGAATCCCTCCTCATCAAGGGTCAGACCCTCTTCCTGAAGGATCTCGCCCGTGAGATCAAGAGGAAACCCAAAAGTATCGTAAAGACGGAAGGCCATGTCTCCAGAAAGAACCTTCGCCTTTCCCTTGCGCATCTTCTCCAGTTCCTCACGGAGGAGCTTCATTCCCGCACCGAGGGTTTCGGCAAAACGTTCCTCTTCATTCCGAATGACTCTCGAAACGAGGACCTCTGTCTCTCTCAGCTCAGGGTAAGCCTCCTGCATGAGTTCAATGACTTTGCCAGAGGTTCGATAGAGAAAGGGCTCTTCGATCCCGAGCATCTTGCCATGGCGCATCGCCCTTCGCATGATTCGGCGGAGCACATAGCCTCTTCCCTCATTCGAAGGGAGGACACCATCGCTGATCAAGAAAGTGGATGCTCGGCTGTGGTCGGCGATCACACGAATGGAAACATCGGATTTCGGATCTCTTTTGTAGCCGGTTCGGCCGATGGCTGCGATTTCTCGGATGATCGGTATAAAAAGGTCGGTGTCGTAGTTGCTCCTTACGTTCTGGAGGATGGCCGAGACCCGCTCGAGCCCCATCCCTGTGTCGATGCTCGGTTTGGCTAGAGGATGGAGCTGACCGCTCGCATCGCGGTTGAACTGCATGAAGACCAGGTTCCAGAGCTCCAGGAAGCGATCGCAATCGCACCCAACCTTGCAGTCGGGTCGACCGCAACCTACGGCTTCTCCTTGATCGATCACAATCTCCGAGCAGGGTCCGCAAGGGCCCGTATCGCCCATGGCCCAGAAATTGTCCTTCTCCCCCAACCGGACGATGCGATCCTCGGGGACAATCTTTCGCCAGAGGTGGAAGGCTTCGTCATCGTCGAGATAGATCGTGACCCACATCTGATCCTTGGGCAGACCCCACTGATGGATCAGAAGATCCCAGCCCATCTCGATGGCCCCTTCTTTGAAATAATCTCCAAAGGAGAAGTTTCCCAGCATCTCAAAGAAGGTGTGGTGTCTGGCCGTCTTCCCCACATTCTCCAGATCGTTGTGTTTTCCTCCAGCTCGAACGCACTTCTGGGAGGTGACGGCCCGTTTGTAATCGCGAGCCTCTTCGGCCAAAAAGACGCCCTTGAACTGAACCATTCCAGCGTTGGTAAAAAGGAGGGAAGGATCTTTTTGGGGAACCAGAGAGGAGCTGGAGACGATGCGATGCCCTCTCTCTGCAAAGTATGTGAGAAAGGCTTTTCGGATTTCGTTTGACGTCATGATCCTAGACGCGTCCCCCTCCCCCGGGTGTTTTCGGACTCGTGGGTTTTCCGAATTTCGCCTTCTTTTCTTCTGCTCCCTTGCCCTTCTCTTGCTTGCCGGGTTCAAAATCGTCCCAGCTGGTATCACTCGTCGCCAATACACCTTTAACCCGGAGAGCAAAGTCGTCGGGATTGCTACAATGTTTCAGCGCCTCATCATAGGTGATGAGCGATTCGTTCAGCAGAAACATGAGCGACTGATCGAAGGACTGCATGTTATAAGAGGTGTATCCTTTGGCAATGGCGTCATTGATTTCGTTCGTTTTGTCTTTCTCAACGATGCACTCCCTCACCCTGGCCGTGGAGACCAAGACTTCGACCGCGGGAACCCGTCCCATTCCATCGGCTCTCGGCGCCAGCCTCTGGGAAATGACCCCCTTCAACACGCCGGCCAACTGGAGGCGAACCTGTTTCTGATGGTAGGGTGGAAAGACCGAAATGATTCGCGTCACGGTCTCGACCGCATTCAAGGTGTGGAGGGTCGACATGACCAGGTGACCGGTCTCAGCAGCGGTCAACGCCGTCTCGATCGTCTCGAAGTCCCTCATTTCACCGACGAGAATCACATCCGGGTCTTGCCGGAGAGCCACACGCAGCGCGGCTGAGAATGTGCTCGTATCCTGTCCAATCTCTCTCTGGTCCACGATCGACTTCTTGTCTTCGTGGATGAATTCAATGGGGTCTTCGACCGTAATGATGTGGCAATTCCGGTTGCTGTTGATGATATCGATCATGGACGCCAGCGTCGTCGATTTGCCACTGCCGGTTGTTCCGGTGACGAGAATGAGACCCCGCTGTTCCAGGGCGATCTCTTTCAGCACCCCGGGCAGGTGGAGCTCTCCCAGCGATTTGATTTGGTAGGGGACGATTCGGAGGCAGATCCTCATCTTTCCTCGCTGCTGAAAGACATTGACCCGGAATCGGCCGAGGCCATAGACTTCGTATCCCATGTCGACTTCCCGATTCTTGATGAACCGTTCCTTCTGCCAGTCATTCATCAGATCGAAAGCCATCTTGGACACATCGTTGGTGTCGAAGGACTTGACCTTATTCCAGGCCTTCAAGGCACCGTTGACTCTGAAGATAGGAGGCGTTCCAACCTTGATGTGAACGTCCGACGCTTCCTGGGAAAGGGCTTCCACCAGGATCTGATTCAAATCCATCTTCTTCCCCCTCTCTTATTCTTTTGCCCCGGCTTTGGAGGCTTGAAAGTGTTCAAGAATCTCTTGTTCCATCTGCTCCAGGATCTTCGGATTCTCTTTCAGGAACTGTTTAGCATTTTCCCGTCCCTGACCAATCCGTTGGTCATGATAGGCATACCAGGTTCCACTCTTCTCCACGAGATTTTTCTCTACAGCGAGGTCGATGATATCTCCCTCCCTTGAAATGCCTTCACCATAAATGAGATCAAATTCCACTTCCTTGAAGGGAGGAGCGACTTTGTTCTTCACGACACGGACTTTGGTCCGATTGCCCACCACATCCTGCCCTTGTTTGATGGCGGCAATCCGACGGACATCGAGCCGAACGGAAGAGTAAAACTTGAGCGCATTGCCTCCGCTCGTCGTCTCCGGATTTCCAAACATCACTCCGATCTTCATTCGAATCTGGTTGACGAAAACGACAATCGTATTTGATTTGCTGATCGTGGCCGTCAACTTCCTCAAGGCCTGAGACATCAGCCTGGCCTGCAGCCCCATATGGGCATCTCCCATCTCGCCCTCAATCTCTGCCTTGGGAACCAGCGCCGCCACGGAGTCGATGACGATGACATCCACGGCGCCGCTCCGGACGAGAATGTCGGTGATCTCCAGCGCCTGCTCTCCTGTATCGGGTTGAGAGATGAGAAGATCATCCGTCTTGACGCCCAATCTCTTAGCATAGTGAACGTCCAACGCATGCTCGGCATCAATGAAGGCGGAAACACCCCCTTGCTTCTGAGCCTCTGCGACCACATGGAGGGCCAACGTCGTCTTTCCCGAAGACTCTGGACCGAAGATCTCCACGACCCTTCCCTTCGGGAGTCCGCCGACTCCCAGAGCGAGATCTAAGGCCAGGGACCCTGTGGAGATGATGGGAATTGCTCCGGGCATGGAATCTTCTCCCAACCTCATGATGGCGCCCTTGCCATACTGTCTCTCAATCTGGGAAACGGCTAACTCAACTGCTTTGTCCTTGCTCGAATCGGCTTTTGCCATAATGAACTCCTATCCCTGAGTCAATTCTCAGGGAACAAAAAGATCAACCCAAAAATCCGAATATGGAAATCCGAAACAGATCCTAAATCCCAACTCCCAAAACACAGAACGTTCTGAATTTGGATTTCCTGCTATGTATCTGGCCTCTCATCCCACACCTTGACCCAGCTTTATCTGCCGGAGCGGTGTGTAGATCGGACCCGTCGGTCTCAGATCACTCTTGAAGAGAACGAATCTCTTTACTTCAACATCCCCGAACTTCTCTTCCTTGTATTTTTCTATCCTCCCGATCAGCTCGTCCTTGCCACGGCTTGAGTTCACTCTTCCGAGAGTGAGGTGAGGCCGGAAAGGTCGATCTTCGACCTGAAACCCAATCGTTGCGAGAGTGGACTCCAATTGCTTTTGCAACGGCACAAGAACCTGCTTCTCATCGATGAGTCCCATCCAGATGACTCTTGGATTTTTGATATTCGGGAAAGCCCCCATCCCTTTGGCTTCCAGAGAGAAGGGTTGAGTTCCTCCGACGAGTGGTTCGATTGACTTTGCGATGGTGTCGACCCGGGACTCTTCAATATTGCCAAAGAACTTCAATGTCAAATGGATCTTCTCAGGGCTTACCCAACGGACGTCGGAATTCAATGATCTCAGATCCCTTTGGATCTCTTCAATCCTTTTTCGAATCGCCTCAGGAAGCTCAATGGCCAGAAAGGATCGGATCAATCGAAAACCCTCTAAAATATTGAGTTGATGGTAACACAATTTGAAGAAAAGTCAATGAGAAAGGGATGTTGGAGTCCTATGTTTACAACGAGATTTTCCTTGACAGGAGGGCTTTTTTTTAGTAAGAAGAGGCCGAGGGAGAGGTCTTCTTCGTTCACCAACACTGACTTTCCAACACATCGTTTCGACCCGATTGTGAAGGGAGGTGATCCGACACCTCCGACCATTTCCCGTTCCATTCGGTCCGTTTTTAGGCCCAATGATCCACCATTCGTCCCAACCAAACCACGACCTATGAATCATCGTCGAGCCGTCACGGAAAAGCAGGGGACAAGGAGCGCATCTTGAAGACACCGCTGTGGACACCATCAGAAGAGACGATCAGGAATGCCAATATCACTCGATTTCTCGATCATGTGAACAAAAAGGAAGGAAAAAAGTTTCGAACCTACTGGGACCTCTATCAGTGGTCAATCGAAAACATCCCGGACTTCTGGGCCCGCATGTGGGAGTTTGTCGACATCAAAGCTTCCCGGTCCTATGATCGGGTGGTGGATGATCTGAAGGTATTTCCTGGAACGAAATGGTTTCCAGGAGCCCGGCTGAATTTCGCCGAAAATCTCTTACGGTTTCGGGATGATCGGCTGGCTTTCATCTTTAGGGGAGAAACTCAAAAATCCACCCACATGACCTATGCGGAACTCTACACGTCCGTGGCTCGCTTGGCAAAATCATTGCGAGACAACGGGGTACAACCGGGAGATCGGGTTGCGGCTTACATGCCGAACTTGATCGAGACCGCCGTCGCCATGCTGGCGACAACGAGCATCGGTGCGGTTTGGTCTTCCTGCGCCACGGACATTGGCCCCCAGGCTGCGCTCGATCGATTGGGTCAGATTGAACCGAAGGTTCTCTTCACAGTGAATGGGTATTACTACAAGGGGAAGACGTTTAGCTCTGTCCCAAATGCTGCAGAAATTGCCAAAGAAATTCCGTCATTGAAGAAAGTGGTTGTCGTGTCTTACACCGATGAGTCTCCTGACCTCAGCCGTATTCCGAATGCCGTCCTTTATGCGGACTTTCTATCTCAAGAAAAACACCCCTCCATCCAATTTGAACAAGTCGCCTTTGACCATCCTGTCTATATCATGTTTTCTTCGGGAACGACCGGCAAACCCAAGTGTATGGTTCAGGGAGTCGGAGGCATCCTGATCAATCACCTGAAGGAACTCATTGTGCACACGGATCTGAAACGAGAGGACCGTATCTTTTACATCACGACGTGCAGCTGGATGATGTGGAACTGGCTGCTCAGTTCTTTGGGCGTCGGAGCCACCGTGGTGCTTTACGACGGGAACCCAAACTATCCGGATGATGGAGCGATGTGGAAGTTGATCCAGGATGAAAAGATCACGATTTTTGGAACGAGTGCGAGCTACATCAACTTTTTGAAGGGGCAAGGGCTCAAGCCGGGCAAAATGGTCAATCTGTCATCCTTAAGGGAAATCTCGCAGACAGGATCTCCCCTTTCTGCCGAGGGGTTCGAGTACGTCTACCAGGAGGTCAAGAAAAACTTACATTTCAATTCGATCGCCGGAGGTACGGATATTAATGGGTGCTTTGCAATCGGAAACCCCATCAGCCCCGTGTATGCCGGTGAACTCCAGGGACCTGGCCTCGCCATGAAAGTGAAGGCCTACGATGAAAAAGGGAAACCCATTTACAGTGAACAGGGAGAACTCGTGTGTGAGGCTCCGGCTCCCTCCATGCCTCTCTATTTCTGGAAAGATCCTGAGGGCGAGAAGTACCGGAGCGCCTACTTCGAGCTTCTTCCCAGGGGTGTGGCGTCACGGAGACTACATCGTCTTCCATCAGGATACCAAAGGAATCACTTTCTACGGCCGATCCGATGCGGTCTTGAAACCCTCTGGGGTACGGATTGGGACGTCTGAAATTTACAACGTGTTGGATGGATTAGAAGAAGTCGCAGATGGCCTTGTCATCGGTCAGAACTGGAAGGGAGACCAGCGCGTGATTCTCTTCGTCCAGCTCCGTCCAGGAGTCAGTTTGAACAAAAATCTGGAAGATAAGATCAAAAAGACACTAAGAGACAAGGCGTCTCCCCGGCACGTTCCAGCCCTCATTCTCCAAGTACCCGAGATCCCTTACACCCTGAATATGAAGAAAGTGGAAAGTTCGGTCACCAATATCGTGAATGGCAGGCCGGTCACGAACCGAGATGCCCTGAAAAATCCTGACTGTCTCGATTACTACGAGAAAATGCTTCCGGAGTTACAGAAATAACCACCAGCAAAACTCTCATTCTCTCCGTCTCAGCTCGAGATTGAGTCTGAGTGCGGGCGTCGTGCTGGTAAGAGAAAGGGCCTGTCTCGAAAATCGGGACAGGCCCTTATCTCGTTTTCTTGTTCTTGTGTCTCTCTACTTCCAGTACTTGTCGTTTGAAATCCGATCCTCCATCTTGACCTTGTAAAACTCTTCGAGGGGCCTGAAGACCTCTCGATTTTTTGCGTGAACCTCCCGCAGCGCTCTCCTGATAACGTCTACCCCCTTCGGCGTCATCCTTCCAAGAGGAGGACGACACGGTCCGGAGGGCAACCCCAAACCCTTCATGATCGTCTTGATCGGCACGGGATTTCTGAATTTGCACGGCACCTCAAACCCTTCGTAGGATTCGACCGTGTTGACCGTCACAAGCTTGAAAAGTGGATCCAGAGCCTCTTTCAGGCGATTGGCCTTCTGCATGTTTCCAATGGAGATTGCCTTCACCATCTCGCCGATCGGACCTGGCACAATGTTTGCGATGACAGAAACGACCCCCGAGGAACGAATATCCTGTCTCGTCATCATCTCGTAGGTTATGTCATCGTCACCGGAAAGGATATCGAAATCTTCTCCCAGAAGGGTTCTGGTCCTCGCCATCCGCGTGAGATCTCCTGTTGCCTCTTTGACGGATCTCACATTCTTAAATTTGCGATGGAGGATCGCCAGATCTTCTACCTCCATTTTCGTTCCTGTTCTTCCTGGAATGATGTAGGGCATGATAAAGGCCTTTCGGAAGGCCTTGGCAATCACTTCATAGTATTGAGTTCTCAACTCCAGGGAGGATGGACCATTGTAGTAGCAATCCACAAGCAAGGCCCCCTGGGCCCCGACTTCGACAGCGTGTTTTGTTCCACGGAGAGACTCTTGAGTCGAGTTCGAACCCGTACCCGCCATCACAAAGGCCCTGCCCTTTGCTAACTTGACTGTCCTGGTAATGACTCGGTCGTGCTCCTTCCAATCCAACGTTGGAGATTCACCTGTCGTTCCCGTGGGAATGAAATGGGCTCCGTTCGCAATCTGGAACTCGATATTCTTCTCCAGACCTTCAAAATCGATCTCACCCTTACGATTGAAAGGCGTTGCCAGCGCGGTCCAGACACCCTCGAACCTTTCGAGTTTCATGGTTCCTCCTTTTTGTGAAGATGTATTCTTCTATTATGGGACAAAAGAAAAAAAATACAAGAAGAAACTACTCACAAACATAACTTCCCTGATAACTCCTTGGGGTTGGATTGCAAATTCCGTATTGCATTCATGAGTTGGTTCGAAATAAGAATTTCCTTGACTTTCTTGGCGTGTGGTATTATTATTACCACGTGGTATAAATACAACCACAAGGATAAAAGAGATGCAGAAATAGAAAGGAGGGATAGAAAAATGTTTGGAGAATTCATAAAGCAGAGAAGGATTGCCGCGGGCATAAGCTTAAGAGAATTCTGCAAACGAACAGAAATAGATGCCAGTAACTGGAGTAAAGTCGAACGCGGTTTGCTTGCGCCTCCGCAGGACGAAGAAAAATTAAGAAAGATAGCGCGCGTGCTGGATATCAAAATCGGCTCTCCCTTATGGAAAGAAATGAAAGACAAGGCGAATATTGATGCCGGGATCATTCCAGAAGATATGCTGTCTGATGAAAGGGTATTAAATTCCCTTCCGATGTTCTTCCGAACCATAAGGAGCGAAAAACCTACTCCTGAAGAACTTGATAAATTAATCAATATGATCAGGAAGGAGTAGGCGTTTGGATTACGGCGAGTTTAAGTGCAAATGGATTGACTCGGTATTTCTTTGGAACGTTGCTGACGAAACTCGTAAGAAATACTGGCCCGAATCGACTCTGCCCGTTAACACAGAGGAGATTGTCGAGTTCAGGCTGAGGCTTAATATTGAGCCAGTAAAATACCTCCTGTTCGGGATCGGCAAAGAGGTCCCGCTGGACATCCTGCCGTTTGGCCACGCGGAGAATGGCCTGTGTCGAAATGCGCTCATGGATGTGCAGGGCCACCGGATCGGCCACACACCACTGTTGTTCCCGCTTGCCCGCCCATTCGAGCCACGGCTCATGATTCCGCAGGGCTTCCTGGAGGAGCTTGATCTCGTGGGGTTCGAGTTTGCGGCGGGAGGCGTCTTCGATTAGCTTTTCGATGGAGTCTGCCTTGCCAGTGGCGTCAAAGCGAAGCACCGGAGAAAGGTGTGGATTGTAGGCGTACCTGACTTTCTTTTCCCTTACGATTTCGCCCCGCGCCGTCAGCCCCGCAGGCGGGATGTTCAGCCGCTTGACACTCTTATGCCGGTAATCCACGACATTCTCACCGGCCTGTATCGGTCTTCTTTTTTTGCCTCGCCATAAAGCCTCCGCTAACCACTATGCTTCAACGAAGTTGCCTGCATGGTTTCCTTGCATAACTCTATGGCCTCGCGAACCCTTTTCATCAGTGTATCTAATGACTTCGCTTGGGTGTGGCATCCCCGCAATTCCGGAACCGTGGCCACGAAATAGCCTTCGGAATCCTGCTCTATGATGACATTAGATTCACGTTTCATTTTGCAACTTCCCCGCAAGGTGTTTCCAGATGCCGTCTTCATGGCCGGTTCACCGTTATTATTGCAGTATAACCGATACGACTATAATCAATTCTTTAGGCTTGATCAAGAAGTTATATCCCCAGCTTGTTTAGGTGAGAGGACGGCCCACTCCCAACTCGGCGGTAAAGGTAAATTCAGCCCCGCTTAGTCCGGCCCTAGGCCCTATCCTTGGAATGCATTATACCGAAAATAGCACTGCTATGCGCCTTCAACGATGCGACGGTTTTCCAAGCGGCTGAGAATTTCCATAAGTTTCGTCTTCCGGACGTTGGTCTGCCGGAGTTCCAACAGATACCTCTCCCACTCATCTTCTCTCTTAAGTTTTTTCAGAAGGTCGTGAACCTTCCTTAAATAGACAGCAGCGGCTTCATAGGCTCTTGGCTTGGTTAAGGCAATCTGCTTTTCAGCAAGTTTTTTCCAGATGGCGAGAGCTCGGTCAGGGTACCGGGTCGCCAATGCCTCCGCAATATCATCCTCCCGAAAACCATCCCATCCCCAGGAACCTCCTTTTTGCGGTTTGGGATGATCATACCAACGGAGCACATCATCAGCTCGCTTTTCTGCAATGGCGATATCAATGAGTGTGTGAATCATGGGGGCTTTCTCACGCCGATAATCTGTGTCTTTGGCCACGTTAGTTCCAGGCAAGGGCCACGAGGAATCTGTCTGCGGCAGTTTACCGGTCTCTAAATAGCGTAGTGCGCCTTCTTTCACCGAAGGCCAAACCTTCGCTCGTTCTGCCGCTTTCTTCATATCTTCATACGCCTGAAGCGATGGCGACCCAAGAAAATCTTCAGCCCTGAAGGCAGCTACCTGGAGCCAGTTGCCCTCCTTCTCTCTCATCTCCCGCAGAGCATCGCGCAGGTTGCTGGCAATTCCTGGTCACTGTTTCTGGGTTGCCTTTATCCCCCTGTGAATCCACTGCTCCGCTTCTTCCAAACGTTTAGCTTTTCTGAGTGCATCGACCAGGCGAGTATAGCTTCCTGTCTTCACCGCCTCCTGTTCACACAGAGGAATAATCTCCTCATGCCGACCGGCATTTTCGAGCGCGTGAATCATCCAGTTGCTCAATCGGTCTCTCCCGTAGCTTCGCGAAAAACTCATCTTCGCCCTTTGCCGGCTGGAGGCTATTCAAGCGCTCCATAAGATTGTCAGCCACGGCACTCCAGTCCGAAGCCTGCTGTTTTTTTCTTCCAAAAGGACTCGGAGTGATAGCAGAGCTCGTATTCATCCTCCAGTTCTGCATCTATCACCCAGAGCATCTGTTCAACTGGAGAAAGAGAGGACTGCGGAAGCGCCTGGAAGACCACTTCCAGACAGGAAGAGATTTCCGTGCCCGTTTCCCCCTCGTCGTGGCTCATCTCGACCTGTCTTATACCCGCCTCGAAAAGCTCCTTTCCAAGGGAAACGACTTCATCGGCATGCCCCTTTGCAAGCAAAGACTCCAGACGGCCCTTCACCCGTGAGTAGTCAGGAATGTACCCCTCATTGTTCCAATGATTCCTCCATCCAGGTTCTGAGCTTAACTCATGGATTTCCTTCCGCACTGCAGCAACTATTTTTTTCACCGACCCAGTTGAGAGATTCTGCCGGTCCTGCAGATCTTCTCGAACACTTGAGTATTTTCCCGAAAGCTCCTCCACCAGAGTAACAAGTTGTTCTTTGGTCTGCTGCTCGAGAAAACTTTTCAAGCCAGGCAGAGCCGACTTCCCTGACCTTTTTGAGACGGGGAAATCGGCCTCTACTGACTCCTCATATTCTTCATCTTCTTCGCCGTTCTCCCTTGCCTCATCGTCTGGAAAATCCTTGAGCAATAAGAGCCGTCGATCCTGCTCGTCAATTATCGGAACCTCTATATTCTTCTTAACCTGATCGAGATATTCGAGCATAACGGCCACAGCATGTTTACAGGTAGCCCCGTAAGGACAGGTGCAGGTGGAAACCAATTCTGCATCTTCAAAACCGACCACCGTGGCATACCTCTTTCCGCCTTGAACCCACGCAACGATTTCTCCTTTTTGCGTTTGGGCCAATCCCTCCACCCGGCGGCTACGCTGATAGCTTTGCCCACGGCCAAGAACCCTGCTCCCAGCCCATTCCTCAAGATCATCCCATGTCAATTGCTTAAGGAGATCACTCTTTGGATTTTTTCGGGTCATGTTCTTTCCCGTCGGTATCTTTGTGTGTAAAGCCCCGCCTTTTCAATGTATCAAACAAAGGGGACAACGTTGTTGATTAGATTGTTTTACCCAATGATCATGAACATTTTAACTCGGAAATCTGGTTGACCGAGATAAAGCGCACCTGCAGTTTGCCAAAACGCCGCTGATAGGAAGTTTTAATATTGGGACTCAGTACGTAATTCCTCCCTTCATGATACAGAGAGCGAAATACGGTGAGATGAGTTGGATCAAAGTCATCCGGATTGATCTTGTATTCAATTCACCATTTAGACGTCTAAATGTCAAGTATATTTACAGAACCTGCATTGACAAAATTAAGGATTGAGTGATGTCGATTTTGAAATGGATTACAGGGAAGGCGTCGATGGCAAAATGTTCAACTGATGACGAAAGAAATCGTTATCTTCAGGTTTTAAGGCCGCCTTTTTCAATTAGTATTTTATATAAGCATTCAAGGCTTCTCTCTGCAGCCTTTTCCTTGATTTCCCTGCGGCTCCCTTTTAAGTCCAACTTCCTCACCCACGTTCTTCTCCCATGAGCAATTCCGATAAAAACTCTCCCGATAGGGCTTCTCTTTGTTCCGCCTGTGGGTCCTGCCACACCCGTGGTGGATAATCCGAAAGTAGCACCAAAAGCCTTTCGAACACCTTGAGCCATCTTCCCTGCCACTTCAGAGCTTACAGCCCCATGTTTTCTTATCTCAACCAGTGAAACCCCTAGATGTTTTGCCTTCGATTCGTTACTGTAGTTCACCATTCCGCCCAAGAAATAGACCGAGCTTCCAGGCACATTGGTGATGCGATCGCTCACCAACCCTCCGGTACAGGATTCGGCAATCGAAAGGGTTTTCCCTCAGGCCCGTAAGAGTTTGCCAATCGTCATCTCGACTCTCATGACTAAACCTTCCCGTCACCCGTACACCTCTCCGCAGCGGCTATTCAAGGTGAAGAATGCGAAGGAGTTGAAGCGCGATATTCGCGTAAATCCCGGCGAAGACGTCATCCAACACAACACCGAATCCGCCTCTGACCCTTTCCAGTTGGCGGCAGGGAAATGGTTTGACGATATCCAAAAAGCCGAAAGAGAAGAAATCCGACGGAGATGAAAAGGAGAGTCTTGGGGATCCAGAGCATGGTGAGAAAATACCCCATGATCTCATCAATCACGATCCTTTGATCATCTTTTCTCTGCCAATGGTTCTGGGCTTTCTCTGCAATCCAACTCGAGAAAAAGAAAAAGGTGAGAAGCGTTAGTTCGTAGACAGGAGAACGGATGGGGGAAAGAAGCAGCTCGATGGGGATCGCCACCAGCGTCCCGGCCGTCCCAGGAGCAAACGGAGAAAACCCAGCACCCAAACCACTTGCTAAGAATAGGATGAGGCGAATCATAGAACAACCATAGGGTCCAAGGATTCGAGGGTTCGAGGGTTCTAGGATTCCAGGAGAGAGCCTTCTACACTTGAACCCTGGGACCCTGGACCCCTTGAACCCTGTCTTACAGCCTTACGGTCACTCCCTTCTCTTTCAGAAACGATTTGACCTGGGTGATCGAATACTCCCGATAGTGAAAGATGGAAGCTGCAAGGACCGCGCTCGCTTTACCTAGGACGAGGCCTTCATAGAGATGGTCAAGGGTTCCCACGCCTCCAGAAGCGATGACAGGGATCGACACGGCCTCTGAAATGGTCCGGGTTAGATCGATGTCGTAGCCATCCTTAGTCCCGTCACGATCCATGCTCGTTAGAAGAATTTCGCCCGCTCCCAGCTCTTCCATTCGCTTGGCCCAGAAGATCGCATCTATTCCTGTTGGGGTTCGACCTCCATGGATATAGACCTCCCAGCCATTCCCCTTTTTCTTTGCATCGATGGCGATGACAACGCACTGGCTCCCGAAGCGCTTCGACGCTCTCTCAACGAACTGAGGATCTTTCACGGCCGCTGTGTTTACAGAAACCTTATCCGCTCCGGCCTTCAACAGTCTTCGAATGTCCTCCAGACGTCTGACTCCACCTCCCACGGTTAAAGGAATGAAGATGGCTTCTGCCGTTTTTCGAACGACGTCGACAAGAATGTCCCGATTTTCATGGGAAGCCGTGATGTCCAAGAAGGCAAGCTCGTCAGCTCCTTGCTCATCGTAGACCATCGCATTTTCCACCGGGTCCCCTGCGTCTTTCAAATCGACGAATTGGGTTCCCTTCACAACCCTTCCGTCTTTCACGTCGAGGCATGGAATGATCCGTTTGGCTAACATCTTAGAATTCTATCCCTTTCCAATCCGGATGGCTGACTCGAGATCGATCTGACCCGTATAGAGCGCCCGACCCACGATCACTCCGACCACACCCTCAGCCTTGAGCTCCTTGAGACGCTCAATCTCCTCCAATCGTGAACATCCTCCCGATGCAATCACCGGCCAAGGGCTGATCTGAGCCAGTGCCCGCGTCGATTCCCAGTTCAAACCCGTTCCCATCCCATCACGCTCGATATCTGTAAAGATCACTGCGGAGAGATCCGCTCCTGCAAACTGCCCGACCAGATCCTTGACCTCTGAGGAGAGGATCTCACCCCACCCCTGGATGGCCACCCGTCCTCCTTTGGCATCGATGGCAAGGATGACTTGTCCAGGAAAAGAGGCACATGCACCCTTAAGAAGTTGGGGGTTCTTGAGGGCGACTGTTCCAAGGACCACCCACCTTGCACCCGATGAACAATAATCTTCGACGGTATCCAGGTCACGAATGCCCCCGCCAATCTCTATCGGGATATGAACCGATCCAATGATGTCTTTAATCAGAGCCCGATGAATGGGTCTTCCTGTTACCGCTCCGTTCAGATCAACTACATGGAGCCTCTCTGCGCCTTTCGCCTCCCAGTGTTTTGCCATTTGAACTGGGTTTTCGGAATAGACCGTCTCCCGATCCATTCTCCCCTGAGAGAGACGGACACATTTCATATCCTTCAGGTCGATGGCAGGAATGACCATCATTGGACTTGCTCCAACTCCTCGGGTCTTGGCATGTCAGTCAGGATCTCGTCCATCCCGACACTGGCGAGTTCCTCCGCTTTTAGCCAAACCGCCTTTCTCCGCAAAAAGGCTCCGACCTTAAGGACGTTATCTGTTAAGGATTGTTGGGTCTCATCGAATCTCCCACTCCAGACCATCTTTCCATCCTTCACCCGAAAAAGGTGAAGGTCGTATCCTACGGAAGCCGGTTTATCCACCCCGAGGGAAGACCCTATTCTCTCATCGAAACGGTAGAGAAAACCGACGAACACGTAGTCAACGTTTAATGCTCTTCCCAACTCGATGGATGACGTGACAGGTTTTGTCTGTAAGAGCTCGCTTCGAAACAATTCAGAATGCTTCTCCACCTCTTCCATGGAGGATACGCGAAATTCCTTTTGGGCCTCCATTTTCAGATTGAGCAACCGGGTGAGAGATCGCAGTGCCCCGGGTGGGATATCTCCACTTCGGGCGGCCCTTTGGCAAATAGGACAGACGTTCCCTTGGGTCGGATCTTCATGGCTTTGTGTAAAAAAGGGAATAACCGCTAAACTTGGCCCTGGGTCTGCCCTTCCTGCACTCGCAACGCTGAGGAAGCAAGCCAACACGAGAAGGGTCATGATTATGCTTTTCCTCTTCCAACCTTTAAGAATCTTCTTCATGCGGCTCTCCTTACCAGGTTGCTGAAAAAGTCACTTTTCGCTGCTCAACACATTTTTTCGACACGTCTAAGGCTCGCTTCACTGCAAATTCAAAACTCGCCCTTCGGGCTCAGACATTGAATTTGCGGCCGTTTCGCTTCGCCAAGACGTGTTACCGAAAAAATCTGAATTCGCGCTCCAGGGTGGCAAAATGAGTTTTCCAGCACCCTGTTGGTGGACATGATGAAAAGGTTTTCATCGCCTTCTTTTGCCCTTGGGCCTTTTCAGGACCGAGGCCAGGACCGCTTCTTTTTTTCCCATTCCATCGAGAAGCAGGTCCACGACCTCACGGACAGCGCCCTCTCCACCTTTTCTCTTTGTGATGTAGTGTGACACCTTCTTCACTTCTTCCACACCATTCGCCACAGCAACGGCAAAACCCACTCTTTGAAGGACAGGAATGTCCAAGAGATCATCCCCCATGTACGCGACCTCTTCATCCTTTAGCCCGTACTTTTCGAGGATCTTCTCGTATCCCTCCTCCTTGTAGAAAATGCCTTGTTGGACTACATCCATCTTCAGTTCCCTCGCCCTTCTCTTCACGGCATCCGTGTTCCTGCCGGTGATGATGCCGACCCTTAACCCCGCCACTTTTGCCAGGGCAATACCTACTCCATCCTGGCCGTCAAATCGTTTCAACTCGAGGTCTCCTGGCCCGAGGATTACCCCTCCATCCGTCATGACGCCATCCACATCCAGAAGCAGCATCTTGATTCGTTTAATTCTCTCGGCAATGTCTTTCATCTATACAACTCCCCACGTTCTGACCAGTTCATGGATGGACTTCGCCTGCTTCAGAAGCTCCTTAATCTCTGAAAGGGCGATCATGTTCGGGCCATCACAGAGCGCTCGATCCGGCTCGGGATGAACCTCTATAAATAGCCCATCGACTCCTGCCCCAACAGCCGCCCTCATGAGCGTTGCTGCGAACTCTCTCTGCCCTCCAGAATGGCTTCCCTCGCCTCCGGGAAGTTGAAGACTATGAGTCACATCAAAAATCACCGGAGTGCCGAGCGAACGTATGACAGGAACCCCCCTGAAATCAACCACGAGGTTATGATATCCAAAGGACGATCCTCGTTCCGTAATGAGGAGATTCCGGTTTCCGGTAGAGACAAACTTTTCGGTGATGTTCTTCACCTCCCATGGAGAGAGAAACTGTCCCTTCTTCACATTCACCGGCTTGCCCGTCTTGGATGCCGCAAGAACAAGGTCCGTCTGTCTACAGAGGAACGCAGGAATTTGAAGAAGATCGAGCACCTCTGCCGCAGGCTCGACCTGATCGACGGCATGGACATCCGAGGTGACCGGAACGGAGAACCTCTTCTTCACGTCTCCGAGGACTTTGAGTCCTTTCTTGATCCCCGGCCCCCTGAAAGAGGAGAGCGAGCTTCGATTGGCTTTATCGAATGAACTCTTAAAAATAAGCGGAATGCCCAATTCAACGCTCATCTCTCTGAGTGATTCAGCCGTGCGAAAGGTCATCTCCTCGCTCTCGATCACGCAGGGGCCCGCAATCACCACCAAAGGCTGGCCTTTCCCGATTCGGACCTCCCCCACTTTGACCTCACGCATGTCCTTCTCCATGAACAAACGTTAAATCGCCTTAACGAAGTTTTCTAGCACCCTTAACCCTTTCTCCTGGCTTTTCTCCGGATGGAACTGAATCGCGAAGACGTTTTCTCTCCAGATACTCGAGGCGAACGGGGCGCCATATGTGGTGAGAGTCGCGACTAAGTCCTTCTCCTCAGGGACAACATAGTAGGAATGAACAAAATAGAAGAAATCACCGCTCTGGATTCCCTGAAGTGCTGGAGCCTTTCTCAAGATCTCTACCGTATTCCATCCCATGTGAGGGACCTTGTATTCGGGATCGGGTTTGAACCTGACGACTTTCCCCTTGATCACATCGAGACCCCGATGCGTTCCGAACTCCTCGCCTACTGAAAAGAGAATCTGTAGGCCAAGGCAGATGCCTAGGTAGGGTTTCCCCTTTTCAATGCCCCGGAGCACAGGTTCGATCAGGCCGTACCGCTGAAGGTTCTCCATGCAGTCTTTAAACGCACCCACGCCTGGAAGCACCACGGCCGAGGCCTTGGCGATCTCTTGCTTGTTTCGGGTCACTTTGGCTTGAACACTCACCTTCTCAAAAGCCTTTTGGACACTGCGAAGGTTGCCCATGCCGTAGTCAATGATCACAATCTTCGGTTTCATGATATAGCCTTTAGAGGGTTCAGGGATTCAACGGTTCTAAGCTTTTTCTCCAAACACAGCTTCTCACTTGAACCCTGGACCCCTAGCCCCCTTGAACCCTTCTATCTCACAGCCTCCCCTTCGTCGATGGGACTCCTGACGTCCTTGCGTCTACGGAAAGCGCTTCTCTCAGCGCCCGTCCGAATCCCTTAAAAATCGCCTCCACGATGTGGTGGCTGTTTTTCCCGTAGAGAAGATTGACGTGAAGGGTCATTCCACCATGGTTCGAAAGGGCCTTAAGGAATTCTTCCACCAGTTCGAGATCAAACGGACCGATCCTCACCCTCCTCAACTTCACATGGAAAACAAGGGTGGGCCTCTTTGAAAGATCCAGGGCAACCGAAACCAAGGTTTCATCCATGGGGAGCATGGCCGTCCCGTATCGTCTTATGCCTTGGGCGTCTCCCAAAGCCTTTCGGAGCCCATCTCCCAGGCAGATGCCCACATCCTCCACGGTGTGATGGGCGTCAACTCCGATGTCTCCTTTGGCCCTGAGAGAAAGATCCATCCCGCTGTGATAGGCCAGCAGACTGAGCATGTGATCGAAGAAAGGGATCCCGGACGCTACCGAATGTTTTCCCGATCCATCCAGGTCCATTCTTAAAGCGATCTCTGTCTCCTTCGTCTTCCGTTTCACCTCTGCCTTTCGATGTTTTTTCATCTCTCTTTCACCCTCTCATGAACCGCTCGGTAATGGCCTTCGAGACCCTCCCACTCGGTCATCCGTCTCACATCCTCTTCAAAGGGGCCAAGGGCTCGCTTTGTAAACCCAATGACGTTGGTCCTCTTCAGGAAATCCTCCACCCCCAGAGGTGACGAGAAGCGCGCTGTCCCAGCGGTAGGAAGAATGTGATTGGTCCCTGCCAAGTAATCTCCGATGGCTTCCGGCGTATAAGGTCCGAGAAACACCGCGCCTGCGTGTTTCACCTTTTTGATGACCGAGGAGGGGTCCGATACACTCAGTTCCAGATGCTCGGGTGCAATCCGGTTCGCCACATCGATGGCCTGATCCAAACCCTTCACAATCAAAATCGCGCCTCTCTTGTCAAGACTGATCTGAGCGATCCTCTTTCTCCTCAGGGCAGAAAGCTGCCTTGCCACTTCTTCTTTGACCCGATGCGCAAATGGCTCGGACATCGTAATCAAAACCGGAAGTGCCATTTCATCGTGTTCAGCTTGAGAGATGAGATCCGCGGCCACAAAGGAGGGAGGTGTTTTGGCGTCACAGATGATCACGATCTCGCTCGGCCCGGCCACCATATCAATATCGACTGTTCCAAAGACGATCTGCTTGGCACAGGCGACGTAACGATTCCCAGGGCCGACGATCTTATCCACCTTGGGGATCGACCCTGTACCATACGCCAGGGCTCCAATCGCCTGAACCCCTCCGATTCTGAAGATGCGATCAACCCCGACCAGATCAGCGGCAACAAGAACAGCAGGGCTGATCCCTTTCTCCTGGGGAGGCGTGACCATGAAGATTTCCTGAACACCAGCTACCTTTGCCGGGATGGCCGCCATCAGGACCGTGGAGGGATAGGAAGCTTTCCCTCCAGGAACATAGATGCCCACCCGTTCGAGAGGGCTGATCCTCTGTTCGAGCCGAATCCCTTTCTCACGGCGGTCCCTGATGGTTGCAGAGGAAATGACACTCTTTCCTACCCGTTCGTGAAACCTTCGAATCCGACGGGCTGCCTTTTTCAACGTGGCCAGGAATTTCGGCGGGAGCTTCTTGTAGGCCTCTCTGACCTCTTCCCTCTTGACTTCAAGGTTCTTGGAGGAAAGGGAGATTCTGTCGTAGAGGCGTGTGTAATGGAGAAGGGCTTCATCTCCTCTCTCTCTCACGTCGTTCAGAATGGACCGAACCTTCCGGTCGGTGGTAGAGTCCTCGGAGAGGGTTCTCTTTTCCAACCCGGAGAGGTATGTCTCACATGCTTTTTCTGCCAGCCTAAGGATCCTCACGAACCCTCCTGTCTCTCAATAAATAATACAAACCCAAAAAATTTTCTTACATTGTGAACCGTTGTCCTGGAGGACGGTGGTTCACAAGAGTTCGAAACTGTCCATGTATTTAATGCGTTTGTATTAGTCCGCTTTCACCCTCTTGATATTGGCTCCGAGGTTGGCCAGTTTCTTGTCCAAGCCTTCGTACCCTCGGTCGAGATGGTAGACTCTTGAGACCTCGGTCACACCTTCCGCAGCCAGCCCAGCAAGGATGAGGGAGGCGCTGGCCCTCAAATCCGTCGCCATCACTGGAGCGCCATGCAGGTGCTCCACGCCCTGAATGATGGCTGAATTCCCTTCGATCCGAATCTCAGCCCCCATTCTCTGAAGTTCGCTGACGTGAATGAACCGATTCTCAAAGATCGTTTCAGAAATAACACTTAATCCCCTTGCCAAGGTCATCATCACCATGAGCTGAGCCTGCATGTCCGTTGGGAATCCTGGATAGGTGGCCGTTTTAACGTCCACACTTCGAATGCGTTTGCTCCCCGCGGCTTTGATCCCATCGCCTTCCGCTTCGATTTCCATTCCCGACTCGACCAGTTTGCTAATAACGGCCTCTAAGTGTCTGACCGGACAGTTCAGGATTTTGATGTTTCCCCGTGTCAACCCCGCTGCCGCCATGAGTGTCCCTGCCTCAATCCGGTCCGGGATAATTTCGTGATCCGTGGCCTGGAGAGACTCCACGCCTTCGATTTGGATCACCTTTGTCCCCATCCCGTCAATCTTGGCCCCCATCTTGTTGAGGACATGAGCCAGTTCCACCACCTCTGGCTCCATGGCCGCATTTTGCAGAACCGTCTTTCCCTTGGCCAGTGTGGCTGCCATCATGAGATTTTCTGTTCCCCCCACGGTGGATGTATCGAAGGAGATGGTCGCCCCCTTGAGTCGGTCCGCTTTGGCTTCGATGTAGCCGTGTTGAAGCTCGATCTTCGCTCCCAACATCTCCAGCCCCTTCAAGTGAAGATTGACTGGCCGCGCACCGATGGCACACCCTCCCGGCAGGGAGACCGTGGCTTTTCCCAAGCGAGCGACGAGAGGCCCCAGGACGAGGACCGACGCTCTCATCGTTTTGACGAGATCATACGGGGCTTCATGACCCGAAGCTTTCGTCGCGTCAATACGGTACGTCCTATCCTCTTTCCCAACTTTGACTCCTAGATTTCGGAGAACCTTCACGATCGTATCCACATCTTTCAGATGGGGTACATTGGTCAAGAGGTTAACGCCTTCGGTAAGAAGGCTCGCTGCAAAAAGGGGAAGGGCAGCGTTCTTTGAACCACCCACCTCCACTTCACCGATCAACCTCTCTCCACCCTTTACAACAATCTTATCCATCCACTGCCTCTCTTGGGAAAGTGAAAGCTGTTCATATTGAATCCTCCACCTGCGGCCTGTTACCCTTCAGCTTTCTGGACTTTGATGACCCTCTCGATTCCGGACAGATCTCGGACAAGCACCGGACCCCTGAAACATCCACTCTGCTCCAACAGCGCAGAGATCTTCGCTCCCTGTCCCTGGCCTATCTCTACAAGCAGCCAGCCACCTTTTCTGAGATACGAAGGGACCTGACGGCTCATCCGACGATAGAAGTCCAAGCCGTCCTCGCCCCCATCCAGGGCAACTCTAGGTTCATGGTCTTTCACCTCTCTCGTCAGTTCCTCGATGTCTGACCGACAAACGTAGGGCGGGTTCGAGAGAATCAGGTCAAACACTCCGTCCGTGAGAGGACGGAAAGGGTAAAGGAGGTCTCCTCGTACGAAACGAATTCGCTGACCCACTCCTACTTTTCGGGCGTTTTCTTTGGCGACCTGTAACGCCTCCTGTGAAATGTCTGTTGCCACGGCAAAGATCTCTACAAATTCATTCGTCAAGGCAATGACGATCGCACCGCTCCCTGTTCCGATGTCAAGGACCCTTGGCACCCTGCCGGAAGGGATCGAGAGAATGGAAAGGGCTTCCTCAACGAGAACCTCTGTTTCTGGCCTCGGGATGAGCACGCGAGGATCCACCTTGAGATCAACGGACCAGAACTCCTGATGGCCCAACAGATACTGGAGGGGTTCACCTGCCATCCTTCTCCTGAGAAGTTCGTCCAGGGCTTTCTTCTCTTCTGTCTGTATCTCGCGGCGGAGGTTTGCATAAAGCGTTTCTCGACTGAACCCAAGGCACTGGGCGAGTAAGAGCTCGGCATTGAGACGTGGGTTCTCAACCTGGTGGTCTTTCAGGTCATCGGCCGACCCCTTGAGAACTTCGAACAACGTCATGGGTTACCCCAATTTGCCATTTCCTTCCTCCCCCTTTAAGGCTTCGGCTTGATCATGCGTGGTGAGAGCCTGGATGAACTCGTCCAGCTCGCCCTCCAGAATGTTGGGCAGTCGGTAAACCGTGAGTCCAATCCGGTGATCGGTCACTCTCCCCTGGGGGAAGTTATACGTTCGAATCCGTTCGCTCCGTTCTCCTGTTCCCACCTGAGTTCTCCTCTTTTCGGAGATCTCCATCTGCTTTTCTTCTTTCGCCTTGTCCAACAGCCTCGCCCGGAGGATTTTCAAAGCCTTTGCCTTGTTCTTGTGCTGCGATTTCTCATCTTGACAGCTCACCACCATTCCCGTCGGGAGATGGGTGACACGGACGGCAGAATCTGTCGTGTTGACACTCTGTCCGCCAGGGCCCGAAGAACGGAAGATATCGATCCTGAGATCGTTCGGATCAATCTGAATATCCACGTCTTCTGCCTCGGGAAGAATCGCCACGGTCACCGTCGAGGTATGAATTCGTCCCTGGGATTCTGTAACCGGGACCCTTTGGACTCGGTGGACACCGCTTTCATACTTCAGTTGACTGTAGACTCTTTTCCCTTCAATGAGGGCAATGATTTCCTTCAACCCTCCGACGCCGGTGTAGTTTCGACTCAGGACCTCGATTCGCCATTGCCGCTTCTCAGCGAACTTTGAATACATCCGGAAGAGATCCGAAGCAAAGAGCCCTGCTTCATCCCCTCCTGTCCCTGCCCGGATTTCGAGTAGAATATTCTTCTCGTCGTTGGGATCCTTGGGAAGAAGAGTCATGCGCAAGTCCTCTTCTATCTTCTGCTTCGCATCGGCCAGACGGGTCATCTCCTCCCTGGCCAGCCGCTTCATCTCCTCATCTTGCTCGCTACTGAGGAGCTCCTGGCTTCCTTCGATCTCCGCATCCAGTTTCTTGAGCCGCCGATAGAGGTCCACGACCTTACTTAATTCCGAATACTCCTTGGCGAGTTTCTGCAACTCGTCCTGGTTTGAAATGACCTCAGGCTGTCCAAGGAGGTGGGTTAGAGATTCGTATCGGCGCTCGACTTCGTTCAATTTTTCAAACATCGTTCTTTCCCTTTATGCTTTCTGACCGGAGCGTACCCCTGGCCCCGCCCTCTGGGTGGGGTCGAGGGGTACCTATGATGATAAATCATTGCCGGGAAGCCCCGCGCTGTGCGCGGAGAGCTTCACTCTGACCTTCCAGTTCCAAAACCTCCTGCAAAGCCCGAATCGCCACTTCGAGTTGGTCCTCTGAAGGCTCTTTGGAGGTCAATCGCTGCAACCAAAGCCCAGGGAGGATGAAGAAACGCATCCCGGGGGTCTCTCGCCTTTTATCTGCGAAACGGATGAACTCGTAGGAAATCCCCGCAATCAGGGGAATGAAGACCACCCGAGAAGCCACCTTGTATCCAAAAGGCAAGTGATGTGGAATCAGGGCAAAGACGAGAATACTGACGACCATGACAATGAGCAGGAAACTCGTTCCGCAACGAGGGTGGAGATGGCTGTAAGACTTGACCCGATCCACTCTCAAAGCATCGCCCGCCTCAAAGGCGAAGATTGATTTGTGCTCCGCCCCGTGATATTGGAAAACCCGTCGAATCTCTTTGGAGAGAGAGATAAGCCAGAGGTAGGCGAGAAAGATCATGAGGCGGATGATGCCATCGACCACGTTGAAATAAAATCCGCTCTCAGAGACGAGAGGGATTATCCCTCGCGACCACTTCGTCAGATAGAGGGGGACCAGGAAGAATAGAACGATACCAAAAGAGAGCGCGATGACGAGAGTGAAGCTGAGGGTCCATGGACTCGTTTCCTCTTCCCCCTCAGAGAGGGCCTGATTGGCAGAATAGTTGAGGGCCTGAATCCCAAGGACGAGCGCAGAGAGAAGCGTCATGACGCCTCTGACGAGAGGAAGCTTTGACAAGCGATGCTTCTCCGAAAACAGGGTGAGTCCTTTCCGTTTCACCACGATCTCGCCGCTGGGTCTTCGAACAGCAATAGCCATCGACTTGGGCGCTCTCATCATCACGCCTTCGATGACCGCCTGTCCTCCAACACGAAGGGCACCCTGACTGCAGTGAGAAGTTCCCTGATCGGGATCCTTTCTCCCTAGAAACATCGACATCCTCCCAAGGAACTAATGAATTCCAAAGCTCAAGAATAGGTTGGGGATGGGGGGTGAGGAAAGCTGTCCACCGGTCGCCAACGGGCAGAGAGGTGAACAGATACACGGGCTAGAATTATTCCTTCTGGGTTGCCTTTTCGCCATATTTCTTCTTGAACCGCTCGATCCTTCCCGCCGTATCTAAGAATTTTTGTTTGCCCGTAAAGAAGGGGTGACAGTTGGAGCACATATCCACACGGATTTCTTTTTGGGTACTCTTCGTCTCGAAAACTGCGCCACAAGCGCACTTGACCACGGTGTCGAACACTTTGGGATGAATATCCTTTTTCATCTTACAAATCCTCCATCCTCTATTTTACCGATTTCTCATGATTTTTCAACTTTTCCGTCTCTGCCTTCACCCGTTCGACCGTGCGAAGCCCGCCTTTCAAGGCGGGGGAAGGAAGCACGGCTCAGGGTGAACCTCGAGCAAACCCCGGCCTTTAAGCCGGGGAGTCGAGAGGTTCACTACTGATTCATCGAATCGAGAAAATCCCGATTACTCTTGGTGGCATGCATCTTCTCGAGAAGAAACTCCATGCTTTCCCCCGTATTCATGGGCTGAAGGACTTTTCTCAGAAGCCAGATACGATTCAAGTCGTTGGGATCGAGAAGGAGTTCTTCCTTGCGCGTTCCAGATCGCTGAATGTCGATCGAGGGGAAGACCCTCCGGTCAACGAGGCGCCGATCGAGATGGATTTCCATGTTGCCTGTTCCTTTGAACTCCTCGAAAATGACTTCGTCCATTCGGCTGCCCGTCTCGATGAGTGCCGTGGCGATGATGGTGAGGCTTCCGCCTTCCTCGATGTTCCGTGCAGCACCGAAGAACCGCTTGGGGCGCTGCAGCGCATTGGCGTCAATGCCGCCCGAAAGGACTTTCCCGCTCGGTGGGACCACCGTGTTATACGCCCGGGCTAATCGGGTGATGCTGTCGAGGAGGATGACCACGTCCCTCTGGTGCTCGACCAGGCGTTTCGCCTTCTCAATCACCATCTCTGCGACCTGGACGTGTCGAGAAGCGGGTTCATCAAACGTGGAGCTGATCACTTCTCCTTTGACGGAACGTTCCATGTCCGTCACTTCCTCGGGCCGCTCGTCAATGAGCAGGACGATCAGCGTAATCTCTTTATGATTGGTCGTGATGCTGTGAGCAATGCTCTGCAGGAGCATGGTCTTGCCGGTTCTTGGGGACGCCACGATGAGTCCGCGCTGTCCTTTGCCGATCGGAGTGAGAAGATCCATGACTCGGGAGGAGTAATTCTGGGCATCTCCGTCCATCTCCAAATGAATCTTTTCCTGGGGATAGAGAGGGGTCAGGTTGTCGAAGAGAATCTTATCCCGGGCTCCCTCGGGATCCTCGTAGTTGACGACCTCCACCTTGAGCATCGCAAAGTAACGCTCGGTGTCCTTCGGGGGCCGGATCTGCCCGGAGACCGTGTCTCCCGTCCGAAGGTTGAATCGACGGATCTGAGAGGGGGAGATATAGATATCATCCGGACCGGGAAGGTAATTGTAGTCGGGAGACCGCAAAAACCCGAACCCGTCTGGGAGGATCTCCAAGACCCCTTCCCCAAAAATCAACCCGTTCTTCTCTGTCTGGGCCTGAAGAATGGCAAAAATCAACTCCTGCTTGCGCATACTGCTGGCCCCTTCGACATTGAGATCCTTCGCAACCCGGTACAGCTCATTGATCTTCATCTTTTTTAAATCTTTGATGTTCATAACCGCGTTCCCTTGCCTCCTCACCCATGGAATAGGTCGCCCTGGAACAGGCGAATGGTCATCACGCCGTGTGGCCCTTCGGTTGAAGGGCAATCCTTTTCAACTCCTTAAAAACGTCCCTCGCCTTTTGGCGGGTTTCCTCAGGGGATCCCTCATTGCAAATCACATAATCTGCCACCGTTGTCTTTTCTTCCAGAGACATCTGAGACGAAAGCATCGCCCGGGCCTGCTCCTCGCTCAGTTGATTTCGTCTCCTCAGTCTTTCGATCTGCTGGGTCTCTGTGCAGACAACCACGATGACTTTGTCCATCTCTCGATGACCACCGGTTTCAATGAGCAAGGGTGCATCGATCACCACAATGGCCTCAGGATCTTTCTGCTGAATGCCTTTCAAACGGCGGCCTATTTCTTCTTTAATCCTCGGATGAAGAATCCGATTCAAAAGGCTCCTCTGGCGAGGATTCGAGAAGATGAGGGATGCGAGCTTCTGTCGGTGAATGGACCCATCCCGATCAAGAATCCCGTTTCCAAATGCCCTGACCAACTCTTGCCAGGCCGGTGTTTGCGGTTGAACCAGTTCCCTGGCAATCTGGTCTGCGTCGATGAGGGTGGCACCTTCCTCTCTCAGGACCTCTGAAACGGTCGTTTTTCCGCTTGCAACCCCTCCGGTTAATCCGATGATCAGCATTCATCTACACCCACATCCGAACGATTTCAGTCCGGCCCAACAATGGCTGAATCCCACCGCTCCAGTACCAACGCCAGACGTCCTGGAAAGGCAGGACGAATGCGGAGGCTGCTGCCGCTTGGGTCCGAGTCTTCATGCGTTGCCACGGTCAGGCGCAGCGCACGGAGTCTCGGGTCATTTGCGAAGGGGTTCAAAACCTTCTGCTGAGATTCTTGCATGAAGGGGTCAGGATGGGTTCCTTGAGGTGATAGGAATCCAAAGGAGATCAGATATCGAGGTTCTTGACGAAGAGGGCGTTGTCTTCAATGAACTGCCGTCTCTGTTCGACCTCATCGCCCATCAGGACACTGAAGATTTCATCGGCTTCAATGGCGTCTTCAATCTTCACCTGGAGAAGCGTCCGCGTTTCTGGATTCATGGTGGTTTGCCAGAGTTGTTCAGGGTTCATCTCTCCCAACCCCTTATAGCGCTGAACCCCGAGTCCCTCTTTCCCCATCTCGGTTTAACGACTGAAGCAAGTCTTCCTCATTCTCAATGGTCAGTTCCTTGTCCTTTTCCTTCACGACATAGGGGGGAGGAGCCATCTCATGAATGTCTTGATAGAGTTGATGGAGCTGGCGGAATTCCACGGAAGACACGAAATCCCACCGGAGCTTCAGGCGAGGATGCCTTCCTCCATTCTCCTGCTGAATCTCGAACCCGCAAAGATTGTGCTCCTCATCCCAAGCGACCTCCAAGACCTCAAATCCCCCTTTCTCGAGTCGTTTCTTGAGGTCGGCAATCTTTTCCTTCTCCGCGAAAGCCGACTTGTTCCGGACACCATCCTGCAGGAGGATGGAGAGCAGGGATCGGGGGTATCCTCGATGTTGAATTCGTTGAAGGAGATCATGGTAGAGGAAAATCTTCTCGAGGAGGAGGCTCAGTTTCCGATCCGTTATCTTCTTGCTCGTCCGCTGAACCACCACCTCACTCTTGGCAATGGCCCGGTCCACCAGGTGTTGATTGAGTTCCTGTTCGTTCTTGATGTAGGATTCGCTTTTCCCTTCATTGACTTTGAACAAGGGGGGTTGGGCAATGAAGAGATGTCCCCTTTCAATGGTCTCGGGCATGTGGCGGTAGAAAAACGTGAGGAGCAGCGTGCGAATGTGAGAACCGTCCACGTCGGCGTCGGTCATAATAATAATGCGATGGTAGCGAAGACGACCCACGTCGAAATCTTCCTTCCCAATTCCGGCTCCCAGCGCGGAGATGAGGATCTTAATCTCCTCGTTGGCCAGCATCTTGTCAAATCGAGCCTTCTCCACGTTAAGGATCTTTCCCTTAAGGGGAAGGATGGCTTGGGTCGTACGATCTCTTCCCTGTTTGGCCGAACCTCCTGCCGAATCTCCCTCCACAATAAAGATCTCGCTCCGCGCGGGATCTGTTTCTTGGCAGTCGGCCAATTTTCCTGGTAGAACATTTCCATCGAGAGCACCCTTTTTTCGACTCAACTCTCGTGCCTTTCGCGCGGCCTCCCTTGCACGGGAGGCGTCGATCACCTTGGAGATAATTTTCCGCGCGACACTGGGGCTTTCCTCGAAGTACGTCCCCAGCTTCTCGTTAACCAGGGCCTCCACCATTCCTTTGACTTCGCTGTTGCCGAGCTTGGTCTTGGTCTGCCCTTCAAACTGAGGCTCGCGAACCTTGACGCTGATGACACCGACCAAACCTTCCCGGATGTCTTCTCCCGTCAAGTTCTCCTTGAGCCCTTTGAGAAGGTTGGCATTCGTTGCGTATTGGTTGATCGTTCGGGTGAGGGCCGTCTTAAATCCGACGAGGTGGGTTCCCCCTTCCACCGTGTTGATGTTATTGGCAAAAGAAAAAATGTTTTCAGCATATCCGTCGTTGTATTGGAACGAGAGTTCTACCTCCAACCCGTTCTTCTCTCCTTCGATGTAAATGGGTTTGGGATGGAGAACATTTCGGTTCTTATTCAGATACTCAATGAAAGAGATGATCCCGCCCTTGTAAAAAAAATCGTGTCGCTTTTCTGACCGCTCATCTTCGATGGTAATGGAGAGGCCTTTGTTCAGGAAAGCCAACTCTCTCAGCCGTTGAGAGAGCAAGTCGAAACTGAAAATTAGAGTCTCGAAGATCTCTGCGTCAGGCTTGAAGTGAACCTGTGTTCCCGTGTGTTTCGTCTTACCGATGACCTGAAGTTTTGTCTTCGGTTCCCCCCGCTCATAGGTCTGCTGGTACACTTTTCCGTCCCGCCGAATCTCCAATTCGATAAACTCTGAAAGGGCATTGACGACCGAGAGACCCACGCCGTGAAGACCTCCCGAAATCTTGTAGCTCAGATTGTCAAATTTCCCTCCCGCGTGGAGCATGGTCATGACGACCTCCACCGCCGGTCGATTCTCTTTTTCGTGGAGGTCCACCGGAATTCCACGACCGTCATCACGAACGGTGACACTATTGTCCATGTGGATGATGACGTCGATCTTCTGACAGAAGCCTGCCAGGGCTTCGTCAATGCTATTGTCGACGATCTCATGGACGAGGTGATGTAATCCTTCGGTTCCCGTATTCCCGATGTACATGGCTGGCCGCTTCCGGACAGCCGCCAATCCTTCAAGGACCGTAATCTGTTCCGCAGTATAAAGGTCCGTACTCTCGCTCTCTTCTCGTCCTGACTTATCCTGATCCGAATTCTTCGCCATTTAAATCCTCATGGGCATAACGATGCATATTTGATCCGGGGGATCCGCCGGCGGCACCGGTCGCATCATTCCCGGACTTCCCTCATCCTTGATCTCGATGAGAACCTCTTCGGAATCGATGATGTTCAGAGCCTCCATGAGATACCTCGAATTGAATCCCACATCCAAAGAAGGACCTTCGTAGGCCACTTCCATTTCCTCTCGGGCATCTCCAAAATCCTGGTTATACGAACTGAACTCAATGCTATTGCTTTTGATCGAGAACTTCACTCCTTCCACCCGCTCACTCGCCATGGTCGACACTCTTCTTAGACAACGGTAAAAATTGTCTTTGTTGAGAGTGAGTTTTTTATCATTCTCTTTGGGGATCACCTGTTGATATTCTGGAAAATCTCCATCGATCAGACGCACGATCATTAAGGATTTCCCTATCTTCATGAAGCCGTGCGTTGCGTCAAAGTAGATTGCCACCGTCCCCATTCCCTCCTTATCGGCCATGACCTTTTTCATCTCCAAGACGCCCTTTTTCGGAATGATAATTCCTTTTTCGATCCCTCGAACCTTCTGAGCTTCTCGATCGATGAGAGAAAGTCGATGACCATCGGTGGCCACCATTCTCAATCTCTCTTTTCCCCCTCCTTGTTCTGGAGAAAAAACACTCCGTTGAGATGATAGCGGGATTCTTCGTTCGCCGCTGCAAAGACAGTCTTTTCAATCATTTCGCTTAAGAGGGAGATGGGAAGTTCGCAGAAATGCTCGTCTTGAAAAACCGGAAGAGAAGGAAACTCTTCAGGATCAAGCCCTGCCATATTGAAGAGTGACTTGCCACACCGCAGGGTGATCCAATGATTCTCTTTTTTCTGAATTTGAATCGTCTGGTCCGGCAGCTCTCGAACAATCTCATAAAGCTTCTTTGCAGAAACAGAAGATTTTCCTTCCTCATGTATTTTCGCGGTCAACTCTTCCCGAATGCCAATTTCCAGATCCGTACCCGTTAATAAAAGGCATCCTTTTCCTGTCTCCAGAAGAACATGTGTCAAGATGGGAAGCGTCGTTTTTCTTCCCGTAATACTTTGAATGAGATTAAGTCCCCTCAAAAATTCTTTTTTCTCAATTTCAAAATTCATGATTAACCTCTTATTATTATTTTATATAATTCTATAGAACTGTCACCGTCATAATAAGACCTGTGAAAATGAAGAAAAAAGGTCTAACAGACATAATAATAAAAGGATTTGGGTGTGGACTCTTAATGAGAATGTTTGGGAAAATATTTCCTGAACCCATTCACATGCTGCAACGTCTATTATTTTACACATTGATTCACACGATTTCAACTCTATTTATGACTTAATTCGACCATGAAGATTTTCGATTGTTTCTCGGAAAGAGGGATCCTGTAAAATCTTCTCCTCAATCTTTTTGATGGAGTGAAGAACCGTGGAGTGGTCCTTTCCTCCAAACTTATCTCCTATTTCAATGAGAGAAGCGGTCGTCATTTTTCTTGAGAGGTACATGGCGATCTGACGGGGAAGAACGTACCCTTTATACTTCCGCTTCACCTTAAGATCCGATATCTTAATGTTATAAAAAGTGGAAACAGTTTTCTGAATCGAATCGATCGAGATCAGTTCTTCTTTAGGTCTAATGATATTTTTTAAAACTTCTTTTGCCATATCGATCGTGATGGATGTCTTTGTGAGAGAGGCAAAGGCACCAATGCGAATCAGTGATCCTTCTAAAACTCTGATATTGGAGTCAATTTGGGAAGCCAGCAAGAAAGCAACATCGTTGGGAAGAGGAATGTTCTCGTTTTCAGCTTTCTTTCGAAGAATTGCTACTTTCGTTTCGATATCCGGAGGTTGAATGTCAGCGATGAGACCCCATTCGAACCGGGAACGAAGTCTCTCTTCAAAATTGGGAATATCCTTTGGAAATTTATCACTGGTGACCACAATCTGTTTTCGGGCTTCGTAAAGAGAGTTGAATGTATGAAAGAATTCAGCCTGAGTTCTCTCCTTCCCAGCGATGAACTGAATGTCATCGATAAGAAGAATATCCATCTTCCGAAACTTGTTCCGGAATTCATCCATTTTCTCATATCGAATGGAGTTAATCAGCTCGTTCGTGAATTCCTCCGAAGAGAGGTAACAGATTTTTTTGATTTCGAGAAGAATGCGATTTTGAAGGATATGGTTTCCAATGGCGTGGAGGAGGTGAGTCTTCCCTAGCCCTACCCCTCCGTAGATAAAGAGGGGGTTATAGTTTTTCGCTGGAAGGTTAGCCACGGCGAGACAGGCTGCATTGGCAAATTGGTTACTTGCCCCCACGACAAAATTATCAAAGGTGTACTTAGGGTTAAACATGGGAACGCCGGAAGAAGGCCCCTCCGCTTCCCTCTTTTCGGGACCCCGAGGAGTGAACTCTTGTTTGGTGGCTCTTGCATTTCGGATTCGAAACTTGAGGAGACAAGATTTCTGGGTCAAATGGGAGATAGACTCCTGAATCTGGAAAGCATAGTGCTCGTTGATCCATTCCTTGAAAAAGCGATTTGGAACTTCGAGTTCCACGCTGTCTCCCTGCATGGAAACAAAGGAAATCGGTTTTATCCAGATGTCGAAATTCTGTTGACCTACCCTTTCTTTCAAAGAGTCGGTCACTTTAGTCCAAAAGTCTTCCATGGGTTCAGCCATGATTGTCTTGGGTAGCGTTTGAAGGCAGTCTATGGAATGTCCAGGAATGGAGCAAGCCAAAAAGCATATTCATTTCAATTAGTTATTTGTCTTTTTTCACAATGTTTCCACAAATGTGGAAAAATGAAAATTACAAAGTCATGAAGGGAAGAAAACTGGGGAAAATTGACATTGGAACACCAAAAATCACTATAAACCCTTTTTTCAAGAATTACAAGTTTTTTCTAGTTCTCTAAGCAAAATTCTAGCTACGGCCGTAAATACCTATGACAGCCGAGCGTGATTGAAGGATAACTCCTCTAATCCTTCTCTGCCAGCTTCGCGACGGAGACGACCTTCTCTCCGGTCTCAAGGGTGATCAGCCTCACCCCCTGCGTATTTCTTCCCTGGACAGGAATGTCAGCCACCTTCAAACGGATGATCTTTCCCGCATTCGAGATCAGCATCAGTTCATCTTCGTCGGTGACGGGAATGATGGTCACCACATCGCCGGTCTTCGGTGTTCTCTTTACGGTGAAGATGCCCGTCCCGCCCCGGTTCTGAATGCGATACTCAGAGGCCTGGGTTCTCTTTCCGTAACCGTTGCGCCGTGACCGTTAGGATCTGGGTGTGAGGGGCCACGACCTCCATTCCCACGACCTCGTCGTCCTTTGGGAGAGCTGAATCCCTCGGATTCCGCGGGCCGTTCGTCCTATTTCACGGATCTGGGCTTCTGGGAAATGGATCGCCTTTCCCAATTTGGTGCCGATGAAGAGGTGCTGTTTGCCATCGGTCAATCGGGTGGAGATGAGTTCGTCCCCTTCATCCAGGTTGATGGCAATGATCCCGCCCACCCTGGGATTGCTGTAAGCCTCGAGGGCCGTCTTCTTGATGATCACCCAGCTTCGTCATGAAGCGTGATGAACTTTCCATTTCTGGAAATCCTTGAGTGAGAGAATCGTTGTCACCTTCTCATCGCTTCCGAGATTGAGAAGGTTCACGATCGCTTTGCCCCGGGTGACGACGACCGGCTTGAGGAAGCTCATGAACCTTCATCCAGTGGATCTTTCCCGCATCGGTGAAGAAGAGGACATAATCGTGCGTGGAGGCGATGAAGAGGTCTTCCACAAAATCCTCTTCCTTGACCTGCATGCCCATCTTTCCTTTCCCGCCGCGATTCTGGCTCCGGTACAGACTGATGGGATTTCTTTTGATATAGCCGGTGTGGGTGATCGTCACCACCATGTCTTCCTCGGCGATGAGATCTTCGATCTTGATCTCAGGGGTCGCCTCGACGATCTCGGTTCGCCTCTCGTCTCCATAGGCGTCTCGAATGGCGACCAACTCTTCTTTGATGACATTGAGCATGAGGCGTTCACTGGCGAGCAGCGCCTTCAATCGGTTGATGACCTTAATCGTCTCCTCATACTCCTCCACGATCTTCCGCTGCTCCAGGTTGGTCAATCGCTGCAGCCTCATGTCCAGGATGGCCTGAGCCTGTTCATCAGAAAAGGCGAATCGATCCATCAACCGCTCTTTGGCCTCTTTAGGGGTTTTCGAAGCCCGGATGGCAGCGATGATGGCGTCAATCTGGTCGATGGCCCTTTTCAGCCCCTCCAGGATATGGGCCCGGGCCTCCGCTTTCTTCAGTTCGAAGACAGACCTTCGAGTGACCACCTCCTGACGATGTTGCACGAAGAGCTGGAGGATTTCTTTCAGATTGAGGAGTTTGGGTTGATTCTGATGAATGGCGAGGAGGATGATCCCGAAAGAGGTCTGCATCTGGGTGTGCTTGTAGAGCTGGTTCAGGATGACTTCCGCCACTTCATTCCGTTTCAGTTCGATGACCACCCGCATGCCATCTCGGTCCGATTCGTCCCGGATCGTTGAGATTCCCTCGATCGTTTTTTCCTGAACGAGTTCTGCCACCCGCTCGATGAACTTCGCCTTGTTGGTCTGGTAGGGGAGTTCTGTGATGACGATGCTCTCGCGTTCGCCTTTTCCGATCCCTCTCGATGAGGGCCCGAGCCCGAATCTGGATGACCCCCTTGCCCGTTTCGTAGGCGGAACGAATGCCCTCCTTCCCGTAGATAAATCCTCCGGTCGGAAAGTCCGGACCGGGAATGTGGGTCATCAGTTTGGCAATGGAGATATCCGGGTCGTCGATGAGAGCAATGAGCGCATGGATGGTCTCCGTCATGTTGTGCGGAGGGATATTGGTGGCCATGCCCACGGCGATCCCCGAAGACCCATTCACAATGAGGTTCGGAAATCTTGATGGGAGAACCGAGGGTTCGAACAAGGACTCGTCATAGTTCGAGACGACGTCAACCGTCTCTTTCTCGATGTCTGCGAGCAGTTCGTGGGCCAGTTTGGCCATGCGGATCTCGGTGTATCGCATGGCGGCAGGTGGGTCGCCGTCAATGGAACCGAAGTTTCCTTGGCCGTCGACGAGCGGATAGCGAAGGGAGAAGTCCTGGGCCATTCGCACAATGGAGTCATAAACCGCCATGTCTCCATGAGGGTGATACTTTCCAATCACGTCACCGACAATCCTTGCTGATTTCTTGTAGGGCTTATCCCAGTCGTTGTTCAATTCGTTCATGGCGTGGAGGATACGCCGATGGACGGGTTTGAGGCCATCGCGCGCATCGGGAAGAGCTCGGCCGACGATGACGCTCATGGCGTAGTCCATATAGGACTTCTTCATCTCATCTTCGATGTTGACGGGGATCTTTTCGTGCCGGATGTCCATAAAAAGCCCTTGAATTTCGGTGCAAATTTTACATCAAAACTTAAGATAAAAAGCCCCCTCTGTCAACCAAATGAAGCCCATACAGATCGTTGGAGAAATGAATTTCAAATTGAAAATTTCGTCCGAATGTGCTAGGTTGAAACTCGGATTTGTGTCCATCCTCCCTTTTTTGAAACAAGACGAAAAAAACTGGGAATCCATGCGTCACGGTCAAGTTGGGTGATGCCCCCTTTTTCGGCGGAAAGCCGACCGTGTATCATATCGACATTACCCGGAAGCCCCCCCCTGTGCTGCCGGGCGGGGCTTCATGGTAACTTCTCTCTGTTCATTTCTTGTGGAATTTCTTCAAAATACTTCTTGACAAAGAGGGGACAATTTTGTAGTTTGTTGCGGTCGAGGAAACGTTGACCAGTGGGGAGGGGTTATGCTTATCGATTATTTGCCGATCCTTGTCTTCTTTGGCATCGCCGTGGGATTCGCCCTGTTCGCAGTGGCGGCCTCCTCACTCTTGGGGCAGAAGAAACCGAGTTCCTTGAAGGAGGCTCCCTATGAGTGTGGGATGACCACCATCGGCCCCACCTACAATAGGATCCCCATCAAGTATTACATCATCGCCCTTCTCTTCCTTCTCTTCGATATCGAAGTGGTCTTTCTCTATCCTTGGGCTGTCGTGTTCAAACAATTGAAGGTCTTTGGCTTCCTCTCCATGCTTGTTTTCATCGGTATTTTGCTGATTGCCTACCTCTATATCTGGAAAAAAGGAGCGCTGGAATGGGAATAGAAACCACTCTCGAAAAGACCCCTTTTCTTCCTGTCCTGGATTGGCTTGTGAATTGGGGTCGGAAATATTCGATCTGGCCAGTCACCTTTGGCTTGGCCTGATGCGCCCTGGAGATGATCGTCACCAGTTCGGCGACGTGGGATATTTCTCGTTTTGGATCCGAGGTCTTCCGGCCTTCGCCAAGGCAGGCAGATCTCATGATTGTGGCAGGCACCCTCACCAAGAAGATGGCCCCCATGGTCAAGCGCATCTACGAGCAGATGCCAGAACCCAAATGGGTGATTGCCTATGGCGTCTGTGCGTGTTCCGGTGGGATCTTCAAAACCTACAGTGTGGTGCAGGGTGTGGATCAGATCATCCCAGTGGATATTTATGTTCCGGGTTGTCCCCCGCGGCCCGAGTCGCTCCTCACCGCTCTCATGAAACTCCAGAAGAAAATCGAAAAGGAGTCTCTCGCCAATCGAAAAGATGTGCGGAGCAGTTTGAATTGGAAATCACAATGAGGAGAAAGGCATGGCCGAGACTCACGTGGGATTGAAAAAGCTGCAGGAGAAATTTCCGGCCTCGATTCTCGGGGTCAGAAATTTTCGGGGAGAAGTGACCGTGACCGTTCCAAAACAGGAGCTTCTCCAGATCTGTCAATATCTCTATTCCAATCCTGACCTCGAGTATCATTGGCTCACCGATCTCTGCGGGCTCGACTTCTTCCCTCAGAGGCCCCGTTTCGAAGTGGTCTACCTTCTCTACTCCGTGAAGAACAACGAAAGGCTGAGGTTAAAGGCGAAAGTCGGAGAACAGGAATCGGTTTCGAGCGTCGAATCGATTTGGAAAGCTGCCAACTGGTTAGAACGAGAGGTGTATGACCTCTTCGGAATTCCCTTTGAGAATCACCCTGACCTGAGAAGGATTTTGCTCTGGGATGACTTTGAGGGACATCCCCTGAGAAAAGATTTCCCTGTCGAGGGACCTGATTTCGATAAACCTTTCGTTCCAGAGGTTTGAAATGGCTGAGAAGCGGTTGATGACCATTAACATGGGGCCTCAACATCCGGCCACGCACGGAGTCTTGCGACTGGTTTTGGAGCTGGATGGCGAGGTGATTGTAAAGGCGACCCCCCATCTCGGACACCTTCATCGGGGAGTTGAGAAACTCGCCGAGAGTAAAACCTATGCTCAGGTGATCCCCCTGACCGATCGCCTGGATTACACCAACGCGATGGGAAACAACCTGGCCTATGTTTTGGCCGTGGAGAAACTTTTGGGAATGGAGGTTCCCAGACGGGCCCAGGTTCTCCGAGTGATCATGGCAGAGCTTCAGAGAATCGCAGCCCATCTGATCTGGCTGGGGACCCACGCCTTAGATATTGGAGCGATGACGCTTCTCTTCTACAATTTTCGTGAGAGGGAAGATATTCTTAGGATTTTTGAGGAAGTGGCTGGCGGAAGGCTCACGCCGACCTATCTCAGGATCGGTGGTGTTGCGAAAGACCTGACGGAGGAGATGAAGGATCCCATCAGAACCTTTTTGAAAGCTTTTCCACGTCGGATCAAGGAATACGAAACCCTACTCACGCAAAATGTGATCTGGTTGAAACGGACCAAAGGGGTTGGGATCATTTCGAAAGAGGATATGATCAACTGGGGAGTGACCGGACCCACCCTGCGAGGGTCTGGAGTAAAATGGGATGTAAGAAAAGCTTTTCCGTATTCAGGCTACGAGGAGTTCGATTTCGACATTCCCACAGGAACCGTCGGGGATGTCTACGACCGGTATATCGTTCGCTTGAGAGAGATGGAATGGTCGAGCGCCATAGTGGAGCAAGCCTTGGAACGCTTGCCTGATGGCCCGATCATCACCGACGATCCATGGGTGACCCTACCGCCGAAAGACGCCGTTCAGAAGGACATCGCCGCTTTAATCCGACAATTCAAGGTTGTCTCAGAAGGGTTTCGACCTCCGGAGGGAGAGGTGTATGCCAGCGTCGAGGCATCCAAAGGAGAACTGGGTTTCTATGTCGTCAGTGATGGATCGAATCATCCTTTTCGGGTGAGAATCCGACCGCCCTCTTTTCTCAATTTGAGCGCCCTTCCCAAGATGGTGGAAGGTCGGTTGATCGCGGATGTCATCGCGGTGATTGGAAGCATCGATATCGTTCTGGGAGAGATTGACCGGTAACCGAAGAAGTAAAGCCCCTGCCTACGGAAGGCCTACCGCGGGCCTGCAGCAGGGGGCCTGCCGGAAGGCAGGCGCACGGCAGTCAACGATTTATAGGTCACGAGGAGCGGAAGAAGGGATTCTCATGACGGATATCATTTTTTGCAGCTGGGCTGGGACGGTTACAGACAACCGAGGGAAACCCGAAGCTGACAGGCAAACACCGACTAGCCTCAATCTTCCCCTTGAATTTGACAAGGAGAAGAAGATCAAGGCCTTTGTAGGGTGGGACGGCATTGCCATTCGGGATCCAGACACCAATATCATCGATCTGATTCGGGCCTACCTGGAAGCGGTTCAGAAGGAATCCTGCGGAAAATGTACTCCGTGTCGTGTGGGAACACGGGTGATGTCAACCATCATGAACCGCATTGCCGATGGAAAAGGCAGGGCGGAAGACCTTGAGCAACTGAGGTCACTGGGAGAAATGATCCTGAAGAGTTCCAAGTGTAATCTGGGACAGACGGGCCCCAAACCCTTGCTCGATGCGCTCGGCCATTTCAACCATCAATTTTCCGAGGTCATTCAATCGAAAAAACCTATCCCGCGCCAAGAATATAAGGTCAAGGTGACTGCACCCTGTGTGAGTGCGTGCCCTTCCCATCTTCCGATTTACGATTACGTAGAATTGATTAAAGAGGGGAGATTCCTGGAGTCCCTCGAAGCCATTCGAGGAGCCACCTGCCTCGCGGGTGTCCTGGGGAGGGTATGCGTCCGGCCCTGTGAGGAGAATTGCCGCCGGGCCAATGTCGATGAACCCATCTCGATCAGGTGGCTGAAACGGTTCGTCGCAGACTATGAATTAGAGAAGAGGAAAGAACCCCTCCTCAAGAGGGAATCACCACGTTCCGAGAAAGTGGCCATCATTGGAGCAGGTCCTGCGGGTTTGTCTTGTGCCTATTATCTCGGCCTCAAGGGATATTCCGTCACCGTCTTTGAACGGTTGGCGGAGCCCGGGGGAATGGCAGCGGTCGGGATCCCGGACTACCGGCTTCCGAGAGATATTCTGAGGTATGAGGCTGGACTCGCTGAGCGCCTGGGAGTGGACATTCGTTACAACACGCAGGTGGGAAAGGATATCACTCTTTCTCAGATCTTTGAGCAGGGATACAAAGCGATCTTCCTGAGTGTGGGCGCCCAGACGAATACGTCCATGGGCGTTGAGGGAGAAGACAAAGGATATCAGGGGTTCATTCCAGGGGTCTTTTATCTGCTGGAGATCAACCTGGGCAGAGATCCTTACCCCGAAGGGAAGAAGGTCGTGGTCGTCGGCGGTGGGAATGTGGCTATTGACTGCGTTCGATCGTCGTTCCGGATTGGAAAACAGGATGTGAATTTGGTCTATCGCCGGACGAAAAAGGAGATGCCTGCAGACGCCGCGGAAATCCACGATGCGGAACAGGAGGGCGTGAAATTCCACTACCTCTGTAACCCGGTGCGGATTATCGAAAAGAATGGAAAGGTCGTCGGAGTGGAGTGCATCCGTATGGAGCTCGGAGAACCCGATGCGAGCGGCAGGCGTCGACCCGTTCCGATCAAGGGCTCTGAGTTCTTCATCGAGACGGACATCCTGATCCCTGCCATTGGTCAGGCGATCGACCTTTCTTTCCTCGAAGAGAAGGATGGAGTGAACACGACCAAACGATCGACGGTGGCTGTCCAAGAAGGAACCTTTCAGACGAGCCGCCAGGGGATCTTTTCGGCAGGCGACTGCGTCACAGGGCCGGACGTTCTGGTGAGAGCTGCAGGCCATGGCAAACGGGCGGCGGACAAGATAGACCTTTTCCTCCGTGGCAGTGAGGTGAAAGAAACGGAAGAGGAGCGCCTTGAAGATCTGGTCGAAAAGATCAAGGTCTACGATAAGAAAGAGAAGGTTGGAATCTCGGGAGGACAGAAACGGGCAGTGTTACAGATGCTGCCTCCCGAAACCCGTAAATGGGTTTTCGACGAAGTCGAGGAGGGATTTCCCATTCCTGTAGCTCAGAAGGAAGCGGAACGTTGTTTGCGATGTGTGCGCGTCGCACTCTTTGCTGTCTAAGATAAACAGGGAGGACTGTGCCTAGCATGTTCAGGGTGACGATTGACGGGAAAGAGCTCCCTGCCAAGCCGGATCAAACGATTCTGGACGTGGCGAGAGAGAACGGGATCACGATTCCCACCCTTTGCTACCACGCAAAACTGAGTCTGATCAAGTCGTGCCGGATCTGCCTGGTGGATGTGGAAGGGGCAGATATGCCCATGGCCTCGTGCGCAACGCCGGTGGTCGACGGAATGGTCGTTCATACGCGTACCGATCGTGTGATGAAAATGCGATGTGAGGCCTTGAAGTTCCTTCTGGTCAATCACCCTCTCGACTGCCCGGTCTGTGATGCAGGAGGTGAGTGTCAGCTTCAGAATCGTACTTATGAGTTTGGCATCGCCACGAATGAGTTTCCTCCAGAGGCGGTGAAAGCTCCGTCTGTAGACTATGGGACACCCCTAATTAAGCAATGGTTTGATCGATGTGTGATGTGTCTACGATGTGTCCATGCCTGCATCGACATTCCAGGAGCCGATGTGCTCGAGGTGGTGGAGCGCGGATTTTCATCGCACATCGAGGCGGTCCGAAAGGAAAACTGTATTTCCTGCGGGGAGTGCCTCTCGGTCTGCCCTGTGGGTGCTTTGACAGAGAATCTCAGCCCCATCAAAGGAAGAACGTGGCAGCTTTCGAGAACCCCAACCACGTGTACCTTCTGCGCCTGCGGTTGTCAACTGGAGTTGAATACCCTGGGCAAAAGGAAAGTGGTCAAAGTGACCACACGGGATGATGTGGGCGTCAATCGGGGAAGTCTTTGCGTGAGGGGACGGTTCGGCTACGATTTCATCCACCATCCGGACCGACTTCAGAAGCCGATGATTAAGACGTCTGGGGGGGTTGTGGGGTCCAGCTGGGAGGGAGCGCTCGACCTCGTCGCCACGAAGCTTCAGGAGGTGGCGGAGAAGTACGGGGCCCAGGCGATTGCCGGGATTACTTCCTCTCGGGCGACGAATGAGGAAAACTATCTCTTCCAGAAATGGATGAGGGCCTGCATCGGAACGAATCACATCGATAACGGGGCCCGTTTGGCGAGTGGCTCGGTCCTCTATGGGATGTCGGCCTCCACGGGTTCGCCGGCGATGACCCACTCCATGGACGATGTGGCAAGGTCGGATTTGATTCTCCTCATCGGAGCCGATGTCTACTCGGACAACCTCATCTTCAGCAACAAGATGAGGAAGGCCATGAGTGTCAACAACGCAAAGATCATTCTGGTCGACCCGAGAAGAACTCAGTGGGAAAAATGGGCCAACCTTTGGCTGAGACCCTTGCCTGGAACGGATATTGCGTGGATCAATGGCCTCATTCGTCTCCTGATCGGACAGGGGATTTCTTCAAAAGAATTCGTTGGAGCAAAAACCGAAGGGTTCGAGACGATGCGCTCTTCGGTTGAAAGATTTACACCTCAGGTTGTTCAAGAAGCGACAGGAATTCTTCCGGCAGAATTGGAGGCGATGGGCAAACTCTATGCCGCGGCCAAGAAGCGGGCCATTGTCTTCGGTCCTGGCGTGGCTCAGCACGCGAACAGCACGGAAACCGTGAAGGCCCTCTGCAACCTCGCTCTGCTGACCGGAGAGACAGAGGAAACCGGAGGGGGCGTCTATCCGATGCTCACCCAGAACAATGCCCAGGGGGCTTGTGACATGGGTGGTCTTTCAGAGTTCCTTCCTGGGTATGAACGCGTTGAGGATGAAAAGGCACGAAAGAGATTTGAACAGGCCTGGGAAAGAAAGGTTCCCGAAAAAGCAGGTCTTACGTACGTGGAGATATTTGACGGAATCGCTGAAGGAAAGATCAAAGCCCTCTATGTCTTTGGAGAGGATCCTCTGATTTCTCTGCCGAACCTGGAACGGTTGAAAAATGGCATTCACCAACTGGAGTTGTTGGTTGTCCAAGATTCGTTCATCACCCACATCACCGAGTACGCTCATGTGGTTCTTCCTGGGGTGACCTTTGCGGAGAAGGATGGGACCTTCACGAACATGGAGAGAAGAGTCCAGCGGGTAAGGCAAGCCATTTCGCCGGTGGGGGACTCCAGGCCAGATTGGAAAATCCTGTGTGATCTGTCCACCCGTATGGGTTATCGGATGCAGTATCAGAGTCCAGCCCACGTGATGGACGAAATTGCATCCCTGGTTTCTCTCTATTCGAGAGCCCTTTATTCCAATCTTGAAGAGAACGGTGTCCAGTGGGCATCGAGGAATGGCGGGAAGCGAAGATTCTTTCCAATAGAATACAGAGAGCCTTTGGAAAAACCCGATGGCTCGTATCCTCTGTGGATCGTTCCGGGAGGATTTCATTACCACTACGGCATCGGAACGACGAGCAAGAGGGCTCTGGGATTGGCGAAGGTTTTTAAGGAATCCTGTTTAGAGATCCACCCCGACGATGCAGCACGGGCGAACCTCACGGAAGGAGACCCAGTAAGAGTGAGCTCGCCGAGAGGAGAGATCGAGACCCGCTGCAACGTTTCGGAGAATGTTCCTAAAGGAGTGGCCTACTTGGCCATGAGTTTCTTCCCCTGTTTTGTAAACAATCTTCTGATCACCGAGCGAGACCCCACCAGCCAAAATCCCGAATATCGGGTGTTCATTGGAAGGGTGGAGAAACGATAGAGGAGAGAGGGAATGCAGCTTCTGTTTCTTCTCATTGAGATCATCTTGAAAAGCGTGGTCGTTTTCGGCTGCTTGATGTTGACGGTGGCCTATCTGACCCTCATCGAGCGCAAAATGTTGGGTCACATTCAGGTCCGTTATGGCCCCAACCGATGCGGGCCGTTTGGATTGCTTCAACCTATGGCCGATGGCATCAAAGCCTTCTTTAAAGAAGACCTCGTTCCAGGGAGCTCAGATAAGGTCGTTTTTGTCATCGCTCCCATGATCTCCATTATCACGGCCATTTGTCTCTTCGCTGTGATCCCCTTCGGAAACGAGTTCACCATCCCCGGAACGAGCTGGGTGGTTAAGCTCCGGCTGGCCGATATCGATGTCGGATTGTTGTACATTTTTGCTGTGGCCTCCCTCGGAGAATACGGAATTATTCTCGGTGGCTACTCCTCTGGGAACAAGTATGGTTTGATGGGATCCCTCCGGGCGGCCGCTCAGATGATCAGCTACGAAGTGGCGCTGGGCCTTTCCATCGTGGGTGTGATCATCCTCTCGCAGAGTCTGAGGCTGACCGAGATTGTGAGGCTTCAGTCAGACGGATTCTGGCACTGGAATGTCTGGTACCAGCCGGTCGCCTTCGTTCTTTACATCATCTGCGGTTTGGCAGAGATCAACCGAACTCCCTTTGACATGCCCGAGGCCGAATCGGAGCTGGCCTGCGGGTTCAATATCGAATACAGCAGCATGAAGTTCGCCCTTTTCTTCATGGCGGAATATGCCCACATGATCGCCATTGGGGCCATCGCGGTCACACTCTTTTTGGGGGGATGGCAGCCTCCGATTCCAGCCCTCGGGTTCATCCCAGGGGTGATCTGGTTCGTCATCAAGCTGTTTGTTCTTATCTTTTTCTTTATCTGGCAGCGGGGAACCTTTCCGAGGCTTCGGTACGATCAAATCATGAAGTTTGGCTGGAAAGTTCTGTTTCCTCTGACGATCATCAATCTTTTGATCACGAGTCTGGTTGTTTCGTTAAAGTAGGGGAAAGAGGCTCACGATGATTATTCCATTGCTCAAAGGACTTGGACTCACCCTGAACCGGTTTTTTTCGAGACCCATTACGATTCAATATCCGGAAAAGAAACTACCTCCCAGTTCACGCTGGAGAGGAATCCAGTATTTTGAAAAGGACGAGCAGGGAAAGACAAAGTGTGTGGCCTGCGGCCTCTGCATGATCGTCTGCCCTTCCCAATGCATCACCATTGAGACGGCTGAGGACGAAGAGGGGAAGCGCTACCCCTTGACGTATGAGCTCGACGCTTCACGGTGCATCTTCTGTGGCTACTGTGAGGAGGCCTGTCCCGTGAGCGCGATCTTCATGGGAAAAAATTACGAATGGGTAGAGGAAGAACGAAAACCCTTTCTCATGAATACTGAGAAGTTACTGGAGCAAAAGAAGTTCAATCCCTAAATGAGGAGAGGGTTCGAAATCCGGCACCTAAATCCCGTTGCGAGGTAAGAATACTAGCAGTTTGTTGAAAAAAGTTATTTTTCCCAGGTTGCTCAAAAATGTCCCTGCCTTCGCCGAAGCGGCTTCGCGCAGGCAGGCAGATGCTAGTTGAGCCTAGAGAAATCCCGTTCGCGGGAGCTCCCGAAACCCTGAGGAGTGAGGCGTACTTGGAGGTACGCTGCAACGACGAAGGGCCTGCCCCAGGCAGGGGAAACGATGCAGATGCGCGGACAGGGCTTTTTTCAGCAACCTGCTAGAGGATTGAGGGATCAGAAGGAGTTAGGGAATGGCTGAAAATTATGGAATCCTGCTTCAATGGTTGATCTTTCTGGGGGTGGCCTTTACCTCCATTCTCGGCTCAGTGCTGTTGATTACGCGGAAGAATCCCATCCACAGTGCTCTTTTCTTGGTCCTCACTCTTGTCTGCGTGGCGGTCCTCTACTTCTTGCTTTACAGCCCGTTCATAGCGATCATCCAAGTCATTGTGTACGCTGGGGCGATTGCGATGCTCATCGTTTTTGTGATCATGCTTCTCGACCTGGAAGAAGAGCTCCGATCAGGCCTGAAGTTGTTCTATTCCAAGATCGTGGGAGGGGCTTTGGCGCTGCTGTTCCTTTTCGCAATCATTTATGCCGTGGCTGGCGCACCGCTCTCCGGGAAAGTGGGTCCTTATACCCCTGCGAAGTTGGGCGAAAATGTGAAGGCGGTGGGCGAAGTTCTTTTTACCGAGTACCTGTTCCCCTTTGAGATTGCTTCCATCCTTTTGGTGGCTGCGATTGTGGGTGCCGTGGTGTTGAGTAAGCGAAGGGCCTAAGGAGAAGATCATGAGTATGCCACCTGTTCCTCCTGTTCTTTATCTGATCTTGAGCGGAATCCTCTTCACGATTGGTGTCATCGGCGCCCTGAGTCGACGCAATGCGATCATCGTCTTTATGTGCATCGAGCTGATGTTGAATGCCGTCAACCTAACGTTCATTACCCTTTCCCGATTTCTCCAATCGATGGACGGGGTGCTGTTCGCGTTCTTCGTCATGGCGGTGGCAGCCGCGGAGGCTGCGGTGGGGCTAGCCATCTTTGTGATGCTCTACCGTTCAAGAGAAACGATTAACGTGGATGAAATCAATCTACTGAAATGGTAGTTCTGAGCCTGGGGTTCAGAGTTCGGAGTGGGCCCAGAAATTCTCCGAACTCTGAACCCAACACTCCGAACTGTTGAAAGAAGGAGTTCTTCATGCTGAACTACGTCTGGCTCATTCCCCTCTTCCCGGCGATCGGGTTCTTGATCAACGGGTTATTCGGGAGACGGCTGGGGAAACACGTTGTGAGTTGGGTCGGCCCGTCTGCCATTGGCCTCTCCTTTCTCACCGCCATTCTCATCTTCATCGAACTGGTTGGCAAACCGGCCTCAGAGCGTCTCTTTGAAAAGGTGATCTTCGATTGGGTGGTGTCGGGGGTGTTCCAGACGGTCGTCGGCTACCAGATTGATCCTCTCTCTATCGTCATGGTCTTGGTCGTCACCGGGGTCAGCTTCTTCATCCACATCTACTCCGTAGGATACATGCACGATGACCCAGGGTTTACACGGTATTTCACGTACCTCAACCTTTTCGTCTTCATGATGTTGAATCTCGTTCTGGCCAACAACTTCCTTCTGATGTTTGTGGGATGGGAAGGGGTCGGTCTCTGTTCCTACCTTCTCATCGGTTTCTGGTATGAAAAAGACTCCGCTTCGAATGCAGGGAAGAAAGCTTTTGTCGTCAATCGGGTGGGAGATTTCGGATTCCTTCTCGGAATGTTTCTCCTGTTCACGAGCCTTGGAAAACATGGGATCTGGACGCTTGATTTTACAGAAGTCTTCACGAATGCCCACGTGTTGGACACAGGAACAGTGACTGCGATCACGATTCTTCTCTTTATTGGCGCTATGGGAAAGTCTGCTCAGCTTCCCCTGTATGTCTGGCTGCCGGACGCCATGGAGGGTCCCACGCCAGTGAGCTCTCTGATTCACGCAGCCACTATGGTGACAGCGGGTGTTTACATGGTAGCCCGGTGCAATGTGCTCTTTAGCATGGCTCCCATCACCATGGCGATTGTGGCCATCGTCGGTGTGGCCACGGCCATCTTTGCAGCCTCGATCGGGTTCTGCCAGACCGACATCAAAAAGGTCCTGGCTTATTCGACGATCAGCCAGCTCGGATACATGTTCTTGGGGGTTGGCGTGGGCGCTTACAGCGCTGGGATCTTCCATCTCATGACGCACGCTTTTTTCAAAGGACTTCTTTTTCTCGGAGCGGGGAGCGTGATGCATGCCCTGAGTGGCGAGCTCGACATGAGAAAGATGGGAGGACTATGGCGCAAGATACCGATCACCTTCTTGACTTTCTTTATTGCCACAGTGGCGATTGCTGGACTTCCAGGCCTCTCCGGGTTCTTCAGCAAGGACGAGATCCTCTGGCAGGCCTTTTCCAGCCCTCACGGCCATTTCCTGCTTTGGCTAGTGGCAGCGGTGACTGCTGGGATGACTGCTTTCTACATGTTCAGAGCCCTCTTCATGACCTTCTGGGGTGAATGTCGCGCCGATGAGCATGTCAAGCACCATATTCACGAGTCACCCAAAGTCATGACTATTCCTCTTATGGTCCTGGCCTTTCTTTCCATTGTGGGAGGTTATGTGGGGATTCCTCATGTGCTGGGAGGAGCCAACCATTTTCATGAGTTTCTGGCGCCCGTGGTCGGCGGCACGGAGCCTGCAAAAGCCCATGCAGCCATCCAGCTCATCACCTCTGCATGGGCGTCGGGTGGAGAAGCAGGCGCTCACTCCACGGCTCTTGAAATCCCTCTCATGATTCTCTCAGTAGTCATCGCTCTCATCGGGATTGGGATCGCTTACTTCTTGTATGTCAAGAATCCCGCTCTTCCGAAAAGGATGGCTGAGACATGGAAGGGATTGTATCGGTTGGTCTTCAACAAATACTACGTCGATGAAATCTACGAGGTGCTCTTTGTCAATTCCATGAAAGGGTTGGGAACTGCTTTCTGGAAAGGGATCGATGAATTCGTCATTGACGGAACGGTCAACGGAATCGCTTATTTCTTTGGGGGAGCATCCGGGCTCATTCGCAAGATGCAAACGGGATTTGCCCAGAACTATGCTTTGGCCATGGTACTGGGGGGTGTCGTTCTGGCTGGATACTATGTCGTGCGGGGCCTCTTCTTCTAAAACCATCGTCGCAGGGAGACAAAAGGAGTCGGGTTCATGTCTATCTTCGGTGTTCCGATCTTATCTCTGTTGATCTTCTTCCCGCTGGTAGGTGCCTTCGTCCTTATTCTTATCAAGAAAGAGAATGTGGGAGCGCTGAGGACCGTCGCTTTCATTATCTCCATCGGCGAATTTATTTTTTCTCTTCCCTTGTTCTTTGCCTTCGATACGACCACGGCTGCTATGCAATTTGTGGAAAGCACCTGGTGGGTCCAGGCCTATGGAATCAGTTACAAGCTGGGTATCGATGGCATCAGTCTCCTTTTGGTTTTGCTAACGACTTTCCTGACTGTCCTCTGTATCCTCTGCTCCTGGAGTGCGATTACGTTCCGAGTGAAAGAGTACATGATCTCTTTCCTCTTCCTCGAGACAGGAATGATCGGTGCTTTGGTCGCCCTCGATTTGATTCTTTTCTACGTCTTTTGGGAAGTGATGCTCATCCCCATGTACTTTCTCATCGGCGTCTGGGGCGATCCCAAGAGACGGATCTATGCCGCCGTCAAATTCTTCCTCTTTACCATGGCCGGAAGCGTCTTGATGTTGATCGCCATCCTTGCCCTCTATTTCATCAATCTCAAGACAACAGGCAAAGCGACGTTCGACGTACTGGAGCTTTATAAGGCGACCATCCCCATTCAGACGCAGTATTGGCTTTTCGGTGCTTTCGCTCTGGCCTTTGCCATCAAGGTCCCGATGTTTCCTTTCCACACCTGGCTGCCCGATGCCCATACCGAAGCCCCCACGGCTGGAAGTGTGATCCTGGCGGGTGTCTTGCTAAAGATGGGGACCTACGGGTTCATCCGCTTTGCCATCCCTCTTTTCCCAAACGCAGCCTATGACCTCGTGCCCATTGTGTCGAGCTTGGCCATCATCGGAATCATCTACGGGGCGCTCGTGTCGATGATGCAGGCCGATCTGAAACGTCTTGTTGCCTTTTCGAGTGTGAGTCACTTGGGATACGTGATGCTCGGAATGTTTGCCTTCAATATGCAAGGGGTGGAGGGGTCACTCTACCAGATGCTCAACCATGGTGTGAGCACAGGGTCCCTCTTCCTCATCGTTGGAATGATTTATGAGAGGCGCCACACGCGCATGATTGCGGACTTTGGAGGATTGTCAAAGGTAATGCCCATTTATGCCACTTTCTTCATGATCGTGACTCTTTCCTCCATTGGACTACCCGGCACGAACGGTTTTGTGGGAGAATTTCTGATCCTCTTAGGTGCCTTCCGATTCAATACGCTCTACGGAGTGCTGGCAACCACCGGTGTGGTGCTGGGTGCGGCCTATATGCTTTGGATGTTTCAGCGGGTGATGTTTGGCGTCATCAAGAAGCCTGAAAACGAGAAACTGAAGGACCTCAACGGCCGAGAGATTGCGACCCTGGTCCCCATGGTGATTCTCATTTTTCTCATGGGCATCTATCCCAAGCTGTTCTTCAGCAAGATGGATGTGACCGTCGAGAAGTTCTTGGAGGATTTCAGGGGAAAAGTTGGAATAACGGCCGAAGCCCCTCAACCGAAGATCGTGGCAGACATCAGGAAATAGAAAAAGAGCACGTCAAATGAGCTTGAACGCCGGAGGCTTTTGATGAAAGTTCCAGAAATTGACCTCTCTCTCATTGCACCAGAGATCGTGATCGCCCTCTTTGGATTAGGGGTTCTTCTTATCGATGTTTTTTCAGGGAAAGAGGGGAGCAAGAAAGGTCTCGGATATGTAAGCCTCGTCGGGATACTCATTGCTTTCTTTTTTACCCTCCCCCAGGTCGGCGTTGTGAAAAGCGGATACGCCGGGATGTATGTTTCTGACGGATATGCGGTCTTCTTCAAGATGGTTTTTCAGATTATTGCCTTCCTCACCATTCTCATTTCCGTTGGATATGCGGAGAGGGAAGGGATAAGCTGCGGGGAGTACTATGCTCTGATCCTCTTCGCCACCCTTGGAATGATGCTGATGACCGGGGGGGCTCACTTCCTCACTATCTTTCTCGGACTGGAAACGATGTCCATCTCCATCTACGTCTTGGCCGGGATGATGCGACAGGACCGGAGGTCCGTGGAGTCAGCGTTCAAGTATTTTCTGCTGGGCGCTTTTGCGACGGGATTCCTGCTTTATGGCATCGCCCTGGTCTATGGGGCGACAGGCTCTCTCCATCTCAAGGGTGTGGCAGCCACCATCGCTTCGAACAAGGATCTTTTGAGAAGCCCCATGCTTCTCATGAGCCTGGTGTTCCTCACCATTGGCTTCGGCTTCAAGATCGCCTCGGTCCCTTTCCACATGTGGGCCCCGGATGTCTACGAGGGTGCCCCGACTTCCATCACCGCTTTTATGGCCACTGGCGTGAAGGCAGCCAGCTTTGGAGCGTTGGTCCGGGTTTTCTTCTCGGCCCTGCCGGTGTTCTTGCCGGATTGGACCTCCATCATGTGGGTTCTCGCCTTGGCCACCATGACCGTCGGGAACATCATCGCCATCTCTCAAACGAACATCAAACGCATGCTGGCTTACTCGAGTATTGCCCATGCAGGATATCTATTGGTGGCCTTTGTTGCAGGAAATGATCTCGGCATGTCAGGCATTCTCTTTTACCTGATGGCCTACGCTTTCATGAACCTTGGTGCTTTTACGTGCGTGATCCTCCTCGGGAAGAAGGGAGAGGAGAACACGCTGATCAGGGACTATGCAGGCATTGGTTTCAAGTACCCTCTTCTCGCCGCCTCCATGACGATCTTCCTCCTGTCCATGGCAGGCATTCCTCCTCTGGCTGGATTCATGGCCAAGTTCTATGTCTTTAGCGCAGCCGTGAAGTCGAAATTTTACTGGCTGGCCATTCTCGGAGTTCTCAACAGCGCCATCTCAGTCTACTACTATCTCAGAGTCACCGTCCTCATGTACTTCCGAGAATCGGAGCGAGAGATCACAGGCCTTGAATTCTCACCGGCCTCTGTGCTCGCTTTGATTTTGGCCGTCATCGGAACCCTGTACATGGGGATCTTCCCCGCCAATGTCCTCTCCTTTGCTCAGAAGTCGATTGCGGGTTTGATGTAAGGTCTTCTAAAAGAATCTTCTATCTGCTCTCTGTTGACTCGCCTACCCCAATATAATAGACTTCTATTCGAACGAATCTTCCTTGAGGGAAAAGACTGGAAGGATGATCCATATTTTACGGTCTCGGGCAACCAAGCAGCAACTCGATGGAATGCTTGAGACACTTGGTGTTTATGTCAAATTGGCCGTAGACATCCGTCGGGGTATTCTGGCAGGGGGTGGTCCTCTTCATGCCGACTGCGAGGCAGCTCTGATCGATGAGGGTAGCCGGCAGGAAGATATCTGGGGAGCGGACTGGATTCCATCTACCCAACAGATACGCTTTGAGGCCCTGATCAATATCCGACCACACCAGAATAATCCTTCGATGGAAATCCTTGATCCCTCCCTCTGTTCTCGAATCAATGAGATCGTTCAGCGATTACTGGGAGGCGTATGAGAAACTGGGCAGCCATTCGGGAGCGATACCTTCGAGACACCTTGCCCATTCGGCTGGGTGGATTGGCGGCCAACCTCATCCGTATCAAATCCTTCTCAGATCATCCGGATCACCGTGATGTCATTGAAAGCCTGCTGGATGAAAGCAAGTTCTTTATTGAATGGACGGCTCCCGAAACTGAGATCGACTTGCAGGTGGAGTTAGTTGCTTTGCAGCTTCAGCTAGCATGTTGGCAACGTTTCTGGCAGGATATCTGGGCGGATCCTTTACAAAGGGCTGCAGTTGGAGAACAGGCACAGACTTGGTCAGAGAGGGTATTGAAGAGGTCAGGCCTTTTGTGAAGAGGCAATTGAGAAAGTACTCAAACACCATATTGAATGCGCCCCAAACAACCTATCTGTTTGAAGGAACCGCAATCTCACAATACGCAAATATCCCACAATAAGAAAGGATAAAACTATGGAAGAGAAAAAAAATCAACCCAAAAAACTCACTTTATCAAATACTAAACAAGAGATGTTGGATGCCTACCAAACCATCCTGAAACAACTGGAAGCCCAAAAGGAATCAGAATTAAGGCCTGAAAAGAAGATGGAAGAGAAGAAGACGAAGGAAGTCATTCAGGTCGCAGAGTCTCTATCGTCGGAGGGAATTGCGAAAGAGATCAGCTACCTGAGAGTTGAAACTGGGAAGATTCTGGGACAGATCTCCGACCGACTTGAGGAGGAGATTAACAAGTTCAAATCAGTTCAGAGCGCAGTGGCTTTGAAGGAGAAGGAGCTTCAGGAACTCTATGATATTGAAAGATCGGCGATGACCCTTGCCGCCTTAATCGAATCTAAGAACCAAAAAAGCCAGGCCTTTGAATTGGAGATGACGGAAAAGAAAGAGGTTTTAAACCGAGAGATCGAAACCCTTCGTGCCCAAAAGGATGAGGAGAAAGCTGATTACGAGACAGAGGTGAGAGAGAGGGATTTGTCTGAAAAGAAAAGGCGCGAAAGGGAAAAGGAGGAATATGACTATTCATTCAAGCGAGAACAAAAAATAACAAAAGACAAATTCGAAGACGAAAAATCGAAACTTGAGAAGGAGATTCAGCTGAAGAAAGTTCAGATGGAAGGGGAGTTGAAGGAGAGGGAGAAGGTCATTGCTGAACGGGAAGAAGAACTGAATGAATTGAGGAAGAAAGTCAGCGCTTTCCCAAAAGAGCAGGAAGCGGCTGTCAGCAAGGTCATCAAGGAGACGACGGAGAGACTGAATCTGGAGGCTAAGAACAGAGAAGAGTTGCAGAGAAAAGAATTTCTTGGTGAGAGGAATGTCTTTACGACCCGGATCGAGTCTCTTGAAAAAATAACGAAGGAACAGAGCGAACAAGTTACGCGGCTCACGCAGCAACTGGAAAAAGCGTATCAGCAGGTTCAGGACATTGCCGTTAAGACAATTGAAGGTTCTTCAACCATAAAATCCTTTGCCAATCTCCAGCAATGGCTTAGCGAGCAGACACGCAAGACATCGCAGGAGAAATGACCCTCAGCCTGAAGGGCCTCCGTTTTGGGAATCATGAAACCTAATATTGATTTCAGCTTCGGCGGATAAACCTCCGAAGCCTCAGCGCAGGAGGGCACTTCACGGAGGTAACACGGGCTTTGCGCGTGGGGATCCATGGGATTTTTGATAGTGGCTCCTAAGAAAGTCTTCTCCCCAATCATTACGCAAATCACGCCAGACCGAATGGATGTGATTTGCATTGTTCTGGGTGTTGTCATATTCTACGAGAAAGCTCGGTCCGTGAATCCGGTAATAATGGGGTTTTCTTCTCTCCTTGGGACCTGCCCAAGCGAAATGGATATATCGAGTCCCTTCTTTTTCAATCTGTTCCATCTGGCGGCCGGCTATGTCCTCAGGCATTCGATTCAGGTATGCATGAATGAGCATCGTTAGAATGCCACGCTGATTTTTCATCATTTCCCTCGCCGAAAGCCCAGAGGGAGTAACCAATGTGACGTGTGCGTCTGCTCGGGTGACAATGTCCGAAGGTGCTTCAGCCTCGATAATCGTCCGAGAGCACTGGACAGGGTTCAGGGAGGCCAATAGATCCCGTGCCAAGTCTTCCTCCGCCTGGAGAGTCCGAAGGCCTGCAAGGGGATATCCCGGAGGCACCTCCGCCGGGTTCACTCCGAAGAAGTTGGGTGTGAAGGCAATCTGTTTTCCATTGATGATAAGAAAGTTGATTGAGATGTGATGGCCTTCCAATCTCCAGCCCCACGGAGACTCCTTTGAGGGCATTCCAAAAAGGCTGATAAAGTACAGATCCGGATCCCGTTGAAAACGGCGTGTGGGTCCCTCGATCTCCTTCAATGTCTTTTCGAGACTCATGATGGTCATCGCTTTCGAATAACCTTCCTGGCTCAATCCGCTCGAAATCAATGCGTGAACAAGTTTGGATTGGCTTCCATCCAGTTCTTTGAAAGAAATCCCCTTTCTCTCACGAGGGATGTAGTGCCAATTGAGACGCTCTTCTCCATCCACTGGAAAGAGGATTCTCTCCTTTTGCTCTGACGAGAGAGAGCCCAAAAGGTTGACGGCAGCCTCTGCCATTCTTAGGGTTGTTTCCGTTTTTCTTCCTACAATCGTGTGGGTTTTTTGCCCTACGTGTGAAGATGGATCTCTGAGGGTTCTTTTCTTACGATGCACAGGGACTCCTTTCATTCTTGGTAAATCTGGAAGCGGTCTTCCGCCTTCCCAATACAACAGAGTACAAAGGTGTATTCAAATCTATGGTAGCATGATAAAATATAATTGTTCCACACCGATCGTTCCAGGAGGATGTCAGCGTGCATGCTCATTCCCATGGCCGGTCACCGTGGCTCATTCTGTGTGTCATTCTCCTGACGACTGTTGCAGCGTCCCTCAATCAGTTCAAGGTGCCGCCTATCCTACCTCTCTTGATGGATGCCTTTCACATGCCTGCTGGGCAAGCGGGGCTCCTCATGTCTGTTTTCGCAGTCACAGGCCTTGTCCTCGCCCTTCCGGTTGGGTTCTTATCGCAGAAGCTGGGGTACAGGAGCACAGGAGTGATCGCTGTTTCCTTCATCGTCTTCGGTGCTGCTGCCGGAGCCTTGAGCAAGGATGTTGGGACGATGCTGGGCAGCCGCTTTCTTGAAGGAGCGGGGATGAGTGTCCTATCGATTATTTGCCCCGCCCTCGTTACCCTTTGGTTCACAGAGGATCGGCGGGGGAAAGCCATGGGCATTTTTGCCACGTGGGTTCCTGTTGGATCAACGATCATGTTCCTGCTGGCCCCTGTTCTGGCGGGTAGGTGGGGTTGGCCGGGGGTGTGGTGGTTTGGGTGTTTCTATGCTTTGTTGATGGGATTGCTTTATGTTTCGATGGTCAAACCAGCTCCTCGGGAATTCGAGGATAAAAACCAGGTGACCAGGGAAGATCTTTTTAGGGTCTTGCGAAATCGAGATTTGTGGTTGATCAGTTTTTTGTTCGGTTGTTTCAACTTTGTCTTCCTTTCTTTTGTGACCTGGAGTCCCACCTTCCTGTTTGAGGTGCATGGCCAGTCTCTACTCCATGCTTCTTTTCTTGTTAGCCTGGTATCGCTGTTTGCCATTGTCTCGTGTCCCCTGTCCGGTTGGATATCGGATAAGCTGGGCTCTCGTAAGCTAGTCTACGTTCTTCCCATGGTGGGAATGACATTTCTCTTACCGATGGCATTCTATCTCAGTACAGAAATGTTTCTCCCCTATGTCATTGCCTTTGGTCTGATCTCAGGCTTTGCTCCGACAGGCGTTTTTGCAGCAGCAGCGGAAGTGGTAGGAGATGAAAGGTTAGGGGGTCTGGCCATGGCCATCATTCAGGTTGGACAGAACGCTGGGATGCTCCTGGGGCCTGTGATCTTCGGATGGATGGTCGAATCTATGGGAGGTTGGCAAGCGGCTTTTTGGACTCTCGCTCCAGTGAGTGCCATTGGAGCCGGGGCGGGTTGGATCGCTAGGGTACGTTAACGCATGGTGAAGATGTGAACGACCGAGAGGTCTCACGGAGAAACCGATCTTAGGGCAGGCACTTGGCCAGTCCTATGAACGAGATGGGAAGGGACGGTTATGATAGCAAGAATCAGACATTTTCTGAAGGTTGGCATCTGGGAAGTAAGGTTGACAGAAATCAACGCGGTCAAGGCGATCTTGATTCGATGGTTGCGATTCTTTCTCTTTGCCTCTCGGAAGTTTTACCAGGATAAGTGTCCAGAGAGAGCGTCAGCCCTAACCTACTACACCTTGCTCTCCATCGTCCCAGTGATTGGTTTGGTTTTCGGAATTGCGAAAGGGTTCGGCCTTGAAAAGATCATCCAGAATCAGATTCTTCAGTTTGCTCAAAGGGGAGGATGGCAGGAAGGGGTCGTTGATAGGATGCTCAGCTTTTCGAGTTCCCTATTAGAACAGACGAAAGGAGGGCTCATTGCAGGGGTTGGAGTTGTCTTTCTCTTCTGGACCCTGATCTCAATTCTCGGAAATATCGAAGGTTCCTTCAATGACATCTGGGAAGTTCGGAGATCCCGAACGTACATGAGAAAATTCACGGACTACCTGGCCATCGCTGTCTTCACGCCTATTCTCGTGATCATTTCGAGCAGCTTCACGGTCGTGGCAGCAAGCGAGGCGAAGCTTGTCGTTCAGAAGATTGTCCTCTTGGGTGCGATCAGCTCTGTCATCTTCTTTCTTTTGAATTTGCTACCCTACGTCTCCATCTGGTTTCTGTTGACCTTGAACTATATGGTACTGCCGAATACGAGGGTTCCTCTCCGGGCAGGCATCACGGCAGGTATTGTGGCGGGGACTGTTTATCAGATCGTCCAATGGATCTACATCAAATTTCAGATTGGAGTGGCCAGTTATGGTGCCATCTATGGCAGTTTTTCTGCTCTGCCTCTTTTCCTGGTGTGGCTCCAGATCAGCTGGATGATTGTGCTTTTCGGAGCAGAGATCGCTTTTGCCCATGAGCATGCTGAAACCTTCGGATTTCATCCCGATCATTCCAGAATCAGCATGTCTTCAAAAAAGGTTCTGAGCCTCAAGATATTTCACCTTCTGGTCAAGCGATTCTCTCAAGGCGAAGCCCCCTTGAGCGCTCGCCAGATCGGCCATGCCCTTGAGATTCCCGTTCGGCTTGTTCGGCAACTGCTCTTTGAATTGTCCGGCGTGGGCCTGGTGATTGAGACGAGCAAAGGGAAAGAGCAGGAAGTCACTTTTCAGCCGGCCAAGACAATAGAAAACATTACCGTGAAGCATACCCTCGATGCCATCGAACGCTATGGCGATGCTTTTCTTCCGGCAGCCCAATCCACAGAAGGTGAGAAGCTCTCTGATCATTTGAGGAACATTGCAGAGGCGATTGAGAAGGCATCCGGAAACGTTGTTCTGAAAGAAGTGTGATTTCTACAAGAGGAAGCGAACCCGAAGAGGAGGATGAGGAATGATCGAGACCATCGAGTCCACGTTCTAAGGGATTACGATGGAAGTGAAGTTCTTCTTGACTGAAGGAAATCATTTGCCCTATACTGGAATGAAAATCAGGAAGTTCGAACAAGGAGGCTTTATGCATCTCATTATTCGTTTCTTGATCAATGTCGCTGCTATCCTCATCATCGCTCATATCTTTCCAAAGCTGATCCAAGTAGAAGGGTTTGGAGCAGCCTTGATCGCCGCATTGGTCCTGGGAATCATCAATGTGGTTATCCGGCCGATCCTGGTCTTGCTTACCTTTCCAGTGACCTTGCTCACTCTCGGGCTTTTCCTGTTCGTCATTAACGCACTCATGCTCTGGCTTGCCGCGACGATCGTGCCCGGGTTTAAGGTCAACGGTTTTTGGGGAGCCTTTCTGGGTTCGATTCTGATCAGCGTTGTGAGCTGGGTTTTTTCAGCAGTCCTCCCTGGGAAATAAGTTCCTTCGAGAGCGAGCAGAACACCTTCAATGAAAAAGACGAATGCGGCGAGGTTTCTCGATAACTTGAAGATCGAGTACCGGTTGATGGAATACGAGGTCGATGAGTCTGATGTCAGCGCAGAGGCAGTGGCAAGCAAGGTGAACTTGCCCTTGGAACAGGTCTTTAAGACTCTGGTGGTCCGGGGAGACAAGTCAGGCGTCGTGTTGGCATGTATTCCAGGAGGGGCCCAGTTGGATCTGAAGAGGTTGTCCGAGATCAGTGGAAATAAGAAAGTCGAGATGGTTCCAGTCAAGGAAATTCAGGCCCTCACCGGCTATATCCGAGGAGGTGTCTCCCCGATCGGAACAAAAAAACATTACCCCGCTTACTTGGACGAGAGTGCCTTGAAATTCCCTTTTATCTCCATCAGCGCCGGTGTCCGAGGCTGCCAAATCCTGTTAGATCCAAAGACATCTATTCAAGGCTGTAGGAGCGCAATTCAGCCCTATTTCCCGATCTGATTGACCCGTTCGGCCGTGTCAAGCCCCGTCTTTGAAGACGGGGTGAAAACGCGCGGCTCAGGGTCGACCCTGAGCGAACCTTGGCCTTTAGGCCGGAGAGTCGAAGGGTTGACTAACCCCACCCCTTACGTCCTTGAGTTCAAGATTTCCTCGTGGCATCTATGACTGTCTCTGGTGTCATGGGAAGACGCCTTACTCGGATGCCTGTGGCCTTGAAGATCGCATTGGCCACTGCAGGAGCAATAGGAGGAAGCCCTGGTTCACCGATGCCTCCCATTTTCTCCGGGGTCTTGACGATATGAACCTCGATCTCTGGTATTTCATGAATTCTCAGGATGTCGTAGTTGTAGAAATTGGCTGACTCCACGCCTCCCTCAGCAAAATCCACCTTCTCCTTCAGAGATGCACTCAAGCCCATGAGGATTCCGCTTTCCATTTGAGCTGTAATGATGGCGGGATTGACGACCTGTCCGCAGTCCACCGCACAGACGACCCGGTGGACCTTCATCGATCCATCCTTTTCATTGGCAGAGATCTCTGCAACTTGGGCGACGTGGGTTCCAAAAGAGAAGTGGTAAGCGATCCCAAGCCCACGTCCTTCCTTGATCGGCTTTCCCCAACCAGCCTTCTCAGCGGCAAGCTCGAGGACAAGGCGAGCCCTCGGTTGCGCCTTGAGGTGACTGAGACGAAACTCCAAGGGATCTCTGCGGGCGAGATGAGCGAGCTCATCCATAAAACTCTCGACGGTAAAGGCGTTGTGGCTACTTCCAACCGATCGCCAGAATCCCACCGGAACAGGGGTATCGATCTTCACATACTCAACCTGAATATTGGGAACCGCATAAGGTTCTACGATTCCCTCGACAGCAGCAGGGTCAACGCCATCTCTCACCATCGTCGGAAAGATACGGGCAAAGACGGAGGGAGCAACGATTTTGTGCGACCATGCCGTGATCTGGCCATTGCTGTCGATCCCTGCCTCGATCTTGCAGCAGTTTCCTGGACGGTAGAAGTCATGCTGCATGTCCTCTTCTCTTGTCCAGATGATCTTGATAGGTTTTCCCGTAGCCTTAGCAAGTTGAAGAGCTTCCTCCACCACATCAACCTCAGCCCGTCTTCCGAACCCTCCACCCAGATATGTCGTATGGACGTAGATCTGGTCTGCCGAAAGGCCTGTGATCTTCTGAGCCAACTGGAGAATACCCGTTTGATTCTGCGTTGAATTCCAGAGGTCGCATCGGTCTGGTCGGATGTACACGGTGCAATTCATCGGCTCCATCGTGACATGAGCCAGGTAAGGCAAGATAAAGGTGGCCTCAGCCTTCTTCGCAGCCCGGCGCAGAGCATTTTTTACGTCTCCCTCCTCTCGAGCCTTGACTCCCTGCTTGTTCAGGTGATCAAGAAAATCCTTTTCGAGAGTTGCGTTGTTCAGGCCCGCATGGGAACCTTTTCCCCATTGGATCTGAAGAGCCTCTCTCCCTTTCCATGCCGCATGGAGCGTGTCAGCGCAGACGGCAATTCCGCGATCGATAGGAACCACCTTGGATACTCCCGGAACCCTCTCTGCGGCACTTTCATCGTAGGAGGTTGCCTTTGCTCCGTAAGCCGGTGGTCGGGCAATGGCAGAATAGAGCATGCCCGGGACAAAGACGTCTGTTCCAAAAGTGGCCGATCCATTCACCTTGTCCCACACATCCAAACGGGACATGGACTTCCCAATGAGTCTAAATTGGTCTTCTTTTTTTAAGGGCGGGTTTTGTGGAACCGAAAGCTGAGAAGCCCTTTCACAGAGTTCTCCATAGGTCAGGCTCCGGCCGCTTTTTACATGCTGTACTTTCCCTTGAAGAGCTTGGCATTCCTTTACAGAAACAGCCCAGGTCTCAGCGGCCGCCCGAATCAGCATTTCCCGGGCAACAGCAGCAGCCATGCGCAGAGGCTCGAACATATGCCGAATGCTCGTGCTGCCTCCCGTCACCTGCATCCCGAAGGTTGGATCGACATATGTCGCTCCTGCGGGAGCGGCCTGAAAACAGATGTTTCTCCAGTCTGCTTCGAGTTCATCCGCGATGATCATCGGGAGGGATGTATAGATCCCCTGTCCCATCTCTGATTTGTTCAGGATACATTTCACCGTCTCGTCAGGGGTGATCTGAATCCATGCGTTCGGACTAAACATCAAGGCCGTGTCCTTTTTCAGGTCTTCTGCTCTCATGAGCCTGCATCCGGAAGAGGTCATGGAGATGGCAATCGTCAGCCCGGCACCCGCCAAAGACTTCTGCAAAAATTCGCGGCGAGATATAGAAGTCCTCATGATTTTCTCACCTCCTTCGCAGCCCTTTTGATGGCTTTAATGATACGAGGATACGTTCCACAGCGGCAGAGAACCCCCTCCATGGCTTTCATGATCTTCTCATCTGAAGGATTCGGATCTTCCACAAGCAACGCAGCCGCCTGCATGATCTGTCCGGGTTGGCAGTAACCACACTGGGGGACCTGTTCCAAAATCCACGCCCTCTTCACTGGATGATCTTCGGGAAGCCCCTCAATGGTCGTGATCGTTTTCCCCTGAGCCTCTCCCACAGGGAGCTGGCATGACCTCTGCGCCTTCCCGTTCACGTGTACCGTACAAACACCGCACATGGCAACACCGCAACCGAATTTCGTGCCAGTCAATTTTAGATGTTCTCGAATGACCCACAGCAAGGGGACATCCGGAGGCACATCGACCTCATACCTTTTGCCGTTGATGTCGAGAAAAATCATCGGAGACCTCCTCGGGGCGAAGCGGTTTCTAAAAGTCTACCCTATCCTAGTATACATTATTTGGAATTGAAGTAAATAAGGTGCAGACCTTATTTTCAAGAAAGAAAAACAGTATTTTTGGGTGATTAGACATCTTCGTTGTTTCGTTGACATCGGTTGAGCCAAGAGGTACCATAGAGAGCGACTCCGTTATGAATCGGTCAAACCCTTGGAAAGGAGACGCAAAATATGATGGACCCTGCAAAGGATGCTATTGATCTGGGTGTTCTGGTTAGTGATATCAAAGCCAGCCTTCATTTCTACCAGGAACTTCTGGGGCTAAAGTTCATAGAAAAAATCCCTGTCTGGTTTGGGACAATGTATCGCCTGAGGTTCGGCACCAGTGATTTCAAGTTGATTGATCCCAGCGCTCGGCCACCCCAAGGACTGATCGGGCTGGAGAGTCAAGTCGGATTTCGTTACGTCACGTTTGTAATCAAGAACCTCTCCGACGTCTGCAAGGAGCTTCGAAGCAAAGGGATCGTTTTCGAAGTTCCGGAGAAGGAACTCCGGCCTGGAGTCCGCATTGCGATGGTCAGGGACCCAGACGGCAATGTGGTCGAGTTTGTTGAACGCAGCAAATAATCCATCGATCTGGCGATTTTTCTTGTGTCAAAAAGCAAAATTGTCATTACTTGCGCAAAGGGGATCTCTTCCTACTTAGGAGAGGAAATCCTCGGGCTGGGTTTTCCTGTCCTGTCTGAAGGGATATCCAGCATTGAGACAGAGGGGTCCCTTGAGGATACTCTGAAGCTTAATCTCTTTCTCCACACAGGGCATCGCGTCCTCTTCCTTCTAAAAGAATTCAAGGCAAGAAATCCTGAGGAACTCTATAAGAGAGTCCTTGGCATCCCATGGGAGGATTACCTCTCGGATGAAAGTACCCTCTGCGTCACATCCTCGGTCGATACCGAAACGATCAGGGATTCACGGTTTGCCAATGTGAAGTGCAAAGATGCTATTGTTGATCGGTTCCAGCAGCGAATTGGGAAACGCCCTGACTCAGGACCGGAAAGAACCGGGGTGGTGGTCCATCTCTATTGGAAAGTAGATCGGTGCCTTGTTTATTTCGATACGTCTGGCGAGCCCCTCTCAAAACGGGGATATAGAAAAATTCCTCTCGAAGCGCCCATGCAAGAAACCCTTGCTGCAGCGGTGGTTCTAGCCACGGAGTGGAAGGGCGAGGGGAATTTCGTTAACCCCATGTGTGGCAGTGGAACGCTGGCGATCGAAGCGGCAGGGATTGCCATCGGAAAGGCTCCTGGACTTTTGAGAAACAACTTCGGATTTATGCATCTAAAGGCTTACAGGGAACGAGACCTGGAAAGAACTCCGCAAAAAGGCGAGGACCCAATCAAGGAAAACTCCCGGCGGGAAAATTGTGGCCACGGACACGAGGCCCAAAGCCGTTCAGGCGGCGAAGCAGAATGCCATGACTGCCGGAGTTGAGCATCTCATAGAGTTTGGTGTGTGCGATTATTCAGAAACGCCTGTGCCTGATCTCGGTGGAGTGATCGTATTGAATCCTCCTTACGGGGAAAGATTGGGAGACAGGAAGCAGCTTGAAAGCCTCTATCAAGGGATTGGAGATTTCTTCAAGAAGAAGTGTCAAGGATACCGCGGATACATCTTTACGGGCAACATGGATCTGTCGAAAGAGGTGGGATTGAGAACGAAGAGAAGGCTTCCGTTTTACAATGGTGAAATCGAGTGCAGACTCCTTGAGTATGAGTTATATGAAGGAAGCAAGAAACCTAAGAAAACGTGAGGCGTTAGGCGCGAGGAGTAAAAGAAGGTACAAGGTGTAAGGTGCAAGGAGCAAGGTGTGGGGAAAAGCAAAATGTTAAAATGAGTCTTGCAGTTGTTGTTGACTCGAATAACCAGTAACCCAATAACCTAATAACCAGCAGTACATGACTCAATGACGCAATAACCCAACGACTCAATGACCCAATGACCTCATGACGAGTACTGAATGACCCAGTAACCTAATTACCCAATAACCCAATGACAAGAGGTATTTAGTAATGGAGGAAGACAAGAAAGACGAGATGAGTTTTGCTGAGCTTCTCGATGCTAATCCAGAAACTCCAAGCACGTTTTTTTCCCCGGGCGAAAAAGTTTCAGGGACTGTGGTGAACATAACGAAGGACGTGATTTTCGTGGATCTGGGTGGCAAAAGCGAAGGGATGGTGGAGTGCAAGGAATTCATGAAGGAAGATGGGACCCTCACGGTTTCGAAAGGAGACAAGGTTGAGCTCCGGGTGAGTTCGGTTCGCGATGGGATTCATCTCAGTAAGGGAATTAAGGCCCATGGTGCTGATGCTCTCGACATTTTGAGAGATGCCTACCGGAGTGGGATTCCGGTCGAGGGAAGAGTGACTAAGGTGATCAAGGGAGGATTTGAAGTTGATATTTCTGGTGTCCGATCTTTTTGTCCCATTAGTCAGATCGACCTGCAGTATTGTGAAAAACCGGAAGAACACACCGGCGCAAGGTATAAATTTCGAATTACCGAGTTTAAGGAAAGAGGTCGAAATATCCTTGTCTCAAGGCGGGCCCTCTTACAGGAAGAGCAGGAAAAGAGGGTGAAGGAACTCATGGCGAATCTGAGTCCTGGTGCGGGCTTCGAAGGGAAAGTCACGAGGCTGACCGACTTTGGTGCCTTTGTCGATCTCGGTGGAATCGAGGGGATGGTTCACGTTTCTGAGATATCCCACGCGAGGGTCGGTCACCCTTCCGAAGTTCTTACACAGGGGCAGATGGTGAAGGTCAGGGTTCTCAAGATCGAACCAGACAGGGGAGGACGCCAGAAAATCGGGCTCTCCATCAAGGCTCTGGAACCTGACGCTTGGGAGAAAGGATTGGGGTTTCAGGAGGGAGAGGTGATCCGTGGGAAGATTTCGCGGCTCATGGAGTTTGGCGCTTTTGTGGAGGTCGCTCCTGGAGTAGATGGCCTTGTTCCTGTTTCGGAAATTAGTTTTGAACGGGTTACCCATCCGAATAAGTTTCTAAAAGAGGGCGACGTGGTCGACCTCGTCGTCCTCAAGATCGATGAGGAAAAGCGTCGGGTCTCTCTTTCCATCAAAGAAGCATCCATTAGGAAACGACTGGCGGAGCAGGAACCCGGTTCCCCTCAAGCTCGTCTTGAAGTTGGGCAAGTATTAAAAGGGATTGTTGAGGACGTCAAGGCCTACGGTGTCTTTGTCAGACTCCCTCAGTTCGTGAGCGACGTCCGAGGCCTTCTTCCCACGGAGGAGTTAAGTGATCCTGGGAAAGGCGATGTCAAGAAGAGATTTCCTCGTGGACAAGAGGTCCAGGTAGAGATTGTTGCTATTGATGAGAAGGGACGAATTCGTCTCTCTCAGAAATCGATGGATGACAGAGCTGATCGAGAGAGTTATTCGAAGTTTCTTGAAGCAGAGGATAAACCGGACAAACTCGGCACGTTCGGTGAACTCTTAAAGGATCTGAAACTGGATAAGAAGGAAACGAAGTGAAGCACCCCGCCTCCTGTTAAGACGGGGCGGGCAAGTCGAGGTGTCCATCCGACTTGCCCGCAGAAAAGGGCTCTTCCTAATATCGACCTTTATCCCCCTGGCAATCATCCAGCAGATACAGCGATTTTTCTGGGCTTCACTTTTTCGACCTTGGGCAAGGCCAGCCTCAAGACCCCCTGGTCCATCTTGGCTGCGATTTTTTCCTGATTTATCACCTCGGAAAGAGTAAACGTCCTGAAGTAATCTCCCCAAGAAAACTCACTGTAGAGAGAAGTCTCTTTCTCTCCCACAACGGGATCGATGTGGCCTCGGATGGTCAGTTGGTTGTCTTTCAGATCGATGTCAACGTTCTTGCTTTCTACTCCGGGCATATCTGCAAGGACAACAATCTCATTCGTCGTCTCAAAAATATCCACGGCGGGAATAAAGACTGGGCCCGGCCGAGTGCTCTCTCCGGCACTGGGTTGAACCTCTTTCTTTTTCTTCAGCTCCATTTCTTTTGTCTCTTTGGACTCCATCGCAAGCACCTCCTCTCATTTGGGATTATGAGGTCATCACACTGATCTTCCGGGGTTTCGCTTCCTCAGCTTTAGGCAGGGTAATCGTGAATACGCCATTCTTGACCTTTGCTGAAACCTTCGCTGAATCAACCCTCGCCGGCAAGGCGATCATTCTTCTGAAAAAGCCTCCCTCTCGCTCGCGACGGTGATAGTTGGCCTGCTTGTCCTCGGTGGCGAGTTTCCGCTCGCCCCTGATAAGGAGACCCCCTTCCACCACGGAAACGTCAAGGTCGTCTGCCTTGATCCCAGGAAGTTCGCCTCTGACATAAAAGTTCTCTGCATCCTCCGTAATGTTTACGGCTGGAAAGGCTCGGCTGAAGAAGGGTTCGGTCCCCCCTGAAAAATCCCTGAACAGCCGGTCCATTTCCTGACGCATACGGTTTAATTCCTCAAAAGGACTTGCTGGCGGTTGCCATCGAATGATAGCCATTTGAACCCCTCCTTTCGGATTTTTGCTAAACAAATAATCACGGGCCCTCGAAATGTCAAGGAAACTGATGTTACTTTTGGGAGTACCATCAGTGCTTTCTGGCCAAGGGTGCAGGGGAGATCAATTGACAATAGCCTGCTGTTCGGATACGTTGCGGATAGTGTCTGAAGGACCAGGTTCCAGCCAGTCCTCCATTGGCAGGATATGATCGAGCGGTTTGGACCGGGGAAAGCCATGCGGAACGAGATGGATGGGGTGAAGCCTGAGCTTCTCTCCAGCCTGAGATCCTACGCTTCCAGAAGTTGGTCAGTCAACTGGCCGATCACGTTAATCATGTTCTTCGAGTTCTTGATCGGGCTCACGGATGTCTACGTGGCTGGCAGAGTGAGCAAGGAGGTTCAGGCCACCTATGGGTTTGTCATCCAGCTCTATTTCATTTTTATCGTGATAGCCAATGCCATCACGGTGGGAACGGTTTCCATCGTTTCGAGGTTATTCACATCGGGCGATCAGGAGAAATTGAAAGAGGCTGTTTTCTCCTCGCTCATCGCAGCGTTGGTCGCTGGTGTCCTCCTGGCAGTGGGGGGAATTTTCTTAACCCCGCAGGTTATCAAGATTGTCAATATCCCGTCAGAGCTCAAGACCCTCGCCCCCCAATTCACTAACATTTATGCGTTGGGTCTCGTCTTTCACTACTTTCTCATCAATGGGAATGGAATCCTTCGATCCTGCAACAGGGTCCAGAGTTCATTGAAAACAATGGCTGTGGTTTGCGCTCTCAATATCGGATTGAATCTGTATCTCGTGTTTCATACCTCTCTTGGCTTCAGGGGCATTGCGACGGCCACGGCTTCGAGCGTGATGGTTGGAAGCCTCCTGAACCTAAGGTATGTGAGAAGACTGCTCACGGACGGAAGGAAGTTCTCTTTTGAGATTATTAGGAAGATCGTGAATATCGGCTGGCCTATCGGACTGCTTCAAGTGCTGTGGCAACTGGCTTCGATGGTTCTTTTCTTGATTCTGAGCGCTCTGCCTGAGAACCGGATTGAGATCCTGGCGGCCTTTACGGCAGGTCTCAGAATTGAGTCAGCCATTTTTCTTCCGGCCTTTGCATTCAATATGGGTAACGCAGTAATCGTCGGGAATTTCCTGGGTGAACAAAAGCAGGAAGATGCTTTTCGGAGCGGCATCGTCACTGCAGTCGTCGGAGTCGTCATGATCACCGTTATGGTTCTTGTCGTGATTCTGAATGCCCGCTGGATCGTATCCTTCCTATCCAAAAATGAGATCGTCGTCCAAGAGGCCGTGAGATATCTTTACATCAGCATGATCAGTGAACCCTTTATGGCCTGGGGAATCATTCTTGGAGGAGGATTGAACGGAGCAGGTGACACAAGAAGTGTTTTATGGAATGTTGCCCTGAGCTTGTGGTTCGTGAGAATTCCCCTGTGTTATGTCTTTGTGGTCGTCTTGGGTTTCGGAGCAGCCTCTGTTTGGTGGTCCATGAACCTTTCGCAATTCGTGCAGGCCTTTTTGATGTCGAGAAGGTACTTAGGCCGCCGGTGGTTAAGCCCTTCAACGTAGTCTTTAGATCACTCAGCTGTGACGCTTCAGGTATCTGGATTTATGAACTCCATTTCGCAATCCGCAATCCACATTCCGCAATCGTCCAGTTTGATCCTGGTTCATCCTCCTGTTGTTAAACCCTGTGAACCTCCACCCGGGATTGCAAGGCTATGTGGTGCGTTACGTCATCATGGAGTCCCTTGTCAGGTTGTAGATGCGAATGTCGAAGGGATCTTGGAACTTCTGCGAAGCCCAATGGCTCTGTCAGACACGTGGACCCGTCGAGCCGAGCGTCACCTCTCAAACCATCTAACATCATTAACCACTTGGGATGGCTACCGTCGTTATGATTCCTACCGGCGGGCGGTCCATGATTTGAATCGGCTCCTTGAGATGGCGGGTCATTCTAAGGGGGTACGGCTCAGTCTGGGGAATTACGAACACAGAGAGCTCAGACCTACCCGGAGCGAAGACCTGCTAAAAGCAGCAGAACAGCCAGAATCAGATCCTTTTTATCCTTACTTTAGCAAACGACTTCGGGAACTCATTGAAGTTGAGCGACCTTCGATAGTCGGGTTTTCTTTGAATTACTTGAGCCAGGCTCTGAGCACCTTCGCGATGGTCGGGTTCTTAAGAAGGGAATATCCTGGACTTGACTTTGATCTTGGGTGGGGGACTGGTCACATCCTGGGTCAGAAGACCTGGTTGGAACAATCCCTTCATTGGATTGGTTGATCATGTTGTGGCCGGGCCTGGAGAGAAGGCCCTATTGTCTATCATGGGTGTGAATGTAGAAGCGGATGGAGGGAAAGCTAAACTACACTGGATTCCAAATTATGATGCCCTACCCTTGCACAGTTACCTGGCTCCTGGGCCTATTCTTCCATACAGTGCTTCAAGCGGGTGTTACTGGAACCAGTGTTCTTTTTGCCCGGAGAAGGCTGAAGGGAATCCTTATGTTCCAGTGCCCATGGAAAAGGTGATCGAGTGACCTTCGTCAACTCGTAGACAAACACAAACCCGTCTTGATCCATCTCACGGACAACGCCATAAGCCCAGCACTGCTTAAAGCGATCTCCTCGAATCCTCCTGGTGCTCCGTGGTATGGTTTTGTTCGATTCACCCAGCACCTCACAGATCTTGATTTCTGTCTTGCTTTGAGAAGATCGGGCTGTGTGATGCTCAAGCTCGGTTTGGAATCAGGAGATCAGCGAGTGCTCGATGCCATGCAGAAAGGGATTGACTTAGGGGAGGCTTCTTTAGCCTTGAAGACATTGAAGCAAGCGGGTATTGCGACGTATGTTTATCTTCTTTTTGGAACGCCACCGGAATCTCTTGAGGAAGCTCGAGCCACACGCGACTTTGTTGCCAGACATCATGACGAGATCGGGTTCCTGAACGTAGCGATATTCAATCTTCCGGTTTATGGGCCAGATACGATGAACCTTGAAACGAAGATGTTCTATGAAGGAGACCTTTCTCTTTATGTTGACTTTGAACATCCGAAAGGATGGAACAGGAAGCAGGTTCGCCAATTTCTGGATAAGGAATTCAAGCGCCACCCTGCCATCGCCCCGATCCTGAGAAGAGATCCACCTGTCTTCACCTCCAACCACGCCCCATTTTTTGTGATGACCTGAAAGAGACATATCATCACATCCATTCAATCTCAACAGTTTTTTGCACCTTCTTAAACTCAGGATCTCCGGTGACGATGGCGGCATCTTTCTTCAGGGCTGTAGCAACCACAAAGCAGTCCGCATAGGAGATCGAATGAGTGGCTTTGATTCTTGCAGCCTCGAGGACATCTTGAAGCGTATTGGGAACGACTTCGATAGGAAGATTTGGAAGTATCGTGTTCACGAAATACTCCGCCTTCTCAACACCTCTTTCTTTTGCGAGAACATAGAAAGCTTCACCGACATTTATATCGTTCATAAAAAGAACTTCGTCTGAAGCCAGGAGATCCTTTACTTTCTTGTACTTACCCTCCATTTTGAGGTACGCGAGCAGAGCAAAGGAATCAAGCACCTTTTTTTTCTTCATGCTTGAGGTCCTCCTTTCTTTCCCTCAAAAGCGCTTCTGTAAGGGATGTTCCGTCTTTAAAGATACCACAATAGAACTCCACAGGGTTATCGGGGATAGGATGAATCTCGATGTGATCTTTGACCGCTTTAACAATTACTTTGGACCCCGGCTTAATTCCAATGGCCTCCCTTTCTTTCTTGGGTATCACCACCTGCCCTTTTGCTGATGTCATTGCCGTCGCCATGATAAGGTCCTCCAGTCCTAAGTTCAACAAAATCGTAACTAGTATAACATAATTATAGAAAGTAGTCAAGATTTCAAAATTGTACAACCAATGAGATGCAAAAGAGAGGTACAGTTAAACAGTAGTTAACACGGGGGTAGATGAGAAGTAGACCTTAGGAAATCTTTTTGAGTATAGATCACGGTATTTGACATTGATGATTTCTCGAAGGTTGTAGAGCGTTGGACAAAGACAAATAGATAGTTGTTTCGCCGAGATCGAGAAGTCTGGGTTGGTCAAAAGACATGTTTAGAGGGTCAATTTACGACAACTACTAAAAATCAAAGGGATATGCTAAGATTGGCAGCGAGCACCGACTGACGGAGGGACACGTATGAAACAATTTAAAATTATCGTGGAAAAACATCTCGATGGCTATGTGGCCTATCCGCTCGGGCTAAAAGGCGTGGTCGTAGGGCAAGGAGATACATACGAAGAAGCCCTTTCAGATGTGAAATCGGCAATTCGTTTTCATATCGAGACGTTTGAACTGCCCTCAAAGGCGAGCAGAGGTTCTAAAGAATGTCCCAGGGCTTAGGTTTTTTGCGAGCGAAATCGCGGGCTCCATGTATGACGGTAAGAACCAGAATACGTTCCTTATCCACCCGGTACATAATCCGATAATTGTGAAATACAAGTTCGCGGATATTCTCTTGATCTGTCTCTGGAACAGTTCGCCCCATCTCTGGAAATTCCGATAGATTTTCAATAGCCTCAAGAATTTCTCGACAAATCGAGCTGCAAAGTGTTCAGAGCCTATTCTAATGTAGTCCCGGACACTCTGCAAATATCCCCTGCTGAGAGTTTTTCAAGCAGCGGGATCAGTCGAGGCATTCGGAGAATCTTCATGCTGCCTGAGTCGAAGTCTCGTCTCTTGGGTGCCTACCTCGAATGTCATGAATTGCAGGACGAGCTCGTCTGCAGTCTCCTGAAATGCCGTCTTCGATGAGACAAGGCTATACGCCTTGTCAATAGATTCTCTCTCAGACTTATGAATTGAGGAGACCTACTGTAGAATTGGCGTAGCTTCCAGTTGATCGATCTTGGTAACCAAGAAGCAGCCTCTGATACGATGCTGAGTCTTCGCCAAAAGCCATCTTCACTTTCTGCGAGGATCTCAGGATCGTTTGTGCTGTTCGTCAGAATACTTCCTATAGCTTCGATCTCCTGCTTGTCGCTGGCAATCACGCTGTTCAGCGAAGCAATCTGCCTGTTCGATGGTGTCGTTGATCAGTGAAATGCAGACGCAACTCTCTATCGTGTTGCCAGAAGTGTTTTCATAAGCATGCTCTGTCTTTAATCTGTAAGAGATGTCCTTGACAGCAATCGCTGCAGTACCAACCACAGCGACGACGTACGGTGCCTGGAGGTTACGAAAGCTTTTGCAGGAAATATCTCTGGTCGGTTATAGTTACTTGGTGACCAATAATGGGTGCTGGGATCGAGGGAAAGGAATCTCCTTACGGGCTGAGATTAGGTGTCCACCGCAGGTAAGGATATCTAATTTGGATGGATTTCTTAAATTCAGAATCCAGAATGTCAATTCTTATCTTTTTAGCCTCCTTTCTAAACCATTCATCGAATGGCCTCTTGTAAACTGTAATCGCCTCGACCAGATATTGCTTGTCTTTTTTCTCCTTGAGCCTGAGGACCTTATAACTGTAATCATCTTCAACAATCGCAAGAAGCATTTGGAAATGGCTGGTTGAGATACATTACCAACCAAAACGACCTCAGGAGACTTTCTGTTCATAACAGTCCGCGGGAAAATCGGGGAAAGAATGTCCAAAATAGCGGGAGGTGTTCCCACATCTACTGCCGAGCTTGCTTATTCTCTGATTCCTGGTGAAAATCCTTGACCGTGCTGGCTTTTTGTGACATTCTTACCGTAAGGCAAGGCCGAGGAGTGAATGGGGAAAGGGAAATGAACGCTTCCAAAGAAGCTGCAACAAGAGAAGATTTGGAGAAATTCCAACAAGAGATTGTCCATGAATTTCATGTTGTCAGTGAAGGATTGATTGACCAAATAAAGCTGTTGGCCGAGGGGCATTCAGGTATCCTTCACGGATTTGACCGTATAGAAAAAGAGAATGAGCGTCAACATTCAGAGACCCGTGCCTTGATCAAAATCTCTTTTTCGGAATTGGACAGGCGACTTTCCGACCTGGAATCCCAAGTGAAAAGACTTGCAGGAGTGGAGAAAACAAACTGAAGCAATGGCTCGACGCTAATATTTTCTTGCGAGACCTTCACTGAAAGAACTTCTACATAGCCTCCAAGAGATTTCCTTGAGATATTTGTCCGGTAGTCGAACCAAGGTAGCCCTCATCGACGTTGTGACTAGGAAGACCATCCGCAATCACCCTGCTTAAATTCATGAAAAACATACGGAATTTCAGCATCATCGCTCATATTGACCACGGCAAGTCGACGTTGGCTGATCGGTTGATTCAATATAGCGGTATCGTCGCTGCGCGAGACTTCAAGGATCAGATCCTGGACAACATGGACATCGAGCGCGAGCGGGGGATCACCATCAAGAGCCAGGCGATCACCCTTCCCTACCACGCCAAGGACGGGCAGGAATATAGTCTCAACCTGATTGACACACCAGGCCATGTTGATTTCTCTTATGAAGTGTCTCGTTCCTTAGCCTCATGCGAAGGTGTCCTTCTTTTGATTGATGCGGCTCAAGGAGTGCAGGCCCAGACCATTGCCAATCTCTACTTGGCCATGGAAAATAACCTTGCAATCATCCCTGTCATCAATAAGATTGACCTTCCGACCGCGGATGTGGATCGAGTGATCGAGCAGATTGATGCAGAGCTGGGGTTAGACCCTTTCTCTCATTTGAAGTGCTCGGCCAAAGAAGGAATTGGTATCGAAGAGATTCTGGAAGCGATTGTAAAAAGAATCCCTCCTCCCAAAGGAGATCCTGAAGCGCCACTGGCTGCTCTCATTTTCGATGCCCAGTACGATCCCTTTAGGGGAACAGTGATTCATTGCCGACTCTTTGACGGTACTGTAAGAGCAGGAGATATGATCCGTCTGATGAACAATCAGGCGGCTTATAAGGTTGAAGAGGTTGGGCGGTTCCTCCTATCTAGAGAGAAACGTGACCAGATTTCAGCAGGAGAGGTAGGCTACATTTTTGCAGGTGTAAAGACGGTTTCAGACGTTCACATTGGGGACACGATTACCCTCGATGAGCGACCCTGTGACAAACCCCTCCCCGGGTTCAAAGAATTCAAACCAGTGGTTTTCTCTTCGATCTATCCGATTGCTCCCGAGGATTATGAAGATTTGGCGGTTGCTCTCGAAAAATATACGTTAAATGACGCAGCCTTCGTCTATCAAAAGGATTCGTCGGTTGCCTTGGGACAGGGGTTTCGCTGCGGATTTCTGGGCCTCCTTCATCTCGAAATCGTCCAGGAGAGGATAGAACGGGAATATGATCTTTCCATCATCCTCTCTGTTCCCGAGTGTCCGCTACCGGTTCACATTGAACGACGAAAGCGTCTTGTTCGTTGACAATCCTGCTCATTATCCGGACCCTATTTCCATTGTTAAAGGTGAGGAACCTTATATCCGTGCTACGCTGATCCTGCCGGAGCGATATCTGGGTGCCGTCATGAAGCTCTGCATGGAAAAACGCGGTGAGAACTCAAAGCTCAACTACCTCGGTCCTGGTCGAGTCGAATTAATGTATGAGATGCCTTTGGCCGAGGTCATCTATGATTTTTATGACCGGTTCAAATCTATCACCCAGGGATATGGGTCTTTTGATTACGAAGTGATTGACTATAGGGAAAGCAGTTTGGCTCTGGTGGACATTCTCGTTAACGGTGAAAAGGTGGACGCCTTATCGCAAATCGTTCATCGGGACAGTGCTCGGCCGCGGGCCCTGCGTGCTTGCGAAAGATTGAAAGAGGAGATTCCCCGCCAGATGTTTAAGATAGCCATTCAGGGAGCGATAGGGGGAGAGATCATCTCCCGTACTACGATCTCTCCTTTCCGCAAGGACGTTACGTCCAAGTGCTACGGCGGTGACATTACCCGGAAGCGAAAACTTCTGGAGAAGCAGAAGAAAGGCAAGAAACGGATGAAGATGGTGGGCTCGGTTTCAATTCCCCAGAGCGCCTTTCTGGCGGTCTTGAGATCAGACACGGACGACTAACAGAAAGCGCAGAGCGCATAGCGCATAGAGTAAGGCGCAGAGCGTAGAGAACCTATTGCGGATTTCGCCTGCCTGCCGGACAGGCAGGGAATGCGGATTGTGGAGTAAGAAGCACGGAACTCAATCACCCGAGAAACTCAAGAAACTTAATGAACCCAGTGAACTCAAGTAACTCAAGCCACCCAAGTAACCCGAATCGGTTTGAACAGCAGCACGGCAGCACTTCAGCACCTATGAACCTTAAAAAAGTGCCTGGCCTGTATATTCATATTCCTTTCTGTATTAGCAAGTGTGGCTACTGCGATTTCTATTCGGTGACCGCTCTGGCGTCCATGCCGGATTTCATCGATGCGCTCATCGAAGAGATGGGAATGTACCGTGAGGCATTTGAATGTTTTGATACGGTCTATCTTGGAGGAGGAACGCCTTCAATCCTTCCTCCCAACCAAATTGAGCGTATCCTTAATGCTGTTCGTATAGATTTCAATCTCCTGCCAGATACGGAGATTACAATGGAAGCCAATCCGGGAGATTTGGATTTGGCTTATCTTGCTTCGTTACGAAATCTTGGTGTTAACCGGCTCAACATTGGAGTCCAGTCCTTCAATGAAGAGGCTTTAAAATTTCTAGGCCGTAGGCATTCTGTAGGGCAAGCCGTTTCCGCCATCGAGAACACTCGAAAGGCAGGATTCGACAATTTAGGCCTAGACTTGATCTACGGTGTTCCCGGACAGCAGGTGACATCGTGGCTGGAGACCTTGAATCAGGCGGTTGCTTCTGAACCGGAACATCTCTCCTGCTATCAACTGACGGTCGAGCCGCATACACCGCTGGGAAAGCGATACGCGGAGGGAAAGTTTTCACTGCCTTCAGAAGATCTACAGTACAAGCTCTTCATGATGACTTCGGAGATCCTTGAAGACGCAGGATATGTCCACTATGAAGTGTCGAATTTCGCCAAAGGAATGGTGTTTGCTTCAAGGCACAACCAGAAATACTGGGACCATACGCCTTATCTTGGACTGGGGCCGGCAGCGCATTCCTTTCTGAGCAATCAGCGGTGGTGGAATCATCGTTCTGTGGATAGATACCTTTCTGCCATAAAAAACGGAGCGAAACCCATTGAGGGAACGGAAATATTAAGTTTAGAACAACTTCAGCTTGAAGCCTTCTATCTCGGTTTACGCACCAAGAAAGGCATTTGCATTCAAGACTACTCGACAGAATATTCCTCGGATATCTTGACTGAAAAAGGGAAATCGTTTGTAGAATTACAGCATGCAGGATTGGTTGTTCTTGAAAACGGCTTCGTCCATCCCACTCGAAATGGCCTCGCATTATCGGATAGTCTTGCCCTGATTTAGCGAAAAACAAAAAGGGCGGGTAAGGAACCCGCCCTTTCTACGTGATCGATCGTTTGAACAGATTACTGAAGCACACCGCCAATAACTGCGGGCGGTCCTTCCACTGCCGGCTCATTTCCGATATTCGGATCCACCCAGTCGGAAAGACTCGGGAGTGAATAGGATTTTAGTTGGATGTCCGCACAAAGTCCAAGATCTTTCGTATCCTTCATCCTCTGTTCCATCTCAAGTGGCTTCACGACATAGGGTGTCGCGCTAACCACATCAACAACCTCGGAGCCCACGGGAATATTCAACTGAGGCACCCAGCGAGAATCGGATCCACAGGGGATCTCCGCACCGGTATCTGGATCCACACATTTACCTGGAATTCCATTGAGATTTCCAAACCCGCTGTACTCAAGATAGAATATGGAGGTACTAAGGTCATCCCATGTGTGAGTGTAGGACACAAGGAGTGGTGGCTCAAATTCGAGCACTTCTTCCGTCCCCGGATCTTTAAGTGCCGTAAACTGGTTCCAGCTATTCGGGCCGGTTTCCCAGATGTAGTACTCTGGTATGTCGCCCCACGTCTTCCATCCGCATGTGGAGTCCGGGCTGGGATCACCCGGCATCATCTCACAAGCGAGGGCGTCGAGGTAAGCTGGGTCAAAGAGCGGACCACTCATGATTCCCCACTGGAAGTTTTCAGCCGGATTGGTAGCGATGACAGGGGTAGCACCTGACATTAAGACCATGTTGGCTGTATCAAAAGTGTAGGTGGCGTGATTCGAGTCAGCCGGGAGAACGCCAAGCTGGGGTTCATAGTCATAGTGGTTGAACGGGTCTTCGCTGGTCAGCTTTGTAGGGTCCGGACAGTTGCCAAAGCAAGCGAGTTCTGCCGGGACAGTGTCCGAAGGATAGATGACCTCCTCTGTGTAGGAATTAACCGGCGTTAAATCCGAAGCCGGACATGAGAAGGTTGGAGGTGATCCCTCTATGGGTGTGCATCCACCCTCATAATTCAGTTTGACCTGGACATTCCCGTGGAGCGCCTGCGAGTAGAGGAACAGCGTATCGTAGCTGAGGCTGCTCAGATCAATCGTTGTTGGATCGCCCCCTTCCAACGGCCCCCAGAAGCCAGTCATCGGGTCAAATTTCGCGAGCATTGTAAAATTCGACCCATCCCACTTCGCTCGATACATGGTACTCTGGGGACCTTGCCCCAGGGTATAATCGAGTGGAACATTCTTGATGTCCAAAAGGGTCAGTGGTTTCAGGGTATATTTCTTCAGCTTCCCTCCCTTCTTTACAACAGTGTAGGGGACGGGTTCTCCCCCACCGGGTCCGTAGGTGACTTTGTAAACAGTATCATTGTCATTGACGGTTACGCTCTCCGGGAACCAGACTCCCCAGTAACCGATCCACCCGTAGTAGTCCTTATCTCCCTGCGTCTTCATAATGGAGAATCCGGAGTCTCGATTTATCCTCATACCGGTTGTTGAGTCATATAAGCCGTAGCTCCACACGGATTCGTCAAAATCGTTTCGGTCCAGACACATTTCAGTTAGCGGCACTCCTACCTCCATCTTGTGGAAGTAATCCGCATTGAAGCCGAAATTGAATGTTACTTCATCTTCAGCCAGTCCCTCACCAAAGTCTCCGTACTCGTAGATATAGGCTGTCCCACTGCCCGTACCGTCCTCCGCTTTCTTGTTGAGCGTGGCCTTGTCAATCCAGGTCATGGGAGGTACGCCATAGGCAGGAGGAACCGTTGTCGTGTCAAATTTGCTTATAAACTTCAGCAGAACCTTGTTGGTTACAGGATCCAGCTCTGTCTTCATGAACCCCTGCATGAGCGTGAAAGGAATGAGCTCGCCATTCATCACTGGATATCCCTTAAAGTTTAGAGTGAACAAACCGTAGGGATTTTGCTCGCTCACCCCTTCGGTGATCACAACTCTTGCATAAATCAGCATGTCAGGGTCGTATCCATTGCTTTCTTGGTGGATCCAGGCCTTCACAATATGTGGCGAACTGTCATTTTCTCTTAGTGAATCGAGCGTCCACAGCTCATAATCGGGCATGTTCGCGCCTGAGGATTGATTCTGGGATTGTTGACCCGCATCTGACGCGCTGTCTTTGCCGCTGCTGCAGAGGTTCTTGTCTATTTGGGCCTTGTAAGGCCCCTTATTGAGCATTTCGGCATATTTTGCCTGATCGATCGAGCAGAGGATTTCGTTTATTGTATTGAATGTTTCAGCAGAGCTTTCTTGCACATAGACATTTGTTTGATCCAATTCATAGTCTGAGCCCGGAGGCGGCCAATCAATTCCTTTGAGGAGGCCTATTTTAAGCGCCTTCACACCAGGCTTTGGCAATGTGACAAGCGATTTGGCATCGACCACGCTTACCTTTGTAGCAATTTTAGCCGCTTGTGTTAGGGCAAAGGTGGCGTTGACATTCTTGTCTGCATCCATGGTGACCTTAACTTTTTTAGTCGTGCCTGTTGCATCACCGGACCATCCGGTGAAATTCGATCCGGAATCGGGTTTCGCGGTCACGGCAACGATACTGCCTGCTTTGTAAACCCCACCACCGTAACTCTTGCCTGACACGAGAGCAGTGGCCACTGTTCCTGTTCCTTCGCCGTCTGTGGAAGTTGTGAGAGCGTATGTCTTCAAGAATTTTGCGGTGATCTTTTTGTTCTTGTTCATTTTGGTTGGGTAAGGAGAGGCTTTGCTCAGGAGTGCACCCGCCGCATCAAACCATCCGGTAAAGAGCGATCCTATGTCGGCTTCAGCCGTTAAAGCCACGGATGGCCAGGTTGCTCCCATGGTGTCATATTCGTAGTCTCCGGTGCAGTCGTCACCACAATCAACCTGAGCCTGGTCGTCTGTTACGGTTCCAGTTCCAGTGCCTGCTTTTGAAACCGTGAGCTTTCTGGTGTCGAGTCCATACGTCGCTGTAATTTCATGATCAGCGTCTACGGCGACGAATTTATAATACGCGATTTTCTTGTTTGTCGTATTCCATGTCAAGTTTGCATAAACGGATACCGCATCTACCGTGACGTCAATGATGTGATAGTATGCGATTTGGAGTGATCGTGAATTTCTTGTTGGTACCCAATGGGACGGTGACAGTCCCTGGTGTGATCGTCCCGCCGTCCCCCTGTGTGACCGTGATGACTGGATCTGCTGGGGTGAGCTGAAACGTGGGTTGCCGTGAATAGAGAAAACGCTGTCATAAAGATCATCCATAGCCCAATGATACTGACACCTTTCAATTTTCTGCACATGTTCTTTACCTCCTCTATTTGCTTCTTGGAATTTTGAATAAACCAAATAATCTGATTCTTTTCGTTTTGGATCGAGATGGGAGATTGGAAGAATAGATTTGCGGTTGTCCATGAAGTTGTCTACGATAGTGGTTTCTTGTTCTTCAGATTCAGAGTCTTCGTGCAACGGGGTGGAATTAGCAAATTTGGTGCCACCAACCGAAAGAAATGTAACTAATTGAAAATTAAAGAGATTTCTTGAAATTGGGTTTCTCCAAGATTTACTCGAATTGCCGCAAATTGTTTCAGGAAGCTATGAACTTTTTTCGTTTATACAGTTGTGAACATGTGAAAAAAGCTAGAAGGACGGGGTTGAAAAGAGCTTAAACTGAGCGCGAAAGGAGGTATTTCTTTGTGTAATCCTTTGAATCTCAAATAGTTGCGTATCACAGCCATTATGCCCGAGCCGTGTTCAATCCTTCTTCCTGGCTGCGTCGGCGCAAGTCATGACATTGCCTCATCTACTTGACAGAATGTCCTGTTCAGGTGTCAAGAGAGCGTGACTGAACAAATAGCAATCCCAGGGCGATTGGGGTATAATACGGGGCCTGTGAAACCATTATCGGCACAGACGACTACCTAAGAAACGGAGGAAGATGCGATGAGGATCATTCTGTTGGGTGCACCAGGAGCTGGGAAAGGAACCGTAGCGAAACTATTAACCGACCTTGATGGGTCGGTGCAGATTTCAACGGGAGACATTTTGAGGAGCGCAGTGAAGGCTGGAACTGAACTTGGGAAAAAGGCCCAGGGGTATATGGAGCGAGGAGAACTTGTTCCGGATGGCCTGATCATGGACATCATGGGGGCAAGGCTTCAGGAGCCTGATTGTAAGAAAGGATTCATCCTGGATGGTTTTCCGCGCACAATACCGCAGGCCGAGGCTCTCAAGGGTCTGCTCAAGAAGCTCACGTTGAAGCTCGACCTGGTGGTCAACCTCGATGTTCCGAGGGAAGTCATCTTAGATCGGCTGACAACACGGAGAACCTGCTCCAATCCGGGCTGCCAGGAGATTTACAACATCAAGAGCAAACCTCCCACACCCGATGGCAAGTGCAAGAAATGTGGTTGGAAGGTCGTGCAGCGTGACGACGAGACGGAAGAAGCCATCACCAAGCGACTTGCCACCTATAACGAGAAAACCGCCCCCCTGATCGACTACTACAAGAAGGAAGGTTCTCTCAAGAGCATTAGCTCCACAAGTAGTGAAGAGATCGTGGCTGGAATTACAAAGGCGATCAAGAAGTGAGTGGTTGTTTGGTATTCCTCAGTTGTGCTCACGCAGCCGTCCCCGGGGGTCGACCTGTCTCGGCTATGTTCTTGTGATCCCTTGGCACATCGAAAAGATGTTGGTTTAAAAAACACTGAATTTGAAGTATTTTTTAGGATTCTCTTTGATGTCCTTCGTCAAGAGTTTCAGTTCCTCTGCCAGCTGACCCATTTCTGCGGTCAACTCCTTAAACTTGCCTAACGTTTCTTTTAAGTCAAGAGCCATTTCATTATCTCTGATTAACGTTCCGGCCACTCCTTCACCCCGATCAAGTCGCGTCAAAATGGAGGCGAGGTTTCGAGAAACGCGATTCAGATTGTCGTAGAGTTCGGGATCTTGGACCAGTTTTTTCAATGTTCCTGATTCTTCGTTGAGCTTCCTGCTGAATGTCTCAATGGATGAACTCGCTGCGACCAACTTCTCATAGAGTTCCGGATCCTCGAGCAGCTTTGTGAGTGTTCCTGTGCTTTCGTTAAGCCTCTTGCTGAATCCTTCGATGGATGAAGCAGCGCTCAGCATCCTGTCATAGAGTTCGGGATCTTCGATCATCCGTTTCAAAGTCCCTCGCGAAGTGTTTATGTCTTCCAGAAGAATCGATAAGGTTCGAGTCGATTTGTCCAGGTTGTCATAAACCGAGGGGTTCATGATGAATTTAGCCACGGTCCCCTCGCCTTTCTCAATCTTCTGGACGAGCATGTCAATTCGTTTGACCAAATCGGCTGTTTTTTCGATGGTCATGGCACCGGTCGCTGCAATCTCTGTCAGCTCCACTTGCGCCACCCCCTTAATCATTTCTCCAGACTCGACGGGTTCAGCCGCCGGAGATCCGGCCGTTAACTCCATGTACTTGTCGCCCAGGAGCCCCATGGCCATGATGCTTGCCGTCGAATCCTTCTTGATTAAGTCACGAACATTCTTATTGATTGAAGCGGTCACAATCGTTCCGTAAATAGGATCCAGATCAATCGCTTGTACGGAACCGACTTCTGTCCCGAAGATCCAGACCGGGGCACCTTTTCTCAGTCCCTTCACATGACGAAACTGGGCTTTCAAGAGCATTTTCGGTGAAAAGAGGATCTCGATCTCTCCTGCGAAAAATACTGCGAGGAAGAGAACGAGGATGGCCAGAGAGATAACGAGTCCCACTTTAATTTTTGACCATCGGAGTTGTTTCTCTTGTTCAAACATAGGGGTCCCCCTTTGACCGGCAAGTGCCCCGTAACCCCCGCCCTTGATGGCGGGGCAAAGGGGCACAATATAAAAGGAAATACATCACCGGGAAGCCACGCCCTTTAGGGCGTGAGCTTCCTGACCTTCGGGAAGCGTTAAGCGACGATGCACTCAGTTCGATAGATTTGGATCTCTGGAATCGGTGAGCGCAAAAGAGCCTCCTTGTCTCCATTGAAAACGATGGTGCCATTTTTCAAGAACATGAATCTCTGGGCCACTTTGATGGCATCAAAGATTTTGTGAGTCACAATAATGAATCCCTTTCCGTTTTCAGACAGATCAAGGATCAGCCTGCAGATGACATCGGCATTGACGGGGTCGAGTCCTGTGGTCGGTTCATCGTAAAGAAGCATCTTGGGTTCGAAGGCTGCCATGGACCTCATGATGGCCACCCGTCTGTGCATCCCACCACTCAACTCCTCGGGCATGAGACTCATGGCCCCTTCCAGCCCCACCCTCCCGAGCAGTTCTCTCACTTTGTGATCAATCTCTTGCTCAGACATGTGGGTATATTCCCTGAGGCAGAAGGCGATGTTTTCCTTGACACTCAGAGAGTCGAAAAGGGCCCCCTCTTGAAAGACAATACTGAACTTGACTCTCTCCTCTCGAAGCTCGCTTTCAGTCTTCTGAGTGATGTCTGCACCGTCAACAAAAATTCTTCCGGAGTCGGGTTTCAGAAGTCCGAGAATCAATTTTAGGATAGTGGTTTTTCCGTCTCCACTCCCACCGAGGATCGCGAGCCTCTCGTCAACTTCAACTGAAAAACTGACTCCTCTGAGGACGTGCCGGGAACCATAGGCAAAATGGACGTTGTCGAACTCAATCATACCGAAAACCCCAAGACGTAGAATAGGAGCCTGGTCAGGACAAAATCAGCGATGATGATCGTGATGAAGGATACGACCACGGCTTTGGTGGTGGTCCTTCTCAGTCCAATCGCCCCGCCTCGGGTAGAGAGTCCCATGTAACAACTGATGCAGGCGATCAGGTATCCGAAGAAGAACGGTTTGATAGACCCTGCGAGAACATTCTCGAACGTAAAGACCTCGCGAACCGAAGTCCAGTAGACCGTCCCACTCTGGTGGCTGACGAAAACGGCAACGAAATAACCACCGAAGATGCCGACGGCATCGCCGATGATCGTCAAGACGGGGAGCATCACCAGGGCACTGAGAATTCTCGGTGTGACGAGCTTCTTGATGGGATCGACCCCGAAGACTCGAAGCGTATCCACCTGGTGCCCAAGGATCATGGATCCCAGTTCGGAGGCGATTCCGGAACCGACGCGTCCTGCGAAGACCAGGGCTGAAATGACGGGGCCAATCTCCCTGATGATGGAAAGGCCGACAATTCTTCCCGTATACATTTTGAGGCCCATCATTGCGAGCTCCGCAGAGAGTTGGAGCGAAAGGGCCATCCCAATAAAGAGCGACACAAAAAGGATGATGAGAAAGGATCCTGATCCCGCATAGTCCATTTGCTCAAGGGTATCCTTCGTATAGAATGGTTTTCTCCCCAGCCCCAAAAGTCCCCGGGCCGAAAGAAGATAGAAGTCTTGCAGGTCACGGATAAACTCCTTGATCTTCGTCGTACTCACGCTTAACCTTCCGACATTCATAGAGAACCAAGCACCCAGACCGTAGTGTATCAGATTTTGTTCGGGGGATTCAATGATCCCTTCACGTTCCCCCTGGAAAGTGAAGCGAATATTCCGCAGAAACAGAGAACCGCAAAAATGGTGAAGGCGACTTTGACGCTCTTGAGGAAGAACAGGGCGTTCTCAGGGGTGATCTTCACCCTTCCGATATAGATGGAAAAGACGAGCGTCACGATTCCCATGCTGAGCATATTCCCGGTGAGCCGCATGGTCGCGAGGGTAGCAGAGGCCACTCCATAAAGTTTCTTCTCAACAGAGCTCATGACGGCATTGGTGTTGGGGGATGAAAAGAGAGCGAAGCCAAAACCGAGAAGGGCTAATGTAAGGATAATCCTATGCAAACCTGTGTCTGCCGTAATGAAGGTGAGAAGGAAAAGCCCGATGACGGTGAAAGACATCCCGGTTGAGGCAACGATCCTGGGCTCGATGCGGTCTGAGAGTTTGCCCGCAAAAGGTGAGAAAAGAGTCATGACCACGGGTTGGGAGACCAGGATGAGGCCCGCTTGCTGAGGGCTCAGGCCCTTGATGTACTGAAGATAGAGACTCAGGAGAAAACCGACCGCAAATGTGGCACTGTAATGAATCAGTGCGGCCAGATTAGAGAAGGCAAAGACCCTGTTGGTCGCCAGGAGAGGAATATCCAAGATAGGGCTCGTTGTTGAGTTTTCCCATTTCACGAATGCCCAGAATCCCAAGAGACCCAGAAGAATGAGAAGTATTCCCCATCTCCCTGGCAGGAGAGAGAAGCCGTACATGATCGCTATGACCATGAGACTGTAGATCACCGTACCGGTGACGTCCACCTTCTCTCCTTTGGCTTCTACCCATTCTCCTTTCAGCTTCCAGTGAGTAAACAGGAGACTGATGATGCCAAGAGGGAATGATTGAAATGAAAATGCTTCTCCAGCCGAACTGCTGTGTGAGGAACCCTCCGAGAAAGGGACCAAAGGAAAGACCCGAATAGACGGCAGCCACATTGATTCCGAGGGCCTTCCCTCTCTCTCGAGGAGGAAACACCGACGTGAGGATGGCTACGCCCGTGCCGAAGATCATGGCTGCTCCTACTCCCTGAGAGACTCGAGAGACGAGAAGCATCGTGGCAGAGGTGGAGATGGCTGAGAAGAAAGAGCAGACGATGTAGAGAAACACGCCCCATTGATAAATGCGTTTCCTTCCATAAATATCCGCCAGCCGTCCGAAGGGGAGAAGAAAGATCATGCAGGCTAAAAGATAAGACGTTTCCACCCAGCTCAACAGGATGGCATCCATGTCGAATTCTTGGCCGATGGAAGGGAGAGCGATGTTGATGGAAGAAGCCATAAAGGGCGTGAGGAATGCTGTCAGAGTTGTTACAAGCAGAGCAGAGCCCTTGCTGACCGGCACCGTAATGGGATCCTTGAGATTCGAATCCTGAGCCATTGAGGTGTAACTATAACACAGGAAACAGAGGGTATGAAGAGGGGGCCTCTTGTTCTCGCAACAACGAAATGATATTCTATTGGCGTTGAATATCTCATTCTGATTCAGAAAACTCCAGAGAATCATGAGATTCGTCAGATTTCGGAATAGAACGCTGAATGGTTTTGTTCTTTGGGGTCTTATGCTTTTCTTGATGGGACCCTGGGAATTTCCACGGTGAAGTCGCTTTCGCTGAGGAAAGAATAGGAGACGGGGAGACAGTGGTGCTAAGCAAACAGGATAGTGGGAAGCAGATTGACGTGAAGGTAGGAGAGGTTGTTCAAGTTGAGCTCGAAGCGATGGGAACAGCGGGGTATCAGTGGTTCGTTGAGAGCTTGGATCAAGAAATTCTGAGATTAGTATCAGAGGAGACAAAGGTTCTACACCCAGGAAGACTGGGAGCGCCTGTGCTCATGGTTTGGAAGTTTGAGGTGCTCAAAGAAGGAACCACAGAGATAAAGATGAATCACTATCGGTCCTGGGAGGGGAAAGAACATTCAACAGATCATTTTTCGGTGAGAATTAATATTGGTCGTTAATTGAAGTGGTTTGTTCCGGGATTGGTTCAAGCACTTCTCTGGTGGGGAATTTCAAGAACAAAAAGAGGGCTGGGTTTCATTCCCAGCCCTCTTTTATCTGGTTTACGATGTGGGAGATATTAAGGCAACGCAGGCTGAATCGTGAAGGTAGTGTCGCTCATATCGCTTCCAATGATATTATTGGCGGCGTCTCTCAGGACAACCTTCACTTTGCATTTCGTTTTTGCAGCTATACCCACATCAGGCACTGTCCAGGGGTGAGTTTCCGGGTTTTCGCCCTTATAGGTATATACGGGGATCCAAGTTGTCCCCCCGTTTTTCGTGTAGAAGAGCTGAACCCTGTCTATGGGGGCTTTGGTCGTGTTCGTCGTCCAGGTAATACTCTGAGTGTCATCTCCCGATGTTAACGTTTCACTTCCATTGGGATAGATTAATCTGACGACTTCTATGGAGAACGGCACAGTAGACGACCCCAGACTCGCCCCTTTGGAGTCAAAACCGGTGATTTTCATGAGCCCGTTCTTGTTGTTTGGCTGAAGAGGAACTTTCCACACGTATTCCGTTCCCGTGAGGTTCTTCTCGATCGTCTTCCAGGTCGCTCCCTTGTCAAGAGAATACTTGAGCGTCGCGTACGCCATCTTGGAGGGACCGGTCCAGGTTATGGTTTCATTCTCCCCAGGCTTCCATCATTACCTCACTTCCACTCGGGTAGGTTAGGCTCACCGTAGACGGATCTGGAGTATCACACGTATAGATCCTCACGTCATCGATGAACCAACCCCAGCTGTCCCCATAGACGTCTGTGCCGATTCTGAATCGGAACCGAACGCTCTCACCTGCAAGCGATGAGAGGTCAAGCTTGGTTGATATGTACCCATGACTCGAGCCAACAAAGGCATTCCTGCCAGCGAGCGGGCTGTCATAGGATGGATAGCTACTACTTAGAGCTATTTTCCCATCATAGCCATTGACAATGATGAGATCCTTGGCGTCCTGCCACGTCACGCCATTGTCAGTGCTGTACTCAAGGATGCCTCCATCAAAGTATGTGGGACCGCCGCCAAATTCAAATTCATAGGCATGATTAAAGTGCATAAAGATGTTTCCGGATCCAGGGAGGGGAACGCTTGCGGTGGGGCCATAGCGATATAGTAATCCGAAACCCCATCCAGGTTCGAATACCCGTAATCGTCATAGGTGCCAGGATAATCGTATCCCCAGATGTTGTATTCGCCGCTCGTTGTATAGGTAGCGTCAAATGTAAGATCGCTTAATAGTTCGGATTCTGCGGGTAGTACCATTCGTTCGAACCCTATTGTCTGCACCAGATATCCAGTTGCCGCTTCCAGTGTCTTCCATATTATCGGAAAACAAATCTGTGACTGTTCCGCCATAGCAGAGTGGGGCATCAATATTCTTGCATTTGTCGGGAAGCGCATACATATGAACAGCATTAACCGCTTTCCGAACCTCGTCGCAGTCAGAAGCCTCTATCCCGTCGCTTCCGATAAGATTTCCACATGCCTGGTAAAGGGCATCGGCGAGGTCCTGATAGTCGGCACCGGATGTCAAGAGATTCGTCTGAACCTCGTAATAGATCTTGGCAACCTTATCCCTGCCAAGAGGGTTGATGCTGTAGCCGTTAAAGGTTCCTCCGTCTGTCATGAGATAGGCCGCTTTGTTATTGACCCCGCTGTTGATATGGACACCGCCGTTGTCATTGCTTTTGCAATAGTAGTAGGAACTGAGCATTGAATCAGGGTCTTTATACGCAGGAGGATTTTTCATATTTCGGATGACGCCGATGCTCGCTTGGCAAGTCTTCTCCCAACTTCCAGTTCCAGTCAACACCGTCATTTCCCACTCCATTCCACTGGTCAATGAACTCACCCCAGACATCGGAAAACGATTCGTTGATGGCCCCTGACTGCATGTAGTAGAATAGGCCGGACTCGCGTTCTGTAACCCCGTGGGTCAGTTCATGGCCGACGACATCATCTGCTGCGGCAAACCCTTCGCCAAATACCATCTGAGTTCCGTCCCAGTAGGCATTGGGATATGGGCAGAGACCAAAGATCGCATAGAGAAGATCGCAATAGCGAACCGTCGCAATCAAGTTCATACCGGCATTGTCAATGCTATCTCTTCCGTGGACAAACGAGTAGAAATCGTAGGTGTCTCCAAGGTAGGTGTATGCATCATCAACATCTTGAATCCCGGTCGCAGGCTCGATCCTCAATCCGGACAGGGGCATACCCAGGAAGTGGGGCAAAGGGATCATTTTCGTTATCGTAGATCTCCCGGTGGAGCACCGCGTCGACTTGATTGAAGCTCAAAAGAGTCATTCCCGTTCTTGGCGTCGATGAGCATGAACTCTTTAATGGGAATTTTGGCTGACTTTACCACCACCTTCCACACGAGGAAGTTTCTGTTCATCCGATGACCGAGTAAGACAGGGTTGTAAATAGAGAGCTCCGAAGACAAGACTTCAAGGTGTTCTTCAGAAACCCGATATTTCTTGCCTACGGTAAGCCAAAGCTTTTCTCTCAGCTCGCTGAAGGTCAAACGATGGAGTCGTCTCCAAGACGATCCGAGGGGAAATCTCACCGCTAATCGATTTGATATTTCTCGCCCGGTCCATATTCACAATCATCTCACCAGCAATGACGGGTATGCCATTATAGACCTGCTTGAATTTTACGACAGAACGGCCTTCCGGAAGGTTTCGAACGCGGTTCAGTTGGAGTTCTCGGTTCGGATCGGCCAATCCGAAGAGACGGCCATAGACGCTGAGGAAACTCATCGCTGCGTGCTCAGGGAGAACATCAGGCTGAAGTGAAAATGGCTGCGGTAGACTGGCTGACGGGGGGGCTGCCAGGAAACGAACCTGTTTAGTCCCATCATGATAGGAGACTTTGACATTGCCCCGCACGGAATCGGACAATCTTTGCACGAGTGCCTGATCAGCAAGAGAGATTGAGGCGCCAAGAAATAGGAAAGAAAGGATGAGAATGATTAAAGACTTCTTGGAGATCATGTATGTCCCTCCTCTTGTTTTGTTGCGGCGGGATAAGACCAAGAAGACCCCCCAAAAGAAAACCGCAACGTCTCAATTGTGCATTTTTTGTGCCAGGAGGTGGGTCGACCTGTCACTACCCGTAACTATCCGAATCTTAAATAAGGTCCAAGGTTTACATGGTCCGAATTACCTTGGCTCAGGTATAGCAAAATGGCAAGAATGTGTCCAAAACTCAAAACAAGTCTTGCGATGCTAGCTGCTATGTGTTCGAATTGGCAAGTCTTTATTGGATAATCCAACAAACCATGATGGGAATGCCAGTTCACCCTGGCATCAGAGTTTTCGGCGGATCGTTTTTCTGCGATCAAGCACCTCTGCAAGAAAAGGTAACATCAAGGAGCCACCAGGCAGCAGAAATACGATAATGACGGGAACCATCTTCGATATGTGTCTGAGATGGGACTTAATTTCCTTTATCTCTTCCTGTGTCCATTTTTCACCGGTGTTTCGATTCTTCATGAGAAGTTGCATCAAGCCCTTGACCGCGAGAACTTGACTCAAGATGAAATCCTTGTTCTTCATTAGCAGTTTCTTGAAGTATCTCTTGATCATAGGTTATCCCCAAGTATTCATATCTACCCTACCCTTCCAGTACGTGCAAGGGCTCAACCACAAAAAATTGCGATTTGAAAAAAAGATAGGACAACACGCGTGCCTTGAAAAGGCTGTTTGCCGGCGAAAATAGATGATGGTTGACAGTCGAGAATGAATTTGGTAAGAATGCTGAAACTTCTTACTCGTGGAACATGAGAATGGCGAAGGACAAAGAAGAGAAGTGTTCTCTCCACATCACAGCGACAGTCGTCAAGAATATCCGCCTTTGCAATGAGCATTACTGCCTCACCTTAAAGAATGATATTCTTGCCAATACGACAAAACCAGGTCAGTTCGTTAACCTACGAATTGATGGAAGAGATGATCTTCTCCTGCGGCGACCCTTCAGCGTGGCCATGACTCGACCCCCCCAATCGTTGTTGGAAATTGTCTATCGCGTGGTCGGCCAAGGGACGAGGAGTATGACCGAACTCAGTCGGGGAGAGAAGGTCGATCTGATAGGACCCTTAGGAACAGGGTTTCACTTGCCTGAAGAACCGACGAATTGCCTCCTCGTGGGGGGTGGAGTGGGGGTTGCTCCTCTGTGGGGTTTAGCTGCTCAGTTATCCAAGCAGAAGAACAGGATCGTTGCTCTCTTAGGGTTCCGTTCTTCCGACAATGTGTTCGGTGAGGACATCTTCCGGAAATTGCGTGTTGAAACGATTGTGACGACAGACGACGGGTCTTATGGCTTGAAGGGTTTTGTGAGTGATCACCTGGAGAAAGGTTCTAAATCGCTCGGTTGGTTATGCGTATGTTTGCGGTCCGAATCCCATGCTAAAAGCCGTTCTCCCCATGATCCGGAAGGCCGGAATCAAAGGGGAGGTCTCCTTGGAAGAGAGAATGGGTTGTGGTTATGGCGTCTGTCTCTCCTGTGTGGCCAATATCGTTGAGGAAGGTGTGGTTGAAAGAAAGAGGATTTGTACCGAAGGGCCTGTGTTTGATCTTGAGCACGTTGTATTAGAGCGATGAACCCTGATCTCAGTGTCGATCTCTGCGGAATCAAGTTGGCGAATCCGATCGTGACGGCCTCGGGAACGTGCGGTTACGGACGAGAGCTCGCCCAATTCTATGATTTGAGCGTTTTGGGTGCATTTACGGTCAAGAGCCTGACTCTCGAGAAGCGAGCAGGAAATCCGACGCCGAGGATAGCCGAGTGTGTCAGTGGGCTCCTGAACTCGATCGGTATCCAGAGCCAGGGAGTGAAACACTTCATAGAACACGAGTTGCCCTTTCTTAGGCAACAGAACGTTCCAGTGATCGTCAGCATTGCCGGGAACACTGCCGATGATTTCCCTAGAATCGCAGAAATCCTGGATCGAGAAGAAGGAATTTCAGCAGTTGAAATAAACATCTCTTGTCCGAATATCGAGACGGGATGTGGTTTTGGCACAGACTCTGAGATGGCCGGACGAATCGTGCGAATGGTGAAGGCGAAGACAAAGATTCCGGTCATCGCGAAGCTCTCGCCGAACGTAACCGACATCCGGATGATTGCTCAGAGCGTTGAGAAGAATGGGGCCGATGCCATCACGATGATTAACACTCTCATGGGGATGGCGATTGATATTGACACGCGAAGACCGAAGTTAGGAAACGTTATCGGAGGGCTATCCGGGCCGGCAATCAAGCCTGTCGCGATCAAGATGGTTTGGGATGTGTACCAGACGGTTCGAATTCCCATTATCGGGATGGGCGGCGTTATGACCTGGGAGGATGTAATCGAATTTATCCTGGCCGGGGCCACAGCGGTCGGAGTAGGAACGGTCTTGTTGAGAGACCCCTGGGTTGTTTTTGATTTGATTGATGGCATCAGAAAGTATCTTACGGAGAGAGGAATCGGACGGCTGGACGAAATCAGAGGAAAAGTTATGCTGCCAGGGAAGCGGGATTAAAAATGATAATTTTGCACTGGCGAATTTGAGGTTTCATGAATCAAAGGGAATCGGTTGGAGTGTATTTAAGCCAAAGAAGGGGGTTTGTTGTCCTCTTTCAAAGTCTCCTGCCCATCGTCCGCTCATCTTAAGAGAATAGGCAACGAAGGAGATTTCTATGGAGAATTCCCTGAGAAAAAGTATTGATGGAATGAAAGACTGGCTGGTTGAGATCCGGAGAGAGATTCACATGCGTCCGGAGTTGGGCTTTGAGGAGTTCGAGACGGCGAACTTGGTTTGTAAATGGCTTGAGAAATTTGGTCTGAAGGTCAAGAAGGGGATGGCCAAGACGGGATTGGTAGGACTTCTCGAGGGGAAGAGTGCCAGGAAAGACCGTCGCCATCCGCGCTGACATGGATGCGCTCCCATTGGACGAGGCGAATTCAGTTCCATACGCGTCAAGAATAAAAGGCAAGATGCATGCCTGTGGCCACGACGCACACGTAGCGATTCTCCTGGGAGTTGCGAAGTATTTCTCTCCATTGAAAGACCGTGTCAGGGGCAACATCAAATGGATTTTTCAGCCTGCAGAGGAGGGAGGAGCAGGAGGCAGAGTGATGGCCGAAGAGGGGGTTTTGGAGAACCCCAAGGTGGACGCCATTTTTGGTGCTCACGTCTTTCCTTTTTTGGCTGTTGGGAGGGTTGGATTTTACGAGAAGGAAGGGCTTGCCGCCACGGATCGATTCACCATCAAGGTTATTGGCAAGGGAGGACATGCAGCGAGCCCCCATGTAACCAAAGATCCGATCCTGGCTGCGGGTCATCTCATCAATCAAATACATTCCATTGTGAGTCGGAATATCAACCCTTTGGAGAGCGGGGTGATTACCATCGGGAAAGTACAGGGAGGAACGGCATTCAATATCATTCCCGATGAGGTGGAGCTCCTGGGTACGGTACGGTCCCTTAATGCTCAAGTGAGAGAAGAGTTGAAGTTGAGACTCGAACAGGTGACGAGAGGGGTCGCAGGCTCTTTCGGTATGGATTATCGGTTCGATTACCAGGACGGATATCCTGTTCTCGTGAACGATCCTGAAATGTCGAAGCTGGTTGCATCCGCATGCTCGGAGGGGATTGGAAAAGAGAATGTGGAGCTCTTGAAACCTTCAATGGGCGGAGAGGATTTCGCCTACTATCTTGAGAAGGTTCCAGGAGCTTTTTTTCGGTTGGGATGTCGGAATGAAAGCAAAGGGATCGTTCACCCGTACCACAGCAGTCTGTTCGATGTAGATGAGGACGTATTGCCTTTCGGGGTAGAGATGTTTGTGAGGATTGTCAGCCGGTTCTTGAACTTGGAAATGGTCGCCTGAATGTCTCAGAATCGAATCTCCCATCCCGCTTGCGACGGGGTGGGAGATCTGGCCATCCTTTAGTCCTTAAATTCAAGTTTGCCTGCTCTAAAGGCCGTTAAGTAACCACCACAATAGTCATCTTTTCCCAGGAGAGCCCGTGTCGTAATCAGGTTTCCCATGATTCGTTTATCAAGGGGATCAAAGATGACCCCGCTTAAGCCTTTTGTCATGGCAGCAACGAGAAAGAGCTGATTGATCAGTTTCCTTGAAGGTAACCCATAAGAGACATTACTCAATCCGCAAATGGTGTTGACCTTGGGAAAGGACGTAGTGATCTTTTCGATGGTTTCCAAAACGGCGTTTCCGAAGCTCTTGTCTGTACTGATGGGCATGACCAAAGGATCGATATAGATATCCTGGGGGGCCACGCCTTCCTTGGTTAGTTTGTCTATCAGTCGGGAAGCGATCTTGAACCTTTCGTCGGAGGTATGAGGCATGCCGCCATCGGTCATGCAGAGGGCAACAACCAGAGGCTTGAACTGCTTGATGATCGGAATGAGGCTTTGGTAACGCTCCTTCTCATCCGTGATGGAGTTGATCATCGCCCTTCCCTTATGAAGGGCGAGGGCCTCGGTGATGGCCTTGGGGTTTGGGCTGTCGATACAGAGAGGGATCTCTGCCTCCTGCTGGATGGTCTGAACCATCCATTTCAGATAGCGCACCTCTTCGTCCACAAAAATGCCTGCGTTCACGTCGATGAAGTGAGCGCCTGCGTTCTTCTGATCCATGGCTTCTTTTATTATGGCCGCGGCATCCTGAGCTGAGATGGCAGCCGCAATGGCTTTTCTGCTGGCGTTGATCCTTTCTCCGACGATAAGCATCTTCTCCTCCTTTTTAGGTAGTATTTCGTTACAATAAAGGCATGGTAACAGAAAGACCCACGACATGGCAATGTTTCGGCCTGTCCACGAGGGACTCACCTGTTCGCTCTCAGTTATTTTGGGCACGGTCCCTATGGCCGAAGGGGTGCCAATCACCACTGGCCCGCCCGCGTGGCATGTCGCCCTTGACTGAATGGTTACGCAAGAGGCATTAGGTGATTGACAACGTCCTTATCTACGGGTAGACTGAAGACCTTCAGAAATAATCAGTAGGGTTCTCTCTGGGAGGTAAGATATGAAGTCATGCACCGCTGTTGCCCCCTCTTCTACAGCCAATCTGGGGCCGGGTTATGATGTATTCGGACTTGCTTTGGAGCCCTTAAAGGACAAGGTTGAGATCGTAAAGGGGCCTGAGAGATCAAGGAAAATTCAGATCAAGATGCTAGGGGAACAGAGCGAACTGGTACCCAGCGAGGCAGAATCGAACTCGGCAGGGCTCGTGGTCAAGAGGATGGCCGAGGTGTTCGATATTGAGGATGACCTTCGCGTGACCGTGGTAAAGGGAGTTCCTGTGGGATCAGGGATGGGAAGTAGCGGTGCATCGGCGGCAGCAGCAGCAATGGCATTCAATCGATTGTTTGATCTCAGGATGAAGAAGAGTGATCTCGTAAGATTCGCAGTGGAGGGGGAACTGGCCAGCGCGGGGGTGAAGCATTATGATAACGTATCACCGTCTCTTCTCGGAGGATTTGTTATCGTGAGGACGAGCCCGGAGCTACGGTTTATTCGCGTTAGCCCACCGAGAGATCTGGTGCTGGTGGTGGCTTTTCCTATGATGGACGTTCCAAGAAGGAAAACGGAATTTGCTAGAGGGGTCTTGCCAGAACAGGTGTCCTTAAAGAGTGTTGTCCACAATGTGTCGAACGCGAGCCTGATTGTCGCAGGAATGTTCTTAAGAGACGTAGCAATCATTTCCCAGGGTGTCAATGACGTCATTGTTGAACCAGCCAGAAAACATTTAATCCCTGGTTATGAAGCGGTCAGACGCCGGGCCATCGATGCAGGAGCTTTAGCGGTGACGATCAGCGGTGCCGGACCCTCCATGGTTTCGTTCCTAAAAACAGGAAAGAACGGGAAACGGGTTGCGCAGGCAATGACAGAGGGGTTCAAAGAGGCGAAGTTAGAAAGCAGGATCTTCATCTGTCGACCAAGCCAGGGGGCAAGAATCATCGGCTAGATCTATCCCGGCAAGGAGGAATGCGCCATCTTTGGGCCGGGATGTCGCCCCGCAGGGGCGTTTGGATGGGACCACGCCTGCCTGCGGTAGGCAGGGGTTTGCCCGTGGGGCTCCATCTTCTGTTCTGATCCCTTCGGAGTTCGATCAATTTCTCCGCATCAAGTAGGCCACTGCTTTTTCAAGCCCATCGAGGGTTAATTCAAACATGGGAAAAATCTCACGTACGGCGCTGATGGTGCGCGTATAGCCCCACTCGTCGATGGAAACAGGGTTGAGCCAGATGGAGTGAGAAAAAGTCTTGGCAATAAATTGCAAGCGGTCGAGACTTGGTTTTCCAGACCGTTCTTCGACATAAATCGAGCCGTCCGTGGCCATGAGTTCATAGGGAGCCATGCTCGCATCGCCGACAATAATGAACCTCGTCTCTGGGGCGAGGCGAACAAGTTCATCGATTGGAAAAGGTTTGGCATGCCTTGGAGGATCTTCCCAGAGAGTAGTCATAGATCGTGTTGTGGAAGAAAAAGGTCTTAAGGTCTTTGAACTGGGCCCGAGAATAATTGAAAAGGGTCTGGACGATTCCGATATAGGGATCCATAGACCATCCGCCGTTGTCGATAGCCAGAATCACCTTGAGTCTGTCTCGCAGGCTTCGGTCAAAGATGATTTCTATTTCCCCTCCGTTCTTGGTCGTCTGGTAAATGGTTTTGTCAATATTCACCTTGTTCTTAGGGCCAAAGGGAACCATGTTTCTGAGTCTCTTGAGTGCTTCACCCATTTGGGCTTCTGTCAGGGGGCCCTCCTGGGAGTAATCACGGTACCGACGTTCCATGGCCACCTTGACGGCTGACTTGTTCCTCGATACGCCCCCTACCCTCATTCCTCCGGGATGATATCCGGAATGGCCCACAGGAGATGTTCCTCCTGTGCCAATCCACTTGCCTCCCCCATGATGTGCCTCGGTCTGTTCCTTCAGCCGTTCGAGGAAATATTTGATCAATTCATCCGGGCTCAACTTGCTTAAGGTCTTCTCATCGATTCCTAACGCGTGGGCAAGACCCCTTGGATCTCTTAGCCATTCTTCAAGGAGGGTCTTGGCGACTTCGGATAGCTCCAGTTCGGTTGGGTCTTTGAATTCAGCGCCTTGGAATTTGTGAGCAAAGATCTGATCGTAGAGATCGAAGTACCGTTCGCTTTTCACCAAAATGGCACGGGCGCTCGTGTAGAAGTCGTCAACGGAGTTGATGAGGCCCAGGCTCAATGCCTTCTGGAGTCGCAAGAAAGAGGTTGGGCTTACAGGGATACCTGCTTTTTTGAGTGAATAGAAAAAATCAACGAACATGTTCGGCCCGTCTAAATCTTGAATCTAGCAATGCTGTTCTGGGCAACCACGTAATCTGGACTCTTCTTGAACAAAACGCCCAGGTAAGGGACTTCTCCCTTGATGAGATCTTTCACCTTGAAATCAGAGTCCATTCTCATGGCTCTGATCCAGTTAATGAGTTCCCTGGTAGCCGGTTTTTTCTCAATCCCTTTGATCTCCCTCAGGCGGTAAAATGTCCTGATGGTGCTTTCGAGGAGATCTTTGTTGATATCGGGGAAATGGACATGAACAATGCTTCTCATCATGTCAGGCTCTGGAAAGGCGATGTGATGGAAGTTGCAGCGACCCAGGAATGGGTCAGAGAGATCTTTCTTGGCGTTAGAAGTGATCACAATGACGGGTCTGTGTTCCGCTCGGATCGTCTTGTCAATCTCAATGATGTCAAATTCCATCTGGTCGAGTACGTCGAGCATGTCATCCTGAAAATCGGTATCGGCTTTATCGATCTCGTCGATGAGGAGGACGACCCTTTCGCTGGAAACAAAGGCCTGGCCGATCTTGCCCATCTTAATGTACTCTTCAATATTGCTCACATCCCTTTTCGAGTCTCCAAACCGACTGTCGTTAAGGCGCGTTAACGTGTCGTACTGATAGAGGGCATCAATGAGTTTCATGCTCGATTTGACATTCAGAACGATCAGTTTCATTCCAAAGGCCTCAGCAATGGCATGGGCCAGCATGGTTTTGCCGGTTCCGGGCTCTCCCTTTAGCAAAAGAGGCATCTCCAAAGCAGTGGAGATGTTAACGATCTTTGCGAGTTCCTCATCGAGTACGTACTTTGAGGCTCCGGTAAACTTTGTTGTTTGAGCGGAATCCTGCATGACGAATAATCTCCTATAAGGATTGGTTTACTGAGGGTGTCGATTTATGCAAAATCTATATATTAACCCATTTTATTGATCTCTTTCAACTTCGTAAAATCGGATTGTCACGATAAGTAGGCCAACAAGAACAAAGAGCAAAGCTACAAGCTCGCGAAGGCCGATTCGTTCACCAAGGATGAGCGCACCGCTGAAAACACCGAGAACCGGGATGGGAAGTGTGCCAATCGAAGCGACACTCGTGGGGAGAAGGCTGACTACCTTGAACCAGGCCCAGTGGCAGAAGATGGTGGCTAGGATAATGGTGTAGGCTAAGCAAAGGATCACTTTGAATGAAATCTGAGAGAGTGTGATTGCTGGGGGAAAAAGCAGAGGTGCCGGCTACGATGGGGATTCCGCCAAGAATGAACTGCCAACCCGTGAGGACAATAATGGGTGTCGTCCACTGAAAATGCTTCATTGTGATCGTCCCAGCAGCCCACGAGATGGCTGCGCCGAGCATGAAGGCAGCATGGAACGGGGCTTCGCCGATGGCTCGGATGTCGGGCCAGATCAGGATGGTCAGCCCAACGAGCCCGAGGCCTAATCCCACGAGGCGTTCAAAAGTCAACTGCTCCTTCAAGACAAATTTGGCCATAATCATTGCCCAGAGAGGCATAGTGGATCCGATAACCGCTGCCCTCCCTGCTTGAAGGTGGGCAAGCCCATAGGCTGACAAAGGAACCATCCGGTGACGTTTAGAAGAGCAGCAAGGGCAATCGGTTTTCTTTCTCGTGGAAGTAATGGCTAGCGAGAGCCCACCCATCTTGGCGAGAGCGAAGCAGACCAGGACCAGCGATAAGGAGACATAAGGTTCGAAAGGTCCAAGGATCGATTTCTTCGAGAGCAATCTTGCTTATCGGCCAACTGATACCCCAACCCAAGATGACAGAAGCGAGTAACAGAAGACCAGAATGAGGGCGGGGTGGGGGAATCTTTACATTATTCGCGGAAGGTGAAGTTTCTAAATCGGTCGTTTGGGACATCGATAGTGACATAAGAGTTGTTTCCACAGGTCGGTTTGTTCGTCCTTGATAACATAGCATACCCAACTCTCCATCTCAATTTGTTGCTGTCGGTTCCATTGACAGAGTGAGTGATATTTGTTAACTTTGTCAGCCATAGTGGTTGACAATTACAATCCTCGTTGTGAACGAGCGCTCTGAGGAGGTTCTGGGAGAAGAAATCTTCTATGCCAATTGAGAAACTGAGATTAATGGTTCTTGCTTCGCTGATGGCAGCATTGACGGCTGTTGGGGCTTATATCTACATACCCATTGGACCTGTGCCTGTGGTTCTCACGAATCTGTTTGTCTTCCTCGCAGGCCTTCTGCTGGGAAGCCGCTGGGGATTGGCCAGCGTTGCCATTTACCTAATGATAGGTGCCATGGGAATACCGGTCTTTGCTGGAGGAAAAGGTGGTCTTGTCCATTTTTTAGGCCCGACAGGGGGGTACCTTGTGGGTTTTGCTGTTGCGGCCTGGATGATGGGTTTTATTTCAGAGCGGTTGCGAGGGTCTATTGTTCATGATGTGTTAAGCGTCTCTGTCGGGGCACTGGCAATCTATGGAGTTGGAATTCCCTGGCTGAAATGGATGACGGGTATGTCTTGGTCGAAGAGCGTATGGGTGGGGATGGTTCCTTTCGTCGTTGGTGACATTCTTAAAGCCTCGGGTGCTGTGGTGTTGGCCCGGGCGATTCGACCTGTATTGAAGCGGTCAGAGCGGGGACTCCAGTCATGATTGAGATTCTGAATCTTCATCACCGATATCCTGATGGAACCTACACGTTGAAAGGGATCAACCTTAACATCCTGAAAGGTGAATTTGTTCTGATTTGTGGTCCGAATGGAAGCGGGAAGACCACTCTGACACGGATAATGGGGGGTTTGTTAAAGCCCACGGAAGGACATGTCTGCATCAATGGACTGGACACGACGAAGAAATCTTTGGAGGTGCGGCGTCTTGTTGGGATGGTTTTTCAGGATCCAGAGACTCAAATTGTTGGAGAGACTGTTGGAGAAGATGTGGCTTTCGGACCCGAAAACATGGGGTTATCGGCAGAGAAGGTTTCCCCGCGAGTCGATCACGCTTTGAGGGTGATGGGACTTGAAGGGCTATCGGAGAAGCCGTGCTATCTACTCTCAGGAGGGGAGAAGAGACGTCTTGCGATTGCAGGGGTTTTGGCGATGGATCCGGAGATCGTTTTGTTCGACGAACCCTTTTCCTATCTCGATTACCCGGGCACTCGAGAAGTCTTGTATCACATGGTGCGCCTGCATCGTGAAGGACGTACACTCGTGGTAACCACTCATGATGTTGAAAAAGTGATCGCCCATGTGAACCGGATTGTTGTGATTCAGGGAGGAGAGTTGAAAGCCGAGGGACCTCCCGAGGCCTTGGTTGCCGAACTTTCGCGGTTTGACGTTCGACCTCCTTGCTTTACTCTTCTTGGGCAAGAAAGGATTTCATGGCTCAACGACTAGCACTTCACTACTTTCCTGGTCACTCTCTTCTCCATCGGTGGGACGGGCGATGCAAATTCTTAGCCCTTCTGATGATGACGGCAACGTTACTGCAGGTTAGGGTGGGATGGCTTGTGCTGAATTCCATCGTGCTTGTTGTGCTATTCAGGGTCTCTGGACTCCGGCTGAAGCGGTTGTGGGGTGATGTTCGAGGTTGGATGATCTTCATCGGTCTTCTCTTTTTGTATCACGGCTTCTTCACGCCCGGGCGACGGATTGATATTCTTCCGTGGGTTCCCATCAGCAAGGAGGGAATTTACTTTGGAAGCCTAACCTGCTGGCGTTTAAGCGTTATTCTTGGCTATGCAGTCCTATTCACTGCTGTGACGCGTCCGCGGGAAGTCAGGGACTCCCTGGTGTGGCTGCTTGAGCCAATTCCCTTCGTTCCTGGAAGACGGATTGGGCTGATGGTGTCTCTCACGCTTCGCTTTTTCTCACTGATTTTGGACGAAGCTGAAGAGATTCGTCTGGCGTGCAAGGCGCGTCTCGGCGACCAGACAAAGCGCCCGCTGCGGAAACTGAAAACCCGGGTCCTGCCGATCGTTCATCGATCTTTTTCACGGGTCGAGGATGTGACGTTTGCCCTCGCTGCGAGGGGCTATCGGGAGGATATTAAACCCGAGGTGGTCAGATTGCCTCTCTCACATTTGATTCCCTTACTGTTTCTCCTGGGGGCTTTAGTTCTTGGCTGGAAGCTTTTTTGACCGGCAAGTGCCCCGAAAGCCCCGCCCTTTAGGGTGTGGCCAAGGGGCACAATATAAAAGGAAATTACCTTCCCGGGAAGCGCCGCCCTTTAGGGCGGAGAGCTTCATTTTGGAGATGCAGTAGGAAGGGGAATCGTTTATCCTCCATCAGATTCAAAGAGAGAGAAAGCACGGCTCTAATGAGCCTGCACCCCTTCCTCGTAATGAAGTGAGTTTTGCGTCAGAGAAAGGGAGGTTTCTGGAAATGAACGATGTTGTATTAGGTCCTTATGCCGGGACAAGATTCGGGCTGAGAAAGGAGAAAAAACCTTCGCTCAGGTTTTCTCGTTCGATCTTGTCAAAGGCGCACGACACTGCGGATTTGATCTCATCTATATCAAGGGGTTTCATGGCCTGGTAGAAAATCCCCGCACCACGGAGTCGCCTTGCTGACTCAATCGATCCCTCGGAAGAAATTGCAACGATTTGGGTTTTAGAATTCATTTTCTTTACGATCGGGACGAGATCCGTGGCTTTGATTCCCTCGACCTCTTCGTCAAGAACGATCACCTGAAAACGCCCGTTCTTCACCTGACGGATCATGTCGCTTACGGTCTTGACCATCTCAACTCCATGGAATATATCGGAGAGTTTTGAGGCACAAGAATCATCCTGAGACGCAATAAGAATCTTTCTTGATTTCATTGGAACACCTCACTTCCTGTTGCAGCCGCGCTATGTCGCACGGACAGTGACGTTTGTTTTCTTGAGGGACGAAAGAATGATCCCTGTAAAGGAAGATAGGAGAATACCTCCCGGAATCAGTTGAGCGGTGAATACGGTGATTCCAAACGCTAGAAACAGAGTCACCGCTGCAAGCTCCACTCCTGTGATTCCCCCTGAATACGCAATCCCGGCGGAAGTCAGCGCCACCGTCGAAATCCACACCGAGGACAGGATGAGGAGGATTTTTTCCTTTGGTCGCATTGCTCACAAACCTCCAGGAATCACTTCTTAACGGGAACCGCCTCAGTGGCCGGGAGCACGACTTCCTCTTCAGCCTTTTTCTCGCCTTTGAAAGCGACAGCCGTGATAGTGCCAATGAAGCTGAAGAAAAGGATAGCTGCTGGAATGAGTTGGAGCAGGATAATGACGGCTCCGATAACCACAAAGATCCAGAGGGCAGTCCCAGCGTCCTTGAGGCTAATAGACCTTGCAAATGCGGGCGTAGCCATCAGAGTAATCATGGCAACCATCAAAATGATCGTCGTTGCTTTGTGTAGGTTCTTCATTTTTAGTACCTCCTTTTTGTTTGGTCACCCTATCCTTTGCATCTGTCGTGCCAAGTAGTCTGGTATTAGTGTAACTACTTGAATATTATAATGTATTTCAATATGTAAGAGCCATTAGCTGGAAGTTGACAGTATATTTGCGGCATACAAATTGAATCGCTTTCTGTGAGGAAGCAATTGTAATACATTGAAATAATTTAGTATTTAAAGAATGTACACTTCGCAGTAAAGAATAAGAAAAACATTCGTTTCGGTGATGCCATTTGGAGGAGCTTTATGTCCGATGCTATGAGTGTGATATTCATTGGTTTGGGTTTCTTAAGGAAATGGGGAGAAATGCTTTCAGTGGTTGGATCAAAGGAAAGGAGCAGATTGCAATGAGAGGGATGGATTGAGTTGCGAGAGGAATCTGGAAAACTATTCGACTTTGTACTGGATTCTGAGAGAACGAATGTAGTTCGTGACTTCTTTCTTCGATCTGTAAACTCCAAAGTGACCCTCACAGAGAATGTCAGCATCAAGCTCGAGTAGTTGTTGTGTTGAATGGTCCCATTGACTTAGGTCAGACCCAAACTCCTTGAGGATGGGACCGTGTAGGTCTTGGGCAAAGAGGATGCGTTCTCCTTCTCTATCTATGTAGAGAGAAATTGACCCTGGGGTGTGCCCAGGTGTGTGAAGACAGATAAGTTTGTCATCGCCGATGGTGAGTACTTCCCTGGACGAATTGAATTTGACATCCACAGGCATTGGCGGAAACGCGGTATTGTACCAAGTCGCAGCAGTAAGGATAGGATCTCCTTTCTCGAGAGGAGGTGCGTCAAGTTTGTGGATATAGACAGTGACACCCAATCTTTCTTTAAGTTGGGGTGCACCACCGATGTGATCGATGTGACAGTGAGTGAGAATGAGCTTGGAGAGCTTAGAACAATCAAAGCCCAGTCTTTCAATATTGACCTGGATCTGATGTACGCTCCATCCCGCTCCAGAGTCGATCAGGACAAGTTCTCCCAGGTTCAGGAGATAGACACAGCCGTCTCGGCTGTCTGTGATTTCGGGCCCTCCGACCATGAAAATTCCCTTGGTCACTTCAAAAGGCTTCATCAAGTATTCTCCTGCAAATCAGTTTTGATTTCTTTGTAATCCTCCAGAGTGAAGCCCTCCCACTGGCAGGGAAGGATGGAGTTATTATGAAAGAGTGGTTCGTTTTCGATATCGAATGGAGACCACTGCTTAGCCTTTTGGAAGAGAGGCGTTCCGGGAATGGGTGAATATTCGACGAGAATGGGCTTTGCACCTGCTTCCCTGACAAAAGAAATGCTTTCTTGGACTTCTGTTGCTCTCTGACCTGGTAACGCCGCCAGGATGTAAACACCGATCTCCTCTTGGGTGTACCCTGCCCTTTTCAAATTTAGTACGGTTTTTTGGAATTCGGGATTATTCACCTTGCCACCTGATTCAAGCTGCTTGTGTTCATCGGAGGTTTCAAGACCCAAACGAATCGTCTTGAATCGGCATTGGAAAAGAAGATCTGCCAGTTCCTCATCAATTTCTCGAATATGCAGTCCGTTGGGAGCGTGAAAGTTGCACCGGGTGCCTCTCGCAAGAATTTCTTTCAGAATCGGAACGATGTGTGATTCTGGTTCGATGAGGAGCGCGTCGTCATAAAAGGCAATGTTCTCAATTCCATATTCACGCGTCCAGAACTCTATTTCCGTGACCACATCTAAAGGGGTTCTTCTTGAGAAGCGTTCGCTTAACAGAAAGCTGGCGCAGTACGAGCAGCGTAAAGGGCATCCCCTGGATGTTGAGATGCAGACGAAATCTATCTGGGAGTATAGATCGAAGCAAGGGTATGGGAAATGGCCGGGTTCACTCCTTGATTCTCTCTGAAATGCAGAACGGTGGAACGTATCACTAATCCCCTCACTCTCCGTGGAAAGAGTTGGGGCGCCCGCTGAGCGAGTCAATTCGTTAAGCAGACGGAGTGCTTCTGTCTCTCCTCTGCCTGTCACGATGTAATCTGCTTTGGAATGCCCCCGGGCGTGGTCAGAGCAAAGAGTCGCGTAGATTCCACCTAATATTACGGGGACTTTTGGGAAATGTTTCTTGACGACCTGAATGGTTTTGAAGAGACCGGGATACCAGTAAGTCATTCCCGAAGTCATTGCGACCACATCGGGCTTTTCCAATGTGCGAAGTCGCTGGGCAAAGGACGCCTCGGAGATTCCGTACTGACTATAGTTTCGGGGAATTGAGTTGAGGGCTCGGGGTTTTTCGATTTTGATCTTGGAAAATTTTCCGTCCGCAAATTTCTTCGTACTTGCGTAGGAAGCAAGGCAGTCAATGAATGTAAGTCGAAATCCAGCTTGTCTCAGCAGGTTGGCGATATAGAGGAGACCGAGAGGCCTGGCCCACAGGTTATAAGCGGCAAAGTCCGTGATCCAGGGGTTGATGAGAAGGACATGGGGGGATGCATGTTTCACGTGAAACATTACTTTCCAATGCAGAATTGTTCGAAGATACGATTCAGTACATCCTCGTGAGCTGTTTCTCCAATGATCTCTCCAATGGCATCCAGGGCAGACCGTACCTCGAAAGCGATGAATTCAGGAGAAGTCCCTTCCTCCAATCCCTTCAAGGCATGAATAATGCTTTCGCCTGCCCTTGAGAGAGCATCTTTGTGTCGAACGTTTGCCACAATAAGGTACCCTGGCGATGTCCTCACACTCCTTTGGATGAGGGATCTATAAATTGTTTCCTTCAGTTCATCAATCCCGGTATTTTTCAATGCGGATATGAAAACGGCGGGGTCCTTCTCAGAAAACTTCCTGATTTGATCTGTAGAGATACTCGGAGGGAGATCTCTTTTGTTGACGACAATCACCTTCTTTCTCGTTTCCACCTCACAGAGAATCTCTGCGTCCTCCTGGCTCAACGGCTGGCTCCCATCGAGGACGAAAAGAATGAGATCAGAGTCCGCCACACGCTGTCTCGTTCTTCTTACACCCTCCATTTCGATGGGATCCACGGTTCTTCTCAATCCAGCAGTGTCTACCAATCTGACAGGAATTCCTCGAATATTCAAAACCTCCTCGATCACGTCCCTGGTTGTTCCTGGGATGGGTGTCACAATAGCTCTGTCTTCCTTTAGCAAGATGTTCAAAAGACTGGATTTTCCCACATTGGCTTTACCAATGATAGCGCATGAAATTCCCTCCCGAAAAACCTTTCCTTCCTCATAACTGGCAACCATGTCACGGGTCTTCATTGCCAAGGCTCCCAGATTCTCTCTAAGTGACTCATGAGACATCGACTCCAAGTCCTCTTCGGGAAAATCGATGTGAGCCTCTATCAGTGCCAATGCATCAATCAGCTCTTGTTTTATTCCACAAAGTTCATCATACAGAAGTCCTCTCAGTTGTTGATTTGCGATTTCGAGACTCACCATGGTCTTGGATCGAATGAGATCGACCACGGCCTCAGCCTGTGTAAGATCAATTCTCCCATTAAAGTAGGCCCGCTTGGTAAACTCGCCAGGCTGGGCCAGCCTCGCTCCATACTTCAACACCAACTCCAAAACCTTTTGTAAAACGAGATACCCACCGTGACAGTGAATCTCCAGGCAGTCCTCTCGAGTATAGGTTCTGGGGCCCTTCATGAGAACGAGCAACACTTCATCAACTGAAATACCGCTCTCCGGGTCAACAATCTCTCCGTAATTCAAGTGATGAGATGTGAGACGACGAGAATTCTTCTTGAATTTGAACAAATTTCTTGAAATAGATTCGGCGAGAGAACCGCTGATGCGTACGATGCCGATTCCGCTTTCTCCAAACGGCGTCGCGATAGCGGCTATAGTATCTTCCTCATAAGGAAGGATGTTTTTCGGCAGGCGAGATGAGGGGCCTCGATCCGAAGGATCAGATCTCTGTTTCTTCCTTCTTCCGAGGGGCAATCGTGAGCCTTTTGAAAGCTCCTTCACCGAGGCTCTCTGTCTTGAGGGCAGGATCTTCCTTGAGGGTGACATGGATGACCCGGCGTTCTTGGGCATTGTAAGGCCCAATCGTGATGGGCTTGCCCGTTGATTTGACTCGTTCTCCCAAACGACCAGCCATTCTAGCCAGAGAATCGCTCCTTCTGTCTCGATAATGGTCAATATCGACAAGAACCCTTACTGGGTCCTTCGCCTGTTTGTTGACCATTCGATTCATCAGGACCTGAAGCGCTTCGAGCGTGCGGCCGTGTTTTCCAATAAGAATCCCGTCCTTATCCCCTTTAATCTCGAGATACACGTTCCCATCCCTTAAAGAACCTTCCACTTCCGCCTTGACATCCATCCGCTCCAAGAGGCCTAACATCAATGCTCCGGCGATATTGGCATACTCTTCCAAGCTTCTTGACCTCAAGTCTTCTTATTCAAGTAATATTGATGAGCAATGGAAAGGACATTCGTCACCAGCCAATAGAGCACCAAGCCTGAAGGAAAGCTCAAAAACAGAAAAGTGAACATGACAGGCATGAGCATAAACATCTTGGCCTGGGCTGGATCCGCAGCTGTAGGCGTCATCTTCTGTTGAATGACCATCGTTGCCCCCATGAGAAGCGGGGTAAAATAGATGGGGTCCTTCGCCGAGAGATCTTGTATCCACAAGAAGAAAGGGGCGTGTCTCATTTCGAAGGTATTTTGCAAAACATTGTAGAGGGCTATGAAAACAGGGATTTGAATCACCATGGGAAGACATCCGCTCAGCGGGTTAATTCTTCTCCTCTTGTACAGCAACATGATTTCCTGCTGGAGCCTTGCCTTGTCGTTTTTGTAAACCTCCCGAAGCCGGTTCATCTCCGGCTGCACCTTTTGCATTCCCTTCATCGATTTGAAGCTAATTTGTGTCAGCGGGAGAAAGATGATCTTGATTAAGATACTGAGGATAATGATGTCAATTCCATAGTTTCCTGTCACATCATGGGTAAGGTTTAACAACCAGAGCAGCGGCTGCGCAACGACTGAAAAGTACCCAAAATCAACTAACTTCTCCCCTCCAACTCCAAGTTCTTTTAGACGACTGATCTCTTTGGGTCCCAAATAAATTCGGAAAGGGATTTTGGCACTCTGACCCGGAGGAACTGTTACTGAACCACCAGAAATCTCCGCCCTGAGAATACTTCTCTCATCCCCCTTAACAGCCAATGATACGGTTCCCTGAGATGGCGGAGGAATCAATAATGCCGTGAAATATTCTCCTCCAAACGAGAACCATCCGATGTTCCCTTTATCTGTGAGCTCAAAAGGTTCAACTCTTGTTTTTGGACTACTGCACCCGGGTGTGCACCCCGAAGAGGTAGCTCCACCCAGATCCTTCCGCTCAACCTTCTTGTCCTTAAGATATGAGTATTTCAAGCCAAAATCCTTAATCTCATCTTCAGCAAGCTTTTTGAGCTCAACTCGCCCAATCCACTCCAGACCCACCTGGGTCGAGATTTCCTGGGACGATGTATTCTCAAGCTCTACGTCCAGGCCGATAACTTCCTTTCCAGATTGGAAGGAGTACCGCTTTACAACTTTAAGCCCGTTCTCGAGAATCCCCGAAAATGACACCTCTCCCTTTTCGTCTTTTCCGATAAGTCGTACCTGTTCCTTATCTACCTCCCAATTCCCGGAAGGAAGAGAAGCGTTCGAGCTAGAAAATGTCACTCGCAACGGAAACCCCTCTTCCTCGTTCGTATTCACAAGATTCAGTGGCTCAGGGCTCTTCGGTTCCCTACTCTCTTTCCCCAATAAACCCCCGATCCAACTCTTAATTGTCCACGCAAAAGAAGATTCATTCACTCTATCAAGATATTTCTTGAGTCTAAACTCCTTCAACCTTGCCCCATCCGAAGTCAAAACTGCCGAGTAATCCTCTGCTTCTACAAATACCTCCTTTTTGGGAGTGGTTTTTGCTACGGGGGGCTTCTTTTCCTTCACAATTTCAGAAGGTTTTGGGCTGGGTGCCTTTTCGGGAGTTTTCTCGACCACAGGCCCTGCATCCTTCTTGGCCTCTTGTGTTACAGGTTTTCCAGCGGGTGGAGGAAAGATTTTTGTTTGGATGAATGACCAAAGCACAATTATTATAAAAGTCAATATTATCGCTAGGATAGCTTTCTTTTCCATATCCCCTGCCCTAGTTCTCCTTCCCTAAATATTCTGGGTATTATCTGGAATCGGGTCGTAACCACCAGGATGAAAAGGATGGCACTTTATCAGTCGCTTGACTGCATATTGACTTCCGCGGAGAACTCCAAATCGTTTAATCGACAGAATAGCGTAGGATGAACAACTTGGAGTGAAGCGACAACAAGGTCCAATAAGCAGCGAGAGAGTATGCTTGTACGCATGAATCAAAGCGATAATGGTCTCTTCCAATATCCGATGCCCGGTCTCTCTCTTCTTCATTCGATACCCACCAGCCTTCCTACCTCTTCTTTTGTTTCCCGGTATGACTGCAAAGTGCAGTTCTTCCTGACGAGAATCACCATATCCAATGTGCCACGGATTCTATTCTTGTGATGACGGAAGAATTCTCTGATAAATCGTTTTATCCGATTTCGGTAAGCCGCTGAACCCACCTCTCTGCTTACCACAAGACCGAGCCGATGAGTCTGAGAATTATTCTCTTTAAGAAAAAGGATGATGTTTCGGGAAGGGATTTTCTTACCAAACTTCATCACGCTTCGGAATTCCTGGGGATGGGTGAGTCGCTCTCGCTTGGGAAACTTAAATGATTCTCTTTTTTCCACCATCATCAGGAGACTTGGATCCTACACAGTGAGTCGTTTCCTTCCTTTCATTCTCCTTCGCTTGAGAACGTTTCGTCCGCCTCTTGTGCTCATTCTTTCCAGAAAGCCGTGAGTTCTCTTTCTCTTGATATTGCTTGGCTGATACGTCCTTTTCATCCAATACCTCTTGTTGAATCCCTATTGTACGAATGCTAAACCTCCTAAATAAATCATATTTGGACTCGAATGTCAAGAAGAGCTGCCCTGTAATTCAAATTTGGGATTACACGCCGCCCACTTACATTATCCCTGCAATTCAGACACTGGGGAATGTCTTTTTCCCGCCTGCGCCACCGTGGGGTTTCCTTGATATAGCCGCAACGATTTTCCCGAGGTATCGATTTTTTTCGCTTGACTTCTTGATATCTGTATGCAATTATATATAATAAAATGCAGAACAAGCGGAATCGAGAAGAACTAAGCCGTTTGCGATCCACCCTTCGGGACCGCCTTGCGGAGCTGCGACGCATCCTGAAGGTGGTCTTCGGGAGATCGGCGCTGGTCAAAGGCAATGTCTATGAGTTAGCCCGCAAATGCGGTAAGCCCAACTGTATCTGTACGCGGGGACAACTGCACCGGAGCATGGTATTGACCTGGAGCGAGAAAGGGAAGGGTCGGCTGCTTTCGCTTCCCTCGGAGCGCGTCGCGGAGGTTAAGAAGAAGAGCGAGGAATACTTACGGTTTCGTCGCGCCCGGGCGCGGGTCACAGAGATTCATCGAGACATCTTAGCACTCCTGGACCGGATTGAGAAACTTCGCCGGGAGGAGCCCTTGAGATGAAGGAATCGGATCGAACCGTTCCCATGCTGTACGAGCGCAACGATGCGTACGTGATCGAGGCGTTCCGTCAGGGGGAGTTTGATTATCTGGAGGGAGTAGGGGAAGTTTCAGAGGCTGATTTTTTTCGGGCTATCGCGGGGAAAAATATTTTACGTAAGCTGGCCGAGACCTATCCCTCTCCTTGCAAGAAACACGAGGTTCCCCTTTGGGTCTACGTTGCCAGTGACCTGTCGATGCGGTTTCATGGAGTTCATTCCTTTCATGCCTTTCCCTACGTGGTACGTTCCGGTGGGATGGTTCAGGCCTTTGGTCCCGAGATGGGCCATAAGGCGGTCCATCCCGAAACGGGGGATATTTCGTTGGCCTGTGAAGGGTTCAACCATAAGAATACGTTTGACCGTCAGACGCCGTGTGACCAGGATTACTTACGCAAGGTGGCCCGACGGACGCAACCCGAACTTCTACAGAACTGGTTCAATCGGGACGTGGTGGGGATCTTCAAGCAACATCATGCCTTTGATCCCGAAGGGATCTTCATCGGAGATGCCACCTATCTGTTTGTGCCCGACAATCCGAACTATGAGAACTCATCGCTGATGCTCTTCGATGAGCACAATCACCCCGTAGACGCATCGTCTCTAACGCCGAAGGAGCGCGCACGGTGCAGCTGGAAGCGCTGTTACAAGCTGGTCAGCCTGATTCATACAAACTGGGCCGGCGAGTTTTTTCTTTACGCGGGGCTCGTTGTCACTGCCGGTCAGGACCATGAAGCTCCTCTTCTTTACCGCCTGGTGGAAGCCTTTGTCCAGCACCACGGTCGGGGCGTGATGAAACGGCTGATTCTGGACCGCGGCTTTTTGGACGGGCCCCAGATCGGACGTTGCAAACAAGAGTGGGGAATCAATATCCTCATTCCGGCCCGCCAGAATATGGACATCTACCAGGATGTGGTTGGTCTGGCCGAAGCGGGCGAACTGTCCTTCCAACCCTGGGCACCACCCGTTTCCTCCTCGAAACCGATCCCGGTTCACCGCCCTGAATGGATTCAAAAGCGAGAAGAGGCACGACAAAGAACCCTGGCCCGAAAGAAAGTCCAAGCCCCTTCTGCGCCTCCCCCTGACCCTTCGAAGGTGCGAGTTCGCTCTGAGATCGCAGCCGTGAGTCGGGTGGAAACCTTTTCCAGTTGTCCGGTTCCTCTCGATGTCCTCGTCAACCGGGAGATCTATGCCGACGGGCACATCGATTACTGGGTACTGCTCGATACCGCGCCCATTCGCGATCCGGCCCGTACCCGCCAGCAGTATGGGTTACGCCCCACGATTGAAGAACGACACCGGCAACTCAAGTGCTTTAGTGACCTCGAATCCTTTCCCTCCCGTAACTTCTCTTTAGTGGTTAATCAGGTCGTCTTCGTATTGCTGACCTACAGCTTATTACAATGGTTTCTTTTACGGATCGGACGTAAGGAGCTTAATCCCAAAACACGAGCTCGTATCCTGGAACTCTTGCGGCCCACGCTCACCGTTATTGTGATCTATTACCAAAATTACATGGCTTTCCTCACGCCTCTTGAGCATCAGGAATTGGTTCTTACCCTCGATGAGTTTGCACGAAAGAAGATCCTCGCTAAGACCCGTCGCCTTCGCAGAAGCCTCGCTCACGCATTGCAACATGCTCGCCCACCCTGATGCCACCTCCCTATTTCCGCGGCCTGAGCTGTTTCACCTGCTCCGATCTCCTTCGGGTCGAACGAGCCGCGGGACTCTATTTTCATTTATCCTGGGAAAAATGTCTCCACATTATTGTTCTTCCTTCGCCCCTCCAAAATGCTTTGCCCAATCCAGCCCCGGGAGTCTCCCGCCCCCTCTCTGCCTCACTCCAGCCCTCCCCAGTGTCTGAATTGCAGTCGCTGTTAAGTACAGTTTGCCAATTGTCGGTCTTTGAGGTATATAATAACTATACTGTACGCTTCGGATCCCCGGACCATAAATTGTCCTCGATACACAACGCATATGTTACCAAAGAGACGAGAGCCCCCGCAGAGATCAAGCCCGCCATTCATCGGTCCCTGCGGTGGATGAGCCAAAACCAAATGCCTGCCATCGTTGATATCATTGTGGAGCGAGAGACCGATGCTTCCATGGGATGCAAGCATCGATGCGGTCAGAGAATTTGAGGATGAACGTGACGAAGAGAAGAAAAAAATGAAGGCAAAGAAGGCTGCGTGAAAGGAGAGTCCATGAATAGGGAAGAATTGATCCGATCGGTTGGGGAGATTGTGGGCCCGGAGAACACGTTGTCATCCGAGACAGACCTGATGCTTTACGGTTATGATGCTTCCCTCTACAGAGGGAAACCCGATTGCGTCGCCCTTCCGGGTTCAACCGAAGAAGTTTCGAGAGTGGTCCAGTTCGCGCGGACAGCCGGGATTCACGTGGTTGCCAGAGGGTCAGGGACAAATCTGAGTGGAGGCACCATCCCGACTCAAGGAGGCATCGTTCTTCACCTTTCCAGAATGAACAAAATCTTGGAGATCGATATTGAGAATCAGAGGGCCATAGTGGAACCAGGGGTCTTTACGCTTGGTCTAAAGAACCAGTTGGTCCGCTACGGGTACCTCTATCAGCCGGACCCGGCGAGCGAAAAGGTCTCTACCCTCGGCGGAAATTTTGGGGAAAACTCAGGAGGGCCTCACTGCCTCAAGTATGGGGTGACCAACCAATCATGTTTTAGGCGCGGAAGTGGTGCTTTATGACGGAGAAGTGGTCTGGGTGGGTGGAAGGACGCTTGACAATCCAGGGTACGATTTGACAGGGGTGCTGGTGGGTTCAGAAGGAACTCTGGGAATTGCGACCAAGATCATCCTCCGAATTATGCCAAAGCCGGAAGCAGTCAAGACAATGCTGGCCATCTACAATACTCTGAGAGATGCCGGGAACACCGTTTCAGCCATTATCGCCGAGGGTATTATTCCAGCTACTTTGGAGATGCTGGATAAATTGACGATCAAGGCCGTGGAAGAATCGATCCATGCCGGCTTTCCTTTGGATGCTGAAGCCGTCCTGATCATCGAACTTGACGGACTTCGGGACGGAATAGAACGGCTGGCGGGCAAGATTGAAGAGATCTGTAAGAAAAATAACGTCCGTGAGGTCAAAGTGGCAAAAAGCGAGGCGGATCGAGCACAGCTCTGGGCCGGTCGAAAAGGGGCTTTTGGCGCAGTGGCCAGACTTCGGCCAAATTATCTCGTGTGTGACGGGACGGTCCCAAGAACGAAACTCCCCGAAGTCTTGGGCAAGGTGGTAGAGGTGGGAAACAAATATAACCTTGCCATCGCAAACGTCTTCCATGCTGGAGACGGGAACCTCCATCCCCTGATCCTGTTCGATGAAAGAAATGAAGAGGAATTAAGGAAGGTCCATCTGGCTGGAAGCGAAATCTTGAAGTTGTGTTCTGATGCTGGGGGTACGATCAGCGGAGAGCATGGTATCGGTGCGGAGAAAATAAAGGAGATGTTCTTTGTCTTTACGTCTAAAGATATGAGCGCTATGAAAAGGGTCAAGAAGGCCTTTGATCCGGATGACGTTTACAACCCGGGAAAAATCATCCCCAAGCTGGAAGCATCGTTATCCTAACCCTCTAGAGAAAGCTAAGAGAAGTGCCAAGGAGAACGGGGTATGCTCAATAAGAACAAGATCGTTTCCCAACTGAATGAGATTGTTGGGGGCGCCAATCTCATTTTTGATCCGGAAAAGCTCGAGATCTATGGTGTGGACGGGAGGCTGCCCCAGGTGATCGTTTTTCCCGGGACAATTGAAGAGGTCTCAAAGCTTGTTGCCCATGCGAATCAGAATAACCTGACCATCGTCCCCATGGGAAACGGAACCAAAATGAGTATGGGGGGAGTTCCCCAAAAGGTGGAGGTTGTCCTTTCGACCCGCCGACTCCGTCGCATTACGGACTGTGACTGCGATAACCTAACCTTATCCGCGGAAAGCGGGATCACTCTAAGCGAGGTCCAGATGAATTTGACAGAAAAGGGAAGAGGTTACTTTCTACCTCTTGACCCACCTTTCACGGACAAAGCCACCCTCGGTGGCATCGTGGCAACAAATTCAAGCGGCCCCAATAGGCTGCTTTATGGCACAGCTAGAGATCTGATCATCGGAAGCAAAGCCGTCTTTCCCAACGGAGATATCGTCGCTTCAGGCGGGAAAACGGTCAAGAATGTTTCAGGGTATGACCTGTGCAAGCTCTTGATCGGATCTTTCGGCACATTAGGGATCCTCTGCGAGATGACCTTCAAACTGCTTCCCCTCCCTGAAGAGGAGGCGACGCTCTTGATTCTCTTCCCCGATTTGAAGAAGGCTGCCGGATTCACTCACGAGATCGTCCACTCTCAATTGATCCCATCTTCAATGGATATCCTCAATGCGATGGCCTGCAAGACTTTAAAGTGCCATACCTCCATGCCCCCAGAAGGGGGTTATCTTGTCGCCGTTGGATTGGAAGGCATCGCTGAGAGCGTGGAGAGGCAGACCGTTGAAATGATAGATAGAGGGAAAAAACAAGGAGCCCTTTCGTCAGTCGCTCTCCATTCCAAAGAACGTCAGGCCTTCTGCATTGCCGTCCGTGATTTTTCTTTGGCGGTAACGGAAAGCTACCCAGGCTTCATCGCACTGAAGTCAAACTTTTTGATCTCACGATGTGAAGAGATGATGCAAAACTGCGAAGAAACCACTTCACGATTGGGGCTGAACTGTGCTTTTATCTGCCGCTCTGGAAGCGGCATCCTGTATTCCTACATTTTGCTGAGGAAGGAATTGGGACCGGAGTCTGATTTGCTCATTGAACTCATTGAAAACCAAAATTCTGATGCGGTAAAGAATGAAGGTAACGTGGTCGTGGAATCATGTCCTTTTCCACTCAAGCAAAAGGTCGATGTGTGGGGACAACCGAAGGGCGATTATCAGATCATGCGCCGTTTAAAGGGACAAATAGACCCCGCAGGCGTTCTCAATCCCGGAAGATTTGTAGGAGGGATTTGATCATGAATCAGAGGGATCTGAAGGAGCTATTCTACGACGAAGTAGCCAAATGCAATCGGTGTGGTTTCTGCCTCGCCGTTTGCCCTATTTATAGTGTCAAAGGAAAAGAATCGGCTACGCCACGCGGGAAGAACGCCATCATCCGGGCTGTCATCGAAGGCAAGATTAGCTGGACACCTGAGATAGAAGAGACCCTTTTCAGATGCACCGGATGTAGATTGTGCACCCAAACTTGTTTCCCAGCGGTGGAGACCAACAAAGGCGTTCTGGCAGGAAGACAATGTCTTGCGGATAACGGTCAATTCCCCAGGGTAGTTCATCGACTGGTAGAGTCATTGGAAAATAACTTCAATATCTCTACGGAATCGAATGAACATCGTTCCATGTGGATGGAGCTCTTAGATGAAGTCCCGGAGGATAAGTTTCAAAAGGAGAAGGCTCAGGTGGTCTATTTCGTAGGATGTGTAGCCTCCTTTTTCCCTCTCGTTCACAGAATCCCTCAAGCCTTTGTCAAGATTCTGAGCAAAGCCGGAATCGACTTTACGATCCTCGGGGGAGAAGAGTGGTGCTGCGGGTTTCCCCTGATCCAATCTGGAATGGCGGAAAAAGCGGAAAAACTCATAAACCATAACCAGGAGAAAGTCAAAAAAGTGGGCGCAAAGACAATTGTCTTTGCCTGCCCTTCCTGCTATCACACCTGGAAAGAGAGGTACAAGATAGATGTAGAACTGCTCCATTCGACACAATTCTTAGAAAGGCTGATTCACGAAGGGAAGATTGTTTTCAAAAAAGAGTATCCAAGAACCGTGACTTACCACGACCCGTGTGATTTGGGAAGGAACAGCGGGATTTATGAAGCACCGAGGACAATCCTAAAACAGGTCCCTGGACTGAAGCTGGTGGATCTTGAGGGCAATCGACAATTGAGCGTCTGTTGTGGTGGAGGGGGGATCTTGAGATGATCGACCCCGAACTTTCCGCGGCCATTGCCAAAAGGAAGGTCGATGAGATTCAGAGAACAGGGGCCGAAGAGGTGGTTACATCATGCCAACAGTGCATCAGAACTATTTTAGGTTATGCAAAAAGGCAGAAGATCAAACTGAAGGTCAAAGACATCACTGAGGTCGTATTGGGGGCAATGGATTCCTGATAGTGTTTGGGAGAGAGACTATCTCTTCGTAACTGCCTGAAAGCGGGACGTCCGTGAGATTTCAATATTTGATCAAAGATTTTTCGCTTCCTTCCTCATGACGATTGTTTCATTGTCCACGCACCACCAATTCGCTCACAGCTGATGGCGTGATGTTCAGTCTCAGCGCCACTTCTGTAGCACTCATTCTCAATTTTTCCACCCATCAGTGACAAAGTACCCACTGTGCTCTCACAACCCGCAGCTTCCTCAAAAATAGTCAAACGATTGACAAGAAAGAAAATTGCGCCCTTAAGACAACCACAGATTGTTGATGTGCTTCGATACTGGAAACTTACGATCTTTTCTTCTTGCCGTTGGAGGCTTTCTTCATCGCTATAGGGATGGAGACGTGCTGGCTGATGGGGACAGGAATCAGCAAATTCATTCCCACGGAGAGGCGGCTGGTTTTCTTGAGTTTGTTGATCTGGAGAAGAGGCTCGAGAGCGACACGGTAGATTCTGGCAATTCTTGCAAAGGGTATCCCCCTTCTTCACCACATGGGTCTTGAACTGAAACCGGTGACGAGGCCTGAGATCTTCAAAGTTCTTCTGAAAGAGCTCCTTTCTTCCCGCAGGGGATCCTGACCTCATAGTCTGATATGCCAGGAGGCGTGCACTCCCTGAGAAGCTCGGGGTTAAGATCCTTGATCTCTTCCAGCGAGATCTCACAGGCCTTGGCAATGAGCCCAAGATCGGTCACCTCGGGAACCGTCACTTTGTCATAGCAGAGAACTTCCTGATACTCGATGTCTGTGAACCCGTACTTCTTAGGATCCTTGGCCACAAGGGCAGCGGCAATCATCTGGGGAACATAGTTCTTCGTCTCTCGTTTGAGGTACCGGTGTTTGGTCAGTTCCCAGAAGTCTTCCGTGCGGTAACGTTTCATGGCCCTACTGATTTTCCCTTCTCCGGCGTTATAGCTTGCAGCAGCGAGGTACCAGCATTCGAACATATCGTAGAGGTCATTGAGGTATTTGGCAGCAGCGATGGTCGATTTTTCAGGGTCTCGTCGTTCGTCGATCCACCAATTGACCAGGAGGCCATATTTTTTACCCGTGCTGGAGATGAACTGCCACGGGCCACAGGCTTTGCTCCGGGAGAAGGCATGAGGGTTGAAACCGCTTTCGATGAGTGCCATATAGACGAGGTCCTCGGGAAGACCGTTTTCTCTCAGGAGGGCCTTCATCATGGGAATGTATTTTGCGGATCGCGCCAGCCAGTTCATGAATTTATCTCGCACGGTCGTCTGAAAGTACAAGATGAAATACTCCACCCTTTCGTTCATGACGATCGGAATGTCAAAGGTGGTTTCTGATTCTGGTTCCCATGTCGGTAGAGATTCAAGACGAAAGTCCTCGTTCGCTTCTTCGCTGACAGGGTGATTCACCCTGCGGTTAGAGATGTCTGTGGCGTCTTCTGAGAAGGATGCGGGCTGAGTTGGTTGAGTAAGTTGAGTGGGTGAAATTGGTTGAGTGAGTAAAGTGGGTAAATAGGTGGAGTGAGTTGAGTCGGTTGAGTAGGGTGAAACCACAACTTCCTTACGAGAGGAAAAGCAACGGCTTGATTTACCTGGAGTGTGAAATAGTGGTTGGGGATGCAGGTCGACGAGAGGAGAAAAACACCCCCATCAATAAGATTCGAAAGCCCAATATCCACGTGCCCATCTTTTCCCCGTTTTACCCGAATCAGCAACGCGAAGATTCTTTCTCTTATAGCTCACAGGACGAGTCTAAGTATCTGCATGCGTCCATCGACCTTCGGAAGTATTCTCGGTGCCTTGAACCGACTGACACGGGTGTGCTTTGCATTGACGACACGCTTCCTATCTCGATGATATCTGTCTATTTGGGAAGCGGAGAATTGCATGACCTGGTGACGTTCGGCAACAACGAACCTGGAAACCAGAGTCGCATGCACGAACTTGGGTTCATATCCAAGGAAATTGAGAATCGCCTTGACTGTTTCCCAGTCTGAATTCTGCTCATTCTCTCATCATCTGAAGGCTCCCTTATCGATCTTCAGTTCGACGGAGGCCCTCTGGAGTGTACGGGGATTCTTTGCCTCGTACCTCACCCTCCGATCCCTCATGGGTTCTTCTTCGGCATAGAGATAGGAGTGTTGGAGGCTGAGAGCGGCTGCCATAAGTTTAGAGATTTGAAATTCATGCAAGCTATGTGCCATGGGACGATCGGTGCAAAGTTTTCTTTCCGATTACACGGCATACGGTGTGCCGAAGGTGCCCTCCGCATTGAGGGGTACACACAGGTCAGGCACAGGGTTTCTCCACAAGACCACACCGGTCCGTCAGCTTCTCATCTCTCCCGCAGGATAGGCAAAGGGCCGCTGTTCGCGGAAGCGGCCGTGAAGGGGCCAAGGACAATAAAGAGCAATTTTTTCACATTTTCTTCTATGGTTACTACACACGCACTCTTATTGACCCGAACAGGGTTTTGTTGTTTAATGGGTGAGTAGAGGGTATCAAGCGATCTCTTCAAAGCGAAAGGAGAAGGCATGAAAGCCACATTCACATCGCACCGTCCGGTCGTTATGGGAACAAAATGGATGATCGCCTCAGGCCATCCACTGGCGTCCCAAGCGGGTGCAGCACTTCTCGAAAAGGGTGGCAATGCTGTTGATGCAGCCATTGCAGCCAATGCAGTTTTGTGTGTGGTCCGGCCACACATGTGCGGGATTGGAGGAGACTCATTTGTCTTATTCCACAAGTCCGGGGAAAAAGGCGTGAAGGCGTTGAATGCCACGGGGAGAACCCCGTATCAAGCCAGCAAAGATCTTTTTGATAAGAAGGGTTTGAAGAAATTTCCAGAGAAAGGAATGTTGCCTGTCACGGTTCCCGGAGCGGTGGATGGCTGGATGACCCTCCTCGAAAAGTACGGAACCATGGATCGGGGGGAGGTGTTTCAAAGGGCCATCGAATATGCAGAAGAGGGTTTCCCCGTTTACAGAGAATTGAGTGATGTCATTGAAAAGGAATCGAAGCTTCTCAGGCAGTGTCCGGCCTCTGAGAAAACCTTTCTTAAGGACGGCAGGGCTCCCCATGTGGGCGAGAGATTCGTGCAAAAGGAAATGGCTGAGTCATTTCGCAAAATTGTCGAAGGAGGACGGGAAGCGTTTTACCGAGGTGACCTCGGCAAGGCATTGGTGAGATTCTCAGAGAAAAACGGAGGGCTTTTTACTGAAAGAGACCTCGAAGATCACCGCTCGACGTGGGTTGAGCCCCTTGAGACGACGTACAAGGGATATCGCATCCATGTCATGCCACCGAACTCTCAGGGAATTGCTCTCCTCATGCAAGCCAATATCCTCGAGAATTTTGACCTCGCCAGAATCGGACACAACACCCTTGACTATGTTCATCTTTTCATCGAAGCCAAGAAGCTCGCTTTCGCAGATCGTGACCGCTATGTCTGTGACCCCGATTTTCGATCGATTCCCGTGGAGAAAATGATTTCCAAGGCTTACGGGAAAGAACAGGCTGCAAGAATCAACCTGAAGAAGGCAGCCGTCCGTGTCTCTCCGACGAATTTCTAAGAGCACGGGGGAGGACACGATCTATCTCGCCGTGGTCGATCGTCAAGGGAATGCGGTCTCGCTTATCAACAGTCTGTACGAGGCTTTTGGGAGCGGGATGATGATCGATGGAACGGGGATCCTTCTTCACAATCGAGGGAAGGACTTCCGCCTTGACCCAACCCATTTTAACTGTATTGAACCGCACAAGCGTCCGTATCACACTCTGTGCCCGTCCCTGATTTTCAAAGGGGAGGAGCCTTTCATGGTTCTCGGCAGTCCAGGGGCTGATGGACAAACGCAGACCCTCATGCAGGTCTTGGCGAATCTGATCGACTTTGGTGCAGATGTCCAGGGGGCCGTGGAGAGCCCTCGGTGGAGGAGCAATCCCGGGAATCACCTCCACATTGAAGGGCGTTTTCCGGCAGCGGTGATCAGAGGACTTAAGGGGAGGGGGCACAAGGTCGAGGTTCTTCCAGAGTGGTCATCCATCTGCGGAGGGGCGCTTGGGATTATGATCGATCATGATCATCAAATTCTCTTGGGAGGTGGGGATCCGCGTCGGCAAGACTATGTGATTGGACGGTGATTCTGGAATGTGGAGGTTGCTGAAAAAAGTCCCTGCCTACCGCAGGCAGGCATCTGCGTCGTTTCCCGGCCAGCTCACCACCTCGCTGGCGTGCCAAGAGTTGCTCCTTACTCGTCGCAACGGCACCCTAACTCTTCGTCGCCAAAAGAGGTACCCATGGAGCGGGCCGATTTCATCAAGGGATGATTGAGAGGGATCAGTCGTGAGCCTTTGGCAACGGTTTCCAGAGGAACCTTCACCAGGGCATCGCCTTTGATTCCTACCATGAAACCAAATTCCTGATTCTCGATCAACTCTACTGCCTTCGTGCCGAGCCTGGTAGCCAGCAGTCGATCAAAGGGCGTGGGTGGCCCCCCTCTCTGGAGGTGTCCCAACAAAACGGTACGGGATTCCAGTCCCGTGAGCTCTTCGATCTGTTCTCCAAGAACAAATCCGATCCCACCCAGACGAATCGGATCTGTACTCTCCTTGACGATTTTCTGAATCACGACTTCACCGCCTTTAGGTTTCGCTCCCTCAGCAACCACGACGATGCTGAATCGTTTTCCTCTCTTGTTTCTTTCCTTCACCTTTTCTGCGACCACGCTGATGTCGTAAGGAATTTCCGGAATCAGGATGATGTCGCCCCCTCCCGCGACTCCGGAGTAAAGGGCGATCCATCCAGCGCGACGGCCCATGACCTCCACGATCATGATGCGATGATGGGATTGAGCCGTTGTGTGGATCCTGTCAATGGCCTCTGTGGCTACCTGGACGGCGGAATCGAAACCAAACGTGATCTCCGTTCCTTTAAGATCATTGTCAATCGTCTTGGGGATGCCGACGATGGGGATGCCATCTTTGAACAGCCGATGGGCAATGCTCAACGTTCCATCGCCTCCGATGCAAACGAGGCAGTCCACGTTGAGTTTCTTTAGGTTTCTTAGGGCAACCTGAGACAAATCTCTCAGCTCCAATTTTTTGCCACGCTTCACTGGATACCGATACGGATTTGCTGTGTTTGAAGTACCCAAAATGGTTCCGCCCAGGGTCAAGATGCCCGAACACATCCTCATTGCTGAGTTTTCGGTATCGCTGGGTCACTACCCCTTCATAACCATCTTCAATACCGATGACCTCCATCCCTTTCTCGTCCATGGCCTTCTTTGTCACAGCCCGGATGACTGCATTGATCCCGGGGCAATCCCCTCCACCTGTCAGAATGGCGATTCTATTCTTTCTGGGCATCGTGACTCTCCTTTGGGTGAAATCCTCGGACGAATAAGTTAACGTTACATGCAATCAGGCAAAAGATCAAAAAAGCGCACCCCACTCCCTCCAAAGTAAGACATGGACATGCCAACTCCACCTGATTGTTCCATCGTCATTGTAGAAGGGAGATGGCCGTCTAAGGCGAATCATGATGGCAGAAGAAACGAAGCATACCAACCGGCTCATTCACGAAACGAGTCCTTATCTTCTGCAGCATGCTCACAATCCTGTGGATTGGTATCCCTGGGGAGAGGAGGCACTCAGCCGGGCAAAGAAGGAGGACAAACCCATTCTGCTCAGCATCGGTTACTCGGCCTGCCACTGGTGCCATGTGATGGAGAAGGAGTGCTTCGAGAACGAGGAGATTGCCAAGTCATGAATGAGCGGTTCATCAATATCAAGGTGGACCGAGAGGAAAGGCCGGATCTTGACGAGATCTACATGAACGCAGCTCAGGTGATGACGGGAAGCGGAGGATGGCCGATGAATGTCTTCCTGACTCCTGATCTCGTTCCTTTCCACGCGGGCACCTATTTCCCTCCGGAAGACCGGGAGGGCATGCCCGGGTTCCCGAAGATCCTTGCGGTCGTGTCCGATTATTACAGAATCACCGGGGAGAAGTCGAGAAGATCAAATCGCAGCTTCAGGAGACCCTTCAGCAGATCACACGGATGGTGCCTTCCAAAGCGGATCTGGATGCAAAGGTGCTGGCAAAGGCCTATGAAGCCCTGGAGAGCACAGTTCGATCCAACGTACGGTGGATTTGGGGGAGCGCCCAAGTTTCCAAGCATCCATGTCTCTCTCTTTTCTGCTGAGATACTGGAAGAAGACGCATTCGGACAGGGCCCTGGAGCATGGTCGAGATGACGCTGGAGAAGATGGCCGGCGGGGGAATCTACGACCAACTGGGAGGTGGGTTTCATCGCTACTCGGTGGATGACCGCTGGCTCATTCCTCATTTTGAAAAGATGCTCTATGACAATGCCCTTCTCACCCGGCCTACGCAGAAGCCTATCAGGCGACGAGGAAGGAGAGAGTACCGGCGCGTGGTGGAGGAAATCCTGGATTACGTCCTCCGGGAGATGACGAGTCCGGAAGGAGGTTTCTATTCGGCCCAGGATGCGGACAGCGAAGGGGAAGAAGGAAAGTTCTATGTCTGGACCCGGGACCAGATCAAGAAGGTGCTGGGAAAGGAGTGGGGGACTCCATTCTGTGCCTATTACGGGGTGACACCGCAGGGAAACTTTGAAGAAGGGTCGAGCGTTCTTCATATTGCGTCGTCTCTGGAGAAAGGTGTGGGAACTTTACGGACTGACCAGTTCAGGAGTTGGAGAAGCTACTCGAGAAGGGACGTCAAAAACTCCTTGCTGAAAGAGAAAAGAGGGTCAAACCCGACCGGGATGAAAAGGTCCTGACTTCCTGGAACGGGCTTGATGATTTCTGGTTTTATCGATGGCTTCAAGGTGACGGGAGATCAGACGTATCTGAAGGCGGCTGAGAAGGCGGCCCGCTTCATCCTTCAGAAGATGAAAGACGGTCTTTTGATGAGGGTCTTCAGCAAGGGACAGGGCCATGTGAATGGCTATTCGGAAGACTATGCCTTCTTCATTCAGGCGCTCATCGATCTTTATGAAACGACCTTTGCGATCGACTGGCTGAAGGAAGCAGACGATCTGAATCGCGAGATGATCCGACAGTTCTGGGACGAAGCCCAGGGGGGATTCTTTTTCACCGGAGAGGAGAACGAACGACTGATCGCCCGCTCGAAGCACCCCTATGATAATGTGATTCCTTCTTCCAATTCTGTGGCCGTCTTTAACCTGATGAGGCTCGGTTATCTGACGGGAGACGAGTCCCTGAAGACAGAAAGCCGAACAGACGCTTCGGCTCTTCTATGGTTTTCTCTCTGATCACCCCTCGGGATTTGCCACATGCTTTCCGGTCTCTCTCTTTTCCTCAATCCTGAAGAGATCGGGGTCATCGGTTCGAAGCAAGAAGCCAGAACCCTGGCCCTGTTGAAGGAAATCCATCACGCCTACCTTCCCAATCGGATCCTCAGCCTCTTGGATCCCCAGCAACCGTTGAAAAAAGGTTGGTTGCCCTTTCTGACAGAGAAAGGGCCCTCAGCAGAGCCCAATCGCCTTCGTGTGTAAGAATTTCACCTGCCTGCCCCCGGTAAAGGATGAGAAGGAACTGAGGAAGTTGCTCGTTCTAAGAGTCTCTGTATTTGTTCACCACAGAAGTTTGAGTGGAGATTCTAAGACGGACCACCAACTGAATCTTTACGGGATCTGCAAAATCTGCAGAAAGAAGGGGAGAACCTGATGTCGCATATTCACCTCCCGGACGGGGTTTTACCCATTTGGCTCTGGGTCTGTGGATGGATGGTGTCGGTTCTGGTCTGGATCATCCTTCTTCGGATGACTGAGAAGAAAGACGTATCGAGGCGTCTTCCTCTTTTGGGGATGATGGCAGCCGCCATGGTCCTCGGCGCTTCGGTCGAGATTTTACCCATTGCCTATCACGTCAATCTTGCGGTTATCTCTGGAATTCTCTTAGGCCCCGCTCTCATTTTCATGGCGACCTTTATCGTGAATGTCATCCTCGCCCTTTTTGGGCACGGAGGGGTTACGGTCATCGGACTGAACACACTCATTCTTTCCATGGAAGGGGTCCTGGGATATATCCTTTTTCGATTCTTCTGGAGGGTGCTCAAGAGGTTGACGGCTGCGACCTTTCTCGCGACATTCCTGTCCCTGGCCATCTCCACCTTTGGTATGATCGGGGTGGTGGGTCTCGGTGTTCCCCACTATGAAGAGTTGATCCATCAAGAGAGTGGAACAGGGATCTTTGATGTTAAGCTCTTGCGAGAGAAGACCGATCATCATGAAATGGAGGATACTGGAAAAGAGGTCAATCTAAAACGGTTTGTGGCCGTCGTCCTGCCTCTGGGATGTTTGGGGTGGATCTTGGAAGGCGTGATCACGTGTCTGATCATCCGGTATATCCACCGACTCAGACCGGATCTTCTGAGATTGAAGCGCGAGTCCCCATGATTCAGCTTTCATACCTCGACTATGCTGCCGTGGAAGGAAAGAGCTGGCTTCACCGGCTTCCCGCAAAGGTGAAGATGGTTGGGGTTCTCTTCGTCTTATTCGGGGTTGTTGCGTGGCGAAGTCTTCCGGGACTTCTTGTTCTTTACCTCTTCCTGGTTGCCCTCTTCTTTGCGTCTCGGGTTCCCCGGAGAATATTTCCGCTGACGCTCTACCCTCTCATTTTTGCCTCTCTCTTCATTTTGATCTCCGGGTTTCAGCTCCGATTCATTCTTCTCGTTTTCTTGAAAGTCCTTTCCGGGTCCACCGGGGTGGTCCTCCTCCTGGCCACGACTTCCTATCCCTCCATCTTCAGTGTCCTTGGCAAAATTCTTCCCTCCCTCTTTGTCACTGCTCTTTTTCTCACGTATCGATCCATGTTTATCCTTCTCGGAGTGCTGGAGGAGACTCAACAGGCCCTCCACCTGCGCGGAGGTTTCCAGTGGAGAAGCCCCTGGAGGAGCCTGATCAACATTTCGAACGCTTTCGGTCATTTGATCATTAAAGGGATCGATGCCAGTGAGGCGATGTATGAATCGATGCTCCTCCGAGGATTTCAGGGGAGGTTTCATGACAGAGGAGATAAAGAACGTGAATGAACCAGACCGTGTTGTCGAAATAGACTGCATTACCCACGTTTACCCAGACATGACCAAGGTCCAAATCTGTGGTCTGGAATTTGTTGTGAACCGGGGAGAGCGGGTCGCTATTCTTGGGTCGAATGGGTGTGGCAAGACGACGTTGCTCAAACATCTCCTGGGAATTCTCGTCCCCAAAGATGGAAGTGTCAAGGTTTTCGGAATGGATCCTGGAAAGGATTATGCCAAGATTCGACAGAGGGTTGGCGTGGTCATGCAGGACGTGGACGAACAGATCCTCGGTCCGACGGTTCAGGACGACATTCTCTTCGCTCCCCTGAATTATGGTGTTCCCAGAGCCAAGGCAGAATCTCTTGCGAGAGACGTCATTGGGCGGCTGAACATTGAGCCCATTCAAAAGAAAATCGTTCACTACCTTTCGGGAGGCGAGAAGAAGAAGGTTGCCCTGGCTGGAGCCTTGGTTCTCAGCCCGGAGTTGCTCATCCTGGATGAACCTTTCACAGGGCTCGATCCCTTGTCGAAAAGGGAATTGATTCAGGTTCTGAACGAGCTGAACCAGGAGAAGAAGGTTACCCTCATCATGACCCTTCACGAAGTGGATCTTGTCCCCGAGGTGAGTGACATTCTTTACCTCATGCATGGACATGGCGATCTCAGTGAGCGGGGAACACCCGAAGAAATTTTCAGTCGATTTGAGGATCTCGAACGGTACAACCTTGAAGAACCCACCTTGACTCAACTCTTCAGAGGACTCAGAGAACAGGGACTCGACTTTGGAAACCCTATCCGCGTCGGCGAAGCGGTCCAGTCGATTAAGAGCGGTTTGGAGAAACACAGAAAGAACCATTAATCCAGGCCAAGACGGGCAGATTTGGAGCCAAGAATGTCTTAGCAGTGCTTGAAAAAGTAGGTAAAGAGAAAAGGAGGTCTGGCTGTGAAGAACCTCTTCAGAGAGAATGAAGCGAGAAGACTCGTCAGGAAGTTTCCTTCGTATCCGGAAGAATTGATCTTCCGTCTCTACACGTCGCGGCTCATCGGGACAAATCAAGACCTGGTTCTTCACGGTGGGGGAAACACGTCGGTCAAACTCAAGGTGAGAAACATCGTGGGAGAGGACCAAGAAGTCCTCTTTGTTAAGGGAAGCGGAGTGGACCTGGCGACGATTGAGCCCGACGGGTTCGTTGGGCTGGAATTAAGTGGCCTTCGGAAACTCCGACGTCTTGGACACCTTCAGGACGAAGAGATGGAGAACCAACTGCTCATCCATAAGCTATCAGCCCAGTCGCCTGATCCCTCGGTGGAGGCGCTTCTTCATGCCTTTCTTCCCCACCGTTACGTTGATCACACTCATGCCGATGCCATCCTCATTCTGACAAACCAGAAGCGGGCGAACGATTTTGTCCGAGAGGCTCTTGGATCCAGGGTGGGAATTGTTCCCTACCTTCCATCCGGCTTTCTCCTGGCCAGAGGAGTGGCTGATTTCTACAGGAAGAATCCGGAAGTAGAAGCCATTGTCGTTTTGAACCACGGGATCTTCACTTTTGGCGAGAGTGCAAGATTGTCTTACGAGACAATGATTCGTTATGTGGGCAAAGCAGAAACCTATATTAAGGACAAAATAAAAGGAAGGCCCCTGGTGAGTCTCCCTTCAAAGCCAGTTCACATAAAGAACGTCGCATCGTCTCTGGCCCGGGTGTGCCAGGTGATACGGGGCGTGTGCGCCCATCCGGATCGGGATGGAACGTTACGTCGGTTCACCGCAGAAATCCGGGATGGAGACGAGATGAAGAGGGCGTCCCTTGCCAGAGAGGCGAAAGAGATCTGCCAGTCCGGAGTGCTCACGCCCGATCACATCATCTGGACAAAAAATCGAGCGGTTTATATCGAGGACATTCCGGAAGACGACGCATTCCTCCGGCAAACCGTCGAGAAATCCGTGAACGAGTTCAAAGCTTCTTACGAAAAATATTTCAAATCTCAGGTGGCTGAGAAGAAGGTGAAGCGTGAACCCCTCGACCCCTATCCAAGGATTTTTCTGGTCAAGGGGGTAGGGCTCGTCGCCTTAGGGTTCACGCGGAAGGCCGCTCAGATTGCTGCGGATCTCGCTGAGCATGCCATTCAGGCGAAGCTTGTTGCCATGACTCTTGGGAAGTATTCGCCCATCTCTGATTCACACATGTTTGATATGGAGTATTGGAGCCTTCAACAGAAGAAGCTCGGCAGGACCTCTCCTGCTCTGCTCCAGGGACAGATCGCCGTGATTACGGGCGGAGGTGGCGCCATCGGATTGGGCATTGCCGACCGACTCCTGGCTGCAGGTGCTGTGGTGGTCCTCTCAGACATCGACGAGTCCCGAATGGAGAAAGTCTATTCGCTCCTTGCCAAGAAGTATGGGGCCCGACAGCTCGAGCGTGTTGTCTTCGATGTGACAGATTACACGTCCGTTGAGAAAGGGTTCATCGAGATCAGCCGGAGATTAGGAGGCATCGATATTCTCGTACCGAATGCTGGAATTGCTCATGTGGCCAAGATAGAGAACCTCGCTCCTGAAACATTGGGCAAGGTTCTTGACGTGAATCTGAAAGGAACGTTTAATGTCATTAAGGCTTCTGTTCCGATTTTCAGAAGGCAGGGAACCGGAGGAAATATCGTCGTCGTCAGCTCCAAGAACGTCTTCGATCCGGGGGCAGCCTTTGGGGCCTACAGCGCCTCCAAGGCCGGGGCGCATCAGATCGCTAAGATTGCAGCCCTGGAACTGGCTGAATTAGGGGTCCGCGTCAACATGGTCAATCCTGACGCAGTCTTTGGCGATGAGCAGGTCTCTTCAAAGCTCTGGGACCTGATAGGACCGGAGCGGATGAAATCGAGGGGACTCGATCCAGAGGGACTTAGAGAATACTATCGCCAGCGAAGCCTCCTCAAGGTTTCGGTGACTGCAGAGCATGTGGGGAATGCCGTTGTCTTCTTTGCGAGCGAACAGACTCCGACGACCGGAGCAACCCTGCCCATCGACGGAGGAATTCCAGCAGCTTTCCCGCGATGACCTCTCCAGGGTGAGGGATGAACGGGTGAAGTCCATTGCCTAGAGAGTTGTTCGGAAATGAGAGACGAAGGCGATCCCTGTTTTGAAAGTCAAAGAGAGAGCAACGCCTTCCATTATCCCGGGGATTGAAAAATCTGTTGAAAAAAGAGCCTGTTCTTGATAGAGTGTCCAGTGAGGTGACAGGGTCATGATTAAATTCGTGTTGGGAGTGATCGTCGGAATCGTCCTTTGTCTGTTCTTCCTGTATTTCGGGGGAGGAACCACGGTGAAAAAGATCGGAGAGGGTCTGTCGGATACGGGTAAGAAAATGGAGGCCCTCGAAGGTGTGATGAAGAAGGAGGCCGATGAGACATTGAAAGGAGTGAAGCAAAAGATCTTCAAAGAGGGAAAAGATTCTTCGAAAGCCACTCAGTAGGTCACAGAGAAATCGTCACAGTCTCCTGCATACCTCTCCCAAGTCACGTGGACGTTATTCACTCTTGCCGCGGATGGACCACGATGGCACCATTGAATGATTTCATCAACTTTGTCTTTATCGCCCTCAAAGAGGGCTTCCACCGCGCCATCTCTGCGGTTCTTCACCCACCCCTTCAGACCCAATCGGAATGCCGCCTCCTGTGTGTAGTGGCGAAAACAAACGCCTTGAACCCTTCCTTCAACAATTACATGAACCCTGGCCTTTTCCATGGTCTTCCATTCCTTCTTGCGCGGTGGAGGGTCGTCATGTTACCTCATATCCTGCTTTTCTCCTGTCTCATATCGGTAGGGGGAGAAAGAGAAATCTTCCTGAGTAATTATCACAGTCGTCCCATGAAATCAATCTAGGAGTTGAACAGGACTTCAAGCGAAAGTGAAGCTACACGCCCTAAAGGGCGTGGCTTCCCGGTGAGGTACTTTTCTTTTATATTGTGCCCCTTGACCCCGCCCTCGAGGGCGGGGCTGCAGGGCACTTGCCGGTCACATAAAGCGAAAGGTGCTTGCAATTGCGGATTCTGATGGATTAGTATTTTCTTTTGAGGTGAGATGGTACTCCAGTGATGAAGAAGCTCTATCTTGGTATTGATGTCGGCTCTGTCAGCGCGAACACCGTGATCATGAATGATCAACAGGAGATGTTGGAGGAACATTACACGCGCATCAAGGGCCAGCCTCTTCAGACCGTCAAGAGGATCCTGGAGGGGATTCTTGAGCGAATTCCGGCCGAACAGTTCCACTCGCTTTCTTTTACGGGCATCGGAGGGAAACTTTTTTCGGACTTGCTGGGTGGGCATTTCGTTAATGAGATCATTGCCCAGACAAAGGCTGTCCAACATCTTTACCCCCAGGTCAGAACGATCATTGACATCGGAGGAGAGGATTCAAAGCTCATCCTTCTCGAGGAAGAGAGTGGACACACCAAGATCAGTGATTTCTCGATGAACACCCTTTGTGCGGCAGGAACAGGTTCCTTTCTCGATCAACAGGCGAGCCGGCTTGGACTCACCATTGAGGAGTTTGGGCAGCTGGCCTTAAAATCCATGAACCCGCCCCGAATTGCTGGCCGATGCAGTGTCTTCGCCAAATCGGACATGATTCATCTCCAGCAGATCGCCACACCCGATTACGATATTGTGGCGGGCCTTTGTTTCGCCCTTGCGAGGAACTTCAAGAGCAATATCGGTAAGGGGAAGAACTTCACAAAACCTATCTCATTCCAGGGAGGGGTGGCGGCCAACGTCGGAATGCGAAGGGCCTTCATGGACGTGCTGGAGGTTTCTGAAGAAGAGCTCATCATTCCAACCTATTTTGCCTCCATGGGTGCCATCGGTGCGGTCCTGGTCACTCAGGAGACCCTGGGGGCAGAAGCGGATGGAGGGGAGTCGATCGCCTCCCCAGTATCTTTCAGAAGATAAGGAAGAAGAGACTCCGATCAACCCGCTCCAACTCTCATCTCAACACCTGCACCGGCAGGATGGAAAGGGACCATCTCTCCGGGGAATTCCAGGAGAAGAAGATCGAGGCCTATCTCGGCATCGATGTGGGTTCCATCAGCACCAACCTGGTGGTCATCGACGAGAGAAGAGGGTGCTTGCGCAAACGCTACCTGATGACCGCGGGTCGCCCCATTGAGGCGGTGCGACAGGGACTCCAGGAGATCGGCGAAGAGATCGGCGACCGGGTAGACATTCTGGGCGTCGGAACCACGGGGTCCGGTCGATACCTGACGGCCGATTTCGTCGGCGCCGATCTGGTCAGAAATGAGATCACGGCGCAGGCCACGGCCGCGATCGATATCGATCCCGAGGTGGACACGATCTTTGAGATCGGGGGGCAGGATTCGAAATATATCAGCATCGACCACGGCGTGGTCGTTGATTTCGAGATGAACAAAGTCTGTGCCGCAGGCACCGGATCTTTTCTGGAGGAGCAGGCGGAAAAGCTGGGCATCTCGATCAAGGGGGAATTCAGCGCCCTGGCGCTCTCGGCTGAGAGCCCGGTGAGGATGGGCGAGCGGTGCACCGTCTTTATCGAATCCGATCTCGTGCATCACCAGCAGCGCGGGGCCAAGGATGACCTGATCGGCCGGGCTGAGCTACTCGATCGTGCAGAACTACCTGAACCGGGTCGTGGGGGATCGGCGCATCGGAGATCGGATCTTCTTCCAGGGGGGAACCGCCTTCAACCAGGGGGTGGTCGCCGCGTTTGAAAAGGTTCTCGAACAAAGAGATCATCGTTCCTGAAAACCATGATGTGACCGGAGCGATCGGAGTAGCCATCCTGGCCAAGGAAGAGCGGACGTGGGAGCGTTCGGGCTTCAAAGGATTTGATCTGAGCCAACGCCGCTATGAGCACTCGTCGTTCGAGTGCAAAGGGTGCGCGAACCTCTGCCTCATCCGAAAAGTGAGCGTGGAAGGGGAGAAACCTCTCTTCTATGGAAGTCGCTGTGAAAAATACGATGTGATCAAGCGCGCGAAGGATTCGAAAATCCCCGATCTCTTTGCCGAGCGGGAGGAGATACTCTATGCCCCCTATGAGGGAGAGAAAGCGCTTCCCAAGGATGCGCCCGAGATTGGGATACCGAGGATTCTCTATTTTCACGAAATGTTCCCCTTCTGGAGGGCCTTTTTTACAGAGCTCGGTTACCGGGTCGTTCTCTCGGATGCGACGAACAAAGAGCTGATCCGAAAGGGCGTCGAGAATGTTGTCGCGGAGACCTGTTTTCCCGTCAAGGTGAGCCATGGCCATGTCCTGAACCTGCTCGAAAAAGGCGTCAAGAGGATTTTTCTCCCAAGCATCGTCAATCTGAAACCGTTCCATCCCGATATTCCGAACAGCACGGCCTGTCCCTATGCCCAGTCCTTTCCCTACGGGATCCATTCCTCCATCGATTTCAAAAAGGCTGAGGGTCGAGGTGCTTCAGCCGGTTCTCCACTTTGGTTATGGGAGGGAGACGCTCGAAAAGGAGCTGATCCAGTTTGGGAAATTGCTCCGGCGAAGTCCAAAGCGGGTGAAGAAGGCTCTTGAAAAGGCCGAGCGATTCCAGGCCCTCTTCTATCAGTCTCTTCTCAACCGGGGCAAGAAGGTCCTCGATCAGGTCGGACCCGACGAAAAGGTGATGGTGATCGTCGGCAGGCCTTACAATTCCTGCGATTCCGGTGTCAATCTGGAAATCCCCAAGAAGCTGAAGGACCTGGGTGTTCTTGCCATTCCCATGGACTTCCTTCCCATTGAGTCCGTCACCCCATACAGATGAGATCAGGGAGATGTACTGGCGTTACGGGCAGAGGATCCTGGCGGCAGGAATGATTATTCGCGAAGACCCCAGGCTCTTCGCTGTCTATATCACCAACTTCGGTTGCGGCCCCGACTCTTTTATTAGCCACTTTTTCCGGGATCTGTCGAAAGGGAAACCCTATCTTCAGCTGGAGATCGATGAACACAGTGCAGACGCGGGAGCCATCACCCGGTGCGAGGCGTTTCTGGATAGTCTAAAGCACGGCGAAGCCCACGAAGGTTGTCCCTCTGAAGCGAAGAGTTGCTAAATCGGACCGAACGAAGAAGATCTACATTCCCTATATGTGTGACCACTCGTTCGCGGTGGCGGCTGCCTTCAAGGCCTGCGGCGTGGATGCCGACGTGATCCCTGAATCCAATGAAGAAACTCTCAACTGGGGGAGAAAACTCACCTCAGGCAAAGAGTGTTACCCCTGCATTGTGACCACCGGCGACATGGTCAAGCTGGTGAAGGATCCGAACTTCGATCATGAACGGGCTGCCTTTTTCATGCCGGCTGGAAATGGACCTTGCCGTTTCGGTCAATACCATCGCTTTCACCGACTCGTGCTGGATGACCTTGGGTTCCAGCATGTGCCGATCTATGCTCCCAATCAGGATGAGACGCTCTATCGGCGACCTGGGCATCCTGAGTTCTCGGTTTACCCGGCTGGGATGGCAGGGGATTGTGGCGGTGGATCTCTTGACGAAGAAGCTTCTTGAGACACGGCCCTATGAGAAGGAAAAAGGCCATACCGATCGGGTCTATCGGGAGTCGCTGGACAACGGTGTGCGAGAGCCATCCTTGAGGGAGAGGATCTGAGAAGAGGTCCTGTCCGAAAGCATCAGAGCCTTCGAGCAGGTCGAGGTGAAAGATCTGGGTACGAGACCCTTGATCGGGATTGTCGGTGAGATCTTTGTTCGTCTCAACCGGTTTAGCAACGAGGACGTCATTCGAAAGATCGAACAACTCGGTGGCGAGGCATGGATTGCACCCTTAACCGAATGGATTCTCTACGTCAACGCAGTCTCGAAAAGGCATAGCCTGAGAAAAAGATCGATGTCCAACCTTCTGAAAGTGTTTCTCACGGACTATTACCAGAAGAAGGACGAGCACCATCTTGAAAAGCTCTTCAAGGGTCACCTCCGACATCACGGAGAGCCAAAGACGACCGCGATTTTCAGAATGGCCAAGCCCTACCTCGATTCCTCCTTTGAAGGGGAAGCCATTCTTTCCGTCGGAAAGAGCATCGATTTCGCGGAGCGCGGTGCGAGCGGGGTCGTGAATATTATGCCTTTTACCTGCATGCCTGGAACGATCGTCAGCACCCTGCTCAAGCGATACCGTGAGGAGAACAGCAACATTCCCATCCTGAACATGGCCTATGACGGTCAGGAGCAAACCAACACGTTAACCCGTCTCGAAGCCTTCATGTATCAAGCCAGGGAGTATCAGAAAAGAAGGGCTCGAAAAGGTTGCTGATTGAAACCTGAGGGAAGGATCTGGCGAAGCCTTCTCTGAACCAAGGGAAGAAGGGCCTCCGAAAACCGGAGGCCCTTCTTTAATTACCCGGTGACAGAGGAAGGGACCATTTTGGCCGCCCTATGTCGGATATAGACCTTGGTGATCTCGGCAGCCACCGAGGCCATCAACATGAAAGGGATCATGCATGATCCAGTCGCTCAGGGACAAAGAAGTGGTGTCCAAGAACGGCCGGAGGAAGGGGACATAGATCGCGATGAACACCAAAGAGGCCGACCCCAGGACCGCCCAGATCATCCACCGGTTGGTGAAAACGCCAATGGAGAAGATCCCGTAATGTTCGGACCGTGCCGTGAATGCCCGAAACAGCTCGGACATGCAGAGGGTTACAAAGGCAATGGTCTGCGCCCGGTCAACGTGCTGAGGATACATCTGTAGGGCCCAATAATAGGCCAGAAGAACGGCAGCCGTCATGACAACGGCCTGCACTACGGTTCCGACCTGCATCTCCCAGTTGATCACCGGTTCCTTGGTCGGCCGGGGAGGACGCTTCATAATATCCGGGTCTCCTTTTTCCATGCCCAGGGCCAGGGCCGGGGCCCCATCGGTGACCAGGTTCAACATCAAGAGCTGAACGGGTTTCAGCGGCATCGGCAGTCCCACCAGCATCGCAATGAAGATGATCAAAATCTCACCGATGTTGCAGGAGATAAGGTAGTAGACGAACTTGCGGATGTTCGAGTAGATGATCCTTCCTTCCTCGATGGCCGAGACAATGCTGGCATAGTTGTCATCCGTGAGAACCATATCCGCCGTCTCTTTGGAAACATCGGTTCCGGTGATGCCCATGGCCACGCCGATATTGGCCCGCTTCAGGGCCGGCGCATCGTTCACCCCATCACCGGTCATGGCCACGACGTGACCGCTGGCTTTGAATGCATCCACGATCTTCGTTTTGTGTGCAGGAGAAACCCGGCAGCACACGTCCACCTTATCCACGATCTTGGCTAATTCCTCGTCGCTCATCTTATCCAATTCCGCTCCCGTGAGGACTCTTCCGCCGGGAGTCAGGATGCCGATCTCGCGGGCAATCGCCTCTGCCGTATCTTTGTAATCACCGGTCACCATGACGCTCTTGAGGCCAGCCCCCTGTGCGACCTTTACGGCCTCTTTGACCTCCGGACGGGCCGGATCGATCATGCCCATCAGACCGACGAAGGTCAGTTTGTTCTTCAACCGTCTCGCTGGTACATTCCTGCGGAACGCCGTCCATCGGCCGATAGGCCACGCCTAAAACGCGCAAAGCCTGTCGGGCCATGTCCTGGTTGATTCCAAGACCTCCTTTTTCTTTTCCTCCGTAATCGGGACTGGGCTTGCCGTCGATCAGAATCTGGTCGCAGAGATCAAGGATGATGTCCGGAGCGCCTTTGACAAAGGCGACGGTCGAAGGACAGTCGAAGCGAGAGATTCTGCGCTCGGCCGTCTGCCTCTGGTGAATGGTGGTCATTCTCTTTCGCTCAGAATCAAACGGAATTTCCTGCACCCGGCGGAGCACTTTCTCCGCGCCTGTCCCGCCAGACACCGGCCTTGGCCGCTGCCACCACCATGGCACCTTCCGTGGGATCGCCGACGATGCGATAGGATTTTGCTCCCTGTTCTTCGCCGCTTTCTTCCAGTTTGGCATCGTTGCAGAGCAGCCCGGCATGGAGAAGAAGTGAGGTGTTCGGATCTTTTGGGGATCGAAAGACTGCCCGTCGACTCAAAAACTGACCGATCGGGTTGTATCCTTCACCCGTGATTTTGAACCTCTTGCCGCCGGCCCAGGCCTGAACAACCGTCATTTCGTTCTGGGTCAGGGTCCCGGTTTTATCGGAGCAGATGACCGTGGCGCACCCGAGGGTTTCAACGGCCGGCAGTTTGCGGATCAGGGCATGACGTCGGATCATGCTCTGCATTCCCAAGAGCGAGGCAGATGGTCACGACGGCGGGAAGGCCTTCCGGGATGGCCGCAATGGCAAGACTGACAGCGGTCATGAAAGAGCTCGATGATGTCCTTTTTCTCGTTCCTCAGATAGGCCATCAACCCATCTGAAAAGATGGTTCCGAAATGGGTATCCCGGATGAGGCCATAAACAAAGATGATGCCGCAAATCGTGAGGCAGGTGATTCCGAGCACTTTGGCCAACTGATCCAGTTTCTGCTGCAGGGGGGTTTCTTCTTCTTCATAGGACTGGAGCATTTCGGCGATCTGCCCGATCTGGGTGTGCATTCCCGTGGCCGTGACCAGGCCTTTGCCGCGACCGTAGGTCACGAGGGTGCTCATGAAGGCCGAGTTCTTGCGGTCGCCGAGAGGGATGTCTTTGTCCAGGACGACATTGGCGTTCTTGTCGACGGGCACCGATTCTCCGGTCAGGGAGGCTTCTTCGACTTTCAGGTTGACGCTCTCGATCAGTCGCATGTCTGCGGGGACATAGTTCCCTGCATCAATCAAGACCACATCCCCGGGAACCAGTTCGCGGGAAGGGATGGTCATCTGGTGTCCCCCGCGGATGACCTGGGCATTGGGCGCTGCCATCTTCTTGAGGGCCGCTAAAGCGGCTTCGGCCTTTGATTCCTGGATGACGCCCACGACCGCATTCAGCACGACAATGATCATGATGGCCAGGGCATCGACGATCTCTCCCAAGAGCAGGGAGACGACGGCAGCGACAATCAGGATGATGACCAGAAAGTTGTTGAACTGGGAGAGGAGCAACTGAGAGAAAACCGGGACGGGGCTTTTCAGTGAGTTCGTTGGGCCCATGCTTTTTGAAGGCGCTCCGCAGCTTCTTCCGGGGTCAACCCTTTTTCCAGATGGGTTGCAAATTGGTTTTCCATATCCCCAACGGCAAGACAGTGGTAATGGGATATTTCCATAGGTCAGGTCTCCTTCTCTTTTGAACGGGATCTAACAGTAAAGGGTTGCTTCAACGGTAGGTTTCGTTCTTTTTCCAAGAACACCCTAGACTCCGGAATCGGTCTTGGCCAACAATCTGGTCCTTTTCAAAATTTGGATCTTTCGAATTTGGAAGAACCTGCGCATAGGTTGGTTGCTGGACGTGAATTATACGGAAAACCGGGATTGAATGTCAAGCTGGATCACACACACGATCACACACACGTTAAGGTTAAGTAATGCCTCACTGAAGCGTGGCGAAATCCGGCGATCCGCCAAGGATGCCTCCAAAAATCTTGCCAGGCGGGCGGGTTCAGATTCATAAAGGTGAGTACAACCTGAGTGATCCCAATGCATTCCCGCCAACGTAAACTGATGTTTCCGGTTGAGGGACAGACTGAGGTTGCCGCCACAAGATTTTTCCTGCCTGCGGCAGGCATCCCCGTCGGATTACCGGGGGTTCCACGGAAGAGTGAGAAGCTGTGAAAAAATCAAGATCCCGGCAAAAATGAAACCAGGCCCGCAAGGATGGTTCCGGAAAGAGAGCCATCCTGAAAGGGCCAAGGACAATGAAGACCAATTTTTTCACAAGTCTGAGGCATTACTAAAAAGGTCACTTTTCTATTGCTTTTGTCTGAAGACGGTGGTATATATGCAATCAATTTCAAGCGTTGCAAAATCAGTAATGCCAAAGTAAACCATAATCTAATGCGTTGCTCGTCGTCTGCTATTATCCATCAATTCTTTAATCCTTTTCTTCATCCTGAAAAATTCATTCGTTGAGGAGGCCATTGGGTTGATGGCCTCCCTCGCGTAAATGCAGGGGGATGTTATGGACAACTGGACGTTTGCGATTACGATGATTGTTGTGGGGATGGGAGGCACGCTCTTAACGCTTTGGATCTTGAGCCTCCTGATGGGTCTTCTGAAACAGGCCTTTCCTTACAAGAAAGAAGGGTAAGAAAGGGCGACATCAACGGAAAGATCTTTGCGGAAGGAGAACAAGAACTATGTGGGAAGCGATTGCAGGTGGAATTCACGGGCTGATTGCCGGATTTGCCAACCTTCATTGGTCGAATCCGATCATGATCGGTGTCGGTTGTCTTCTTCTCTATCTGGGAATTAAGAAAGACTTTGAACCGTTACTCCTCGTTCCCATTGGATTTGGAGCGATCCTCGTCAACATTCCCTTGGCAGGACTCATGGAGGAAGGGGGTTTTCTCAGGATTATTTATGACATGGGGATCATGACCGAGTTGTTTCCCCTTCTCATCTTCGTAGGGATCGGAGCCATGACCGACTTTGGTCCCCTGCTGGAGGACCCAAAAATCTTCTTGCTCGGAGCAGCAGGGCAATTCGGGATTTTCTTAACGCTCGCCTTAGCTCTGGCGTTAGGGTTTCCGCAGAGAGACGCGGTGGCTATTGGGATCATCGGCGCCTGCGATGGGCCGACGGCAATCTACGTTACGTCGAAATACGCTCCCCATCTCTTGGGGGCCGTATCCGTGGCGGCGTACTCGTACATGTCTTTGGTCCCCGTAATCCAGCCCCCGATCATGAAGCTTTTGACCTCTAAGGAGGAGAGGATAATCAACATGGGGACGGTTAAAAAATCGGTTTCAAAAACCACGAAAATCCTCTTCCCCTTGGTTGTTACGGTAATTGGAGGTCTGATTGCACCGATGGGGTTACCGTTGCTGGGAACGATCATGCTGGGAAATCTCATGAAGGAGAGCGGAGCAGTGAGCCGTCTCACGAAGGCTTCGGAGAACGAGATTGCTAACATCGTTACCCTCCTACTGGGGATCTCCATTGGGGCCACCATGGATGGCAGGGTTTTCTTAAATCCCCAGACCCTGATCATATTGGCTTTAGGGTTCCTGGCGATATGTCTTGACACGGTATGCGGCGTCTTATTCGGAAAATTGATGAAAGTGATGAGCGGAGGAAAGATAAATCCTCTGATCGGAGCGGCTGGGATATCCGCGTACCCCATGTCGGCAAGAGTGGTTCAAAGGGAGGGTCAAAAATACAACCCCAAGAATTACCTCCTGATGCATGCCATGGGAGCAAACACTGGAGGACAAGTGGGTTCCGTCATGGCTGCAGCCGTTATGCTGTCCGTGCTGAAAGGATTAGGGATCATATAGCTTGTCCGTACAATGGTTTTTCTTCAACTTGGAAAACCGAGCCTTGTTACGAGAAGCAGCTTGCTCTACTGAGTCACCGCACCCCTTGTGGGCATTGTGGAGCACGATGCCCACATCCTGACATGGTCTACGTGATCAGAGACTTGGGTAAGGAACAAGGGATGAATCCTTGGCCTCTTTATTGGATGCTGCTATGGGCCGGGACGCTGGGAAGTAATCTGACCATTGTGGGAGTTCCTGCCTTGTTTGTGGTAAAGAACCTCGATGAGAAAGAGGACCAGAGGAAGGTGGGTCTCAAAGAGTTCTTTAATTACACCGCCCCCTATGTTGTGATCTCTCTTATTGCCTGCTACATTCCAGCCATCCTGATCTGGGTGCTTCCCTTTCAGAAATAGAGGGCACCCCTCGGTTGCATTTAATGAAAGACGGCAAGCTTTCGGACCATATGGGTTCAGGGTTTCTCTTTTCTTGTGAATTTTCTCGTAATTTCTTAATATGAGAAGGTATCTGAGCTCTTTTCGGGAAGGAGGTTCCGTGGAAAAAGCCTTGGTTGGAATCTTGATGGGGAGCGACAGCGATCTCCCCGTGATGGAGAAGGCGGTGGAAGTTTTGAAGGAGATGGGAGTTCCCCATGAAGTGGAAATCAGCTCAGCCCATCGGCTTCCTGAAAAGACTGCCAACTATGCGAAGAGGGCGAGAGAACGCGGCATTGAAGTATTGATCGCAGGGGCAGGGATGGCCGCCCATCTCGCAGGCGCTCTTGCGAGTCACACCACGTTGCCCGTCATCGGTGTTCCCATCAAGTCAGGAGCCCTGGACGGAGTGGACGCTCTTTATTCCACGGTTCAAATGCCCCAGGGGATTCCCGTTGCCACCGTTGCCATTGATGGAGCGAAGAACGCCGCCTACCTCGCCTGCGAAATCCTGTCGATCAAATACCCAGAGATCGCCAAGAAATTGGAAGAGTTCAGAAGAAAGACAAGAAAATCACTGGAAGAAAAATCGAAGACCTTAAAGCAGAAAAGGCGCAATGAAAGACATTAAGGCGATTCACGAGGCTGCAGAGATCATTAAGAGGGGAGGCCTCGTCGCCTTTCCAACGGAAACGGTCTATGGCTTAGGAGCCGACGCATTTCAACCTCTTGCGGTGGCTCGCATCTTCGAAGTCAAGAGAAGACCCCACTTCGATCCTCTCATCGTTCACGTGGCTCGACATGAAGATGTCGAAAAACTGGTCGTCAACGTTCCCGCGGAGGCAAGGACATTGGCGAATCGGTTCTGGCCAGGTCCGCTCACCCTGGTTCTGCAGAAAAAAGAACGAGTTCCTGATATTGTGACTGCCGGGCTTCCCACCGTGGCTGTCCGTATGCCCAATCATCCTCTGGCCTTGGACTTCATCAGAGAGTCGGGGAGTCCCATTGCAGCGCCGAGTGCCAATCTCTTTGGTTATTTGAGTCCGACGACTGCGCAACATGTCCGAGAACAACTGGGCGATGAAGTGGACCTGGTTCTTGATGGAGGACCTTGTCAGATCGGAGTGGAATCCACGATCCTCTCTTTTCTCGACAGAGAAGCCTCGGCTGTTGAGACCGGGTGGCCTTTCACTTGAGGAGATCGAATCGGTGATCGGGCCTGTGGAAGTCAGCGCCTCGAAAGAAAGCAGACCTGTCTCGCCCGGGATGTTGCCGAAGCATTATGCACCACGAACCCCCATTGTGGTGGATCCGCAGGCAGGAGGGGATTCGTACCGGAACAAACGGGTTGGGCTCCTCTCTTTTCGAGGACCCAAAGAGTCTTTGTCCTTTCAACACGTGGAGGTTCTTTCAGAGCAGGGAGATCTCAGGCAGGCTGCGGCCAACCTCTTTGCCGCCCTTCGACGTCTGGACGCATCCAATTTGGATCTCATCGTGGCGGAAACCATCCCAGAAACGGGATTAGGCCTTGCCATCATGGATCGCCTTCGCCGCGCCAGTCATCATGAGGATCTTACTCAATGCGAAAAATAGTCTTTGCTCTTTTTCTGGTTTTGCCCATTGCTGCTTTCCACATCCAAACCTCTTTTGGGTTGCCCGCGGAGTCTGTTGAGATCGTCACAGACACGCAATACGTTCCGGTTGCCCAGAAGTTGATCAAGGAGGCCAAGACCTCGATCCGAGTGATGATGTTTGAAATGGGATATTATGAGGATCGTTCCACAACTCCCTCCAATCTCCTCATCAAGGCATTGATCGACGCAAAGAAAAGGGGTGTGAAGGTAGAGGTCATTCTGGAGGTTCGAGAGGATGCGGACCGAACCTCGAAACGGAACCGCCACTCAGGTAAGATCCTGTCTGATGGAGGGGTGGATGTTATTTTCGATTCTCCGCAGAAAACGACTCATGCAAAGCTGATGATTGTCGATGAACAGATGACGCTGTTGGGCAGCACCAATTGGACCTACTACGCCCTCACCAACAATCACGAAGCCTCTCTCCTGATTCGATCGAAAGAAGTCGCGAAGGAGTTGACCGACTATTTCAATCAGGTGAAGGCGGCTGGCAGCAAACGGTAAACATTTGACCGGAGCGTGCCCCGCAACCCCCGCCCTGTGGGCGGGGTCCCTGCCTGCCGGCAGGCAGGAAGGGGCACAATATAAACAATAAATCATTGCCGGGAAGCCCCGCGCTGTGCCTGCCTGCGGTAGGCAGGCGCGGGGAGCTTCACAAACGCGTCTCCCATGGCGTTGAAATTTGCCATCACAAATTTGTTATCTTATGTTGATGATTCGTTATGCTGATCGATTCACACGCCCATCTTGAGATGCCAGAGTTCAAAAGGGATCTGGAAGCAGTCATCCAGAGAGCCAAGCAGTCTGGTGTCGAAACCATTTTGACCGTTGGGACAGAGAAGAAGGACTGGGCGCGGGCGCTGGAGATTGCTCAAGTCTCATCCCTTTATTTTTGCGATCCTGGGCGTTCATCCCCACAATGCCAAGGATATCGACGGAGACACCTATTCCATTTTAAAAAAACTGTGTCAGAGCGAGAAAGTGAAAGCCTACGGAGAAATCGGTTTAGATTTCTTCAGAAATCTTTCTCCCCGGGAAGTTCAGCTCCAACGATTTCGAGAGCAGATCGGGTCTTGCAAGAGAACTCAAACTTCCCATCGTGATCCATGACCGCGACGCGCATGAAGAAACCGTGGAGATTCTGAAATCGGAGAAGGCTCAGGAAAATGGAGGGGTCATTCATTGTTTCTCCGGCGACTACGAAATGGCAAAGCAGTGCATGGACCTGGGATTCTATATCTCGATCCCTGGAAGCATTACCTTTAAAAATGTGGAACCCTTTCAGGAGATCCTCCGGAAGCTCCCCTTGGAGTCTCTACTGGTGGAGACGGATGCTCCTTTTTTGGCGCCCGTCCCTTTCCGGGGGAAGAGGAATGAGCCGAGTTATGTTCGATACACGGCCCAAACGGTGGCGGAGATCAAAAAGGTCTCTTTTGAAAAGGTGGCTGAAGTAACAACGATGAATGCTTTGCGGATCTTTAAGATAGAGGAGGAATGTCTGTGAAACCGGCGATTATTGTGGTCGATATGGTGAAGGATACTTTCAAGGAAGGGTCAAAGTTGCAGATTACACAGGAGGGAAGAGCCATTTTACCCAACCTCCGGAGACTCTTGGAGGAAAGTCGAAGAAGGAGCTTCCCCGTTATCTTTGCCTGCGACAGTTTCTTGAAAGAGGATTTCATCTTTACAGGAAAGATGAAACCCCATTCTCTCCGGGGAACGAAGGGATCAGAGGTGATGGACGAACTGAAACTGGAGCCGAGCGATATCTTTCTACCGAAGAGACGCTTCAGCGCCTTCTTCAAGACAGACCTCGACCAAACACTTCGGGTTTTCGGAGTGGATACGATTGTCGTCACGGGCGTCACGGCCGAATTCTGCGTGCTCACGACGGTGATGGATGGGCTGTGCCACGACTTCTACGCCATTCTCTTGGAGGATTGCACAGCCAGCCACAACAAGGAGATACATCAGACGTGCCTGAGCCTGTACAGAAAGACGGCTCTCTATCCGCTGCTGAGAGTCATGACACTCGACCAATTCCTTCAGGGAGACTTCGGCCTAGTGGTGTACTTCAAGAATGGAAGAGTTGGATCCCAAACGTAAGATGAGAGTCTGTGGTGATCATTTTATTGAGGAGCTGAGGAACATCCTCAACACCAGAGAAAGGCAGGCGATCAATTGCCCCGCCTATGTTCGTGCGGCTGTGATCGTTCCGCTGTTCAATAAGGAGGGGAGCTGTCACATTCTCTTCACGAGGAGAACCGAGGAGGTGAAACATCATAAGGGACAGATTTCCTTTCCGGGTGGAGCTTTCGATGAAGAGGACGGGGACCTGAGAAAGACAGCCCTTCGCGAAACCTTCGAGGAAATTGGGTTGAAAGAAAAGGATGTTCGGATCATTGGGACCCTGGACGATATTGTGACCAGTACCAAGTTTGTTGTCACCCCCTTCGTGGGTTATTTCAGCTACCCTTATCCCTTCCGGCTGAGCCAGAGGGAGATCGACGAGTTAATCGAAGTTCCCCTCTCGTTCCTGTTTGATCCTGCATGTTTTAGCGCGAGAGAGCTCGTCGAGGGTGAGCCCAGAGAGGTCGTCTTCACTTATCAATACGGAAAACATGCCATCTGGGGTGCCACCGCCCGCATTTTGAAACAGTTCCTGGGGTTGATTCCCGCCGAAATCCACGTCAACATTCTCTAAAGATCTTCTCAGTTCGTGTATTAACAGCCTGCTGAAAAAGTCATTTTTCACAGGTTGCTCAAAAAAGACCACATGCAAGGCCCCTGAAATCCTGAGAAGTGAGGCGTACTTGGCGGTACGCCGCAACGGCGAGGGACCTGCCGGCAGGCAGGGGAAACGCCGCAGATGGTCGTTTTTCAGCAAACTGTTAAAGTTCCGGGAAGGAGATGTTAAAAGACTCTCCCTCTGATTTCCGATCGAATTGAAAGGTGAGATCGATCCGATCGTTCCTCAGGCCCATTGAGACAGGCAATTTTCCCTTGTCTCCGTCGATATGGGTGATGGACCGGGCGATATGGATGACTCGATCAGCGACTCGGAGACTCGGCGGAGGAAGCTGGTATTTTCCCTTCGCATCAACGGTGAACAGGACCTTACCGTCTTTCGATCTCTGAAGCGTGATATTTTTTGCTTTCTCACTGGCTCCGTAAAAAATACTCAATCCGAGAAACTTGAGGGCCAGCTCGTCCAGATCTCCACTCGGGTCTCCTGAAATTCCTGCACTGGCTTTCTCCAGCTCCTTCTTGGGATCGGTTTCCATGAAACAGTCACAGAATTCCTGAAGCCGAAGATGATAATTCCTTTCCGTCATCATGAGACTCCCTCCTTCCACCCATGGATACTATCAATATACCTTGCCGTCTGGTCCGAATTCAAGGTGACCGGAGTCGTGCCCCTGTCCTGCCCCAGCGGGATAGGCAGGGGCGAGGTGAGCTTCACCTTAGGCAGGGGTATTGCAGAGCCAGGTGCAAAATCAAGGCAGATTCAACAATGCTTGAACTTCTTCTAACGTAGGGATTCCTTTCCGGCCACCAAGCTCACGGCATTTGAGGGCAGCCACGGCGTTGGCGAATTGCAGGATTTTTTCCAATATCCCAATTTTGAAGCAGTCCGTAAATAAACCCCGCGTGGAAGACATCGCCTGCGCCGGTGGTGTCAACGACGTCAATCTTGAATCCTTTCACGTAGAGGATTTCTCCCTCGACCAGAGCCATGGCGCCTTCAGAACCCAGTGTGGTGCAGAGAAACCCGGAAGTATGCTTCTGCAATTCGAGGAAGGCCTTTTCGCGATCTGAAATCCCTGTGAACAGAGTCGGAAATCGGGAACCCGTGACAACAAAGTCGATGTCTCTGATCAACTCGGGAGTCAACGGCTCGACCTTGTCCACGTCGATGATGACTGGAATATGTTCCTCTCTTGCCCATCGGGCGCACTGGAGCGCAGCTCGAATATCGTGGCCATCGAGAAAGAGGATCTTGCCAGAGCAAACAACTTCTTTTCTCAGCTCTCCCTCGTGGTACATCAAACGATCATCACGGTCCCAGAGGATCGTGCGATCCCCTGACGTTCCATCCACAAGAATCGTGGCAAACTGGTTCGATGCCTGGGACTCTACTGTGACAGAAGAAACCTCCACGCCTGCTTGGCGAATGGATTCGAGAGCATACTGACCCAGCTCGTCGCCTCCCACCTTTCCGATATACTTGGTTCTCGTACCCCAACGGCTCAAAGCCACCAGGGCGGTAGCCACTTGGCCTCCTCCTGATTTTTCAAACCGGCGGATGCGCATCTTGGAATTCGAGGCAGGGTATTCGGGAAGGAGAACGAGAAAGTCGACAGAATTGAGCCCCATCCCCACCACATCGAAAGGCTTGTTCTTTGGGAAGGTCAGATTGAATCGCATTCTCTACTTTTACAAATTTTTACGCTATTTTTCAAGTTCTGCTCTCGTAAACAATCAGAAGCCGTGAAAAAATTGGTTTCCTCTATTCTTGGCCCTTTCAGGATAGTTCTCTTTTCGCAACTTTGGAATGCGGAGCATCATAGTCCGGACGACATTTCGTGGCAGCAAGAGTACGAAGTTATTGCATTTGGCCGATTGAATTGAACGGTAAAAGGTTCCGCTCCAAAGTTCTCCAAGAGAACCATCCCTGCGGGCCAAGTTCTATTTTTTGAACGTTTTTGATTTTTTCACACCCTCTCAGTCAAGGATGGAAAGAATGGCAGGCGGACGGGCCAGTGTGGTCCTCGGAGAAACCCTGTGGCGGCACCTTTGCCTGACCAACTGCAGAGACGAAACGATTTGGAAGCGATCCCGCAACTCCGCAAGCCCAGTTACCCATTCGTCTGAAGACCCGCCGTTCAGGGGTGCGGAGAAGACCACACTGGTCGGGTCGCCACCCGTGTGTGAGTATGAAGATGCATGAGATTTAGAGGAGAAAATGGGATATGATGAATCAAGTGAGTTTGCTCCGCTGGAGCAAGAAGTGAAGTAAAGTGAGAATGATCGATCTCCCAAATCCATCAACCCCCTCCCGTGCATTAATTCTTACAGCCTTTGCAGCCGTATACATCATTTGGGGCTCTACCTATCTGGCCATACGCTTTGCGGTGGAGGTCTTGCCCCCGTTTCTCATGGTGGGAACCCGGTTTCTAATCGCTGGGTTCATCCTCTACCTTTGGGCACGAATAGGCGGTGCGTCTCGTCCTGATTTATCCCAGTGGAAGTCGGCAGCAATCGTAGGTCTGTTAATGCTTGTCTTTGGCAATGGCTTGATATCATGGTCGGAACAAAGGATCCCATCGGGGCTGGCAGCCCTGCTGGCAGCGACGGTTCCGTTCTGGATGGTGATGCTGGATTGGATGCGGCCCCGCGGCACGGCGCCCAGTAGCAGAGTGGTCCTGGGTCTTATCATTGGGTTTGTGGGAGTTGCGCTGTTGTTTCAACCGTGGCATTCGCCAGAAGGAGGCAAGTTTGATCTTCTGGGTGCTGCCATGGTTATGGTTGCAGCCTTTTCCTGGGCCACAGGGTCTCTTTATTCCGTGCATGCCAAACTCCCTTCCTCTCCAGTACTCTCGATGGGAATGGAAATGCTTTCTGGAGGGATGATCGCTCTTGTGGTCGGAATGCTCCGTGGGGAACTCGCCAATATTGAGGTCTCTACCATAACCGCTCGATCCCTCCTGGCACTGACTTATCTGATCCTCTTTGGATCGTTGGTGGGCTTTAATGCTTACATGTGGTTGTTAAGAGTCTGTGCGCCCGCGTGGGTTTCCACCTACGCTTTCGTCAACCCGGTGGTCGCAGTTTTCCTCGGATGGGCATTAGGAGGCGAACCTTTAACGGCGAGAATCTTGATGGCAGCCTCATTCATTGTCGTTTCGGTTTTCTTTATCACTTTTTCAAAAGCACGGGATGGGTCCCCCAAGCGAACGGCTGGATGAGATGATTTTCATCCTTTTGTTGGGTTGACTAAAACGACCTATCATAGTATAAATGGCTAATTTCATTAGGCGAGTGGAGCGTTGAAGGGAATCGCAGTAGTCATTCTCGCGGCAGGGAAAGGGACTCGGATGAAGTCGGACCTGGTAAAAGTCCTCCATCCTCTATTAGGGATTCCCATGCTCTCCTATACTGTCGACCTTGCCCTTGACGGGATCGAAGCCGAAAAAACCGTGGTGGTTGTGGGACATCAAGCGGATCGAATCCAGGGCCTTTTTAAAGATCGTCTTGTTCAGTTTGTCCTCCAGAAAGAACAACTCGGTACGGGGCATGCGGTTTTACAGACCCTTCCATTTCTTGAAGGGTTTGAAGGGACCGTGTTGATTCTCTGTGGGGACGTTCCCTTGGTCAAGATCGAGACCCTTCGGTCCTTTATCGATGCTTTTCATGTGAACCGACCTGTCCTTTCTGTCATGACCGTCGCTGTGAAAGACCCTTTTGGGTATGGACGGATCCTTCACGATAGGGATGGCTGGTTGGAACGGATTGTGGAAGAGAAAGATGCCACCGCAGACGAACGGAAGGTCCGAGAGATCAATACGGGAATCTACTGTATCGATGCTGCCTTCTTGAGGAAAGGGCTGAAAGAGATTGGACGTGAAAATGCACAGGGTGAATACTATCTGACTGATCTCGTCCACATAGCAGGAAGAAAAGGGTTAAAATGTTCTGCCTATGAAGTGAAAGATCCCGTAGAGGTGATGGGGATCAACACGCGCGTCGACCTTGCGATTGCCGATGAAGTGCTGAGACAGGAAAAGATGAAAGCCCTGATGCTCTCGGGGGTGACCGTGGTTGACCCAAGGACAACCTACGTGGACAAAGGGGTGGAGGTGGGAAAAGATACCGTCTTGTTCCCTAATTGTCTCCTTCAGGGCAGAACAAGGATCGGTGAAAGGTGCATCATTGAGTCCAATACAGTCATCTCCGACACGATCGTGGGCAACGAGGTGACCGTTCGTTCCAGCTCCGTCATTGAAGAAAGCAAGATTGAGGATCGAGCGATCATCGGACCCTTCGCTCATCTCAGGCCCTTGAGCGAGATTAGAGCCAAGGCGAAGATCGGGAATTTCGTCGAGGTTAAGAAGTCGGTGATCGGGAAAGGAACCAAGGCAAACCATCTCGCCTACATCGGTGACTCGACCCTGGGAGAAGATGTCAACATTGGTGCGGGGACCATCACGTGCAATTACGACGGCTTCGAGAAGCATCAGACGATCATCGGTGATCGAGTCTTTGTAGGTTCGAACGTGGAATTAGTGGCTCCGGTGAAGATCGGAAATGATGCCTCCATCGGTGCAGGGGCAACGGTCACGAAGGATGTCCCCGACGGAGCTCTTGCCATCAGCCGAGTACCGCAGAAGAATATCAAAGGGTGGGACAAGAAGGCAAAGCTTCATCGTGCAAAAATGAAAAAGGAGAAGAGCTAAACCATGTGCGGGATCATCGGATATATTGGCCCGAGGGAAACGACCAAGGTCCTGATCGAGGGCCTGAAACGGCTCGAGTACAGGGGATATGATTCGGCAGGCATTGCCGTTTTTCAGAAGGAAAAGATTGAAATCCGTAGGAAGGTAGGAAAATTAGCCCGGCTGGAGGAACTTATTGAACAGGAGGCCTTTGACGGAAGAGTGGGGATCGGACATACGCGGTGGGCTACACATGGAAAGCCTTCAGACGAAAACGCCCATCCTCACAAGGCGGGCAAAGTGGCCGTTGTTCATAACGGTATCATTGAAAATTACCTTCCCTTGAAGGAATTCCTTACAAGGAAAGGTCATGTCTTTAGTTCTGAAACGGACACAGAGATCGTGGCCCATCTCATTGATGAATTTATTGGAGAAGGACACTCTTTCCCCGAGGCCGTGCGAATGACCCTAGAGAAAGTCAAAGGCTCATATGCCCTAGGGATCCTCTGTGAGAGTGACCAGGGGTGTTTGATCGGTGCCAGAAATGAGGCTCCCCTCGTCATTGGTCTCGGCGAAGGGGAGTATTTCCTTGCTTCCGACGTCCCTCCGATTCTTCCCTATACGAGACGCTTTATTTTCATGGAGGATGGCGACATCGCGGTGCTTTCTTCCAAGGGAGTCCGTGTCTACCAACGTCAAGGGAGAGGAGGTTTTCAGAGAACCGAAACACGTCAACTGGAACCCCCTCATGGCGGAAAAGGGTGGCTACAAACACTTTATGCTCAAGGAGATCTTTGAGCAGCCGAGGGCTGTGACCGATACGATTCGCGGCCGACTCTCTGAAGAGAAAGGCGACGTGATCCTCGATGATGTCCGGTTGGATCGAGACACCTTAAAGAAGATCCGTCGGATCATTCTGATCGCCTGTGGTACGTCGTATCATGCGGCCCTGGTGGGAAAATTCCTCATCGAAGATTTGTGCCGTATTCCAGTGGAAGCCGACATTGGTTCGGAGTTCCGGTATCGAAATCCCATCCTCGGGGAGCATGATTTGATGGTGGCCATCTCCCAGTCGGGCGAGACGGCGGATACCCTGGCTGCCTTGAGAGAGGGGAAACGAAAGGGGACGAAGACGCTCTCCATCTGCAACGTGGTGGAATCGAGCTTAGCCAGAGATTCCGATCATGTCATCTACACCCATGCCGGACCAGAAATCGGTGTGGCTTCTACGAAGACTTTCGTCACCCAGCTCGTCATTCTTTTTCTTCTCGCCGTGCGCATCGGAAGAGAGTTGGGTACGATTTCCGAAAAAGAAGGGAAGACCCTGCTCGAAGAATTGATCAAGATTCCCCATCGGATGGAGGAGACGCTCAAGTCCGCGAAGCATGTGGCCGAGATCGCGAGGAAGTACCTCCAGGCAAAGGACTTTCTCTATCTGGGGCGAGGGATTAACTACCCCATTGCCCTGGAAGGTGCTCTGAAGTTGAAAGAGATATCTTATATCCATGCCGAAGGATATCCAGCCGGAGAATTGAAGCATGGTCCCATTGCCCTCATTGACCGAGACATGCCCGTGATCGCCCTTGCGACCAAGAATGACGTTTATGACAAAGTTGTCTCGAACATCGAAGAAGTGAAAGCGAGAGAGGGAAAAGTGATCGCCCTCGTTTCTCCGTCGGATCAAGCGATCGAGAAGAAGGTGGAAGATATCATCGTCATCCCAGAAACCCTTCCTTCACTCACTCCCATCCTCCTTACGTTGCCTCTTCAGTTGCTCGCTTACTATATGGCTGACTTTAAGGGAACCGATGTTGATCAGCCGAGGAATCTCGCCAAAAGCGTCACGGTGGAATAGAGTAAATCCTCATGCCCCTCCTTCAGGATCTCAATCCTGTCCAGCAGAAGGCCGTCCTGGAAACCGAGGGCCCGCTCCTCGTCTTTGCAGGAGCGGGAAGCGGAAAGACACGGGTTTTGACTTACCGCATCGCGTACCTGATCGAGGAAAAAAGAGTACCCCCCTGGAACATCTTGGCGGTAACATTCACAAACAAAGCAGCGGATGAAATGCGGGAACGGGTTGACCACCTTCTCGGAGCCTCGTCGAAAGGGGCCTGGATCTCGACGTTTCATTCGGCCTGTGTCCGTATTCTGAGGAGGCATATTGACGTCTTAGGGTTTCACAAGAATTTTGTCATCTATGATGAACAGGATCAGGAACGACATCTGAAGACGGTGATGAAGGAGTTGGATCTGGACTTCAAAACGTATCCTCCCCGGGCATTTCTGGCGACCATCGGAAAATTGAAGAACGACGGGATCACTCCGGACCAATACAAGCCCTCCCAGTTTAACATCTTTCAAAAACGTCTAGCGCTGGTCTACCAACGATACCAAGAAAACCTTCGCAGAAACAATGCCCTGGATTTTGAGGATCTCCTCCATTTCGTTGCGATCCTGTTCCATCGGTTTCCAGAGGTGTTGACGTCCTATCAGGATCTCTGCCGATACGTGATGGTGGACGAATTCCAGGACACCAACCTCATTCAGTATCATCTGATCAGACGTCTGGTGGAAAGACATCAGAATATCTGCGTGGTCGGGGACGATGATCAGTCTATCTATCGTTGGAGAGGGGCAGAGATCGGGAACATTCTTAATTTTGAGAAGGACTTTCCGAAGACAAAAATCATTACTCTTGAGCAAAATTACCGGTCCACCCAGAACATCCTGCAGGCGGCCAATCATGTTGTTCGAAGAAACCGGTTTCGAAGAGAGAAGGCCCTCTGGACGGAGAACCCGGAGGGAGAGCTTCTCACCTTTCATGCAGCCGAGGATGAAGCGGAGGAAGCACGGTTTGTGGTTCAGAAAGTCTTGGGACAATGCCATCCTTCTTCATCTCCTCCAGAGGGAGCTATGACCTCCGGGAGAGCCTATCGGGATGTTGCGATTTTTTACCGGATCAATGCCCAATCCCGCCCCGTTGAAGAGGAGCTGGTCAAACAACAGGTTCCTTATGTCATCGTGGGAGGAGTCAAGTTTTACGAGCGGAAAGAGATCAAGGACATCCTCGCATTCCTCAAACTGATCGCCAACCCTTCCGATGGCCTGAGCTTGAAGAGGATCATCAATATCCCTCCCAGAGGGATTGGAGAGAAGACATTAGAAAGGATCGAAACACTCTGTAGAGAAAAGGGGCTCATCCTTTACGAGGGATTGAAAGAGGCTTTGAAGGACGACTGGCTTTCTTCTGCGACAAAGACAAAGATTGACGCGTTCATCCAAATGATGGAAGAATTCCGAAAGGAGGCCTCTGCCTTCTCTCTGAGTCAATTGATCCTATCGATTCTCACCAAAACAGGATACCTCGATCGTCTCAAGGAGGAAGGAACAGACGAGGCCCTCTCCCGAGCAGAGAACATTGACGAATTGGTTAGCGGGATGATGGAATTTGAACACGGAGAAGAGGAGGTGTCCCTTGAAACTTTTCTGGATAAGGTTTCGTTGGTATCCGATATCGACCTTTACGAGGACAAGGGAAACCGAGTCTCGTTGATGACGTTACACTGTGCAAAAGGACTCGAGTTCCCTGTGGTCTTCATCGTTGGCATGGAGGAAGGACTTCTTCCCCACTATCGGAGGGGAGAAGAGATTGAAGACCTAGAAGAAGAACGCAGGCTCTGCTACGTGGGGATCACCCGGGCAAAGGAGAAGCTCTTCCTCTCACGGGCAGAACGTCGATCCACCTTCGGAGTGGGACGTGCCAATCTCCCTTCTCGCTTTCTCGAAGAACTTCCATCCGAGATGATGGACATCGAGGAACCGAAGCCCGAAGAAGACCGATCCTGGTCTGAAGAACCCTTTGCAGATTTCGGGCAACACGAGACGAATGAACCTTCTCATGCCTCCGATGTCTTCAGGAACTATCGTGAGCAGGAGCTCCCTTCGCCTCCCTCCGAGGAGTGGTCTCTCAGTCCGGAAGGTTTCTATCCCCTCAAGATCGGGATGAAGGTCAAACACTCCAAATTTGGCGTGGGAAGGGTACGGTCGGTGGAAGGGACGAACGAGGATCAGAAGGCCACGATCATTTTTCAGACGGTGGGTGTCAAGCGTCTAAAAGTTGCCTATGCCCAACTGGAAATCCTTGAGTGAACGTCCATGCGTACAGCGCGGGGAGCTTCAGTTTCGGAGAAGGAAGACAGGATCATGGATCAGAAACACATCATCAGGGAGATCGTTCAATTCGTAAGAGGCTATGCGGAAAAAGTGCCCATTGTGACGAAATGGAAGAAACCGCTGGTGGGTTTTGCGTCTGCGGATGACCCTCTATTCTCCAAGCTCAAAGAAGTGGTCCGACCCAGTCACGCGCTGCCTCGGGAACTCCTTCCATCCGCCCGGACAGTGGTCGCTTTTTTCATTCCCTTTGAAAACGCATTGCAGAAAGAAAACGACCAGGCAGGTTTCTATCCTGCTCGCAGCTGGGCAGTGGCGTATGTTGAAACAAACCGCCTGATCAGTGAATTGGCCGAGTATTTGAAGAACCTTCTGGAGGCAGGGGGCTCCAGGACAGTCTTTGCTCCTCCCACCCACAATTATGACCCGGCCGTTCTTATGAGCGACTGGTCCCATCGTCACATTGCTTTTATTGCAGGCCTCGGTAGATTCGGTCTGAACCGATGGCTGATCACCGAGAAGGGCTGTTGTGGTCGTTTTGGTTCTTTGGTCACAGAGGCGGCTTTTTCACCTACTCCTCGACCGGACCAGGAATTCTGCCTTCACTTCGGCGGCAGCCGAGTGTTCGGCCTGTGTAGACCACTGCATTTACGATGCGCTCTTCATCGATCGGTTTGACCGTCACGCCTGTAACCGACATCTGCTAAAGAATGAAGGGTATTTCTCCGACCTCGATACGAGCGACGTCTGCGGAAAGTGCGGATGTGGCTTGCCCTGCAGCACTCGAAACCCCATGGCGAAACAGTCTAAAACTTAAGAGCATTCAATACAGTCGTATTCGTCGCGTCGAGATACGGAATAGGCGATTTCCCTCTCCAGAGGCAGATAATGCTCCTGATGCCCAAGAAGATGAGGCCATATCTTGTATTGAAATTGTTTCTTACTCCTCGATATAGGGCTTAAGAAATTCTGACGGAGAAGAACAAAAAAAGCTTGACAAATCATGATATATCGTGTAAATTTATTAAGTTTTTCTTTTGTCAGCCTTTTTATGAATTTATCGTCTGTAACCTATTGAATTGATTAGTTTTCGATTCAGAAGCGAGAGGAAACATGCCCACGGTAAATCAATTGGTGAAGAAAGGTAGGAGACCCGTAAAGCCAAAGACCTCTGCGCCCGCTCTCACGGGTTCTCCCCAGAAGAGAGGTGTGTGTATTCGTGTTTACACATCTACCCCAAAGAAACCTAACTCTGCCCTTCGCAAGGTTGCCCGTGTTCGTCTAACGAACGGTATTGAGGTAACGACTTACATTCCCGGCATTGGCCACAATCTTCAGGAGCATTCCATGGTCCTCATCCGGGGAGGCAGAGTGAAGGATCTTCCAGGAGTGCGGTATCACATCATCCGTGGGACCCTGGATTCGGTGGGTGTTCAAGACCGGAAACAGAGCCGCTCAAAGTACGGAGCCAAGAGACCCAAGTAGCGCCTTTTCCAAACGGACAACCTACGACTGGAAAATAAAGAGGGACGAGCATGCCCAGAAAGAGAGAAGTCAGAAAAAGACAGATTATCCCCGACCCAAAATATCAAGATGTCCTGATTGCCAAATTCATCAATGGGCTCATGCGACAGGGGAAGAAGAGTGTGGCGGAGCAGGTCTTTTATGGATCCCTCGATCTCATCAAAGAGAAGATCCATTCTGATCCATTAAAGACGTTCAAGCAGGCAATGGATAATGTAAAACCCTTGATCGAGGTGAAACCGCGAAGGGTCGGAGGAGCCACATACCAGGTTCCTATAGAGGTGAGGCCGGAGAGAAAGACGGCCTTGTGCATCCGTTGGATCATCGACTATGCCAAGGCACGGCCAGAGAAGAGCATGCAGGAGAAGCTTTCTGCAGAGTTGATGGATGCCGCCAATAACCGTGGGGCGGCCATCAAGAAGAAAGAGGATACTCATAAGATGGCAGAAGCCAACAAGGCTTTTGCCCATTACCGCTGGTAATAAGATTGGAGTATTGGAGAAGTGGAGTGATGGAGTAATGGATTATAGATAAAGAATCTTGCAAGTACTTGTTCTTGAGTTGCCCATTACTCCAATACTCCATTACTCCGTCATTTTTTAGTTATTGAGGTTCATTCGTGGCAGATCAGGTTTTAATCGAAAAAACACGGAACATCGGAATCATGGCCCATATTGACGCCGGGAAGACGACGACGACCGAGCGGATTCTCTACTACACCGGTGTGACCTATAAGATGGGAGAAGTGGACGCAGGGTCTGCAACGATGGACTGGATGGAGCAGGAAAAGGAGCGAGGAATTACGATCACCTCTGCGGCAACGACCTGCTTTTGGAAAGACCATCGAATCAACATTATCGACACGCCGGGACACGTGGATTTCACAATCGAAGTGGAGCGTTCGCTTCGCGTCCTCGACGGAGCGGTTGCAGTCTTCTGTGCCGTGGGAGGTGTTGAGCCTCAGTCGGAAACGGTTTGGAAGCAGGCCGACCGATATGGGATTCCCAGAGTGGCCTTTATTAATAAGATGGATCGAACAGGAGCCGATTTCGAGGGATGTCTGAAGATGATGGTAGATCGCCTTCATACCGTCCCTCTTCCGCTCCAAATCCCCATGGGGAGCGCAGACGGTTTTCAAGGGACCATCGATCTCGTTTCCATGAAAGCGACCTTCTTTGATCCTCAGGGTCTCGGAGACAAGTTCGAGGTCGCACCTATTCCTGAGAGTCGTCTGAAAGAGGCGCGTCGGTACAGGGAGCTCTTGGTCGAAAGGCTGGCGGAATGGGATGAGTCCTTAATGGAGAAATTTGTTGAGGGAAAAGATGTCCCAGAGGTGGATGTGAGGCGGGCCGTGAGACACGCGACGCTCCAACTCAAGGGAACACCTGTACTCTGCGGCGCGGCTTTTCGGAATAAAGGCGTCCAACCTCTGCTCGATGCCATCGTCGATTACCTCCCCTCTCCCCTGGATGTTCCGCCAGTGAAAGGAGTGGATCTGCGGGGGGGAGAGTTGAGTTTCTCTGCGAAGAACGGGCATCCTCTTTCCGCTCTCGCTTTCAAGATCATGAATGACCCCTATACGGGTCAGCTGACATTCTTCCGAATCTATTCCGGGTCTCTCAGATCAGGGGACTCGGTCCTTAATCCGACCAAAGGGAAGAGAGAGCGGATTGGCCGTCTCCTGAAGATGCACGCCAACAAGCGGGAGGAGATTCAGGAAGCCTCCGCCGGAGATATCTTCGCTGCCGTGGGTCTCAAATACACGACGACTGGCGACACCATCTGCAGTGAGAAACAACCGATCGTACTCGAATCGATCAGTTTCCCTGAGCCAGTCATCTCCATTGCGATCGAACCCAAGACCCAAGGCGATCTGGAAAAATTGGGGTTTTCTCTCAATAGGCTCGCCCTGGAAGATCCCTCCTTTAAAGTGAGAACCGAAGAAGAAACAGGGCAGACGATCATCTCAGGGATGGGAGAGCTTCACTTGGAGATCATCGTCGATCGGCTCTTAAGGGAGTTCAAGGTGGAGGCGAATGTGGGTCGACCTCAGGTGGCCTATCGGGAAACGATCACGAAGACGGTCAAATCCGAAGGGCGGTTCGTGCGTCAATCTGGAGGGAGAGGCCAGTATGGTCATGTTTGGCTGACCCTTGAACCTCAGGAGCCGGGCAAGGGCTTTGAGTTTGTCAACCGGATTGTTGGAGGAGCCATTCCGAGGGAATATATCTCTTCAGTACAAAAAGGGGTCCAAGAGGCCTCGGAGAAAGGGGTGCTAGCCGGTTACCCCATGGTCAATGTGAAAGTCACTCTGATCGACGGCTCCTACCATGACGTGGACTCCTCCGAATTGGCATTCAAGATTGCTGCGTCGATGGGATTCAAGGACGGTGCACGGCGAGCCCACCCCATCCTTCTGGAACCTCTCATGGCGATTGAGATCATTACGCCTGAAGAATTTATGGGCCAGGTCATTAGTGACCTGAATAGCCGGAGAGGCAAGACCACCCGAGTGGAACACCGGAAGGGGACGAGTGTGATCGCAGGAGAGGTCCCTCTTGCCAACATGTTTGGTTATGCGACCGATGTTCGGTCTCTTACTCAGGGAAGGGCCACGTTTACCCTTCAATTCTCGCACTACAGTCCTGTCCCAGAGTCTGTGAGTGAGGAAGTTCTCTCTCAATATAAAAGGGTCGCCTGAGGGCGCGCAAGGATGTACAAGGAGGAGAAGAGCCATGTCGAAGCCGAAATTTGAGAGGACGAAGCCGCACGTGAATGTGGGGACGATAGGCCATGTGGATCATGGGAAGACGACGTTGACCTCAGCGATCACGAAGGTCTTGGCGACGAAGGGGTATGCGCAGTATACGGCGTTTGACCAGATCGACAAGGCGCCAGAGGAGAAGGAGCGGGGGTTAACGATCGCGATAGCGCACATAGAGTACGAGACGGCGAAGCGGCACTATGCGCACATCGATTGTCCGGGGCATGCGGACTACATCAAGAACATGATCACGGGTGCGGCGCAGATGGACGGGACGATCTTGGTGGTCTCGGCGGCGGATGGGCCGATGCCTCAGACGCGGGAGCATGTGTTGTTAGCGAAGCAGGTACGGGTGCCGTCGATCGTGGTCTTTTTGAACAAGGTGGACGCGGTGGATGATCCGGAGCTTTTGGATCTGGTGGAGTTGGAGGTGAGAGAGCTTCTGAGCGGGTATGGTTTTCCTGGGGATGAGACGCCGGTGATACGGGGCAGTGCGTTGAAGGCGTTGGAGTGCGGGTGTGGGAAGCCGGACTGTCAGTGGTGCAGTGGGATATGGAAGCTGATGGATGCGGTGGACAGTTTTATACCGGAGCCGGTGCGAGAGATTGACAAGCCGTTTTTGATGCCGGTGGAGGATGTCTTTACGATCAGTGGACGAGGGACGGTAGTGACGGGTCGAGTGGAGCGAGGAGTGGTGAAGGTGGGAGACGAGGTGGAGATTGTAGGGATTCGTCCGACGATCAAGACGGTGTGTACGGGCGTGGAGATGTTTCGGAAGATCTTGGATCAGGGCCAGGCGGGCGACAACATAGGGGTACTGCTACGGGGGACGAAGCGAGAGGAAGTGGAGCGAGGGCAGGTGGTGTCGAAGCCGGGGTCGATCACCCCGCACAAGAAATTTAAGGCGGAGGCGTATATCTTGACGAAGGAGGAGGGGGGTCGACACACGCCGTTTTTCAATGGGTATCGGCCGCAGTATTACTTTCGGACGACGGACGTGACGGGGGTGGCGACGTTGCCGGAGGGTGTGGAGATGGTGATGCCCGGGGACAATGTGGCGTTGACGGTGGAGTTGATTACGCCGATTGCATTGGAGAAGGAGTTGCGGTTTGCGATCCGGGAGGGCGGACGGACCGTGGGAGCGGGCGTCGTGAGCGATGTCCTCGAGTAAAAAGAGAAGGGGTTAAACATGACGACTCAAAAGATTCGAGTGTGCCTGAAATCGTATGATCATCGACTGCTGGATAAGTCAGCAGCTGAGATCGTCGAAACCGTTCGGCGGACCGGAGCGAGCGTAGCGGGTCCCATCCCCCTTCCTACCCGGATCAACAAATACTGTGTGCTCCGATCGCCTCACGTCGACAAGAAATCGAGAGAGCAGTTCGAAATCCGGACGCACAAACGCCTGCTCGACATTCTGGAACCAACCCAGCAGACGGTGGATGCTCTCATGAAGCTCGATCTGGCCGCTGGAATTGATGTGGAGATTAAACTCTAACGGCATCATTCCCCTGACGAAGGGAATGAGAGACCTGTGGGACGGTAGACTATGAAGAAGACACTTGGGATCATCGGAAGAAAGATCGCAATGACTCAGATCTTCCTTGAGGATGGTTCTGCTGTTCCGGCGACGGTGATCGAGGCAGGACCTTGCAAGGTGGTCCAGAAGAAGACTAAGGAGAAGGACGGGTATGATGCCCTTCAGCTTGGATTCCTTCCCAAGAATGAAAAGCGGGTGAATAAACCTCTGTCTGGACACTTCAAGAAGGCGGGAGGGGGATCCTTCACTCTCCTGAGAGAGTTCCGAATGGAGGATGTCGGAGGATATGAGTTGGGTCAAGAGGTCACCCTAAATCTCTTTAAACCTGGTGATGTCGTGGACGTGACGGGGCTCAGCAAAGGAAGGGGATTTGCAGGGGTCATCAAGCGTCACGGGTTTCACGGTTTCCCTGCCTCTCGTGGAACCCACGAGTACTTTCGACACGGAGGAGCGGTGGGGATGCATTCCTATCCTGCCCGTGTTTTTAAAGGGATGAAAATGCCAGGGCATTACGGAAATGAAAGGGTGACCGTTCAGAATATCCGGGTGATCGATGTCAAAGAAGAGCAGAACCTGATTCTGCTCCAAGGTGGAATTCCAGGAGCACGACATGGGTTCGTTTTTATCCGTAGCGCGACCAAGCAGAAGAAATCGGCTGTCTCACCGGCCTAAGAGAGGAATGAGACACAATGGCTACATTAGCCGTCTATGACATTGCAAATCAAAAAGTGAGTGACGTGGAAGTGGACGAACGGGTCTTTGGTGTGGAGATTAAACCGTCCCTTTTTTATGACGCCGTTCGCCACGATCTGGCTACTCAGCGGAAGGGCACTGCGGCGACAAAGAATAGGACCCTTGTCCGAGGAGGAGGCGCGAAGCCGTGGAAGCAGAAAGGAACGGGTCGGGCTCGTGCGGGGACTCGACGCTCGCCACTCTGGAGAGGAGGGGGTACGATCTTTGGCCCCATGCCGAGAAGTTACGGTTTTTCCCTTCCCAAGAAAGTCAAGAAAGCAGCCCTTCGAGCTGCACTGTCACTGAAGCGTCAGGAAGGGAAGTTGATTGTGCTCGACAGCTTTCCACTGGAGGGGTTCAAGACCCAGAAAGTCCTTGAGGTGTTGAAGAAATTCCAGGTCGAAAACGTACTCATTGTGACGGATGAAAAGAATCCATTGTTGGAACGGTCGGCCCGAAACATCCCTGGCCTTCAAGTCCTCCGTCACATCGGACTCAATGTCTATGACATTCTGAATCACGAGCACTTGATCCTGCTGAAACCGGCCGTTCAAAGGATCCAAGGGGTGTCTGCATCATGAAAGAAGCACAGAAGATTGTCCGTAGGCCACTCGTCACTGAGAAAAGCACTCGACAGAAAGAGGAAGGCCGTCAGTATGCTTTCGAAGTGGACCCGAATGCCAATAAGATCGAGATTCAGAGGGCAGTGGAACAGCTTTTCAAGGTGACCGTGGTACAGGTCCGCACGGCCAACGTGTTAGGAAAGCTCAAGCGCCTGGGCCGAAGGTACGGGAAGAGGCCGGATTGGAAGAGGGCGATTGTGACCCTGAAGGAAGGGGATCGAATCGATTTCTTTGAAGGAGCCTAAAGAAGAAATGGAATGTTGGAGTAGTGGAGTAATGGAGTAATGGAATCATGGAGTTGCGAGAGATTTAGTAGGTCGACTCTTTGTGTTCCACAATACTCCAATACTCCATCACTCCATGGGTAGTTTAGAGGGGTAAGCGATGGGCATTAAAAAATTCAGACCGACGTCTCCGGGAATTCGGCACAAGACCATTCACACTTTTGAGGAAGTGACCTCCTCAAAGCCCTCAAAACGCCTTGTGGTCCCGCTGAAGAAGACCGGGGGAAGAAACAGCTACGGCCGGATCACCGCGTGGCATCGAGGACAAGGCCACAAACGGATGTACCGGATGATCGACTTCAGACGGGACAAGAAGGAGATCCCCGCGAAGGTGGCATCGATTGAGTACGATCCGAACCGGTCCGCAAGGATTGCATTGCTTCACTATGCCGATGGAGAGAAACGATACATTCTCGCTCCCTCCGAATTACGGGTCGGAGATTCCGTGATTTCAAGCCCCACCGCAGACATCAAGCCCGGAAATGCGCTCCCCCTAAGAAATATTCCTGCGGGGACATCCATTCACAGCATCGAGCTGAAGGTGGGCAAGGGAGGCCAGCTTGCTCGAACCGCAGGATCGTATGGCCAACTTGTGGCGAAGGAGGGGCAATACGCCCACATCAGGTTGCCCTCTGGAGAAGTCCGTCTCGTCCATCAGGATTGCTATGCGACCATCGGCCAGGTGAGCAATCTCGAACATGAGAATGTCACCATCGGGAAAGCAGGCAAGAATCGATGGTTAGGCTGGAGACCGGTCGTTCGAGGCGTGGCTATGAACCCCATCGACCATCCGCTGGGGGGGGGTGAGGGAAAGAGCTCAGGAGGAAGACATCCCTGCACTCCCTGGGGGGTTAAGGAAAAAAAGACACGAAAGAATAAACGAACGGATCGTTACATTCTGAAGAGGAGAGATTGATGGCCCGATCGATAAAAAAAGGACCTTTCGTCGATACCCATGTGATGAAAAAGGTGTTTGAGGCCCTGAGGACGAAGGAAAGCAAGGTGATCAAGACGTGGTCCAGAAGGTCAACCGTTGTGCCAGACATGGTCGGGTTGACATTTGCGGTCCACAACGGAAAGAGATTTATTCCGGTCTATGTCACAGAGGAAATGGTAGGGCACAAGCTCGGAGAGTTCTCTCCCACTCGGACCTTTCACGGTCATTCTGGAGATCGAAAGACAAAGATTAAAGCGAAGCCAGCGGCATAAGGAATCGAGGAGAACATGGAAGTCAGGGCAAAATTGAAATTTGCACGGATTGGACCGCGGAAGGCTCAATTGGTAGCCGATCTGATTCGGGGAAAGGGATCAGAAGAGGCTCTGAATGTCCTCATGTTTACAAAAAAGAGCGCAGCCAAGACCATCAGCAAGTTACTGAAATCGGCGATTGCGAACGCCGGTCAAAATAAGACGATCGATGTCGACCGCCTTTATGTCAAGAAGATCACGGTGGACCAAGGACCGACGATGAAGCGATTCATGCCGCGGGCTCTTGGCCGTGCCACGACGATCCGGAAGAGAAGCAGCCACATTCTCATCGTCCTGGATGAGAAATAAGGGAGGAGAGACCTTGGGACAGAAAGTACATCCGATTAGTTTTCGATTGGGTTATATCAAGACCTGGGATTCTCGGTGGTATGCGGGTAAGGATTATCCTCAGCTCCTCATCGAAGACCTTCGCATTCGGGACTACTTGAAGAAAAAACTCTATCACGCGGGCGTCGCTAAAATCGAAATCGAGCGAGTGGCCAGTAAAGCTAAGAAGGCGAAGGTAACGATTCACACGGCCCGACCCGGAATCATCATCGGGAAGAAGGGAGCGGAAGTCGATAATCTCAAGAAAGAACTTCAGAAGATGACCCAGAAGGAAATCTTTGTCAGCATCCAGGAGGTCAAGAGAGCGGAGCTCAATGCCCAGCTGGTTGCGGAGAATGTGGCCCTCCAAATGGAACGACGGATTGGGTTTCGGAGAGCCATGAAGAAGGCCGTGACTTCAACGATGAAGCTTGGGGCCAAGGGAATAAAAATCCATTGCGCGGGACGACTGGGAGGGGCTGAGATGGCCCGGAGAGAATGGTATCGAGAGGGGCGGGTTCCCCTTCATACCCTTCGAGCGGACATTGATTTCGGTCAGGCAGAAGCTAAGACAACCTACGGCATTGTCGGCGTCAAGGTTTGGATCTTCAAAGGAGAGATCTTTCCGACGAAAGAAGGAGAGGAAAAGGCGGCATAAAGCAAATCACCCGTCATGAGAACTAAGGAATGAGGTTCAGTTTTTCTCTACATGCTCAGTCCTTAGTACTCGGTCCTGATATGTTTAGGTCATTCAAAGTGCTCAGAGGGAATAAGTCATGTTGATGCCGGCAAAGACAAAATACCGGAAACAGCAAAAGGGAAAGATGAGAGGAAGGGCCTCTCGAGGCAACACCCTTAATTTCGGCGATTTTGGACTCCAGGCCATCGAATGTGGGTGGCTGGGCAGCAGAGAAATCGAAGCCGCACGAATTGCCATGACGCGATTCATCAAGCGCAGTGGCCGGATCTGGATCCGAATCTTCCCGGACAAGCCCATCACCAAGAAGCCGGCCGAAACTCGTATGGGAAAAGGAAAGGGACCTCCCGAGGACTGGGTCGCGGTCATCCGGCCTGGCCTCATTCTCTATGAAATGGAAGGGATTCCCGAAGACCGGGCCAAAGAGGCTTTTCGGTTGGCCGCTCATAAGCTGTCCCTTGCCACTAAGTTCATTGTGAGGGGAGGTCCTCTATGAAACCCAAGGATCTTCGCGCCCTGAATGACGGGGAATTACTTCAGAAGGCAAAGGAACTGAAAGAAGAGCTCTTTAATCTCCGCTTTCAGCAGGCGACCGGACAGTTGGATAATACGATGCGGGTCCCACAGGTCAAACGGGATATCGCTCGAGTACACACCATCCTGAGGGAAAAAAACCTTAGCAAAGGAAAATGACACGTATGGCTGAGCGAGGGAAACGAAAGACATTGGTCGGCGTTGTGACGAGCGACAAAATGGAGAAGACGGTCATCGTGATGGTCAATCGGTTAGTGCTCCATCCGGTCTATAAGAAGTACGTGAGGAAGAGAAAGAAGTTCAAAGCTCACGACGAACAGAATCAGTGCCATATGGGCGATAAGGTCCTGTTGATTGAGACCCGTCCGTTAAGTCGAGAAAAGCGGTGGCGGGTGAAGGAAGTCCTTGGGCGGGCCGCTTAACCATAAAAGGAAAGAAGAAGGCAAAAAGTAGAGAGTCGTATGAAAAAAACAAGGTTACACTTTCTGCGGTCGACGGAGGGTGTCGGGGCAGCGGCGAAAGGAGTCAATCCATGATTCAGATGCGCACTATCCTTGAAGTCGCTGATAATTCAGGGGCGAAGAAGTTGGGGTGTATCAAGGTTCTCGGAGGGACACGGCGCAAGTACGCCACCCTGGGGGACATTATCGTCGTCTCCGTGAAGGATGCGATGCCCAATTCGAAGATCAAGAAAGGGGACGTGGCCAGAGCCGTAATCGTCCGTACGAAGAAAGAGGTCAAACGTCCCGACGGCTCCTTTATCAAATTCGATGAAAACTCGGCGGTCCTCGTTAACCCTCAAGGAGAACCCATTGGAACACGGATTTTTGGTCCCGTGGCCCGCGAACTGAGGGGAAAACGGTTCATGAAGATCATCTCTCTCGCTCCCGAGGTGCTTTAAATTCCTGCTTGGCAGGCTCTGCATGCTCTGGTAGGCAGGGGGGTAACGGATTCAGAAGGAAGGGCATCATGATCGTTCCAAAATTTCATATTCGAAAGAATGACCTGGTCATGGTTACCACGGGGAAGGAAAAAGGGAAAAGTGGGCGGGTTCTCAAAGTCCTTCCAGAAAAAGAAAAGCTGATCGTGGAAAAGATCAATTTCATCAAGAGGCACATGCGTCCCCACGGCCAGCAGAGGCGGGGAGGCATCGTGGAGAAAGAGGCCCCTTTTCACATCTCCAATGTGATGCTTCTCTGCGAGAAATGCAATAAGCCGGTTCGCATCAGACACCGGGCCGTGGCGGATGGGAAAAAGGCCCGGGTCTGTCATAAGTGCGGTGAGAGTTTCGACAAATAGGTGAGACGATGGCCAGAATAACCGAGACTTACCAAGAAAAAGTGGTTCCTGCCATGATCAAGCGGTTCAGTTATCGGAACGTCATGCAGGTTCCGAGACTGGAAAAGATCATCATCAACATGGGCCTGGGAGAGGCGATCGAGAACATCAAGATTCTCGACTCTGCGGTCCAGGAGTTGGGCCAGATTACGGGACAGAAGGCGATCATCACAAAGGCCAGGCGGTCGATCGCTCAATTCAAACTGAGAGCAGGCATGCCGATTGGATGTATGGTGACATTGAGGAAAGAGAGGATGTTCGAATTCTTCAATCGATTGGTGAATGTGGCCCTCCCCAGGGTGAGGGACTTCAAGGGCCTTTCAGGGAATTCTTTTGATGGAAGAGGAAACTATGCGCTGGGCATTCGCGAACAGCTCATCTTTCCCGAGATCCATTACGAAAAGGTGGATAAAGTCAGAGGGATGAACATCGTGATTGTGACCACGGCAAGAACAGATGAAGAGGCCAAGGAATTGCTGAAATTGATGGGAATGCCTTTTAGAAACTGAGCCGCTAGCGGTTTGAGGTCTGGGGTTCGAAGCTGACGCATGGAGCTTCGAACCCCCAACCTTGAGCTTCCAGCAGGAATGTGGAGGAGGACATTGGCAAAATTATCCTTAATGATAAAGGCCAAAAGGCATCAGAAGTTCAAAGTGCGGGAATACCATCGGTGTCCTCTCTGCGGACGGTCGAGAGGCTTATTATCGAAAGTTTGACATGTGTCGACTCTGTTTAAGGAAGTATGCCTCCCGAGGCGAAATTCCAGGGGTCATCAAATCGAGCTGGTGAAGTGACGGAGGTTTCTTATGTCCATGACCGATCCATTGGCGGATATGTTCACGAGAATTCGAAACGGGTCCAAAGCCAAATTTGAAAAAGTGGATGTCCCTTCCTCCAAGCTAAAGAAGGAAGTTGCCAAAGTCCTCAAAGAAGAGGGGTTTGTCAAGAACTATAAGGTCATCACGGCAAATCAGCACCACGAAATGATCCGAATTTTTCTGAGGTATGATTCGAACCGTAAGGGGATCATTCACCTCAGGCGTGTCAGTCGGCCCGGACGAAGGGTTTATGTGGGAAACGACAAGATCCCATCTGTGATGGGAGGCTTGGGAGTGGCCATTCTCTCGACCCCCAAGGGGGTTCTGACAGACAAGGCGTCTCGGAGTGCCCATGTGGGCGGAGAAGTCCTGTGCTTTGTCTGGTAAACCAGTGAGGGTGGAATGTGAAGTGTGGAAAGTTGACGGAGCAACCGTCGCCTTTCCGACGTTCTGAGGTGAGGTGAGTATGTCTCGAATTGGAAGGATGCCAGTCGTCTTCCCAAAGGAAGTGAAAGTGGCTTGTGATTCATCAAAGGTCGAGGTGACGGGGCCCAAAGGCCGTCTGACCTACTCTCTTCCTCGAGGGATCTCTGCTTCTGCGGATGGGGGTAAGGTGGTCATTCAGCGAGCAGGGGATGAGCGGGCAGTGAAGGCCCTTCACGGTCTGGCCAGGAGTTTGGTAGCCAATATGGTGACGGGCGTCACCAAGGGTTTCGAAAAACGGCTGGAGATCGTTGGAGTAGGATACCGTGCAGATCTCGAGAAGGGGAACCTCAAGTTGACTCTGGGGTTTTCTCACCCGGTTCTTTACCCGATTCCACCTGGAATTCAGGTGGAGGTGGGAAAGCAAACGCTGATCACCGTCAAGGGAGTTGATAAACAGCAAGTCGGGACAGTGGCGGCTCAGCTCCGAGCGATCAAACCACCCGAGCCCTACAAAGGGAAAGGGATTCGTTATTCTGGAGAGCATATCCGTAAGAAAGTCGGAAAGACAAAAGCCTAAGAGGCCAGAGGTCCATCCATAGTCCCAGTCCACCCTGCCTTGGGGCAGGCCTGCCTACCGGTAGGCAGGCGCGACAGGCATCGCTTGCGAAGGGACAGGGAGGTAAGCATTGGCGACAAAGAAGGAAGTAGCTCGATCGAAACGGAAGAAAAGGGTCAGGAGTCATGTGAGCGGGACCCCTGAAAAACCACGGCTCAATGTCTTTCGGAGCCTGAAGCACATCTACGCCCAGGCCATTGTGGATACCACAGGACAGACGTTGGTGAGTGTATCCACTTTGAGTCCCGAATTGCGAGGCGCACTGAAATTCTCGGGGAATGTAGCGGCGGCAAAGAAAGTCGGAGAACTCATCGCAAAGAAGTGCCAAGAGAAAGGCATATCCAGAGTGGTCTTCGATCGGAGTGGATACCTCTACCACGGTCGGGTGAAAGCCCTGGCAGAGGCCGCTCGAGAAAATGGTCTTGTGTTCTAGCCATGACGAAGGACGGGGGAGGAGTGGACATTGTCGAAGATTGATTCAAGCACATTGGAATTGACTGATCGAGTCGTTCATATTAACCGCGTGGCGAAGGTGGTCAAAGGCGGCAGGCGATTCAGTTTTAGCGCTCTGGTGGTCGTTGGGGATGGAAATGGCCACGTCGGATGGGGGTTGGGAAAAGCCAATGAGGTTCCGGAAGCCATCCGTAAGGGGATCGAGCACGCCAAGAAGAATTTGATAAAGATTCCGATCATCAATAAAACGATCCCTTATGAGGTGATAGGGCGATATGGGGCCGCCCGAGTGCTCCTGAAACCTGCCTCAGAAGGAACAGGAGTCATTGCAGGTGCGGCTGTGAGGGCCATCGCAGAATCCGCAGGAATCCAGAATATCCTGACGAAGTGTTTGGGGTCAACCAACCCACACAATTTGCTCAAAGCGACGGCCCAAGGGATGGGGCAGTTGATGGCTCCGGAACAGGTCACGGACAAAAGGTACAAAGGCCAAGAGGTTTAGAGGAAAGACATGGAAAAAACCATCAAGGTCAGATGGAAGCGGAGCGCGAGCGGACGTTTCAAGAATCAAAGGGAGACGATCAAAGGCCTTGGGTTCAAGCGATTGAATCAAACCCTGATCCTGCCGGATCGACCGGAGATCCGTGGGATGGTTCATCGGGTGGTTCATCTCGTTGACGTTGAGGAGTCATCTAAAGGGGAACAGGAATGAATCTGGGAGAACTGAAACCTCCGAAGGGTTCGAGGAAGAAGAGAAAACGAGTGGGGAGAGGGATTGGCTCTGGCCATGGCAAGACCGCTTGCCGGGGGGCCAAGGGGCAAAATGCCCGCGCAGGGAGGAGTACAAAGGCAGGGTTCGAGGGAGGGCAGATGCCCCTCCAGCGTCGTTTACCCAAGAGGGGATTTCGCCGTCCCTTCCGGAAAGAATTTGCCATTCTTCACGTGGGAGATCTCAATCGTTTTCCGAAAGATTCGGTGGTGGAACCTGAACTTTTGGCTCAGGTTGGATTGGTGAAGAAAAAAGGGGATTTGATCAAGCTTCTCTCCGACGGAGAACTCTCACATCCATTGACCGTTCGTGTCCATCAAGCGAGCCAGGCGGCGCTTGAGAAGGTGAAGGCGGCGTCGGGGCGGGTTGAGGTCATCGGTTCATGATTTCAGGAGCTCAGAACATCTTCAAGATACCTGAACTGAAGAGGAGGATTCTGTTTAGCTTCCTCTTCCTGGCCATCTATCGTATCGGGGTTCACATTCCCACACCGGGGATTAATGGCGATGCCCTTGCGTCTTTCTTTGCGCAGGCGAGGGGAACCTTGTTCAGCCTCATCGATATGTTCTCCGGCGGAGCCCTGGAAAGGCTCTCGGTTTTTGCCCTGGGAATCATGCCCTATATTAGCGCCTCCATCATCCTCCAGCTTCTGACGGTGGTCATCCCTTATCTGGATCGCCTCTCCAAAGAAGGTGAACTGGGGCGAAAGAAGATTGTGCAATACACGCGCTACGGAACGGTCGTCCTGAGTATGATCCAAGGATTCGGGATTGCAGTTGGCTTGGAGAACATGCGTGGAGCTGCGGGTGAGATGATCGTTCTTGCTCCAGGATGGTCCTTCCGGATCATGACGGTCATTACCTTAACTGCAGGGACGGCTTTCATCATGTGGTTGGGAGAACAGATTACGGAGCGAGGAATCGGTAACGGAATTTCTTTAATCATTTTTGCAGGGATTGTCGCTAGAATGCCCAATGCCATCGCAAGCACCTTCGAGCTTCTCAGGGTTGGGCAGATGAATATCCTGAGCATTCTCTTGATTATCCTCGTCATGATTTTGGTGGTGGCCGTGATCATCTTCGTGGAGACAGGACAACGCAGGCTTCCGGTTCAATACGCCAAACGGGTTGTGGGAAGGAAGATCTACGGAGGACAGAGCACCCATCTTCCCCTCAAGTTGAACACCTCGGGCGTGATCCCCCCCATCTTCGCTTCGTCCATCTTGATGTTCCCTTTGACGATTGCCAACTTCTTGCCCAAATCCTTGCTTGAGGCGTACCCCTGGATTGAGTCTATTTTGAAGAGCCTCGGTCCGGGGGCACTCTTGTATAATCTGCTGTACGTGGGATTCATTATCTTTTTTTGCTATTTCTACACGGCTGTGACTTTCAACCCCAACGATGTGGCTGAGAATATGAAGAAGTTCGGCGGGTACATTCCCGGTATCCGACCCGGGCAGAAAACGGCGGAATATATTGATAAGGTTCTCACGCGTATCACCTTAGGGGGAGCGCTCTATGTCTCTGCGGTTTGCGTGCTGCCCAGCATTCTGATTCGGCGATTTAATGTTCCGTTCTATTTTGGAGGGACTGCTCTGCTCATCGTCGTCGGGGTCGCCTTGGATACGGTCCAGCAGATTGAAGCCCATATGCTGACCAGACATTACGAAGGATTGATGAAGAAGGGTCGATTGAAAGGAAGACGTGGCTAATCACAAACAATGGCCAAAGGTCAATGGCCAATGATCAATACAGATAGAAGAAGGCAGAATAAAGCAAAGAGCACGAAAGAGTTTGATTGTTTTGCAGGTTAGGTTCTTTATTTTCAATTGATGTGATCCGGGTGAGACATGCCGAAGGAGGAAGCGATCGTTGTTGAAGGAAGGGTTCTGGAAACCCTTCCCAATGCCATGTTTCGAGTCGAACTGGAAAATGGGCACAAGGTTCTGGCCCATATTTCTGGGAAGATGAGGATGCATTTTATCCGAATCCTCCCTGGGGATAAGGTGACCGTGGAACTGTCCCCTTACGATCTCAGTCGGGGAAGAATCATTTTTAGGGAGAAATAGACAAGGTGAAAGTTAGAGCCTCGGTTAAGAAAATATGTGACAAGTGCAAGATCGTGAAGCGGAAAGGGGTTGTCCGGATTATTTGCGAGAACCCCAAGCATAAGCAAAGGCAGGGTTAACACGATAGAGGTTGGAGGAGCGTCCCGCTGTGCGGGACTTAAGGCTAGAGGCACCGAGGTCTTGCCTCAAACCTCAAGCGAAGCGTTCCTTAAGCCTCAAACGATGTGATGAAGGAGTAACGCATGGCGCGCATTGCAGGTGTAGATCTTCCGAAGGATAAGCGGGTTGAAATCGCCCTCACCTATATCTATGGGATTGGGAGACCCTCCGCGAATAAGATCCTCGAAAAAGCGAACATTCAAAAGGACACCAAGGTGAACAAACTGACGGAAACCGAGGTTGTCCGTCTTCGTGATGTCCTCGAACAGGAGTACAAGGTCGAGGGAGATCTCAGACGAGAGGTGGCCACGAACATCAAGCGCTTGATGGACATTGGCTCCTACCGAGGACTCCGTCACCGCAAATCGCTGCCCGTTCACGGTCAGAGGACACACACCAATGCGAGAACCCGGAAAGGGCCTCGCCGAGCGATTGTCGGGAAGAAGAAAGAGAAAAAGAATAGCCCCTAAAGGAGGAACTATGGCCACAGGGCAGGGGACCAAGAAGAAGAAAGTCAAGAAAAATGTCTTATCCGGGGTTGCCCATATTCAGGCAACCTTCAACAATACGATCATCACGATCACGGATAAAGAAGGAAATGTGGTGACCTGGTCCAGTGCCGGGACTCAGGGATTCAAAGGGTCGCGGAAAAGCACTCCTTTCGCCGCTCAGATGGCGGCAGAGGATGCAGCCAAGAAAGCCATGGAACATGGAATGAGATCCATTGATGTCTACGTCAAGGGTCCGGGTGCCGGGAGAGAATCGGCTTTGCGGTCCCTTCAGGCGGCTGGGTTGAAGGTGCACCTGATTAAGGATGTGACGCCCATTCCCCATAACGGGTGCCGTCCGCCCAAGCGAAGAAGGGTGTAAGGAGGTTAACGTTGGCGAGGAATACAAAATCGGTTTGTCGAATTTGCCGGAGAGAGAACCTGAAGCTCTTTCTCAAAGGCGAACGATGTTACACGGAGAAGTGTGCGATTGACCGGAGGGCTTATCCCCCCGGGCAGCACGGACAGGGTCGAAAGAAGTTTTCTGCGTATGGAGCCCAGTTGCGGGAGAAACAGAAAGTCAAACGGATGTATGGTCTTCTCGAGAATCAGTTTCGAAATACCTTCTTTGAGGCAGACCGGAGAAAAGGCATTACCGGAGAAGTCCTTCTTGCCCTTCTGGAGAGAAGACTGGACAATGCGGTCTATCGCCTGGGGTTTGCCAATTCGAGGAACGAGGCACGTCAACTCGTGCGGCATAACCACTTCATCGTCAACCAAACGAAGGTGAATATTCCTTCCTATGTGGTCAAACCCGGGGATGTGGTTCATCTGCGCGAAAAGAGTAAGAAGGTCGTCCGCATTTTGGAGGCACTGGAAGGGGTGGCTCGACGGGGAGTCCCTTCATGGTTGGAATTGGACAAGGAGCAGATGAAAGGGTTGGTTAAGGGTTTGCCAAACCGAGAGGACATCACCATTCCCATTCAAGAGAATCTTATCGTCGAGCTCTATTCGAAGTAATTGGTTCGACCCCTTTTCAAGGGAGGCAGTATGGTTCAAAAAAGCTGGAAAGATCTCATTCGACCGAAACGGTTAGAGGCAGAGAAAGAAACGTTAACCCCCTTCTACGGGAAGTTCGCAGCAGAGCCCCTGGAACGAGGGTTTGGTATCACGGTAGGAAATTCCTTGCGACGGATCCTCCTCTCTTCTCTTCAGGGAGCGGCCATCACGTCGGTCAAGATCGACGGGGTGCTTCATGAGTTCTCGACGATTCCTGGGGTCAAGGAGGATGCGACAGAGATCTTGCTCAATCTCAAAGAGGTGCGGCTCAAGCTCCACACCGAAGGAGCCAAGACGATCCGGATCAAGGCGGACGGGCCGAAGGAAGTCAAAGCAGGAGACATCATCACGGGAGAGGCCGTGGAGATTTTGAACCCGGACCACCACATTGCGACCCTTTCCCGAGATGCAAAACTGTCAATGGAGATGCTGATTAAGACCGGTCGGGGCTATGTTCCTGCCGAGAGAAACAAGGAAGAGAACCAGGCCATTGGAGCGATGGCCATTGATTCCATCTTTTCTCCGATCAAGAAGGTCAACTACACGGTGACCAATGCCCGGGTGGGTCAAATCACGGACTACGACAAATTGACCCTGGAGGTCTGGACAGACGGGAGTATCGCTCCGGAAGAAGCGGTGGCCCATGCCGCCAAGATTTTGAAAGAACAGCTCGCGATCTTCATCACATTTGAAGAGGAAGAAGAAGCGGAAGGAACCAAAGAGCCAGAGGACAACCAGCTGCTGAATGAGAACCTCTTTCGCAGTGTGGATGAACTGGAGCTCTCTGTCCGCTCCGCCAATTGTCTGAAACACGCGAACATCAAGTATATTGGCGATCTGGTTCAGAAGACCGAGGCGGAGATCTTGGCAACGAAAAACTTCGGGAGGAAATCCCTGAACGAGATCAAAGAAATTCTGACCGACATGGGTCTCAGTCTCGGGATGAAAATAGATAATTGGCCTCCAAGGAGATTGGAGGATGAAGCGGAAGCGGAAACCGCCGGATAGGAGGATTGAATGAGGCATCGGGTCGCCGGCAGGAAACTCAGTCGCCATACCCAGCATCGGAGATGGATGTTTCGAAATATGCTTGTTTCTCTCCTGGACCACGAACGGTTGACAACGACCCTCGCCAAGGCCAAGGAGCTTCGGAGTTGGGCGGATAAGATCATCACCTTGGGAAAACGAAATGATCTCCATGCTCGAAGACAGGCCTTTGCCCTGCTTCGGAGCGAGGATATCGTGAAAAAACTGTTTGTGGAGATTGCTCCTCGTTTCAAGGACAGACAGGGGGGGTACACCCGAATCTATCGAATGGGATGGCGTCAGGGAGATGCAGCTCCTCTTTCTCTGATTGAATTGGTGACGACGGCACCGACGGAGGAGAAGAAAAAATCCACTGTGAAAAGAGCCAAAGAGGCTTTGAAAAAGGTGACTCCCAAAGGGAAGGACGTCGAAGAAAAGGGAGAGAAGGTAAAAAAAGAGCCGGAAGGGAAGAAGCCGAAGGAAGCAAAGGCTCCCAAAGCCGGTGCCAAGAAAGAGGAAAAGAAGAAGGAAGTGAAAGGGAAAGAGGCGAAAGTGAAGGAAGTAAAAGCTAAGCCCACAAAGGGTGAGAGCGCAAAAGGGAAAGAGACCAAGAAGAAGGAAAAGTAATAAACACTCGATCATGACCCAAGAATGGAAAAGAGGAGTGACCGGTTTCGATCACTCCTCTTTTTTTGGTCGTTCCCGCTAACACTGACACCGGTGGACCACCGGGCTTGGATCTAACCTCAGGAAAACTTCGTAGACCCCCCTGCAGGACCGCAGGACGGAGACGGTGATTCTGAACTCTTGGAGCAACAGAAGCTCGAAAGAACGCGTTCAGCCTTCTTTTCCCCGCAATGAGGGCATTTTATGGGTCTTTGTCCTTCATTCATTTTTTGGAGCTTCTCAAAGGTCTGCCCGCAGTTTCGACACTGATATTCGTAAATCGGCATTTTTCTTTCCTCCTTGACCCACTTTTTCCTCACGCCTAAACCACTTCATAGCCTGCTTCTTCGATCGCTTTCTTCACAAGGTCTGAAGCCACTCCCTTGGTATTATCAAACCGAACCTCTGCTTGCTGGAGATCGACATCCACATTTTGAATACCCTCCAGCTTACCCAGCGCTTTCTTAACGGACATGACACAATGCTGGCAAGTCATACCCTTCACTTTGATCGTCGTCTGCATCTTTTGCCCTCCTTTCACTGCAAGCGGCTGTACATTATGGAGAGATCGCACTTACATTTCTTTGCTAAATACATTTTAGCATATCGTATGGCGATGACGCACATCACTCAGTTGGAAATTGCCAGTGGGACACGAAAGCGGCGGGCTGTGAGGTTCAAAGGGAACAATGCAGGTTATTTTTTGGTAAGAAGGGGCTCGGAATAAAAGGCGGTGACCATTTCGTTGCTTTGATCCGTGTCGGTCTCAATTCCAATGGCAAAGGGAGGGACGAAATCAATACCAAAGGCGGTCTGAAAATCCTTGGGAAGATTCCGCCTTTCGTCAACCCATCGACCCACCTTCCCTTCCCCGGACTCCAGGACAAAGACTTTGCAGTTTTTCATTCCTGGATGGTCAAACACTTGTCCTTTGGGAAGATGGCTAGCCCAGAGGTACTCGATTCTGAACCCCTGCGGTTCATCGCCTCCAAAAACTGTGAATCCTCCGTCTTTTGAGAAGACGACGATCATCTTTGCTGCCGCATCAAATCGGCCTTTTCTCGTTTCAATGGCTGAGCGGACGACGTTTGAAATCTTCCATCTCCAGGACAGGACAGCAAACCCCTTCTCCTTTTCTTCCGCTTTCCTGTAAAGAGAGGACCGAGTTCCCAAACTTTCAGCCTTGATCATTCCCTTCCCGATCTTCGAATAACGAGTGGGTGGAACGGCGAAGTTGGAGACCATCCACCAACCCTTGACAGGAGATTCCTCTTTGGGTTCCTCCGGGGGCGGGCTGCCCAGAGGGGGTAGCTGGAGCGTGATGAAAAGAAGCGTAACGAGAACAGAAACAGCTCTTAACATAACATGTTCCTCAGTCGATTCTTTCACCATTATACATTATTTTGAGTCGTTCGCATTGAAAATTGAAAGAAAACCTGCTAAATTGCAGCCATGCAGCCTTGGAAGACGACTTTGGGTATTGTCTGTGCGGGGATAGTCTCTTCTTCTTTTTCTCGCTCAGGTTTCAGGTCAAACCCCGAATGATGTTCCTCCGATTTATCAATCCTTGATTTCTCGTCTTTCACAAGATGGATTTGATGCTGGATTTTTGTCCAGACTCCTCATGGATTCTCGATCTGAACCTATTCCATCGGCCATGTCCATTCCTCTGACGACAAGAGAAATCCCCGAGATCTATGAGCAATTCCTGACGCCTGAAGCGATTCTTCTTGCGAAAAAATTTCTTCAAGAGAACTCAACTATTCTCGACGAGATGGAGAAGAGATTCTCAGTAGACAGGGAAGTCGTAACCGCCATTCTCCTTGTGGAATCACGGTTTGGGGAAAATATCGGAAAGTTTCGGGTACTCCCGACTCTTGCGAGTATGGCGGTGATGGATTCTCCTGAGAATATCGAGGCGAATTACTCGGTCCTCCGGGTGGCGGATCCTGAGATGACCTATGACCGGGTTCAGGGGGTCGCCAAGAAAAGGGCGAGTTGGGCTTACCAAGAGCTCAAGAGCTTCTTACAGATTGTTCTCCGTGAGAATGTCGATCCCTTAGAGATTCGGGGATCCTACGCAGGGGCGGTTGGAATGGCTCAGTTCGTTCCCTCAAGTTATCTCGGCTATGCCGAGAGCAAGAATGGCTTCGAGAGATGGCTGACGAGCAAGGAGGATGCCGTCTTCAGTATCGGGAATTACCTTAAATCTCACGGATGGAACAAGAACCTTCCCCTGGAGAAGAAGAAAAGAGTCCTTTGGTATTACAACCACAGCAAACCCTACATTGAAACCGTCCTCCTTATCGCACAGAAGATCAAGAATCAACTCCCACAACAAGCGGGGCAGGGGAAAGGGACGTCCTCTCCAGAGTGAAGCCACACGCCTAAGGGCAGGGCTTCCGGGAAATGTAGTTATGATTACAGGGTCGGCTATCCTTCCCGCCCTGCAGCAGGAAGGCGGGCCATCCAGCCGACTTGCCCGTGAAGCTCCCCGCCCTATGCGGGTCAGCGGCAGGTCGCTACGATTGAAGGGTTGAAATCATCCCCAAGGGCGTTTTACAATTGCGCGGTGTGGAGATGACCGACGTTATTTTTCTCCATCTTCCTGGCGCGTTAAGTCCCTACCGATCTCCCGATCACCTCACGCGGGTTGACTCCTTACCCATGGGTGTCCTCGGGCTGGCCGACCTTCTTCAGCGTTCAGGCATCTCTTCCGAGATTGTCCACCTGGGCATGGAGTGGGCGGAAGACCCCACCTTCTCTTGGGTTTCCTACCTCAAGGATAAGTCTCCCCGGATGGTCGCTCTCGATCTCCATTGGCATCATCAGAGTTTTGACGTCATAGAGGCAGCAAGGCAGGTGAAGGCTGTTCTCCCTCAGACCTACGTTCTCCTTGGAGGACTCACAGCCAGTTTTTTTCATGAAGAGATCATGAAAGATTTTCCTAGTGTGGACGGAATCATTCGGGGAGAGGCTGAGGCACCTCTGGCCGAGTTAGCCTCTGCGTTGCTCCAGCAGAAGGAGGATTTCTTCTCGATTCCCAACCTCACCTGGAGAAGAAAAGGGAAAATCCTGATCAATCCCCTTTCCTATGTGGCTTCTGAGGAAGATCTGAAAAGCCTCTCTTTTGCGAATTTTTCTCTTCTTAGAAATCATTCGAAATACATTCAGCATGAAGCGCTTATTTCTCGTGCAGGAAAGATCGCTGGGCAGAAGCCTGCCGAGAAAGAGAGTATGGAACTCCCGGTATTCCACCTTGCCATTGGAAGGGGTTGCCCGGTCCAATGCACCTGGTGCAGTGGCGGCATTCTTGCTCAGAGGACGATCTCAGGTCGAAAGGAAGTGATCTTTCGCAAAATCGACGACGTCCTTCAGACCATCCGGGAGGCAATCTCTCATGGTTACGAAGTCTTTCAAATCTGTTTTGACCCCTATCCTCAAAGACACGAATACTTTTTGGAGCTTTTTTCCCGGATTCGAGAAGAGAAGCTCCCAATGGAATGTCGCTTCGAGGCCTTTGGGCTTCCCACGATCGCCCTCATCAAGTCGTTCAAAGAGACTTTTCCGGGATCAAAATCCTGCATCATCCTCAAGCCGGACGTGGGATCTGAACAGGTGCGAAGGATCCACAAGGGTTACGCTTTTGCCAATCAGAGCCTTGATGGCATGTCTTGAGCAACTGAATCGGTTCCGGATTCCTTGTCATCTCTACTTCACCACCGGTGTTCCTTTTGAAACAGAAGAGGATATGTCCAAAACGGTCCGGTTTCAAAAAGAGATCCAGCATCGATATCCGATGGTCAAAAAGATTCATCACGTCACCTTTGAAATCGAACCCGGCTCTCCATGGCACCTTTATCCGGAAGCTTATGGAGTCCAGACCTCTCTTAAGAATTTTATGGATTTTTACCATCATGCTTCGGAAAGAAAAGAGGGCCCTCCCTCTCTGGGATATTGGATTCCCAATTACTTTCGAGGGGCAGGAAGTGCCAAGGACTTTGAAACAGCCCTCCATCATGCCAAGACTCGACATTTTGGACTCGCTTATTCCGAGACTAAGAGGCCTTCGGATCTTGCGCAGAGAAGAAGGTTCTATGACTTCCCCGGATTATTTGGCAGGGTTAAAGGCTTCGTCGGGAAAAAGGATTGATTCCAGAAGGAGGGGACGTCCTATGTTACTCCTGTCAAGAAGAGCATAGGATGTCCCCACACACGCAACAGATTCATTTGGTTTGTCTTCTCCGGCATCATTCTGTTTCCTCCAATGAGCTTCTCGGATAGGAACCCAAGAACTTCACAAAAAGGGTGTTCTTCTTCAGTGTCGTCATCGCTTCATCGATGTTTGGATCTTCGACATGCCCTTCAAAATCGAGAAAGAAGATGTATTCCCATGGTCTTCCCTTGAAGGGACGTGATTCGATCTTTGTCAGATTGACCTCTTTCTTTGAGAAAGTCTCCAGGGCCCGAAAGAGGGAGCCTGGCGTATGAGGAATGGAGAAAAGAATTGAAGTCTTATCCTTCCCCGTGGGACTCCTACTTTTCCGACTGAGGACTAAGAAAGCGTGTATAGTTTTGGAATAATCTTCGATGTGAGAGGTGACGGCTTTCAGACCGTAGAGTTGACCTGCAAAGGAGGTAGCTATGGCAGCTGCAGTGACGTCCTCACTGGCTATCTTTGCAGCTTTTGCTGTACTCATCGTTTCAACCAGGGGTATTTGGGGAAGATTCTTTCGCAGCCACTGACGGCATTGTCCCAAGGCCTGAGGGTGTGAATAGATCTTTTGGATGTCCCTCGCCTCGCCAGTCTTACTCAGGAGATCGTGGGATATTCGAGACAGAATCTCACCGTAGATCTTCACATCAAAATCGATGAGGAGGTCCAGGGTTGGGTCGACCGACCCTTCAATAGAATTCTCAATAGGGACGACCCCTAAATTGGCTTTCTCTCTCTCCACCGCCTCGAAGATGTCCTGAAAGCTGTCCTCTGGTACCGCGCAGGCAGAGCTTCCAAACTGCTTGATCACGGCCAAATGAGTATGTGTGGCAGGGGGACCCAGGTAGGCGACCTTCAGTTCTGCCTCAAGGGAGCGACAGGCTGAAATGATCTCGCGGAAGACGGGGGAAATGGCGCTTTTAGGAAAGGGGCCAGAGTTTCTTTCCACCAGACGCTGGAGAATCTCCTCTTCTCTCTGAGGGACATAGGAATCCATTTTGATTTTGGCTTTCACCTGGCCCACTTCCTGAGCGATCTTCGCCCGTTCGTTGAGAAGGCCGAGAATCTGGTCATTTAGGGTTTCGATTTTCTGACGAAGATGTTTGATTCTTTCAGTCCACTGACATTTCTATTCCTTTCTTATCGGTCTTGTGCTTTATCCCACGGGGAAGGCAGATCACGGATGGCTTTTTGGCGAAGAAGATGATCCGCCAGTACAATCGCCACCATGGCTTCACAGACAGAGTTAATTCGTGGGATCGCGGAGACATCATGGCGACCTTTGATCTGCAAGGAGACAGCCTGCAAGGAGTGATTCACTGTCTTCTGCTCTATGCGAATCGATGGAATTGGCTTGACGGCCACCCGCAGGAGGATGTCGGCTCCGTTCGAAATTCCTCCTAAGATTCCCCCTGCATCATTTTTCATAAAACCTCCTGGCCCCAATGGGTCGTTGCACTGCGAGCCAAGCATTCGGGCCACGCCAAATCCTGCACCCACCTCCACCCCTCGTATAGCTCCGATGCTCATCAACCCTTTGGCCAAATCGGCTTCCAGCTTATCGAAGACCGGATCTCCTAGTCCAGGGGGCAGCCGCGGATAAGAATTTCTACAATGCCTCCCACCGTATCCCCTTGGAGTCTGGCAGTCTCGATCTTCTTCTCCATCGCGACCGCCGCATTCTTTGTCAGGACAGCGTAAGAAATTTCTTTTCGACCTCTTCCAGGTCCTTTTTTTCTGCCCGAACCCCCCCGAGCTCGATCGTATAAGCCATCACCTCAATTTTCTGCTTGTCCGAGAATCTTCTTGGCCACAGCACCTGCAGCCACTCTTCCCACGGTCTCACGAGCTGAAGCCCTGCCGCCGCCGCGGTGATCTCTAATGCCATATTTTGCTTGATAGGTGAAGTCGGCTTGGCCCGGTCTGTAAATGTTCCTCATTTCTTCATAGGGAGTAGAATCAACATCTTCATTCCACACGATAATGCAAATGGGCGTGCCTGTGGTTTTCCCTTCGAAGACACCAGAAAGAATTCTGACTCGATCTCTCTCCTTTCTAGGACTTGTACCAAACCCCTGGCCTGGCTTTCTCCTGTCCATCTCGCTCTGGATATCCTCGTCTGAAAGTTCCAATCTGGGTGGACAGCCATCAATGACCACCCCCAGGGCCTCGCCGTGGGATTCTCCCCATGTGGTGACCCTGAAGAGCGATCCAATAGAATTTCCTCCCATCAGTTCCTCCGCTTCCTTTCCTCGAGGACGGACAGAACTTGTCTTCATAACCGCTTCTACATCCATGGCTGAAGTATCCAATTGGACGTCCGATGCCATCTCATAAAAAGGGGCCCGAAAGGCCATCACTTCCTCTATTTCTTCAAGAATTCCCTTTCCCATGAGAGAAGGGCGTTGAACAAGGGTTCGAGGGTCATTCATCATTCTTGCACAAAGAACCTTCAGGTCAGCCTTCAGCCAGATGATAAAGCCATTTTTCTTCAAAGAGTTCACATTGTCGATATCAAGGACAAAACCTCCACCCGGTGCAATGACTAAACTATCCTGGTTTGAAATCTCTTCAATGATTCTCTTCTCAAGAGTCCTGAAATAGGGCCACCCATGCGTAGTTACAATCTCTTTGATGGTACCGTGCCGTTCTTTTAACAGGTCATCTGTGTCAACGAACTTCCTTCGGAGTTGAGCAGCGACCTTTCTCCCCACCGTCGTTTTGCCTGCACACCTATATCCGATCAAGACAAGGTTCATAAGAGAACTTCGCACCTTTCAGCGCTCAGTCTGCCAGGCGAGAGCCACCGGCTGACAATCTTTTTCGTAGAGTTTCTGGAGTACTTCCCAGAATCCTGGGAAGGATTTATCCACGCATCGTTCGCCTTTGATCTTGATCCCCGGAACCACCAATCCTGCGATGGCGAAACTCATGGCAAGACGGTGATCATTGTGGGTCTCAATCTCCGCGCGCATGGGCTTTTCCCCCTTCAACGCTCAGCCAGTCTTCTCCTTGTTCCGTCCGAATGCCCATCTTTGCCAGTTCCTCAGCGAGGGACGTGATACGGTCCGACTCTTTCATACGAAGGTGGGCAATCTTTTTCATCACGGTCTTCCCACGCGCAAAAGCTGCCGTTACCGCAAGGGTTGGGACGAGGTCGGGCATTGCATTCATGTCAATCTCCATCGCCTGGAGATCCCGTCCGCAAACTTCAACCCAGTTCCCTCCGCGTACAACCTGACAACCCATCCTTTCCAGCACATTCGCAAACGCTACATCTCCTTGGATGGAGGTCGGGGAGATATTCTCAACTCTCACTCTTCCTCGGGTCATGGCAGCGGCTGAAAAGAAATAGGAAGCATTGGAAGCATCCCCTTCGATCCGAAATGTTTGAGGTCGATAGCGCTGTCCCGCCTTCACAGAGAATGAATGGTATTCCCGACGATCCACTTGTACGCCGAAGGCAGACATCACGTGAAGCGTAATATCCACATAGGGCCGGGATGCTAAGTCACCCATCACCTTCAGGTACATATCCCCATCGGCATGAGGGGCAACCATGAGAAGGCCGGAGAGAAACTGGCTGCTTCGGTCCCCTCTGATATTCACCACTCCTCCCGAAAGGCCCCTCGATACCACGGCCACAGGCGGGCAGCCATCTCCATTCTTGGAATAGGCTTTTACTCCCAGGGCCTCCAATCCCTCTAAGAGGTCGATCATGGGTCGTTGGCGCATCCGTTCATTTCCGTCTAACAACGTTCGTCCGTTCCTCAGGGACGCGAGAGCAGTCAGAAACCTCGTGGAGGTTCCAGAATTGCCAGCAAAAACTTCTATATTGCCTGATCGGAAGGTTCCTCCCTTCCCTTGAACATGGAGACCATCTTCTTTCCAAAAGATGTTGACACCAAATTTTTCAAGACCTTTAATGGTGTATTCTGTATCTTCGCTTTTTAGGGCATTGACTAAGACTGACTCTCCATTGGCTAAAGCGGAGACCACCAGAGCCCGATGGGTGTAACTCTTCGACCCAGGGATTGTGACTACGGCATCGCATCAATGTAAAGGTCTCACTTCGATCATGTCATTCTCGTTGATTGCCGATGCTCCGCCTCCAGCGATTGGCGGAGATCGGCTTTGATCTGTTCTCCCATCAGGACTTTGTCCAACCCAGATCTCGAGTTGTGCTGCTCCCTGATAGGCAAGCATCTCCAATCCATCGATCGTTTTGCAACCCTGTTCTTCAGCCTCATGAAGCAATTTTGTCCGAAGCGGCCGATAAACAATATCCATCACGGTCATTCCTTTTCTCAGGACTTGTTTCGGGAGAGGGCTTTCGGCCTCATGAGGGTGTCATGCCTACCGGGTGGCGTTGATCAGTACGTCCGCATCTCGCGTACTCCGTTCCATTTCTGAGAGAGCCGATAATGAGTGATAAGCGTATCCCAGTTCTTTGGCCAATGTCGCTCCCCTCCCTAAGGAGCGGTTGAAAATAGTCACCTCACATTCTCTCTCTTTCAGCCCATAGGCAATCGCCCGAGCCGCCCCACCTGCTCCAAGGAGAATCACCTTCTTCCCACTCAAATTCACCTTCTCCTCCAAAGCTTTCAGAGCCCCGAAATGATCCGTGTTATGACCGATCAACTTTCCGCCCCTGTTAACGATCGTATTCACTGAGCCAATCTTCGCAGACAAAGCATCGAGTTCATCAAGAAATGGTATGACGCTCGTCTTAAATGGGATGGTAATACTCACTCCTCGAATTCCTAACCCTCTGATAGCATCAAGGGCGTCTGTGATATCACCAACCTCGAAAGCCAGGTAAGCCGCGTTAACCCCCATTCTTCCGAAGGCCCTGTTATGAATCACTGGGCTCAGACTTTTCCGAACTGGATTACCGATAATTCCGTACAGTTGTGTCTCTGCATTGATCATGTTTCAGTTGCCTCCACAATTCCCGTAATTCTTGAGCCGTCAGTTGCCCTGGCGCAGAACCCCTGCCATGACTCGATGATGCGTAACTCCAGACCGCCCCCATCATGGGAGCGAGGATCCGACTGATCTTCCCCTTCTCGCCCATGCAGAGGGCAATGATTTCCTGTCCTCTCTTCTTTGCGTATGGGATGAGGGATAAGATACGAAGATTGTCTTCGTAGGATTGTGCAAAGGTCACGATCTTAACGATCTCTGCCTTTATCTCGGACCATCCGATCGAAGAGATCGTAGAGTGCCGGGGAAGAAGGGGTTTCTCGAAAATCGTGGTAGGAAAGGACGAGTTCAGTCTTTTCACGGTTCTTTCTCTGCTCGTCGATCAACGACTGAAGAAGAACTTCTTCGCTCCCCACCTCAACATCGATGTAGTCGGCCCCCAGGTCCATGGCCTGTTTGAGCATTTCTAGCCGCCCCTTGTCCTCTCCCTCAAATCTTCCGCCCTCTTCCTTGCGCCGGTTTGTGACAATAAAGGGCTTCGTCCGTTGAATCAGGATGGGCTCCAGCTCGGTCTCGCCCAGATAATCGGCTCGAATCTCAATCAGATCCGCATGAGGCATCGCCTTGTCGATGGCCGCCCGGGCTCCCTCCAAGCTGTTCTCAGCAATGCAGATGCAGATCCGCTCTGTTCCGTCATCTTTCGACAATCGTCTCATTGATTTGGACTCCAAAATGTCTTCCTGTCCCTTCTCGGTGGACGAGAATTTCACACCCTTCTTTCAAATCCACGAGAGAAAGCGCCTTTCCATCGGGTTGCGCAAGCCGAATGGTCTCAGCGTTCTGTAGGATGACCGAAATAGGTTTGTTGCTTTCTTCAGCTTCCACGAGGACCAAGGGCCGTCTTTCTACTTTGGCTCTCCCCACCACGGCGGGGTAAGTTCTCCCCTGAAAATCTACGATGAGGACTTCATCGCCTGCCTTCATCTCCGAGAGGTACTTCGTTTTTCCACCAGGCATTCGAACATAAGCATGGACCGGGCCTGCGTTCACCCGGAAAGAACGGGTGTTCACGAAGGGATTTTCTACACTCTCAGAATGGACAAGGAAGAGGGCCTGGCTGCTGTTCCCCACCAGGATTCCTTCCCCGAGATTCATCGAAGAACACGTATCGACGCAGACGCGGTCTCCTAGCCCCAAAGGCTCGACCCGTCTGATTCGAGCTGCGAAGAGTTCTAATCTCTCGCTATCTCGCTTGAGAGTCGTAACGATATGACGAACCACTTCGGGATCTTTGTGGGTGACCACTATCCCGTCAACCCCTTTTTCGAGAATGCTCAGCGCTGTGGTAGCCTCCTGAAGGTTCTCGATCTCCACAAAAATGTTGCGAGCCTGGCTCAGCAGATTTTCAAGGGGGATAATCGTCCAGTCGTCCACCCTTCACCACCACCCTCTTCGATTGGGTCAACTGTAGAATCTCCTCTTCATCTGTCTTTCCCTTGACCTCCTTCTCGACCACGTCACGGCCAAGGACAAGATCTCCATCCTCGGCCACCGTTGGAATAATCCCCATCTTTTTTACCTCCGGTGCCTTGCCAGGGGGAACCCAGAGGGCGTCGGCCCCAGATTCGACGGCAGCCAGAGCGACCTCCCTTATCCAAGGAACAGCCTTTACCCAAATCTGTTTCATAGTCGCGCTCCTTCAGTTTGACGAGCCATGGACAATGCGACTGATGGCCCGAACGATCTCGGTTGGACTCTTGTGCTGAAAGACATTCCGCCCGATCGAAACACCTGCTGCTCCTGCAGCGACAGCTCCCTTCACCATTTCCAGAATTTCCTCATCAGTTCCCATCTTCTCCCCACCTGCGATCAGCACGGGAACAAAACATCCCTCCACGACCTCTCTGAAGCTCTCTGGCGAACCGGTATAAGAAACCTTGACGATATCTGCTCCGAGTTCAGCCCCCACCCGAGCGGCATGCTTGACCACTTCCAAATCGTATTCACTCTTAACTTTGGGTCCTCTCGTATAGATCATCGCCAAGAGTGGCATTCCCCATTCATTGGCCTCCCTCGCGATGCGCCCAAAATCCTGCAACATGGATTTTTCGTCTTCCGCTCCAAGATTCACGTGGATGGACACGGCGTCAGCCCCAAGCTTAATGGCCTCTCCCACGTTTCCGGTCAGGACCTTGCAATTGGCATTTGGCGATATACATGTGCTTGCCGAGAGGTGAACAATGAGCCCCACATCTTTGCCTCTCCCGCGGTGCCCGGCTTCCACCAAACCTTTGTGAATCACGATGGCATTCGCCCCCCCTTTTGCTACGGCGTCGATGGTCTGCCGAATATCGGTCAATCCAGCCACAGGCCCCAGGGTGACCCCATGATCCATGGGGACGATCACCGTCCGACCCGAATTGCGGTCAAAGATTCGCTCCAACCGAATTTTTTTTCCAATCATGATCCTTTCCTCCTTTGCTCCAAAATAAAAAAAGCCGTGAGAGAAATTCTCCCACGGCTGAAAACAAAAAGGCCGTGGGTAGCTTCGACTACCCACGGCCTTCGATGGCTAACTTTATCTTTTAATGATCAGCCAAAGGCAGCGGGTAGGTCTGCGCAAAGTAATACCAAAAAAAGTTAAACCCGCTGCTAAAATTGAAAACACGAAGCTGATCCATTCTTTCCCCTTTTAAATTTCTAACTTGAGTAACACAGTTAAGATTTCAAGTCAAGTGAAATTTGAAAAAAAAATACGAGCAATTTTTATACCAATCGGCTCCTTGAGACTAATGGATTGAAAATATTGAGCAAATGACAGATCTTGCTGTGTCCGGTTCCCCTCGAAAACAGCGAATAAGTTCATGGCTCTGTCACTTTTTGTCATGAACTGCTTCTCCGACACACGAGGAATGGACCAAGCTTCCATCTCTTTCAACATCGTCTTTACCCACCAACGCCTCAAGAATATCCGACGCCACAGGTGGGCATCCCTGGATGAATCGTCCCATCTCCTTCATCTTGGTAGTGCAGTTTCCTATGAGGATCGTTCCCTTTGGACAAGCACTTAAGTGTTTCCCAATTCCGACATGGATATTTCTGTCTCCGAGCCGGTAATCCGTTAGCCGTGAATGGTAATTCTGTAGAAAGACCAGGAGTGTTGAAAGGCATGCACTGCAGGCTCCCTCATCATGGACGATGACATCCGGGAAGGGGATGGAGAGTTTGGAGGGTGGAGGATCGAAAGGGATCTCCCATTTCAAAAAATCGCATGGTTTCACCGTAATTTTCTGAACTTGGATTTCTCCCAACCCTTTTCTTGCCGAGAGTCGAAGGTGAGGTATTGACTCTGGATCGAAACCCATCAGCCGGGCTGCAATAGCATCCGCTGAAATGGCATTATCCCCCACAACGATCACGCCCATCTTTTTCATTTTTCCGTAGGCCGGACCCATCCCCTCCATTCCCACTGTGCCATCGATGACTGCTAAACGGGGAAGAAGGACAGAGGCCATATCTGAAATGGCGATATCCAATTCTTTGTCACCTTGAGTAATGGTTTCGTCATATTGGAGCTGATGAAATCTTGCCTTCTCTCTCCGCCACAACAACCCCTTCATATTCTTGATGCTCAGTGACACGTGGGTGTGCATGTGGGTTTTCATGACAGGGATGGAGATGACGGATCCAAATTCCTTCAAAATGGCAGGGACTTTGATCTTCTTAACAACCGTCCCTTTCGAAATGGGGATTTCCACCGGATCCCCTTGATCTAAATCGATCAGTTCGATTCCCTCTTCTTCAGCAATCTCTTTCATCCCTGTCCATTGAAAAGCCGTCTGGGCATTGACGCCAAAAATACAACTTTCACCGATTGCCATCTCCTTCACTCCGATTTCTTTTAAGTGATCGATGACGGCCTTCACGACGAGCGGGTGAGTCGTTATCCCCTGACCAGGCCGAGCCAATCGGGCAGCGTTGGGTTTGATGAGAATCCTCTCGCCTCTCATCTTAGGTAAGGGAGAGGCCCGAAGGGCCTTGATTGTTGTTTTATAGGGATCTTTGCCTTTTGAAACCACGACGGCACTATCCATGTTTATCTCCAGAAACAAAAAAGGCCGCAGAGAACTTTCCTGCGGCCTAAAAGCAAAGGAACCACAGGTCGTCTTGCCCATGGCTCCCGTTTGACTCACAACCTCAAGCCCATGGGATCACGGCTGTAATGTTGCTCCAATAATAAAAACAATTAATTCTCAAGCTGAACTCCTTAAGTTCCATGTTACTCTTATCTAAATGTCAGAAATGATTTTGTCAAGGGAGCTGTTTTCGAAGCAGTTTCCAACGGCTGTCGTCCAATTTGTGCAGAAGGTCTCGGATTTCGTTGCAATAGGTTCATCAACCAAGACACGGCCCAACATACCGAGGCTTTTCCCCGCAACCTGTTGGGGTGCAAAGACGTGCTACCTTTTGAGATTGCCTTTTCAAGACTTAAAAAAGCCTCGCCTGTTTGCGAGAACTGCAGGAATATCACATTGTTGCCGCCGTCCGACTCGGACCATGTCAAAAATTATTTATTGACATCAATGAGTTATAAGAACCTTATCTTTTTGCTTGACGAAAGCCTTTTTTGATGTTACTATTCAAGTAATCAAATATCCAAATATACATTGTCCTGTCTTGTTGAGTTGAGAACGGGGCCATTTGGAGTGTTTGCACTGGGATTCAGCCTTCCCGTTACTAAAGGAGGAAAATATGTCTCAGCGAAGATCAACTAAAGGCCGATGGTTTCTCTTGTCGCTAACGATGATTACAATCCTTCTTATTTCTTCGTCATTTGTTTGGGCTGCAAACACGATCACTGTCACTTCCCCAAATGGAGGAGAGATCTGGGAGTTAGGTTCAACCCAGACGATTCGCTGGACCTACACGGGGACTCCTGGGGTGAATGTAAAGATCGATCTATATCGGAATGGTGCATTCAACCGTCTCATTATCGGTAGGACACCCATCGGAAACGCGGGGAGTGGTTCCTATACGTGGACCGTGCCTGCGGGGCAGAAAAAGGATTCGCGCTACAAAGTCAAGGTGAGCAGTACGAGAACAAGCTCCATCAACGACATGAGCGATAAGCAGTTCACCATCACCAATGCGCAACCTGTATCCAGCATTACTGTCACTTCCCCGAACGGAGGGGAGACGTGGCCAGCAGGTTCGGTTCAGACGATTCGTTGGACCTATACAGGGGATCCGGGGGCTTCAGTGAAGATCGACCTCCTGAAGGGAGGAGTAGTCAATCAGGCCATTACCTCCAGCGCATCCATCGGGAGCAATGGCAGTGGTTCCTACGGCTGGACTGTTCCAGGCTCACAGGAAGCAGGGTCTGACTACAGGATCAGGGTCACCAGCACGAGCAACGGTGCTTATACCGATACCAGTAACAATGACATCGCTATCGTTGCCGTTATTACAGTCACCTCCCCGAACGGGGGAGAGACGTGGCCAGTAGGTTCAGTTCAGACGATTCGTTGGACTTATACAGGAAATCCGGGGACTGCAGTGAAGATCGAACCTCCTGAAGGGAGGAGTGATCAATCAGACCATCACCTCCAGTGCATCCATCGGGAGCAATGGCAGTGGCTCCTACGGCTGGACTGTTCCAGCCTCACAGGCAGCAGGTTCTGACTACAGGATCAGGCTTACCAGCACGAGCGATGGTACTTGTACCGATACCAGTGACAGTAACATCAGTATCGTTGCCGTCAATTTGACGGAGTGGCCCAACGCAGTGAGTTTTGCCAACTCAGATCCATGGCTGGCAGAGCACCACGATGAGATTACCGTCATGAGACCCAGGATACTGGCGCTCAACTTTGTCAACCACAAGACCATGCAGCAGATGCAGGATCATATGGAGCAGGCCATCCAAGCCATTGCGGAGGGAAGTCGTTACCATGGTTACAGTGATCCTGACGCACCAGCCTTCTTACAGTATGAACTGGCCTATGCGATTGATCTACGCGATCAGGTGATTCCTCCATATTATACGAAACGAAACAGCACCCTTTATCCGCGGGAGAACCCGGTGGAGGGATACTGGGGATTCGACTATGAAAAGCTTTTCACACCGGAGTATACACAGCTTTACAACATTGCCGACCCAGACGATCCCAGTCGACTCCTGAGCCTCTGTGAGCTCATCGACCGTGGATTGGTGCATGAGGTCTGGGTTTACTGCGATGGCGATGTACCTGACGTGAGCATGGCCGAGATCCTGGAACTCAAACCTTACTATGATGAGGATCGCAATCGTTTGCCGGATCAGATGAACCGCTGCGCGGGTAACGGTTGTTTTGATGCGGAAGACAATATTCCCTGCAACCGGACGGTTCGTATCGGTGGCTTCAACAACACGCGGGGAGTGGGATGCTACCTGGAGAGCCTCTCGCATGGGATGGAGTCGACAGGCGCCTGGTCCCCTTCGATCCCGTATCTCTCACGTTACTTCACTAACTTTGCCGGGTTTGATCTTGACACACGTTACGGCCTACCCTTTGATAGCTGGTATGCTTCCTCCGCTGATAAATATGCTCTGAGTTATCCAACAGAGACTTCTGTAACCTATTACGTTCAGGGGTATAGGGGAACGATAAATCCCTATGATCCGATTTGCGGGAATGTGCATTTTGCACCCAATGGGCGTAAGCACTATGATCTGGATTCTCCTTCCGCTGTGCGCACCAGTTGCACCCATTACCGCGACGGAAGTGGACAAACGGACCTGTTTACCAGAAGTGATTTCGAGTCCTATTTGAGCATGGCTCCTGATTGTATGGGAGGATTCCTGGTGTGGTGGCGTCAGAACATCCCGGGTCTGAACAATACGGCCCTGGATGATGAGGGCAACCCGATGCTCAACTGGTGGCCGTTCTTGTTCTATTGATCCTTAGATTTAGGAGGATCTTGATAAACGGGTAAGATTAGAGACATCTCGTCAGTGGGTTGCAGGTTCGATTCCTGCACGGCTCACCAAGAAAGAAGGAGCTAAGTTATTTTGCTTAGCTCCTTCTTTCTTGGTGCAATGTCAAATTTTAACGGATTGTTAAGTTCCAAGATCTCCTCCCATTCACTTTTGGAGGGAGAGCTGCTGTTATTTGCGGTAGACCTCTCGGCGATGCCGGATGTAATGGACTATAATCTCTCGTAGCTCTTTGTCCACGGCATATACAACGCGATAATCGCCGATACGTATCCGTGAAGCTGCTCAGTGCCGGCCAACTTTGACGACGGACGCGACATGGATCCTTCCTCAAAGCCTCAATCTGCCTCAAGACCCGGACGATCACCGATTTTGACAGGAAGCGTAGATCTTTTTCAATCGAAGGTTTGAAAACGATATTATAGGAGGCCATTCCTTTTCAATCGACGTTTCAATTCTTCAAACGGAATCGGTTTTTCGGCTCGACGTTCGGCAACAACTGCGAGATCGTGCAAATCTTCCATAAGTTTCCGATACCGGGCCAAAGGAAGAATCACGCCGGTTTTCCTCCCCTTGGGATCCACAACAAACTGTTCCTGCAACGCAGACATTGCACTCCTCCTTTCAAGACACAAGGATTCCGCAAAGCTTGGATTAGTATTTCCTTCCTGACATACTTATATCAGAAAACAGTCGAGAATGAAAGCGCTTTTGCTTATTAGGACCCACGCTGATTCCTTTAGTAGAAAGGGAAACATAGTACGTATGCAGCTCGGCGTTGAATAAAGAATAAAGTGGGAACTGAGGTGGTTCTGTAGAATCGGTGGATAAAGAAGGCTTCGATGACTATACTACGAAAACGGCAAAAGAATTTGTATCACAAAAGGGGACGTTCGTTCCCAAACAACTTGTCGTTGTCATCAGACTACAACGTTTTTTGCCAATTTTTTGGCTGTCCGTGAAGAAGCGCCGCGTTTGAAGAACTGTCTAAAATTGCTTTAGAACCTAAGTCCCCTTCTTGTGGATTTCATTTTCATCAGACCGCCGGTAAAATGAATCCGTGGCCGACGCGCCAAGGGGGTAATCTATCAAAGAACGACCTCGACATAAATACCGAATTACCGAAGCCTGACCCTCACCCTGTTGCTCTCCTCCTCTATCGTTTACCGTCCACTGTTAATTCGAACTACAAGATAAACCTCCACTTTAGCTCCACCTTAAATCGTAACTGACACTGCGGCCCCTGGCAGGGTTTTGAATGAGAATGCCCTTTTCGAGCAGCTCCGAGATTTCACGGAATGCGGTAGCACGACTCACCTTCGCCATGGAGACATACTTACGGGTTGTAAGTCCGCCCTGAAAGCCTTCTTTTCCGGCATCCAGAAGCCGATTGACAACCTTCCGTTGACGTTCGTTCATCCCGACGTGGCTGTGGTCTTGCCAAAACCGGGCTTTGGAAAGGACATTCCCGATCAATTTCTCAGCTCTCTCAACAGCGCGGGTGTAGCATTCCAGATACCACTTAAGCCATGAAGTAACGTCTCCGCTGCCTTTCTGACATGCTTCGAGAACATCATAATAGTCTTTGCGTTCTTCCATGATTTGTGAGGAGAGACTGTAATATCGTGTCGATAGTTTTTCATCCTGCGCCAATGCCATATCCGTCAACGCCCGGGCGAGGCGACCGTTTCCATCTTCAAAAGGGTGGATGGTAACAAAATAAAAGTGGGCCAGGCCTGATCGTAAAAGCCCATCCACCTGGCCTAAGCTGGATGTCCACCAGCCAAGAAACTGTCTTATTTCTTCTTCTACTTTATCGCCCGGAGGAGCTTCATAATGAATTTTTTCCCGCCCCTGAGTTCCCGAAACGACCCGCATGGGCATTTCCGCAGGGCGCCATTTGCCCACATGAATTTTCGAAATTCCCGACCAACCTGTTGGGAACAGGCCTGCCTGCCAGCGTTTGAGCCGGGTCGCTGTCAGTGGCTTGTCATATTGCCGGGTCGCCTCAAGGAGCACTTCCACCAGACCATCTACAGCACGGTCTATGGGTGGCAACCCAGCCACGGGAAGCCCCAGGCGTCTCGCCACCGAAGAACGGACTGATTCCAGGTCTAGTTTCTCTCCTTCGATAGCGGATGTTTTTATCACTTCCTCGGTGAGAATATCGAAGTGCGCTTCCAGGCTATGATCAAAACCCAGACTGGTTACTTTGGTCAAAAGCTTGCCTTGAGCAAGCCTTGCCTGGCTAAGTGCAGCCAGCAGGCTATCACTTTGCCAGGAAAGCTCAGGCCAGACAGACAGTTGCCAGACATACTTCAATGGATGCCCCGTAATCGCTTCATATTATGAAGCAATTATATCTGATAATCGCTTCAGGAGCAAGAGCTAACATCGCTGCTCGGAAGACGGGTCGTTGGTTCTCAAACAACTTGTCGTGTCATCAGACTGCAACTTCTTTTATCAATTGTCTGTCTCTGAAGAAACGCCGCGTTTGAAGAACTGTCTCAAAATGCTCTGGAACCTATGTCCCCTTCTCCATGTAATAATTGACAGTCGTTCGGAAAAAGCTTAGATTTCTTCGGGTGATCGAAAATTGTTTTATATAAATCGACGGATCGAGGCTCCAACGAGGGAATCTCTCGGCACTCCTGTAACTCCCGGCAAAGCACTGTTCCATGGAAAATGAGAAACGCCTACCCTTCAGATGGATCATCGTTGGAGTCAGTTTTACAACTCTGGCCCTGACGTATACGGTCATGTACTCCTTTTCTGTTTTTTTTGTCGCCCTTCTTAAAGAATTTGGCTGGAGTCGGTCGGTGACGGCGGGGGCCTTCTCCCTGTTTTGGATCCTCCACGGGATCATCGGCCCTTTCGTTGGAAACCTAGTGGATCGATGGGGCGCCAGGTGGGTTTTCCTGATAGGATCTCTCCTTCTGGGGATCGGGCTTGCCTTATGCAGTTGGATTGATTCCTGGTGGCAATTGTACTTGTTCTTCAGCGTCATCTCCGCCGTGGGCGTAGGGGCCACCGGGTGGGTTCCTAATTCCACGGTCATCCTGAATTGGTTTGAGAAAAAGAGAGGATTGGCCATGGGGATCATATCCGCCGGGGTTGGGATGGGAATTTTCGCATGCGTTCCCGCGGCCCAGCATCTGATCAACGCAGTCGGATGGCGGATGACCTATCGCCTGATGGCGTTCATTATTCCCTTGAGTATCATGGCGATGGCAATCCTTTTTCTGAAGAAGCGTCCACGACCGATCCCCTCAAACGAGGCACAACAGGAAACCCTCCACACAACGCGCGAGATTCCTCGGGAGCGAATGGAGGATGGGGTTCACGTTCCTGGACGCTGCGGCAGGCAATGCAGACCAGACAATTTCGAATTCTCAGCCTCTGTTTCTTCTTCACAAGCTTCATTAATCAGTCTGTTATGACGCACCACGTGGCCTTCTTCGTGGATCAAGGCTTGCAGACTCTTTTTGCTTCCTATATTGCTGGCCTGGTGGGCATGGTGAGTGTCGTGGGCAAAATCTTCTGGGGAACCTTGTCGGATAGAATCGGAAGAGAGGTTACCTTCACCTTGGTAATTGTCTGTACGATCTGCGCGATGGTATTACTCATTATTTTTACCAGGTTGTCTTTCTTGAAGATTCCGTATTTTTACGCTCTATTCTTTGGCCTGGGATATGCGGGATTGGCCGTTCTTTCACCCCTCATTGCAGCAGATTTTTTTGCCGGGGCAGCCTACGGGTCCATCTACGGAACGCTTTACCTGCTCAATGGATTGGGGGGAGCCTTTGGTGCCTGGTTCGCCGGCTTTCTATATGATCATGTGCAGAGCTATGTGCCTCTTTTTGTCACGGTGATCGCTTGCGCCCTCTTGGCCTGCGTTACTCTCTGGATGGCCGCTCCCAGAAAGATCAAACCTGGTTCCTGTTCGGGTTCAGGGATGTCTCCTTAGCTCCTCCCTCAATAAGTTCCAGGGGCCATTCTCTTTTCGTAATCTCTCTTATAGATGTAGAGTACATCCATGAATGATCTCTCCTCTTTCTCTTGCCAGTGTCGCCAAAAGTCTGAATGCCAAGAAGATAGAC
>CAVOIK010000011.1:0-98668 GCA_963695895.1 uncultured delta proteobacterium
CCGAGATCACGAGCCGCGCCGATGTCGCCTACGACCGCATGCGCGAGGCCGCGCAGCACGAGCTGCACCGCGACCCGTACCGGCCGGAGCTGGCGCCGCAGATCCTGGCGCGCTTGCCCGCGGGGCTCGAGGACCTGACGCGCGAGGTCGTGCTGACGTTCGCCGAGCAGGCCGACCTCGCCGTGGAGGACCATCGCGACGGGGCGCGACAGGCGATCGCGCTGACCCACGGCTCGCTCGTGCACGGCCTGCCGGGCGTGGCCCCGGGCTCGTCGTTCCTCGGCACGTTCGACCGCGAGGAGGCCGTCGCCGACGAGACCATCGACTTCTTCGCCGCGGGTCATCCGCTCGTCGAAGGGATCCTCGCTCAGCTCGAGGAGTCCCGCCGGCCGCGTGGCGCAGCCCTGCTGCACGTGGGCCGGCGCGACGTGCAGGGCTTCGGCCTGCTCGCCCTGTACAAGAGCGGCCCGCAGTTCGAGGCCGTGGCGGTCGACGCCGACGGGCGCGAGCGAGCCAGAATGGGCGGCCGTGCTCACGGCCCGACCGCTGCGCAGCCGCCGCGTGCGCCCCGAGGCCTGGACCGCACAGCCCGGTTGGTCGGACCTCGTGCGCCGTCTCGCCGCCTCGTTGGAGCGCCGCAACCCCCCCGCCGCGCTGGCCTTCTTCCGCATCGATTGATCGGTTCGATCGCGCCCCGGAGTATAGAATCGAGCGATGGTCGTCTTGCGCTGGGCCGGGCTCGTCGCGGCGCTCGGCCTCGCCGGCTGCGCTCCGGCGAGCTGGGAAGAGCTGAACGAGGCGGCCAAGGCCGCGCACGCCGAGGGCCGTCTGGAGCAGGCCGAGGCCGGGTTCCGCGAGGCGCTCGGCGTGGCCGAGACGTTCGCGCCGGACGATCCGCGGCGGGTGACGAGCTTGAACAACCTCGGCTTGTTCTACAGCGCGGTCGGTCGGCTCGACCGGGCGGTCGAGCTGTACCGCCGGGCGCTCGACTTGCGCGAGACGCTGCTCGGTCCCGACAACCCCGAGATCGGGCTGAGCTACTTCAATCTCGGCACGAACTACGACGATCTGGGCCGTCCCGACGAAGCGCGGCGATGCTACCTGCGCGCGCTCGAGATCCAGGAGCAGGCCCACGGGCCCCGCGCGCGCGAGCTGACCAAGGTGCTCAACCGGCTGGGCGTGCTCGCGTTCCTGGGCAATCGCTTCGACGAGGCCGCCGTGTCGTTCGAGCGCGCGCTCGACATCATGGAGTCGACGACACTCGCGCAACAGCCGAGCCTGGCGCTGGGCATGACGAACCTGGCCCAGGTCCGCGTGGCCCAGCGACGCCTGGACGAAGCCGAAGCGCTGTATCGCAAGGCGCTGGCGATCTGGCAGGCCAACGTCCGGCCCGACTCGGCACAGCTTGCAGCACCGCAGAACAACCTGGCCGGAGTGCTCAAGCTGCGGGGCCGCTACGACGAGGCCGTGCAGCTCTACAGCCGGTCGCTCGAGATCCTCGAGCACGCCCCGGACGTCGATCCGACCAGCGTCGCCGACACCTTGAACAACCTGGGCATCACCTACAAGCTGCAGGATCGGTTCGACGAAGCCGAGTCGAGCTATCGCCGCGCGCTCGACATCCTCGAGGAGCGGCTCGGACCGACGCACGCGGACCTCGCGGTCGCCCTGTACAACCTCGGCCGGCTGTACGCGGAGCGCGGGCGGGACGCCGATGCCGAGCCGCTGCTGCGCCGCGCGCTGATCATGTACGAGACGACCGTCGGCGCCGCCCACTCGAACACGCAAATCGTGCGCGAGACCTATGCCGGCCTGTTGCGGCGCACCGGCCGCGAGGCGGAAGCCGAGCGTCTGCTGGCCCAGGCCGCCGGCTAGGAGCGCCGCCCATGACGAGCCGCACCGAGATCGCCTTCCGCCGCGATGCCGAGCGGCTGATCCCCCGCGGCTGCCGGCTGCTCGCGGCGGTCTCCGGCGGCGGGGATTCGGTCGCGCTGCTCCATCTGCTGCGCGCCGTCGCGCGCGCCGAGCTGCGGCTCGGGATCGCGCACCTCGATCACGGGCTGCGCGACGGATCGCGCGCGGACCGCGCGTTCGTGAGCCTGGCCTGCGGGCTCGGACTCCCCTGCACGCCGAGCGCCGCTCGGTCCGCGGCGCGCCGTAAGGACGAGTCGCTCGAGGAGGCCGCGCGCCGCGTCGGCGGCGCGTTCCTCCTCGAGACCGCCGCGAGGACCGGCGCCGACACGTCGCGACCGGGCACACGCAAGACGACCAGGCCGAGACGATCCTCATGCGCCTGGCGCGCGGCGCGGGGCGCCGGCCTGGCCGCCATGGCGCCCGCGGGACCCGGTCCGTTCGTCAAGCCGCTTCTGGGGATCGAGCGTGCCGCGCTGCGCGCGGTCTCGAGCGCGAGGGCTCGACTTCCGGGACGATCCGTCGAACGCGAGCCTCGCGTTCGACCGGAACCGCGTGCGGCAGCTCGTGTTCCCGCGCTCGCCAAAGCGCTGAACCGGCGCGCCGCGCGCCACCTCGTCGAAGCGGCGCGAGGCTGCGGGAGGACGCCGAGTATCTCGACGCCTTGGCCCGGGTCGCTTCGAGCGGATCGCCGAGCAGCGCCTCGCAGGCCGCTCGTCGCTCGACGCGTCCGCGATGGCGGGCTCCCGCACCCGATCGCGGCGCGGGTCGCGCGGATCGCGCTCGCAGAAGCCGGATGCGATCCGCGGAGGGTCTCCTCGAGGCACGTCGATGCGGTGGTGGCTCTCGCGCTCGGCGGAACCGGGCGCGACGCTCGACCTACCGGGACGGATCGGAGCGTGCCGGGCAGAGGAGTTTGCGTAGAGTTCGGCCGATGCGTCGGCTCCGGCGAAGATCCTGATCGGACGAGACCGCGCTTGGCGCCCGCGTCGAAGGGCTGGCGCGGGCGATCGCCGCCGACACCGACGAGAAGGCGGGGAGCTCTCGGTCATCGGCCTCATGGACGGCGCCTTCATGTTCTGCGCCGACCTCGTGCGGCGGCTCCCCATGCCGGTACGCTTGGCGCTCGTCCCGATCGAGTCGATCGACCGCGGGGGCGATCCGGCCGCGCTGGCGCTTCCCGGAGGTTTCCGCTCGAGGGGCCGATGTCCTGGTCGTCGAGGACATCCTCGACACCGGGCGCACGCTTGCCGCACTAAAGGCGCACATCGCTGCGCAGCGTCCCCGCGCGCCTCCGGATCGCGGTCCTCCTCGACAAACCGGCGCGCGCCGTGCGCCGTGACCGTGCGGGCGGACTACGTCGGGTTCGAGGTCCCCGACCGCTGGATCGTCGGCTACGGCCTCGACGTCGACGGCCTCTACCGCAATCTCCCGTATCTCACGTACGTGGAGTGAGCGGCCGACCGGCGCGATGGCGTCGCCCTGCGAAACCCCCGTATATTATTAGAACGGTGATCCGATCCTTGGCGTGTCCCGCACGCACGCGATATACGAGCCGGGGCCCGCAGCGGAGGTCGACCGCCGTGAACACTCACCTCAAGACCATCGTCATCTGGCTGGTCGTGATCGCGCGCGATCGTGATCGGCTACCAGATCTTCGAGCACCGCGAGCGAGCCAGCAGGCAGGACCTCGACCAGTCGGAGTTCTACGACGCTGGTCGACGCGGGCGAGATCCAGGAGGTCACGTCACCGGCGACGCCGTCGGCTACGAGATCCAGGGGAAGTTCAAGGCGCCGCAGCCCGGACGCCGACGGGCAGCAGATCGCAAGATTTCACGACCTACATCGTCAAGGACGAGCGCTCACTCAAGACGCTGCGCGACGAAGGGCGTCGAGGTCAAGGCGAAGAAGCCCGAGCGACAGCTCGTTCCTGTCGCTGCTGCTTCACGTGGTCGCCGATGCTGCTGATCTTCGGCGTGTGGATCTTCTTCATGCGCCAGATGCAGTCGGGCGGCAACAAGGCGCTGTCAGCTTCGGCAAGAGCCGCGCGCGAAGCTGCCTCGGCGCAGGCGCAAGAAGGTCACCTTCAAGGACGTGGCCGGCGTCGACGAGGCCAAGGAGGAGCTGCAGGAGATCATCGAGTTCCTGAAGGAGCCGCAGAAGTTCCAGAAGCTCGGCGGCCGGATCCCCAAGGGCGTGCTGCTGATCGGGCCCCCCGGGCACCGGCAAGACGCTGCTGGCGCAGGGCCATCGCCGGCGAGGCCAACGTGCCGTTCTTCTCGATCTCCGGCTCGGACTTCGTCGAGATGTTCGTCGGCGTCGGCGCCTCGCCGCGTGCGCGACCTGTTCGAGCAGGGCAAGAAGAACGCGCCCTGCATCATCTTCATCGACGAGATCGACGCCGTCGGCCGCCACCGCGGCGCCGGCCTCGGCGGCGGCCACGACGAGCGCGAGCAGACGCTCAACCAGCTGCTGGTCGAGATGGACGGCTTCGAGACCGAACGAAGGCGTGATCCTGATCGCGGCCACCAACCGGCCCGACGTGCTCGACCCGGCGCTGCTGCGGCCCGGCCGCTTCGACCGCCAGATCGTCGTCGACCGCGCCCGACGTGCGCGGGCCGCGAGGGGATCCTCAAGGTCCACACCGCGCAAGATCCCGCTGGCCGACGACGTCGACCTGCACGGTGCTCGCGCGCGGGACGCCCGGGCTTCTCCGGCGCCGACCTCGCCAACCTGGTCAACGAGGCCGCGCTGCTCGCGGCGCGCGCGCAACCGCAAGAAGGTCGTCGCCATGGACGACTTCGAGGACGCCAAGGACAAGGTGCTGATGGGCATCGAGCGCAAGTCGCATGATCATCACCGACGAGGAGAAGACGCATCACCGCCTACCACGAGGCCGGCCACGCGCTGGTCGCCTGGCTGCTGCCCGACGCCGACCCGCTGCACAAGGTCACGATCATCCCGCGCGGCACGGCGCTGGGCGTCACGCATGCAGCTGCCCGATCGACGACCAGCACACCTACTCGCAGCGAGTACCTGGAGCCGACGATCGCGCGTGCTGATGGGCGGCCGCGTCGGCCGAGGAGCTGATCTTCGACCAGCTCACCACCGGCGCCGGCGAACGACATCGAGCGCGCCACCGAGCTGGCGCGCAAGATGGTCTGCGAGTGGGGCATGAGCGAGAAGCTGGGCCCGCTCACCTTCGGCAAGAAGGAGGAGCAGATCTTCCTCGGCCGCGAGATCGCCCAGCACCGCGACTACAGCGAGGCGCACGCGCGGTCGAGATCGACCGACGAGGTCAAGCGGATCGTGCTCGACGGCTACAGCGCCGCGCGCGAGCATCCTCGCAGGAGAACCGCCAATCTCTCACGTCGCATCGCCGAGGCGCTGCTCGAGCGCGAGGTGCTCGACGGCGAGGAGATCGCGGCGACTGGTGCGCGGCGAGTCGCCTGCCGCGAGCGCGACGGCTCGCCGCGACGGGCGCCGAAGGCGCCGCGACCGCGGCGGGCCGACCGCGCCGAGCGGCGCCCGAGCACGGCGCAGCGCACCGGGCATGCGCCCGACGCCGGGCACGCAGCCGGCCTGAGCGCCTGGAGCCGCCCGCGACGCTCCCCCGCTGCGCGATCGCGCTGCGCGGACGGTCGCGACGGATCGACGCTTGCGCGACACACGCTCGTCATGGGGATCCTCAACGTCACGCCCGATTCCTTCTCCGACGGCGGGCCGCACGCCGAGCCCGAGGCGGCGATCGGCCCACGCCGCGGCCGATGGCCGAGGAGGGCGCCGACATCGATCGACGTCGGCGGCGAGAGCACGCGCCCCGGCGCGCGCCGGTCGCGGAGGCCGAGGAGCTCGCGGCGGGTCGTGCCCGGTGATCGCGGCGATCAGCGCCAGCTCGCGGTCGCGCGTCTCGGTCGACACGACGAAGGCCGAACGTGGCGCGCCGCGCGCTCGACGCCGGCGCCGACCTCGTCAACGACGTGTCGGCGCTCGTCCGATCCCGCGATGCTGGCCGCTCGTGCGCGAGCGCGCGCGTCCCGGTGGTCGCTCATGCACATGCGCGGCACGCCGCGCGACGATGCAGCAGGACACGCGCTACGACGACTCTGCTCGTCGGTCGGTCCGCGCTTCCTCGACGAGCACCGTCGAGAAGGCCGTCGGCAGCCGGGATCGGCGATGATAAGATCCTCGTGGATCCGGGCCTGGGATTCGGCAAGTCGCCAGCCGGCAACCTGCAGATCCTCGCGGAGACTGCCGTCGCTGCGAGCGTGGGACGACCGCTCGTGATCGGGGCCTCGCGCAAGTCGTTCATCGGCGACCGTACTCGACCTCCCCGTCGCACGAGCGGCTCGAGGGCGAGCCTGGCGGTCGCGGCGCTCGCGCGTGGCAAGGCGGCGCACGTCGATTCGCGCGCACGACGTCGCCGCCACCGAAGCGCGTCGTGCGGATGATCGACGCGATCCGCGCCGGCTGAGGTCGGCGGGGCCGACCTGCGCCGCGGATCGAGTGCTGGACGCGATGATCGACCGGATGTACTCCGCTCTGCACCTCGGGCGACTCCGGACGCCCTGGGCCGTCGCTCGACATCCTGCTGCTCGCGCGTGATCATCTACCAGCTGCTGCTGCTGCTCCGCGGCACGCGCTCGGTCGTTGAGGCAAAATGGTTATATAATAACATTTTATCTTCAAAAGACATTTTCAAATATGATATAAAATCAGATAAAGTTTTAGTAAGAAATAAGGATTTTAAGTTTGAAGAAAGAGAATTAAAATGTCTTTCTTCTCAAATGAAACAATCTATTCAACAAAAAGTAATAAACTCTATAATCTCTCTTTCTTCTATAAAGAAGAAAAATACTAAATTACTTAAAAAACAACGTAGGAAAATAGGTAAATTAAAGTTTAAGTCAAAATGTGAAGCAATTATATTAAATCAATATGATATAACATATAAGTTTAGAGATAAACATTATCTTAAACTTCAAGGATGTAAATATAGATTTAAGATTGATTCAGACCATCCTGGCCATCGGTGCTCATGGAGCTCATCCTTTCTAAGGAGGTATGAACATGCTTAAGAAAATATGCTTGTGGGTCTTTTGTATGCTCTTTTTTGCAACCCCTGCGTTTGCCAAGTTAAACATTGCTGCAACGCTTCCCTGGATTGGGAGCATCGCCAGCGAAATAGGAAGAGACAAGGTCGCTGTCACTTCGTTTGTGAAGCCAAACCAGGACCCCCACTTCGTGGCGGCAAAACCAAGCATGATCCTCGATGTGCGGAAAGCAGATGTCCTGATGTACAACGGAATGGACCTGGAAATTGGATACCTTCCCGTTCTGGTAGAATCTTCGAAGAACCCAAAGATACAACCGGGCAATCCTGGCAATTTCGATTGCTCAAGATTCATCGAACCTATCGAAGTCCCTACTGCGGTAGACAGAAGCATGGGGGATGTGCACCCCCAGGGGAATCCCCACTATCAACTCTCTGCCAAGAACATCCTCAGGGTTGCACAAGGGATGGCAGAGGTCTTATCCAGCATCGATCCAGAGAATGCAAGCTTCTACATGAAGAATTTCTCCTCTTTTAAGGAGAGGCTTCAGGAGAAACAGAGGGAATGGAGTGCCATACCATTAAAAGGAAAGAAATTTGTGGCATATCACAAGTTCTTTGAGTACCTTGCTTTAGAGTTCGGATTTGAAATCGTCGGGTATATCGAGCCTAAACCCGGGATTCCTCCATCGGCAAGCTACGTTGAAAAATTAGTTGATATGATCAGGAGGACAAAGCCGGATGCCATTCTCTCCCTGAGTTATTATCCACAAAAAGAGGTGAAATTCCTGTCTGAGAAGACAGGGGTGAAAAGCGTCATAGTCCCACATGATGTTGGCGAAACGGAAAAGGCCAAAGATTGGTTTTCTCTCATGGACGAGGTATTAAAATCCCTGGAGTAAAGGAGTGACAGATGGAGGCTCTCAATTTTCTCATCTACCCTTTTTTGGGCTGTATGCTTCTGATCCTGATCCATGCCTATTTCGGGATCCATATTCTGGAGCGCGGGGTCATCTTTCTGGACCTCTCCCTGGCACAATTCATCGCCCTCGGTATCGCATTGCTCCTTCTTCTTTGGTCATGAATCGAACGGACAGTATATTTTTGCCGTCATCTTCGCAGTCATCGGAGCCTCCATCCTTTCCTTTTCAAGACAGATCTCAAGGTTTGTCAATATAGAAGCCTTCATTGGTGTCCTCTATGTCTTTTCCTTGGCGGGGAGCGTCCTGATCCTGGATCGAACGCCCCATGGTCTTGAGGAGTTCAAAGCCATTATGAACGGCAATATCCTCTGGTTGACCCCCAAAGACATCCTCCATGCATTTGTGCTCTATGCCGTGATCGGGGTATTCCAGTTCATCTTCAGGAAGAAATTCTTTGGTCTCACCTATGGGACCGAGTACAGGTTTGTCTGGGAGTTTCTTTTCTTTCTGAGTTTTGCATTTGTCCTCGTTAGCTCCGTTCAGATCGCCGGGATACTCCAGGTCTTTGCCTTTCTCGTCATCCCCGCCCTCATCGGAAGGCTTTACACCAGAGAACCCTCAAAGATACTCCTTGGCGGGCTGGGCCATAGGGTTCCTGGCCAGTGTCTTTGGAGTCTTTTTTTCCTACCGTCTGGATATTCCGACGGCGCCCTTGATCGTCGCCTCTCTGAGCGTAGCCTTCTTTATCACACTCATCTGGAAAAGCCGTAGAGCAGGATCAACGCAACGTAATATGCAGAGAATTCCGAGATTTGGAAGGACACCCTCATCGATTAATCTTGAGTGAAGCAATCGCCTGGATTTTGAGGGAATGGGCTATTTGGATTCATAAAATGCAGATACTTGGGTCAAGAAAAACGAGACCGATCCCCGTCTGTGGTATGTTTTTTTGAGAATGTTTCCCTATTCTAACTAAAAAGGAGGTAACCGTATGAAAGTCAAGGAAGGTGATGTGCTCATTTGCAAGAGTAAGGATTGTACTGTGGAGCTCACGGTGACGAAAGCTTGCGACAGCAAGAGCTGCGGGACCGAGTGTGACATCAAGGCTACATGCCACAATAAGCCCATGGAGTTGAAAAAGAAATAAGGCAGGAATGGAGCTGGACGTACCATTGACGGTGGAACGGGAAGGGGAGCGTTCACTCCCTTTCCCATACTTGTTAAAGCTAAATAATACTTGAAAGGAGGGCTATATGTCTCATATCCATTTACCAGACGGGATTTTGCCAATATGGCTTTGGGTTTCGGGATATGTTGCAGCCATTTTAGCCGGAACGCTCCTATTTCGATTGACTAAAAAAGAGGACTTACCCAGACGCCTCCCCTTGGTGGGAATGATGGCTGCGGCTATGGTACTCGGTGCATCAGTGGAGATTATCCCTATTGCCTATCATGTCAATCTTACTGTCATTTCAGGAATCTTGGTAGGGCCTTCTCTCATATTCCTGGTCACATTTGTAGTGAATACCATCCTTGCCATGTTTGGTCACGGCGGGATTACTGTCATCGGGCTCAACACACTTATTTTTTCTATCGAAGGGATTTTGGGATATTCTCTTTTCCACCTGCTCAGGAAAATGACAAGAAGAGTAGCTTTTGCTGCTTTCACCGCCACCTTCCTATCTCTCATCGTCTCTACATTCTTGATGATCGGTGTGGTTAGTTTAGGAACGGCTCACTATGAAGAGTTAATCCACCAGGAAGAGAAGGGAATTATTGGATTTGAATTTGGAAAGGAAAAGGAAGACCATCAGGAAGCGGTTGAGCCTGAGAAAGAAGTGAATCTAAAGCGGTTTATCGCTATTGTCTTGCCACTGGGCTTCATCGGATGGATAATGGAAGGGGTGATCACCTCACTGATTGCTCGATATATTTACCGACTACGACCAGATCTGCTCAAATTAGAGAGGAAAAGCCAGTGATTTCTTTGCTGGCAACAATTACGAGGCGATAGGGTCAAGCCTTGAATTATTAGTTTTCATGCCACTAAATTCCTATCCAGTGTTCGATATTGGATGGATTCAGACAGATGAGCGGCCTCGATATTCTCCTTACCTTCGATGTCTGCGATCGTGCGGGCGACCTTCAGTATCCTCGTATAGGCTCTCGCACTTAATCCAAACTTGTCAATGGCCATTTCGAGTAGTTTTTGGCTCGCTTCATCAATCTGACAGAACTTCTTGATGTGGCGGTTGGTCATCTGAGCGTTACTGTAGATTTTCGTCCCCTTGAAGCGATTGAGCTGGATCTTTCGAGCGGCATCGACTCTCTTCTTGATGTCCCGAGAAGACTCTCCAGCATGGCGATTCGCCAAGTCCCGATATTTCACGGCAGGGACTTCGATATGAATATCGATCCGATCCATCAGGGGGCCTGAGATCTTGGATCGATAGCGCTGGATCTGCGGGATGGTACAGGTACACTCATTGTTCGGATCGCTGTAATAACCGCACGGGCAAGGGTTCATGGCTGCGACCAACATGAAACGGGCAGGGTAAGTGAGCGAGGTTGCGGCTCTAGAGATAGTCACCCTCTCTTCCTCCAAAGGTTGGCGCATCACCTCCAGCACGTTTTTCCTGAATTCAGGAAGCTCGTCGAGGAACAGAACTCCGTTGTGGGAGAGGCTCACTTCTCCGGGTTTGGGGATCTGACCCCCTCCAATGAGTCCCGCATCAGAAATCGTATGGTGAGGACTGCGAAAGGGGCGGGTCACGATGAGAGCACTTTCGGCAGGGATCAGTCCCAGTACGCTGTGGATCTTTGTCGTTTCGATACTTTCTTCGAAATTCATGTCAGGCAAAATCGTGGGAAGACGCTTGGCGAGCATGGTTTTACCTGATCCGGGTGGACCGATCATGATGACGTTGTGGCCACCTGCGGCGGACACCTCTAAACACCGCTTTACATGTTCCTGACCTTTCACGTCATTGAAATCCACAGAGTAATTCGACTCGGTTCGGAAGATTTCGTCGAGATCGACCTCGACTGGATCGATGTGGAAACTTCCATTCAGAAATTCGACGCATTCCGAAAGGGTATGGATGGGGAGAACGTCGACCCCTTTCACCACAGCTGCTTCTCTGGAGTTTTCCCTGGGGAGGAGAATCCCTCGATATCCTGCGTCCCTCACCGCCACCGCAATCGGAAGAGTTCCTTTCACCGGTTTGACTTGACCATCGAGGGAGAGTTCTCCCAGGACAAAATAGTCGTTCAACTTGTCTTTCTGGACGGTGTCCGTGGCAGCAAGGATTCCGATGGCCATGGGAAGGTCGAAAGCTGTCCCCTCTTTCTTGATGTCAGCGGGAGCGAGATTAACTGTAATTCTTCTCGAAGGGAAGTCATAGCCGGAGTTCTTGATCGCTGCCTTCACTCGGTCTTTCGATTCTTTTACGGCACCTTCAGGAAGGCCAACCGTGGCAAAGGCAGGAAGACCCTGTGCAATGTCGACCTCCACCTCGACCACGTAGGCATCGATTCCAAAAACCGCACTGCTTAGGGTTTTAGCAAGCATACCGCACCAAAATGGAAGACCCCATGGACTGCCAGGTTCCCTCTTTATACCAGAAAGGAATGAGGCAGACAAGGGAAAATTCACGTTGCTGTTGGCAGGAAAAGCTTGACAAGGCAAGGCGTCGGCGCCATACTGGGGCTGGCGTGAAAGGAGGAAGAAACATGAATATCATCTGGATGATCAATACGAATACTCTGTTGCTTGTTATTTTGATCATGATGGTTTCTTACCTCACGGTTCAGATGAACGCGATCATCCGCTTTCTGAGAAGGGATTAGAGACAGAATGTGGAGAGTCGAGGCTGAAATGCGGAAGGGTGAGTCGTCTTATTGTTTCAGAATCAGAACGCTGCTATTTCAATTTCCACTGGGTTCCGGTAGGCCCGTCTTCTAATACAACCCCCTTGGATAAAAGGTCGTTTCGAATCTCGTCGGCCTTCTTCCAGTTTTTCCCCTTTCGAGCTGCATTTCTCTCTTCAATCAGTCTCAGAATCTCTTCCTCTGAAACGCCCAATTTCTTCAGTCCCTCCTTTTTCATCCTGTCCAGATACTGTTTGGGCTCTTCGCGAAAAAGGCCAAAGATCCATCCGAATTTTAGGAGATGATCGAGGCCTTTGCGGAGCAAGGAAGCGATGTCTCGGGAGGGTTTGCCTTTCGAGAGATCGAGTAAGGCATTCAAGTGGGTGAGCAGGGTATGGAAGTAGCCCAGTGCCTGCGCTGTGTTGAAGTCATCATCCATGGCCTCTTCAATCTTCGACGGAAATGATTCAATCGCCTGATGGTGTTCAGCCAGAGAAGGAACATCGGTTCTTGAAGTTGAGGCGTTGGGCTTGGCCAGCTCGTCTTGAAGGGCATTCAGCGTCGTGTAGAACCGGTCCAAGCCCGATTTGGCTTCCAGGAGACTCTCTTCCGAGAAATCGAGTGGACTCCGATAGTGCTGGGAGAGCAGGAAGAGACGAATGACCTCGGGGTGCCAATGCTGGATAATTTCCTTGATGGTCAGAATGTTGCCCAGGGACTTTGACATCTTCACCTTGTTGATGTTTACAAATCCATTGTGGATCCAGTACTTCACGAAAGGCTTACCGCTTGCGCCCTCCGATTGGGCCGTTTCGTTTTCATGATGAGGAAAGACAAGATCCCTCCCACCCCCGTGGATATCAAAGGATTCCCCCAGGTATTTCTGACTCATCGCCGAACATTCGATATGCCACCCCGGTCTTCCCTTACCCCATGGGCTTTCCCAGAAGGGTTCTCTGGGTTTGCTGGCTTTCCAAAGGGCGAAGTCCAAGGGGTTTCTTTTCTTCTCATTGATCTCGACGCGAGCTCCGGCTTCCATCTCCTCCAAGTTCCTCTTAGAGAGTTTGCCGTAGTCAGTAAATTTCTCAACAGAGAAAAAGACATCCCCATTGCTCTGGTAGGCGTAACCCTTTTCAATCAGGGTGGAGACCAACCGGATGATTTCGGGGATATGGTCTGTGGCTTTGGGCTCGATCGTGGGTTTTTCGAGGCCGAGGCTACCCATGTCGACGTTGAACTCGTGAATGTATTTTTCTGTGATCACTCTGTAATCAACCCCGTCCTCGTTGGCCCGTTTGATGATCTTGTCATCGATGTCCGTGAAGTTTCGGACATAGGTCACCTCATAGCCGCGGTGGCGAAGGTAACGGTAAATTGTGTCAAAAACGACGGTTGACCGGGCATGGCCAATGTGGGACAGATCATAGACGGTGACTCCGCACACGTACATACCCACTTTCCCCTCTTGGAGAGGAACGAAATCTTCCTTCTTGCTTGTCAGCGTATTGTAGATGCGAAGAGCCATCGGATCGTCACCTCAATGTCAAAACATTCTTGTGCAAAATAAAATTTTCACCACAGAGGCACGGAGATCACAGAGCAGTAATGTTTTATTTGGCGGGGAGGTGCCCGCCAAATAAAAAGACTCCATAGGCTCTCTGTGTCTTCGGTAACCTGGTTTTGAGAGGGTCGGATAACAATCCAGAAGCTTAATGAAATCAACCCCGCTCCCGAGGAATTCCAGTCAATGACAGTAATGATGTCAAATACCAAAGTTCAAATGTCAAATAACACCTAAAGTCGAAATATCAAACCCAATTTGTTTTTTCTGTCATTTAGGATTTGTTTTGTATCTGCAATTTGATGTTTGACATTTGACGTTTCTTCTTAGGTTACCTCCAGTGCCATCTGCATGCGTTTGAGAATCCGACTCTTGCCAAGAAGAGGAAGAGTTTTGGCCAATTCCGGTCCTTTTGTCTTCCCCGTCACTGCAGCTCGGAAGGGAGCAAACAGGCCTTTGCCTTTTTTCCCCGTCTGTTTCTCCATGTTCGATACGAAGGATGGCCACGAATCGGCTGTGATTTCGGTCAAGGTCCCAAAGGCTTCGAACAAGGTGCGGAGAGTTTCCCGATTTCCCGTGTCGAGCAGAACAGTCCTGGCCTCTTCGTCGAAGGCGAATCGCTCGTCAAAGAAAATGCCCAGATAGTCCTTGATCTGAGACAGAACGACCAGATTCTCTTTCGTCACCTCGGCGATTTGAGTGAGATAGGTTCGATCGATCTGATCCACACGGAGGCCCTCCTTCTCAAGGTATGGAAGGAGGAACTCCGACAGTTCCTGGCCATCTTTCAACCGAATATACGAGCTGTTCAACCACTCCAGTTTCTTCCTTGAGTGGATGGGAGCACTTCTGGCGAGAGTTTCGATCGAGAATTCTTCAATCATCTGGTCCAAGGGTAAGACTTCCTCTCCTGAAGGAGAAGTCCATCCCAACAGCACCAGGTAGTTCAGAAGGGCCTCGGGGAGAAAACCTTCTTCCCGATAGTGGGAAACGGCCGTGGCGCCGTGGCGTTTGCTCAAAGGAGACCGGTCAGGACCGAGGATGAGTGGATGGTGAGCAAAAACTGGAGATTCCCACTCCAGCGTTTTGTAAACCAAAATCTGCCGGGGAGTGTTCGAAAGATGGTCCTCGCCCCGGATGACGTGGGTGACATGCATAAAGTGATCGTCGATCACACAGGCAAAGTTATAGGCTGCCATTCCGTCGGAACGGACGATAATAAAATCTCCGATCCCCTCAGAGGCAAAGCTCATCTTTCCATGGACAAGGTCTTCAAAAGCGATGGACCCCCGGCCCACACGAAACCGCAGGACCGCCTGCAAGCCAGAAGCCTCTTTTTCAGAGATTTCTTTTGAGGAGAGCGCCTGGCACCGACCGTCGTATCGAGGCATCCTCCCTTTCGACAGTTGCTCTTTTCGAAGGGCCTCCAGTCTTTCAGGGGAGCAGAAGCATTTGTACGCCTTACCTTCGGCAAGCAAACGGTCCGCAACTTCACGGTAGAGAGAGAGGCGCTGAGATTGACGGTAAGGTCCGTCAGGACCCTGGACATCAGGACCTTCCTGCCAGTGGATCCCTAGCCATCGAAGATCCTCAACGATCTGATCCATCGCCATGTCGGTAGATCTCTCCACGTCGGTGTCTTCAATCCGGAGGATGAGCGTTCCCTGGTGGTGCCTGGCAAAGAGGTAGTTGTAGAGGGCGGTTCGAGCGTTACCGATGTGAAGAAGGCCTGTGGGAGAAGGAGCAAATCGGACGCGGACAGAAGCCATTCAGTCTTCTCCTACAAGGGCGATGGCGTAGGCTGCAATTCCTTCTCCTCTTCCTGCAAATCCAAGGCCCTCCGTGGTTGTGGCCTTCACATTCACCCTGGAGGGCTCGATCTCCAGGACCTCGGCGATTTGTTGCACCATTTTAGGGATGACTTCGGAGAGCTTGGGCTTCTGGGCCACGATGGTGGAATCTACATTCACGATATGAAATCCTTTCTCACGGACCATCGTAGCAATCCGTTTCAATAATTCCGTGCTCCGAATACCGCGGTATTGGAGGTCAGTGTCAGGAAAGTGTCTCCCGATATCGCCGTGGGCAATCGCTCCCAGGAGGGCATCTCCAATGGCATGCAGAAGGACATCTGCGTCAGAATGCCCTTGAAGGCCATAGAGATAAGGAATCTGGACGCCACCCAAGACCAAGGGGCGACCTGAAACCAACGCGTGAACGTCGTAACCGAGTCCCACTCTCATCGATTGTCTTTCTCCAGTGGCTCGTCTTGATCTAACCCCAGCCCCGAGGAGGACTTCTCTCGAAGAAGAAGCCTGGCCCAGAGGAGGTCTTCTTGGGTTGTAATCTTAATATTCGTATAGGATCCTGGCAAGATGTGGACACGGGTTCCCAGACGTTCGACCAGAGATGCATCGTCCGTCCCGACAAAGCCGTCCTCAGTGGCCCTGCGATAGGCTTCTCGGATAATCTCTGCCTGGAAAGCTTGCGGCGTTTGAATCTGCCAGAGCGATTCCCTTTCCAAGGTCTTGAGCACGATTCCATCGGTGTTCGCCATTTTCACTGTTTCCTTGACGGGCATCGCGAGGACTACAGCCCCGAGGCGTTTTGCGCTGCGGATAGACTCTTCGACCATTTCTCTCGTCACGAACGGCCGGACACCGTCGTGGATCACGACGATTTCCGTGTCGCTGGCAAGAGCCTTAAGACCGTTTCTCACGGAATCCTGTCGTTCTTTCCCACCCGGAATGATCTGGGTAATCTTCTGGACCTGATACTTTTCGACAATCTCCTTCAAACAATAGTCGAGATCCTCCTCTCCGACGACCAACACAATAGATCGGATGAGCGGAGAGGTCTCAAATCTGTCAAGGGTGTGCACGAGGATGGGTTTTCCGGCCAGCGGGAGAAACTGCTTCTTGGAGGCTTCGTTGAAGCGATGACCCCGACCTGCAGAAACGATGATTGCGTCCGCCTTCGTCATGGATCTGAAGAACCAGAAAAATACAGCCGGGAAAGCAACCCATAGGAAGTGAAAGTTGGGGAGGGATGGAAGATCAGGGTGTGAATCAAGGAGTTTGATGAACCATTTATCCCGGCAGCAGGAGACCTCCCGCGATGCTAAGCGGGAGGAGGAATGCGCCATCTTTTGACCGGGATGTCGCCTCACAGGGGCGGTTGAATGGGACCACGGGCTTACCCGTGGGGCTCCATAATTTCACTCTTTGATTCCTCTCGTATTCCATACTTCCCCAACGGGGTCCTAAACCTCGCTGCCCAGTGAATCGTAGTCCTTTCCCTTGGCCTCCCTGCCATTGTCCTCTTTGAGCCGAGCAAAAATCATGCGACCGGCAGGGGTTTGAAGAACACTGGTGACCGTGACGTCCACTGTTCTGCCGATGTTTCTTCGGCCATTATCCACCACGATCATGGTTCCATCATCGAGATAAGCTACTCCCTGGCCCACTTCTTTCCCTTCCTTGAGGATCTTGACACTCATGTCCTCTCCAGGAAGAACCACAGGCTTGAGGGAATTCGCGAGCTCATTGATATTCAGAACATCGACACCCTGAAGCTCAGCAACCTTATTCAAATTGGAATCATTCGTGACGATTTTTCCGTGGACTTCTTTGGCCAGTTCGATGAGCTTGGCGTCGACCTCTTTGACGGACGGGTAGTCGGTATCGACGATCCTGACGTCAACATTGACTTGTTTCTGGACGTGACGCAGGACTTCCAGTCCCCTTTTCCCCCGGGTCCGTTTGATCGAATCAGAAGAATCGGCAATATGTTGAAGCTCGCTCAGCACAAACTGAGGAATGAGGAGAGGGCCTTCCACAAAACCGGTTTCCACGATGTCAGAAATGCGACCATCGATGATCACGCTGGTGTCGAGAATCTTGGCGTTCTCACCTCCCGGGAGGTTCTTAGAGAAACCTTTCCCTCCGGAAAGATGGATTTCCTCTCCCTTTTTCAGGCCGAGTCGAAGGCCGACGTAGCCACAAATTCCATAGACCCCCACAAAGAGGGGAAGTGCGATGGTGTAATGGTTCAGGTATGTGGGAAAGAAGACATTTGAGATGAGTTTGGCGAAGATTATTCCGAGAAATAATCCGATGAGACTACCCAATAGAGTTTTGAGTGGAATCCGTCTGAGCCTGTCCTCCGTGAGAATCGTCAGTAGGGCCAAGACGAGTCCCCCGAAGAGTCCCCAGAGGCCCGCTTGTGAAGACGGGCTCCATCCGGTGGCGAGCGTATATCCGCTTAGGCCACAGAGGATGAGCAAGAGCAAACGAAGAACCCATGAACCCAATGTGATTCACCTCCTTTCGATCCATTTTTGCAGGAACCCTTCCCGAGGAGAGAGGATCACCCTCCCTCCTCTCGAGAAGGCTAGGTCTGTGGTGAAAAAATGAGGAAAGTGTTTAAGGGGCTAGACCACACGTCGTCCTAAGCTTCCTTGCCAAAAATATGACGCATCTCTTTCAAGATCTCGGTTTCCTTTACGTTCTGAGCAATGGCCAGTTCTTTCACCAAGAAGGTCTTCGCCGTGTCCAGGATTTTTCGTTCCCCAAAAGAGAGTTCTTTCTCGTTTCGCAGAAGATGAAGATCCCGGATGACCTCTGCAATTTCATAGATCGATCCGGTGTTGATCTTTTCCATGTATTCCCGATATCGCCGGTTCCACGTCTGAGTGTCGACCTCGACATCCCGATTCTTTAAGATCCGAATGACCTTTGGAATCTCCAGCTTGCGAATCACGCCTCTCAGACCAACGGCCTCTGCGTTGTCCCTGGGGATCATGATCGTCATCCCGCTGTCCACGATGCGGAGCATGTAGAACATCAATTCTCTCCCTGAAATCTGTTTGTTCTCGATAGATTCAATCACACCTACGCCATGACCTGGATAAACCGCCTTATCACCAATTCGGAACATAAGTACCCCCTTCCTTTGAATTGCCTCGTTAATTAGGCGTCCTGTCGCTTCCTAAAGACGGGTCACAGACCCTTGGCACCCTTGGCAGGGACGAGACGTGTCAGAAGCTGGTCTCACGTCCCTCTTCGACTACCCAGTCTCAGGACATCGTTGACTTCTGGTTTCTTGCCGTCTACGATTTTGCCCACAGAGGCATCCATTCCCAGGAAGCCTGAAATCTGGATCTGCCCCTTGGGGGAACTCCCAGTTCCAGGTTCTCCGGGACGAAACACGTCCAATCGATCTCCCAGCTTGAGACCGGTCACTTTTCCGGCATTCAAATAATATTCTTCCGCTTCCACCTTGACGACTCGGCAGGACCAATCCAAGGTGTCTAACTCCCGCGACAGAGACCGGCTGAGGTCAGAGATCGTCAGATCAATGGCCTTGAGCTTTGCTTTCTCATCTGAGAAGGAGCCTTTCTCTTTGGTCGCGAGCGTGGGATTGTGCGACGAAAACGTTTTGACCACTCTCCCCGTGAGGGTCTCTATCACCTTCACCTCGAGTCGGATGACTGCCGTGGCGGTTCCCTCCTGGTCGGTGACTGTCCGAGTGGTAAAGACATAGGGACCTGAGAGAGATCCGACAACAACGGCATGAATACCAAAGACCTCATTCAGTAGACTGAGAACCCCCGGTACTTCGAGATCGTTTTGGCTGGTTCCTCTCTTTTCAATGAACTCTCGTACCACGGAGTAGTCAGCAAAGAGGACGCCCAGGGATCTCCGCTCCAAGTCCTTGACCAATTTCTCAGCCACCCAGTCTCCCAATCGATCATCGGCATTTGCCGTTCGATCTTCAAAATAGGCCACGACGACTTTCTTCTTCAAGCTGTGGCAATGGCTTTGAAACAGAGACCGAGGCAATTTCCGTTTCCGTGGTGGATACGGAAGAGCTTCCCCAGCAGCGAACCCTCCTGTTGCGGCAGATCTACAGAAGCAACAGAGGTGGTGTAGATTTCTTTCTTTGAGAGATATTCATTCACAGGGATGTAGAGATATTTGGGTTCGCCTACTGCTTCACGAGCCTTCGGATTCGCGACCTTGACGTACTCCTGCCGGTCGATGATCACTACCTCTTTATCCAGCAACTCTTTGATCTTTGCCTGATGAGGGGGCCCCTTCTTAATCGGGAACCAGGACGGTGTAGAGCAGGCAAATGAGAGAAGCGCAAAGAGGAGGATGAAAATGGAAATACGAGAAGACCGAGTTTGAAAGCCCATTTTCCCTCGAAGACGAACAACATAATTATACGGCAAAAAGGGCGAAAAATCAAACCAATTTGAGGGGCGTGAAAGCCAAAAAAGAGGTCAAGAGGATTGGGCCAGAAAACTCAATATCTTGGGGAGATCCTGAGGCGTATCCACATGGAATGGCTTGTAGTCCACGACGGCAACCCTGATTCGGTAGCCATTCTCAAGTACCCTAAGTTGCTCAAGTTTCTCTATTTCTTCGAGAGGGGTCGGCTTCATTTTGGCATAGCGTAGAAGGAAATCCCTACGGTAAACGTAAAGTCCAATGTGCCGAAGCGCCTTCTGGTGTGGGGCTTTTATCCTCTCAGGGGATGTGCGAAAAGCTGCCTCAAGGTTAAATCCCTGTGGGAAGGGGATAGGAGAGCGGGAAAAGTAGAGGGCAAACCCGTCTTGATCGACGGTGAGCTTAACAACGTTCGGGTTCAACCACTCTTCCATGTCTTCAAGCGGAGTCGCCAGAGTAGACATAGGTAACGTTTCGTCCCGCACCATGGGCCGTATGGCCTTGTCGACGATCTCGCCCTGAATGAGGGGTTCGTCTCCCTGAACGTTCACAATGATTGCGGCCTTCTTCTTTCTGGCCACTTCAGCAATACGGTCAGTGCCGGTGCGATGGGAAGAAGAGGTCATCACGGCTTTACCTCCAAAACGATGAACCTCTTTGAAGATCCGTTGATCATCGGTGGCGACGAGTACTTCCTCAATCAATCTGGATTGGGACACCCCTTCGTAAACCCGTTGAATCATCGACTTACCAAGGATATTGACGAGGGGTTTTCCTTCAAAGCGGGTTGATCCATAACGAGCGGGAATGATGGCGATGATTTTCATGGGTCCCCCAGAACGTGACCGGCGAGTGCCCGGGAAGCCACGCCCTTTAGGGCGTGGCTTCATTTCCCCGGCAATAGAAGGCCACGATGTCTAACCCTCGGGGAGGAGTTTTCTTTTACGACTGTTTCAGACCATACTTCAGGGCGATCTCTCTGAATCCCGGCAGCGCTCCTTCAATCACTTTTTTCTCAACACAGTAGGCAATTCGGAAGTAGCCAGGTTTTCCGAAACCTCTTCCGGGAACGGTGAGAATCCGCCTGGACTGGAGGTCCTTAACGAAAGCGAGGTCGTCTTCGATCGGAGCCTTCGGGAAGATGTAAAAGGCCCCCTGGGGCTTGACGACTTCGTAGCCGAAGGAAACAAGGGAGTCGTAGAAGCAGGTCTCGTTTGTCCTCATACTCCCGGATGTTCACGGAGTTTCTTTGGAGAGAAGCGACCAACCTCTGCATGAGGGCCGGCGCATTGACGAAGCCGAGAGTCCGGTTGGCAAAGACAAGGGCAGACATCAGCTCGTCCAGGTCCTCGCACTGTGGGCTGACCGCAACGTAACCGATTCTCTCTCCAGGGAGAGCGAGGTCTTTGGAATGGGAAGTCACCCGGAGCGTGTGCGGATAATAGTGGAAGGCGATCGGGAGTTTGATCTGGTCGTAAATGATCCGCCGGTACGCTTCATCCGTTATCAGATGAATCGTTTTCCCAAGCTCCTGGCTTTTCTCCTTGAGCAGTGTTCCGAGGCGCTCGAATGAATCGCCGCCGTAAACCACTCCGGTTGGGTTGTTAGGCGTGTTGATCAGAACAACTTTTGTTTTCTTGCCGATGGCTTTCTCAAGGGCCTTCAGATTCAGAGAAAAATCGTCGTGGGTCTCAACCAATCGCATTCGGCCCCCTGCATTATCAATATAGAATTTGAATTCTGCGAAATACGGGGACGGGACGATCACTTCCTCCCCTTCATCGAGGAGGGCTTTTAGCGCTACGTTCAGTCCGCCTGCAGCCCCCACCGTCATCACGAGATGCTTCTCTTCAAAGGGAAGTCCTGTCTCTTCTTTCAAAAATGTGGCAATGGCATTCCTCGTCTGGCTATACCCGCTATTCGGCATGTATCGGTGCATGCCGGTAATGGGATGATCGGCAAGGGCCTTCAATTCCCTTTTCAAGGAGGAAGGAGGTTCCATTTCAGGATTCCCAAGAGAAAAGTCAAAGACGTTTTCCTCACCGTGCTGACGTTTCAGTTCTTCCCCCTCCTCGAACATTCTCCTCACCCAGGAGGAGTCTTCCATTGCCGTTCTCACCTTTTTTGAGATGGTCATCTTCTTCCCCTTTTCGCGATCTTTTGTCTTGTGTCGTCAGAAAAACGAAAGGCCATAGAGTCGCCCCTATGGCCCGAAATAAAAATGCCATGGGGCCTCAGGTCACCCATGGCTCAACGTCCCTAGTGGGGACACCAGTCAGGGGTGACCGCTGCCAAAGTAAAAATAAAAGTAAAAGAAGAAATTGCTCAAATTCTTCATAGGCTTACCCTGTCGCGCCAAGTAAAACATATCCTCTGAGCCTTGTCAAGGGCAATTTGACTTTTGGTCAAATTCCCTTTAAATATGCCGTAAATATGCGCTGGAGGACCGACAGCATTGGACTTCTCCGGGGCATCCCATGGTTCAGAGAATGGCTGGCGAAAAGAGACTGATCCGAACAAGAAATATTGGGTTCATGGCTCACATCGATGCCGGGAAGACGACGGTCACCGAGAGGGTCCTCTTTTACACAAAGAAGATCCACCGCATGGGCGAAGTTCACGATGGGACGGCAGTGATGGACTGGATGCCTCAGGAGCAGGAACGGGGAATCACCATCACCTCAGCCGTGACGACCGTGGAATGGAAGGGGAACACGATTCATATCATCGATACGCCAGGTCATGTCGACTTCACCATGGAGGTCGAGCGCTCATTGCGCGTGCTCGACGGCGTCATCGCCATTTTCTGTGCGGTGGGTGGAGTAGAACCTCAATCGGAGACGGTCTGGCACCAAGCCGACAAGTATAGTGTTCCCAAGTTGGCCTTCGTCAACAAGATGGACCGAGTCGGGGCCAACTATCATGGGACTGTGAAGATGATGGTCGATCGACTGGGTGCCCATCCTCTTCTTCTCCAGATCCCGATAGGAGCGGAGGATCGCTTTATCGGAGTCATCGATCTCATCCGGTTGAGGGCCACTGCTTGGGACGAGCACAGCTTGGGAATGGACTTCAAAGAGGTTTCTATCCCGAAGGAGTATCAAGAAGAGGCGTTGCTTTATCGGTCGAAGTTAATTGAAGCGTTAGCAGAGCTGGACGCTCGGATCATGGAGAAGTATGTGAACGAGGAAGCCATCGCAGAGACGGAGATCAGAGAGGCCGTCCGGAACGCAACGATCTCCATGAAGGCGGTCCCCGTTCTCTGCGGAGCGGCTCTGAGAAATCAAGGCATACAGCTTCTCATTGACGCCATCGTGGACTACCTTCCTTCTCCCCTCGATGTTCCCCCCGTGGCAGGAACCCATCCTGTGACCGGGGAGACGGAGACGCGAAAGGTAGGCGATGACCAACCCCTCACCTCCCTGGCTTTCAAGGTGATGATGGACCAAGGAAGGAAGTTGGTCTACATCCGAGTCTACTCGGGCGTGCTGAAGGTAGGCATGGATGTCTACAATCCACGCCTGAAACGATCGGAAAAGATTTCCCGCATTTTTCAGATGCATGCCAACCAACGAACCCGGGTAGAAGAGGCGAAGGCAGGAGAAATTGTGGCCATCATGGGGTTGAAGGAAACGACGACAGGCGATACCCTTTGTGATCGCTCTCATCCTATCCTCTTGGAGCCCATTGGGTTCTACAAACCCGTGATGTCGGTCGCTGTGGAGCCTCTCACGAATCGGGATCAGGAGAAGCTGATCGATTCCCTGGAGAAACTGACCGAGGAAGACCCGACGTTTCTCGTCAAGTCAGATGAGGAGACCGGGCAGACCATCATTTCTGGCATGGGCGAATTGCATCTCAACGTTTTAGTCAACCGACTCCTCACGGAATACCATCTGCAAGTGAATGTGGGAAGGCCCCAGGTGGTCTATCGCGAGACTGTGGAAAAGGAAGCGGAGGCCTCGGGCAAGTTTGATCGGGAGATTGAGGAGGTGAGGCACTTCGGCGAGGTGTATCTCCGTATCGGTCCCAACCCCCGAGGAAAGGGGATTGCGTTTCGCTCAGAGATCCCAGACGGAACTTTGACAAAGGAAGAGATCGCTTCCGTTGAAGAGGGGATACGAGAGGCCTCCACCGTTGGGGTGATCATGGGTTATCCGTTGACAGACCTTCAGATCATCTTGTTGAAGGCTCTAAAGGATCTCAATCATCCTTCTCCCCTCGCGTTGAAGGTCGCTGCGGTGAGTGCTCTGAAGGAGGGATGCCGGAAGGCAAACCCCATCCTCTTGGAGCCGATGATGGAGGTCAATATTATCGTTCCCGAGGAGTTCATGGGTGAAGTGGTGGGGGATCTGAAAGCGAGAAAGAGCTCGGTCGAGGCGATTACACCCAAAGGAAAGGCAGCCTTCATCAAGGCCGTCTCTCCCCTGACGCGGATGTTTGGTTATTCTACGGAGTTGAGATCATTGACTCAGGGCCGGGGGACCTTTTCCATGCAGTTCTCGCATTACGACAAAGTCACCTCCTGAAAGGCTGATGAAAAACCCCGATCTGCTTCGTTCCCCTCGTTCCTCGTCATTGCAGCGTACATTCATGTACGCCTCATTCCTCGAAACGTTCGCCTGCCTGCCGGTAGGCAGGGGCGCCTTGCATCTCGGCCTTTTTGATCAGCCTTTAAGAAATCTTCTCGTATACATCACTGACGAACCGCATAGAGCAGAGCGCATAGCACATACGGAGAAGATCGATGGAGGTTTTGCCTCCAACCTCCAACAGCCTTAGCAACCATGGATGAACAGATCCTAAAGCTCCTGAGGGACCATGCTCCGGGATTCGTTTCCGGGGAGGAGATGAGCCGTCATCTGGGCGTGACGCGAACGGCCATCTGGAAAAGGGTGGGCACCCTAAAAAAATCAGGATACAACATCGAGGCTTCGCGACGGTTAGGATATCGTCTCCTTCAGTCCCCGGATCTTCTCTCGCCCGCGGAGGTCAGGCCTTTCTTAAGAACAAGGTGGATAGGAAAGACGATTCACTATTTTCGAACCGTCGATTCAACAAATGCTCAAGCCTATCAACTCGCCCTTCGAGGCGCCGGGGAAGGGGAGATCGTTGTTGCCGAATCTCAAGAAAAGGGAAGAGGAAGACTGGGACGGCGCTGGTTTTCCCCTCCCTTCCGGAATCTTTACCTCTCGGTGATCTTGCGTCCCAAGATACCTCCCCATCAAGCCCCCCTCATCACCCTCATGGCAGCCGTTGCCACGGCCGAGGCGATTGAGAAAACATCCGGGTTGCATCCCATGATGAAATGGCCCAACGATCTTCTAATGAAGGGTCGGAAGTTGGCAGGACTCCTGAACGAGATTCATTCAGAAACAGACCGCGTTCACTTCGTCATTCTGGGGATCGGCGTCAATCTCAACACGGACGAGAGAGCCTTCTCCAAAGAGATCCGGAATATCGCCACTTCGCTGAAGAGAGAAACGGGAAAGACGGTTTCGCGAAAGATCTTTCTTCAGCATCTTTTGCAGACCTTGGAGAAATGGTACGATGTCTTCAACGGACAGGGAGGTTCTCCCATCTTGCAGGCTTGGAGGAATTGGGCCCAAATCGAAGGGAAGCAGGTGAAGATTACTTCTTTTGGAGAGAGCCTCAGTGGAAAGGCAGTGGATGTGGATTCAGATGGGGCACTCATCCTCGAAACGGCCAAGGGTCAGAGAAAGAGGATTGTGGCAGGGGATGTGGAATATACTAAGAAAGAAACGCGAGGAGTCAGGAGCAAGGGGTAAGGCGTAGGGCGCAGGGTGTAAGGGGCAGGGCTTAAGGTGCAAGGTGTAAGGTGGAAAGTCAAGAAAAGGACCCAGTTCGAAGAGCTAGGACTGTGTTAAAAGAAAACATGGCAGGCAAGAAGAGGAGGAGAATATGTTGCTTGTGATTGACGTGGGGAATACGAACACCGTTCTCGGAGTCTATGATGGAGACGTGCTGGTGGATCACTGGCGGATCGTGACAGAAAGAGAGAAGACGGCCGACGAGTGGGGTATTCTTTTCCGTGACCTCTTCCTGTTTGATAAGATCAACATGAAAGATTTCACAGGACTCATCATCTCATGCGTCGTCCCACCGGTTTTGAATATGATCGAGGAAATGGCTGAGAAGTATTTTCAGGTGGATCCTCTCGTTGTAGGACCGGACATCACCCTCGGGATGCCCATTCTCTACGACCATCCTGCCGAGGTAGGCGCTGATCGCGTCGTCAATGCCGTGGCTGCCTATCAGCGATACAAGAAGAGTCTGATTGTGGTTGATTTCGGAACAGCGACCACGTTTGACTACGTCTCCCCCAAAGGGGAATACATGGGAGGGGCTATCGCTCCGGGAATCGGGATCTCTGCAGAAGCATTGTTTCAACGAACTTCGAAGTTGACGAGAGTGGAGATCGTCAAACCCAAGAGGGTCGTCGGGAAGAACACCATCCAGAGCATGCAGTCAGGCATTTTCTTCGGCTACGTCGGTTTGGTCGACGAGATCGTTAGACGAATGAAGAAGGAAGTCCGAAGCAACCCCAAAGTGATTGCTACGGGAGGGTTGGCGACCCTGATCGCAGGTGAATCCGAGACCATCGAAGAGGTGAACGAGTTCTTAACGCTCGAGGGATTAAAGATTATCTACGAACGGAACGTGAAAAAAAGAAAGAGCCGGAATAGGTAGTTTGCGCGGTCTGAATTGTCTTGGGGATTGTTTCTCAGGATGACGGCCTCTTTTGAGCCTGGTACCACTCCACAAACCGTTTGATTCCCTCCTTCATCCCAACCGTAGGACGGTAATCGAGCGTCTCCCTCGCTTTGGTAATGTCGGCATAGGTGATGGAAACATCGCCGGGCTGTGACGGCCGTCTCTCCACATGAGCCTTCTTTCCGATCGCTTCTTCAATGAGCCCAATTAATTCACTGAGTGACGTTGTCTGCGACTCTCCCAGATTATAGATCTCGTATCCTTTCGATTTACGAATCACCGCCAGGATGCCATCGATGAGATCGTCAATGAAGGTGTAGTCCCGCCGGGAAGAACCATCGCCGTAAAGCGGAATCTCTTCTCCACGATCGATGAGCCGAGCGAATTTGTGGATGGCCATCTCCGGTCTCTGTCGTGGTCCGTAGGCTGTGAAGATCCGAAGACACGCCATGTCCATGCCGTAGAGGTGGTGATAGGTGTACCCCAGAAGTTCGCCCGTCCTTTTGGTGGCCCCATAGGGGGAGATGGGTTGAATATCGAGGTCCTTCTCCGAAAAGGGGACTCTCTGGTTCTCTCCGTAGACTGAAGAGGAAGAAGCGAACACAACCTGAGGAACGTCGTTTGCCCTGCAGGCTTCGAAGAGGCAGACGGTCCCTCTCACATTGACGTCCTGATAGACAAGAGGCTCGGCGATGGAGGGTCTGACTCCCGCCTTGGCCGCAAGGTGGACCACAAGGCTGACCTTGTTCTTCTTGAACACCTCACCCAGGTGTTCCTCGTTTCGAATGTCTCCGGTCACAAGTTCAAAGTTCCCCGGAAACTTCTTCCGAATCTCCTCCACATGTCTCATCTTGATGTTGGGGTCGTAGAAGGCATCGAAGTTGTCGAAACAGATCACCGGGTGCCCCTCCTTCAATAACCGCTCACAAAGGTGAGACCCGATGAATCCCGCTCCACCTGTCACTAAAGTCGCATTCTTTACCATTGTCAGATCCTCTATCCTGCCTTTTGAGGAGGATATTTTATCAGTAAACTGAGGCCATATCCAATGCATGGAAGGAGAAAGAATCGATCGTATCGCCATCGGCACTCCCCAATGATCTGCGATTGCCCCAAGGAGGGTGACGCCAATTCCTCCCGTGCCTACAGCAAACCCAACCGTGAGCCCTGAGGCCATTCCCAAATGTCGTGGAAGAAGAGCCTGAGCCATGACCACCGTAACGGTGAAACTGGAGATCAAGACCATCCCTGCGATTCCAAGAACCATGAAAACAATGAAACCACTGGATTTGTAAAAGAGTAGAAGTAGGGGGACCGTTAGGAGCATGCTGATCGAGAGGAATTTCTTGTGACCCCAACGATCAGCCAGGGGAGCGCCCACGAGTGTCCCAACGACACCCGCCATCATAAAGGTCGAGACAAGTTTTCCCGCATAAAGAGGCTCCCCTTTCAGATAGTCAATGTAATAAAAAGGGATATACGTCACAAGTCCTAGTTGTGTCCAGGATCTCATGATGACGATCCCAATAAGGAAAAAAAGCGATGTCCACTCTTTCTTAAAAGAAGATTGTTCTATCTCCTTCTTAGTCTGTGTGGAAGCAGAATGAAGGGGGGCTGTGAGCCATGAGAAGGAGAAGAAGAATATCGCTGCCATTAGGATTCCCGGGAGAAGCATCCCCAAAGTCCCCTTCATCCCAAAGGAGGTAATGAGTGTAATTCCGAAAATCGGTCCAAGAGCCATCCCTAAATTTCCGCCCACTCCAAAGATGGACATGCCAGTCGCCTTCTTTTCTCCAGTGAAGAAATGAGCGGTCTTGAATCCCTCAGGATGAAAACTTGCAGTCCCAAGACCACTCACCGTGACGGCCAAGATCAGAAGGGGATAGACAGAGATGAAACCAGTGGCCGCCATTCCGAGGCAAGCAAGAAATGGGGCAAGGGGAAGAATCCATCCCCTGGGGTGTTTGTCTGAAAAATACCCAAAGACTGGCTGGATAACGGATGAGGTCAGGTTACTGAACAGGAGAATAACACCCGCCATCGTGTATGAAAGGTGTAAAGATTCTTTGAAGAAGGGGAGGAGAATAGGAAGGGCTCCTGGATTGAGATCTGTTACCAGGTGGCCGACACTCAGAAGGGCCAACGCCTTTTTGTTCATCTTCATCGTGTTTTCCTTACAGAAATTCCATTATTGACGATGAACAGGCCGTTGTCAAACCGAATCTCTTTTGAAGGATCTGGTGATCTGCCTGTTATGATCGGGTGTCTGAAGCCATGTTTTTCCCGACACCAGAATTCAGCCCAAATCGTTTAATCGAAGAAATCAATTACGCACGGGTCCATCAACTAATGGACAATTATATATTTTTTGGGTATATAGAGATGATGAAAGTTGCGATTTCCGGGAAAGGTGGAGTTGGGAAGACGACCCTTGCAGGAGTGATGGCTCGGCTGTTGGCCGACCAAGGCCGAAAGGTTCTTGCCATTGATGCCGATCCAGACTCGAACCTTGCCTCAGCCGTGGGGCTTCCTAAGGAAGTGTTGGCCAAACTCTCTCCCATCGCCTCCATGACCTCGCTCATTGAGGAAAGGACAGGGGCCAAAAAGGGAAGCTATGGTCCCATGTTTAAGCTGAATCCCAAGGTGGATGACCTTCCTGACGAGATGGGAGTGAATTATCAAGGCGTGAAGGTACTGCTCCTGGGTTGTATCCCGCAGGGGGGTGGAGGGTGCTTCTGTCCTGAGAATGTGTTGCTCAGGAATCTAATCCGCCATCTGGTAGTGCAGCGCGAGGAGGTCGTTATCATCGATATGGAAGCCGGGTTAGAGCATTTGGGAAGGGGGAGTACGGGATATGTCGATGCCCTTCTCATTGTCGTCGAACCAGGCCAGAGGGCTATGAATACGGCACGGCAAATCAAGAAGCTGGGAGAGGACCTTCAGATTAAGAAGATGATGATCGTGGGGAACAAGGTGGCCTCGGAAGAGGACAGGCGAGTCATCGAGGAAAGCCTTTCGGATTTCCTTATTCTGGGACACATGAGTTATAACCCAAGAGTTCTGCAGGCGGATCGCGAGGGGAAGTCGCCTTACGACATGGACGGTCAGATCAAAGAGGAAGTGGGAGCCATCCTGACGGAGCTCGAGAGGAATGTGTAACAGATCGTGACGATCCTGAGTTCTTGCGATCCCTCAGAGAAGAGTTCTGAGAATTCAGGCAACGGGTCATGACGGTATGATCAGGACGATTTTCGTTTGGTCTTGCATTGTTCTTGATACACTGGTTTTGGGAAGTCTTGTAATCATCGCTTATCTGTTCGATCGGAGCGGGAGAGTGGGCCATCGTATTGCAAGACGCTGGGCAAAATTAGCCCTGCTGGCTACTGGCGTCAAGGTGAAAGTGGAAGGCCTGGAACAGATTGGAGGAAAGGGCCCTTATATTTTCATGTCGAACCATCAGGGAGGCTATGATATTTTTGCTCTCCACGGCTATCTCCCATTTGACTTTAAGTGGTTGGCCAAGAAAGAGCTTTTTTCCATTCCGTTTTTTGGCTGGACCCTTACCGCTGCCGGCTACATCTCGATCGACCGGAAGGGGAGTCGCGATACGGTGAGGGCGATGAACGAGGCGGCACAGAAGATTCAAGATGGGATGTCAGTGGTCATTTTTCCGGAAGGTTCACGAAGCCCGGACGGGTTGATTCAACCCTTCAAGAAGGGTGGTTTCACCCTCGCGATCAAATCGAAGGTTCCCATTATTCCTGTGGCGATTGTGGGAAGTCGGGAGATCATGCCCAAGGGTAGAATGACAGTGAACCCTGGAGAGATTACCATCCGTATCGGTCCAACCATTGAGACAAGAGAGCTTAGTTTGCAGGACTGGAAGGCATTGATGGGAAAGGTGGCAGAGAGCATCTCTAAAGATTTTCAATCCATTTCTTCTGTGAAGTGAAGCTCCCCGCCCCCCGTTACAGACGGGGCAGGCACACGGCGGGGCTTCCGGGAGATGTAAACACGATTACAGAGTCGGCTTTCCTCCCCGCCACCTGCCTACCGCAGGCAGGCAAGGCGGGGCATCCAGCCGACTTGCCCGTGAGAGAGGGTTGTGGCTGAGAAGTCCTTCAAAGCGAGACTGAAACACGAGGTGCTGGGGATCCTGTTGGTTGCCCTGGCTGTTTGCCTCTTCTTGTGTCTGGTGTCCTACCATCCGGCAGACCCATCCTTCTTTGCCTACAGCTCCACCGCCACAAAGTGGACGTATAACTGGATGGGGATCGCGGGTTCATACGTGGCGAGTCTGTTGTTTCAGGGATATGGGTTTTCATGCTTTTTAATTCCGCTGGTCCTCGGCGTCTTTGCCTTTAGTTTCGTTCTCCGCTGGGAGTGGAAGTACCCGGTCCTCAAATTGATCGGATGGTTCGTGATTTTGTTAGCTCTTTCGGCACTCTTCGGTCTTTGGTTAAGACCTCTCCATTTCCATAAGCAAGAGCTTCTTCCCGGAGGGTTTCTCGGCGAGATCTTTGCGAAGAATTTTGTCCATTTCTTCAATCGTGTAGGGGCAACCATCGTTCTCCTGGTCATTTTGATCCTTGCTTTTGTCTTAGGAACAGGAATTTCTTTTATCACCCTGGTCGAGCGGTCAGGGAATGCGGTAACGCGATGGGTGGCTTGGCTGAGTACTTTGAAGATCAAAAGAAAAGAACGGGCAAAGAGAGCCAAGCTTCTGGTGAAACAGAAGCGGGAGAAGGAGAAGAACCCTCTCCTCCCACGGTCGTTGAACCCGGCACCTTACCCAAAAAAGGAGAGGCCAAGAAAGAAGAGATTGTCGAACAGGAGGCCTTCGATTTTCTAAGACCCAAAGAAGCCTTTCAACTTCCCCCGGTCTCCTTGCTCGAAGCCGAAACAGAAAGAAGACCGAAGATTGACCGGGACAGTCTGATCATGAACTCCCGCATTCTGGAGAAAAAACTGCTGGATTACGGGGTCGAAGGGAAGGTGGTCGAGGTCCATCCAGGCCCCGTGATCACGGTTTACGAGTTTGAACCCGCACCCGGAGTGAAGGTGAGCCGTATTGTGGGTCTGGCCGATGATCTCGCCCTTGCCCTGAGTGCGGTTTCAATCCGAATTGTCGCTCCTATTCCTGGCAAGTCTGTTGTCGGAATAGAGATTCCCAATCACATACGAGAGACTGTCTACCTGAAGGAGATCATCGATTCCGACCCCTTTCGGTCCTCACGGTCGAAACTCTCTTTCGGATTGGGAAAGAATATCTCCGGAGACCCCTTTGTCGTCAACCTTGCCAGGATGCCTCATCTTCTCGTGGCTGGATCAACGGGATCTGGCAAGAGCGTTTCCATCAATTCGATGATCTGCAGCATTCTCTTTAAGGCCACGCCCGACGAAGTTCAGTTTCTCATGATTGACCCGAAGATGCTGGAGCTTTCTGACTACGATGGTATTCCTCATCTGCGTCATCCCGTGGTGACCAATCCGAAGAAAGCAGCCACAGTCCTCCGATGGCTTGTGGAGGAGATGGAGCGCCGATATACGGTCCTCGCTGAAGAAGGGGTCAGAAACATCGAGCACTATCACCAGAAAAGGGATAAGGAACTCAGAGAGAAAGGGAAGGGGCACAAGCGGAAACCCGAAGTCCTTGAAACCGAAGAGGTGAAAGAACGTCCGGCTTGGGAGAAACTTCCCTACATCGTCGTGGTCATCGATGAGTTGGCAGACCTGATGATGATCTCGTCGAAAGAAGTGGAAGAGGCGATCACCCGACTGGCCCAAATGGCAAGGGCAGTGGGCATTCATCTTCTGTTAGCGACTCAACGACCGTCTGTGGACGTGCTGACCGGGCTGATCAAGGCCAATTTCCCTGCGCGGATTTCGTTTCAAACCACCTCCAGAGTGGATTCTCGAACCATCCTTGATACCATTGGGGCAGAACACCTTCTCGGATCGGGAGATATGCTCTTCCTTCCTCCCGGAAGTTCAAAATTGACCCGCATTCATGGGGCCTATGTTTCGGGCCCTGAGATTCAGAGAATCGTAGATTTCCTGAAAAAACAAGGAGAACCCACCTACGAATCCTGTGTCCCCACGGGGGACCAGGGAGAAAAGGTGCTGGGAAAGGGAGCGGACGAAGAATACGATGAGAAGTACGACGAGGCGGTCGCCTTTGTGGCTGATTTAGGACAGGCTTCCATTTCCCTCGTCCAGAGACGATTCCGGGTCGGTTACAATCGGGCAGCACGGATGATCGAGAAGATGGAGCAACAGGGTGTCGTCGGGCCTTCGGACGGGGTCAAACCCCGAGAGGTTCTGATCAAGAAAATCGAGTGAAGCTCCCCGCCCCTGCCTACCGGCAGGCAGGCACAGGGGGCGGGGAGCTTCCGGGAGATGTAAAGACAATTACAGGGTCGGCTATCTCCCCGCCTAAAAGGCGGCGTATCCAGCCGACTCACCCGCGATTGGAGGATAAGGATGTCTAGGATTTTTCTAATGGTTCTGGTTGCCATCGCCGTGTTGGGCCTCGGTTCGAATCATCTCGCCTTTGGCATCACGGGCGAAACCGTTCTCAGCGAGATCCAAAAGCGGTACGACAGCACGAGCCGATTTGGAGGCCAGTTTCGTTCAGGAATATGTCGGAAAGGTGGTGAGGGTTCCTCAGAAAGGGGAAGGCCAGGTTTACTTCAAGAAGAAGGGAATGATGCGGTGGGATTACCGAGTTCCCAACCAGAAACTGATCTCCAACGGGCAAACCCTCTGGTATTATCAACCCGAAGAAAATCAGGTGTTCGTTTCAGACCTGTCGAAAGTCCTGAGAGAGAGAACTCCTCTTGCCTTTCTGGCGGGGGAAGGGAATTTGAGCCGCGACTTCAATCTGGGCAATTTCAATGAGGCCGTTTCTCCAAAAGAGGAGACCTATGTGTTGGAGTTGATCCCGAAGGAGCCGAACCAAGTTCTGGCGAAGTTGGTTCTGACCGTCGATAAGAAAACGCTTCTTTGTCGTCCAAACCGATGTCATTGATGGACTGGGGAATGTGACCCGGACTCGTTTTACCAACATCAAGACGAATAGGTCCCTCTCAGACTCCTTTTTCAATTTCACCATCCCTCCTGGAACAGAAATTCTCAAGGCCCAGGAAACGCCGTCACCTTAGGATGAGGGGGATTCCACAGAAGAGAGCCCAGAGGTTACAGGCGACCGAGGCTCCACGAGACACCTCAGAGGATCCAATCCGCGTGTGAGCCGGTTGGCTCTGTCGGTGTCTTTTGGTATTTGAATCTTAACGTTTACCGGCAAGTGCCCCGCAAGCCCCGCCCCCTTAGGGCGGGGTCCCTGCCTACCGGCAGGCAGGAAGGGGCACAATATAAAAGGAAATACCTTCCCGGGAAGCGCCGCCCTTGAGGGCGGGGAGCTTCAATGTCTTCCGTCTATGCCCGTCTTCATAACACATGCCATCGTAACGCATTCGATTCCTTACGGGGAATCCGACCGGATCGTTACCTTCCTCACGAAAGATTTTGGGAAGGTCAAGGGTATCGCGAAAGGAGCGCGGAGAAGCCGAAGACGGTTTCAAAACGCTCTCAGCCTCTTCTCCCATATTCGTCTCATCTTTTTTGACCGAGAGGGCATGGGGCTGGTTCGGGTGAACAGTTGTGATATTCTGAATTCCTTCCCGAAAATCCGAGATCATCTCCAGAGAATCTACTACGGCGAGTATTTCTTGGAGTTGGTGAATGAGATGGCGGGAGAACGGGAGGCGAACCTCGAAGCCTTCGAACTGTTGCTTTCGTTTCTGTCTGATCTCGAGAACACGGATCCGCGGGAAGAGAGACTGAGGATGTTCGAAATTCGAATGCTTTCTCTTTTTGGCTACCGGCCTAACATGAAGAGGTGCGACTCCTGTAAGCGTGAGTGGGAACTCCTCAAAGAAGCCCCCTCCGTCTTCTTCTCTCTTGAGCAGGGATCGTTGATGTGTGAGACGTGTTCTCAGACGCGTAACAATCTGGTCCCCTTGTCCCTGGGGACCGCTCGGTTGATCGAGAAGGTTTCCCACATGGAGTTGCCGAAGATGCACCGACTCCGGTTTACCTCTCAGGCTCTTCAAGAAAGCCGAGAGCTTCTTCCCAAATTCATTACCTATCAACTGGGAAAGGAACTGAAGTCGCTCAAGGCTCTGAGGACCCTGCCTATCAGGGCCTCTTTTTTGGGAAATAAAAGGGATTAAGTGTGTCAGGAGGTTGAAATCGAAGACAGAAATCATTTTAAATTCGAGGCACAAAATTCGTTCTTAAGATAGTGTCACGAATCCTTTGAATCGTGGGACTCGAAGAAGTTTGCCAAGGAGGAAGAATGAATTTCCAGGAGTTGATCTTTGCGCTGGAACAGTTTTGGGCTGATCAGGGGTGCGTCATTCAACAGCCCTATGACCTGGAGGTGGGCGCCGGAACCTTTCATCCTGCAACCTCTCTCAGGGTCCTCGGCCCTGAGCCTTGGAATGTGGCTTATGTCCAGCCTTCACGACGGCCCAAAGATGGACGCTACGGAGAGAACCCAAACCGGTTACAACATTATTATCAGTACCAGGTCATCATGAAGCCTTCGCCGATTGATATTCAGGAAATCTACCTCAACAGTCTGAAGTCTTTCGGAATCAATCCCCTGGATCACGACATCCGTTTCGTCGAAGACGACTGGGAATCTCCCACGCTGGGAGCCTGGGGCTTAGGCTGGGAAGTGTGGCTGGATGGAATGGAGATCACCCAGTTCACCTATTTCCAGCAGACAGGCGGAATTGACCTGAATCCTATTCCCGTGGAGATCACTTATGGGATCGAGCGAATCGCCATGTACTTGCAGGACGTCGGCAACGTGTATGATCTGACGTGGACCAAAGGCGTGAAATACGGAGACGTGCACCATCGGGGAGAGGTGGAATTTTCACGATACAACTTCGAAGAAGCCGACGTGGCCATGCTTTTTCGGCTTTTCGACATGTACGAGAAGGAGTCCAAGAGCTTAGCGGAGAAAGGACTGGTTTTTCCGGCCTATGATTACTGTCTGAAGACCTCCCATGCCTTTAATCTTCTTGACGCGAGGGGTGCCATCAGCGTGACCGAACGGATGGGTTACATCTTGCGGGTTAGGGCGCTCGCCAAGCTCTGTGCCGAGGGATATGTCAAACAACGGGAAGAAATGGGATTCCCGCTGTTGAAGAAACGTGAGGAGTAAGGAGTGAGGCGAGGGTAAGGAGCAAGGGCAAGGCATTGTAAGAAACAAAAACATTACGAGACGGACAGACTAACGCTTTGCGCTATGCGATTTTGTGGTTAAGGAGACTTGTCATCAATGAAAGAATTTCTTCTTGAGATTGGAACTGAAGAGATCCCCGCTGGGTTTGTTCCACAAGCGCTGAGTGATCTGGAGAAGCTTGTCAAAAAGGATCTGGAAGCGCAACGGATCGATTTTCAAGGGATGAAGACTCTGGGCACGCCGAGACGGCTCGTCCTCGCCATTGAATCGCTCGCTGAACGACAGAAGAGTGTGGAGCTGAGAAAGATCGGACCCTCAAAGCAGGCAGCCTTCGACGCCAAAGGGAACCCAACCAAAGCTGCCATTGGCTTTGCGAAGAGTCAATCCATTCCTGTGGAGTCCCTGCAGTTGGTTCCGACGGAGAAAGGAGAGTATGTCTGCGCCATTAAGGAAGAAGCAGGGAAGCCGACTCACGAGATTCTTCCCACCCTTCTCCCCGGATGGATCCTTTCGATCCCCTTCCAGAAGTCGATGCGGTGGGCAGACGTTTCCATTCGGTTTGCGCGGCCGATCCACTGGATCTTGGCTCTTTTTGGAGGAGAGGTCATTCCTTTTGAGGTAGGAAATGTGAGAAGTGGAGACGTGACATACGGCCACCGCTTTATGCACGCGGGCCCGATCCGAGTGAACAACTTGAGCTCTTATCTTCAGAAGACCCAAGAAGCTTTTGCGATGGTAGATCCGGCAGAGCGAAAAAAGAAGATTGAAGAAGAGATGGTGAAACAGGCGGCAGAGGTTACGGGAAAAATTCTGAGGGACGAAGAACTCCTCGATGAAGTGGCGTTTCTGGTTGAATATCCTGTCGCCATGCGTGGAAGCTTCGACCCCAAGTTTCTTTCTCTTCCCCAAGATGTCCTCGTCCACTCCATGAAGGAACATCAGAGATATTTTCCGGTGGTGGATGAAGATGGGAAACTTCTTCCCCATTTCGTCTGTATCAGCAACATCATGCCGAAGGATCGAAACGTCGTCATTAAAGGGAATGAGAAGGTCCTTAAAGCCAGGCTTTCTGATGCGGAATACTTTTTCCACGATGACCTGAAGGTTCCTTTGGAAAAGAGAGTCGAGGAACTGAAGAAAGTTGTCTTCCAGGCAAAACTGGGGACGTCCTATGAGAAGATGTCGCGGTTCAGGCAACTGGCCCTCTTTATGATTGAACGCATTGATCCAAAGCTTCGTTCTCTTGTGGATCGGGTCGCCTCTCTCTGCAAGGCTGATCTTGTGACCGGAATGGTTGGGGAGTTCCCAAAGCTTCAGGGGATTGTGGGCAGAGAGTATGCGCGAATTCAGGGAGAAAAACCCGAGGTGGCGGAAGCCATCTACGAGCATTACCTTCCGGGTTTCGCCGGCGATCGGTTGCCCGGGAGCCCGATCGGAGATGTCGTCAGCATGGCTGACCGGCTCGACACGATCGTAGGCTGTTTTGGCGTTGGTCTGGTCCCCACGGGGACGGCAGATCCTTTTGGACTGAGACGCCATGCCTTGGCCATTATCAGGATCATCCTGGAGAAGAAATACGCCCTTGCCCTGACCGAGTTGATTGAAGAAAGCGGAAAACTGCTAAGGGAAAAGATGGAGCGACCCTTCGCGGATGTGAAGAAAGAAGTCCTGGATTTTTTCAGAGTCCGATTCCAATACTTTCTCCTCGATAAGGGATATCCATTTGACGTGATTGAGGCCGCCTTTTCAGCTTCTTTCGATGAGCTTTTGGACGTGCAGGGTCGTGTGGATGCACTCGTGGAAGCCAAGAAACTGAAGGATTTCGAATCCATCGTTATCGGATCGAAACGGGCGATCAACATCTTGAAGGGTTTGACTTCGGTCGGAAAAGTTGACCCTTCTCTCTTCCAAGAGGCCGCTGAAAAGAGGCTTTACGAGTCTTTTGTCGGTCATGAAGGACAAAGTGGAATCTCATCTCAATCGCCGGGACTACAGAGCAGCCTTGCTTGTCCTCATCCAGTTGAAGAAACCCATTGATGATTTCTTTGACAAGGTCATGGTGATGGTTGAGGACAAGAAGATACGGGACAACCGCCTTGCACTTCTCAGTCAGATCAGTCAGCTTTTCCTACGCATCGCCGACTTCTCGAAACTCAGTTAGAAATCCTCTGTCTGCAAATTGTTACGAATACTCGGTGAATGGGTTTTCTCCGCCGGAGGATAACCCTGTCAACAGAGTATGTAAAGGCCAAAATCCAGGTTGGATGAGGGAAGCTTGCGGGATGCATATGTTATGATTAGTTACAATGAGACGTCGTGTGTTAATTAGAGTTTTCGTCGAAAATGAGGAGCCACAATGAAAATAGCCTATTTTGATTGTTTTTCCGGAGCAAGCGGAGACATGATTCTTGGAGCGTTGATCGATGCCGGGCTCAGCCCCCGCGGGCTCAGGGAGGAGCTGAAAAAACTTCATCTTCCTGCGATTACCGTGAAGGCCAAAAAGGTTCTTAAGGGAGGGATCTCTGCGACGCGTGTCACCGTCGAGGGGAAAGATGAAGAGCGACCTCACCGGGATTTGAAAGAGATGTTGAAAATCGTGGACCGAAGTGATTTGGATAAGGATGTGAAAACGAAAAGCCGGGAGATCTTCGAGAGGATTGCCTCCACAGAGGCAGAGATTCATCGGTCTGTGAAGGAAAAGATCCATTTCCATGAGTTAGGAGGTCTCGATTCGGTTGTGGATATCTGCGGGGCCGTATGGGGTTTGCGTCAGATCGGAATAGATCAAATTCACGTATCGAAGGTCAACGTAGGAGCAGGCTTTGTCAGGTGTGAGCATGGTCTCTTACCCGTTCCGGCACCGGCTTCTTTGTCCCTCATGAAAGGAAAACCTATTTATTCCTCCGGCGTGGATAAGGAACTCCTGACGCCCACAGGAGCAGCGATCCTGACGACCCTGGGGTCGTCCTTCGGAAATCTGCCTCCCATGAAGGTGGAAAGGATTGGGTACGGTGCAGGTCGAGACGATCTTCCTCATCCGAATGTCCTCAGGCTGATGATCGGAACGTCGGAAACGGCTGCTCGTGAAGAGAGGGTGATGGTGGTCGAAACAAACATTGACGATATGAATCCTCAATTCTACGACTACATCATGGAACAAATGCTTAAGATGGGGGTCAAGGAGGTTTTTCTCACCCCTGTTTTCATGAAGAAGAATCGGCCCGCGACCCTTCTTACGGCCATCTGCTCTCTTGGACAGATGCCCGTGGTAACGGAATTCCTTTTCCGAGAGACGACAACAATCGGCCTCCGGTGGCGTGAAGAGAGGAGGGCACTGGCCGATCGGGAGATCCGTTTCTTCGACACAAAATACGGGAAGATTCGTTTCAAAGTGGCTCGGTGGGAAGGAGCAGTAATTAATGTTTCTCCGGAATATGAAGACTGCAAGCGGTTAGCGCTCGAAAGAAAGATCCCTCTGAAGGAAGTGTTCGAGGAAGCCAGAAGACTGGCGGTAACGATCAGTAAGGATAGTGAAGTGAAGCTCCACGCCCTCAAGGGCGGGGCTTCCCGGTAAGGTACTTTCCTTTTATATTGTGCCCCTTGACCCCGCCCTCAAGGGTGGGGCTTACGGGGCACTTGCCGGTCGCGGGCATCTTGAAAACAAGGCAATGAGATACTATATTGAAAGTGAAAGTTGAACGGAGATATTGGAAAAGGAGGTCTTAACATGCGCAAAATCATTCTTCTATTTCCATTATTGCTGGTTTCCCTTTGGCTCATGGGTTGTACGGGTACGATGACAGGTTCTACGATGGCAACTGCTATGATGGCAGCTCCAACCGCTGACTCGAAACCGCCTGTTATTACAAGCTTTTATGGTCCTGAACTGGCAAGATATGGCGATCCGATTGGATTCTATATTGCGGCAGAGGACCCCAATAATGACATGCTCCGGGTGGCAGTGGTCATCAGTCAGGTGGGTTATGGTAGCTACGAGACAGATTGGCTATATTTAAAGGGAGATCGCGAAGGTCGTTTTAAGGGGTACCTTCAGTGGAACACCTTTAGCAAGCACGGCCCTATCCCCGAATGGACTCGAGTTTCCGTAGAACATTTCGGTTTTTGACAAGACGGGGCTTGAGAGTAATGAGGTCGTAGTTCCGTTGATGTTTGTATCAAACGCGGTAAGTTATGCACCACCGCCTGCGCCCTTTGATCAAAGGGATGTTCCGCGATTAGGATACATTCATATTGATCTCTTCAACCCATTCAGAGATGGCGGCCGTATCTGGGAACCGGATTGATTGGAGCTTTACTATTTGGACTATGAGCGGTGGAACGAACGGGGCCTGTTTAATACGGGCCCTTTTATTTTTCTTGCTTTTCTGGTTACAGGATGGTAAGAATTCAATAAATCGTAACCAAGGGGGAACATTATGCAACGCAGGATGATTCAACAAAATTACTGGATTGCCCTTTTGATGGTACTTCTGCTCGGTTCGATCTGGATGGGGTGTAGTTCCAACGTAAAAGAGACGCGGGGAGAAACAGCAGAAGGGTCCAATATGGGAGTGGGTAAATATTATTTTTTTGATGATATCCTCATTCCACAAGAACTCAGCTACGATCAAGACGAATCCTTTGTTTATGAGGCACCTCAATTCAAGACGGGGATCATGGTCTTTACGAAGTGGCGACTTGATCCGAATTCTCTGGTTGATTTCTTCTCGCATTACATGGAAAAGGATAATTGGAAGCTGATGAACAGTTTCCGAGGAAAAGAATCCACCCTCAATTTTTCGAAAGCGGATAGGGGCTGTACCATCAAGATCTCTGAAAAATGGTATGGGACGACGGTGGTAGAGGTTCGTGTGGGTCCGGTGGGGATGAAAAAGATGTAAATGTCAGAGACATTGCTTCAGCAAGTTGCAGAGGCCATTGAACGCCATCAGTTGTTGAACAAGGGGGACCGGGTTGTTGTTGGAGTTTCCGGAGGAATGGATTCAATGGTCCTCCTCCACGTGCTTCATGCCTTCCGTGAAAGCCTTCGACTCGAATTGATCGTCGCCCACGTTAACCACGGGTTGCGTCCTGCCGAATCCGAAAAAGAAGCCGAGCTGGTTGAACGAGAGAGTCGACGGCTCGGCTACCCTGTTCGAGTATGGGCAATTCGATGTGAGAGAGTTTCAGAAAGAGTCCGGTTATTCCCCTCAGGACGCTGCCCGTAAAATTCGGTTTCATTTCTTCAATCATCTGATCACCAAGCACAAAGCACAGAAGTTGGCTCTGGGCCACAATGCAGATGATCAGGTGGAGACCATCCTCCTTCGGTTGATCAGAGGGTCTGGATTGAGAGGCCTCAAGGGGATGCTCCCGATTCGGGAGGGACGGGTGGTTCGTCCTCTTCTCGACGTGTGGAGGGAGAGAGATCGAATCTTTCACTCGGGAGAGAGGAATCCCCTATCTTGTCGACTCCTCAAACCTGAAAGAGAAGTATCTTCGTAATCGGATTCGACTGAAACTCATTCCTTCGATCGAAAAAGAGTACCAGCCCAACTTCAGAGAAGTGGTCCTGAGAAACTCGGCGATTCTTCGGGCTGAGGATGACTATCTGAGCCAGAAGACAGAAGAGACCTACCAGACGATGATCCAAGAGGGAGAAAATACCCTAGTCTTTTCATATCCTTCGTACCAATCTCTTCCGGAAGCCATTCGATGGCGAATCCTGGAAAAACTTCTTGGAAAGTTGCAGGACGGCGAAGCAGGCTCGGAAGAAGGAGAATGGGTTGACGTCTTCCCGGTCTTTCAGAGGTTGAATTCCAGGGCTCCAAGTTTTCTTATGGAATTACCTCGAGGGTTAACCCTTGAGAAGAGGTATGACCAAGTAGTTTTGGGAAAAGGGAAGGTGACTACTGTCCCACCATTTGAAGTCGAGCTTCTCACGGCCGGCCGCACCTTGATTCAAGACATTCAAAAAGAAGTCATGATGGATGATATGTCCTGGAAGGGCAACGCAAAAGCTCGGGGATCTCCCACTGTGGCTCTCGTTGACTATCAGGCGCTCCAGTTTCCACTCAAGATGCGGAATTTCAGGCCGGGTGACCGATTTCAGCCGCTCGGGAGTCAAGGAACTCAAAAGTTGAAGGAATTTTTTATCGATCACAAAGTTCCGAGGTTCGAAAGACCGAAGATTCCTTTACTCATCTCTGGAGAAACGATTGCCTGGGTTGTGGGTCATCGCATCAGTGAAAGAGTGAAGGTGAAGGAGACAACGAAGAGGGTTCTGCGGATTGAAGTAAGAGAAGTTATCTGGATGATTGAAACGAATGACCGACAAGTGCCCCGTAAGCCCGGCTCTTGAGGGCGGGGCCCCTGCCACCCGGCAGGCAGGAAGGGGCACAATATAAAAGGAAAGTACCTTACCGGGAAGCCACACCCTTTAGGGCGTGGAGCTTCACTTGATAGGGTTTGAAGAGGACGACATATGGCCAGAGTGACCAAAGGACGATCGAAGAAAGCAGGGTTGCCTCCCGGAACACTGATTCACATCGGAGCCCGAAAGGTTCAGGAACCCAAAATCACGATTCTTGATTATGATGAGAACCAGTTTCACGAAAGAGAAGTAAAGGCCATCGAAGAATGTTTTATCTTTAAGGACAAGCCGACGGTCACCTGGATCAACATTGATGGACTCCATCAGACGGAAATCCTGGAAAAATTGGGAGAATGTTACGGATTGCATCCTCTGGTCTTGGAGGACATTCTCAATACAGAGCAGCGGCCCAAAATGGAAGACTACGCAGAGTATCTCTATGTGGTCGTGAAAATGCTTCATGACAAGGGCAAGAAGGGCCAGGTAGAAGCGGAGCAGGTGAGCCTCATCGTGGGGCCGAATTTTGTCTTTTCTTTTCAGGAGAGCGGAGGTGATGTCTTCGAGCCCATCCGTGAAAGGATTCGAAATGGGAAAGGTCGGGTCCGAAAAATGGGAGCTGATTATCTAATGTATAGCCTCCTCGATGCCATTGTGGATTACTATTTTGTTATCTTGGAAAAACTGGGGGAGAGGGTCGAGTTTCTGGAAGAGGAGCTCGTCACGAATCCGAAGACCCAGACTCTTCAGGAAATCCACCACCTCAAGAGCGAGATGATATTCCTTCGGAAGGCGGTTTGGCCTTTGCGAGAGGTCATCGGAGCCCTGGAAAGAGGAGAGTCTCCACTGATTCAGAAGACGACGAGCGTGTATCTCAGGGATGTCTATGATCACACCATCCAAGCCATTGATACTGTGGAAACGTTCAGAGACATGGTTTCAGGTATGCTGGATATTTATCTTTCGAGTGTCAGCAATCGGCTAAATGCTGTGATGAAGGTACTGACGATCATCGCCACTGTTTTCATGCCGCTGACATTCCTGGCTGGGGTTTACGGCATGAATTTCAAGTACATGCCAGAACTGGAATGGCGGTGGGGATATCCTTTGATTTGGGCAGTGATGATCGGAATCGGTGTCGTCATGCTGATTTACTTCAAGAAAAAGAAATGGCTGTAAAGAGAGAGGGTCCCAGGGTTCAAGGGTTCTAGGGTTCAAGGTCTGGCAGGAAGCGCTTTTCATGAATCGTGGAAGTCAGTTTTGCCTCGTACGCTCTCCCTCGAAGCCTTGAAGCCTTGGGCCTTTAAGGTTTCTGTATCCGTTGATAGACCTTCTTCCAACTCTCCGTCTCGAGAAAACTTCCGGAAACATTTTTCAGAAGCTTTAAGAATACAGAGTAGGGCATGGCCAGAGTGAGAATGTCTTTTTCCACCATGGGCCTCGCAGAGACATCGAACATTCCCAGGATGACGTGAGGCCTTTCCTTGTCAGCTTCCTTCAACGGGTAGGCGAGAATGGCACTGCATCCAGAACCGAAGGGCGTGTGGACAGCCTCTAGGCTTTCCAAGGAGTAGTTCGCCAAGGTAAAAAGTCCCGACAGAATATCGGGAGACGCAAAGAAAACAACCACTTCGGGTTGCTCTCTTCCCTGGAATTGGTTGATAGGTTTGAACACGCAGTACTTCGCGGGGGCCCGTTTTGGTATTCGACTTGCGATAAAGATCTTGGCAAGCTCTGGAGTCTTGACATATCGCTCTCCCTCCATCTCACCCGGAATTCCGCAGGAGAGGAAATATTCAAGTTTTGGCCTCGGTGATTCGAAGAATCCCATGTAGTACGCACCGCCGGGACATCCGAAATGCTCTTTATCAAAATAAACAGTCTCACCGTCTTGCCTGGCCTTTTTCAGAAGTCCGATCATGCACATATGGATATTCGGTTGGGGGGTCACCCCTTCCGGTTTATCGTTTGTGTAATAGACGCCCAGGGGATGCTCTCTCAACCCAAGTATTTCCTGGAACTGCTTCCACAGCCTTTCAGAGTTTACCATCATCCTCTCCTCCTTCGGCCTATCATTCTTGGCCACATTCTGACGGGTCTCCCTTTAACTTGGACAAGGCATGGGGCAGGGCGGGTAGAATTACAGCAAGATTTTCTTTTACACCTTTGGGGCTTCCAGGTAAGTTGACAATCAGACAGGAGCCCCTGATGCCAACGACTGCTCTCGAAATCATGGCATGGGGTGTCTTCTTGAGGCTCTCAGCCCTCATGGCCTCTGAAAAACCAGGGACTTCTTTTTCGATGACTTTCAGCGTCGCATCGGGTGTGACGTCTCGTGGACTGAGACCAGTCCCTCCTGTGGTGAGGACCAAGTCTGCTCGCATCTGGTCTGAACACTTCTTCAGGGCTTCGATGATCACGTCTGTTTCATCAGGAATGATCTCAGTAGTGGATGACTTTACCGGGAAGATCCTTGATCATCTCTCGAATCAGGGGACCACTCGCGTCCTCACGCTCGCCCTTTGAGCCTTTATCGCTTATCGTTAATATTGCAACCTTGAACATATTTACCTCATCATTCAGATATCAAAGCTCAAATTTCAGGGGAAAGGTTGAGGTTAAGGTTGAGGTTAAGATTGAAAAAAATGAAGTCCTAACCCTCAGCCTAAACCTAAGCCTGCTCTTGGATGACTATTTCATCGCCCGCCGCTACTTTGCCGTCATTGATGACTTCGGCAAAGATTCCTTCTTTGGGCATCACACAGTCACCCGCCTGGTAATAGATTGCACACCGTTCATGGCACTCCTTGCCAATCTGGGTTACTCGAAGGACGACTTGTTTCCCAATGCGAATAATTGTTCCGATAGGTAAGTGGACAAGATCAATTCCCTCGGTTGTTATGTTCTCAGCAAAATCGCCATAGCCCACGTTGAGGCCCAGAGCCGTCATTTTCTGAATAGACTCATTGGCCAGTAGGCTGATCTGCCTGTGCCATGGCCCACCATGGGCATCATCTTTCAGTCCAAAGTCCTTGAGGACATGACATGAATTGACGTTCGTCTTCCGCGTCCCCTTTTTCTCGCTGATGTTGACGGCCAGGACTCTTCCTCTGTTCGGTTCTGTCATTCACTGTTCTCCTCTGCCATTGTGGAAAGGGTTCAAGGATTAGCGCAAAGGCGATTCGGAGGTAGTTCTGTAGGGCAGCATGCGGTCAATTGAGGGTCAATTAAAACATTGCAGATCTCACTTGACCCCTAGGACCACCTCGGACCCTTCTGTTCTATTGTCCGAACCCCTAACTCCTTACTCCTTGCGCCTAACGGCGTACATCCCGCTCTTCCCACCCTTCTTCATGACCAAGTGGATGTTCGAAAGAGTCATTCCGCGATCGATCGCCTTGCACATATCATAGATCGTCATTCCCGCTACAGAGACAGCGACAAGCGCTTCCATCTCCACGCCTGTCTGAGCTTTGATCCTGACACGAGATTCGATGTCGATTCGGCTCTCCTTTTCCACCGGAGAGAAATTGATCTCAATATGAGCAAGATTGAGAGGATGGCACATCGGAATGATTTCTGCCGTCTTCTTGGCTGCCATGATGCCTGCCACTCTCGCAACGGCAAAAACATCGCCCTTTTCGATTTTACCGGAGATGATTTTTTTAAAGGTCTGAGGTTTCATGAAGATGGATCCCCGAACCACGGCTTCCCTGAAGGTCTCCTTCTTCTTGCTGACATCCACCATTCTTGCCCGACCCTGCTTATCAAAGTGAGTCAGTTTCGCCATTGAACCTCCAAGGAATGAGCGTTTCACTGTAGGATCGCTTCTGCAGGGCTTGAGGAGCGCTTCGCTTGAGGACCGTATGCTTGAGGTAAAGTCAATGGCTAGCCTCGGTCCTCTCCCCTCGAGGCCAAAGGCCGCTCCTCGAGTGCAAACGGTCATTTTGATTATCCTCCAATCGCAGACATGTTGCGTTGGCACTTTTTGAACTGGGTTGTGTTTAGGTGGTGCCTTTCTGGTTTTGCGCGGAGCGCCTCGAGGAGACGCTCTTTGAGATCCTGATCGCTCCCGCCTTTTCGGAGAAGCTCCCTGAGATCAATCTCCTCATCGGAGAACAGGCAAGCCCTAATCTTTCCATCCGATGTTAATCGAAGTCGGTTACATTCCCTACAGAAATGGCTGCTCACCGGGCCGATCAAGCCGATCTCGCCGGTCGCCCCTTCAAATCGGAATCTCAGAGCTGGTCCATCCCGCTGATCCGAGGGCAGGTCAATCAAGTGCCCGATCTTTTCAAGACGAGTTCTTATTTCCGGGATGGTTAGGATATCAGTTTCCCTCCATGCGTCGCCATTGCCTGCGGGCATATATTCGATGTATCGAACGACCAAAGGAAGGTGAAGGGTCAGCCGCGCAAAATCTTCAATCTCATCGTCGTTCAATCCCTTAATGGCAACCATGTTGATTTTGATGGGGGAGAGGCCGACATTCAGAGACTCGAGAATTCCTTCCCAGACTCTTTCATATTCGTCCTTTCGAGTAATCTGGCAGAACCGATCTCTCCGGAGAGAATCGAGACTGATGTTCACCCGTTTCAGACCGGCCCGTCTCAGATCCCGCGCAAACTCTTTAAGGAGAATGCCGTTGGTGGTGAGGCTGAGATCGTTGATTCCCGGGACCTGGGAGAGAAGGGAAACGAAGCTCAATCACCCCTTTCCTGACGAGAGGTTCTCCTCCGGTGAGCCTCACCTTTGAAATCCCTTCCGCTGCGAACACACGCACAATCCTCAGGATTTCTTCATAAGTGAGGATGTGCTCGTGAGGGATGAGAGGAATTCCTTCCTCAGGCATGCAGTAGCAGCACCGGAGGTTGCACCGATCTGTCACCGAAATCCGCAGGTAATTGATTCGCCTTTTGTAAGGATCGAGCAGCATGCCTTTTGTGTCCAATTGCCAATGACTCAATGACCCAATGACTTGTCTATCAATTCTTCTCCTGTTCTTGAGACATCATAGCCTCCCATGCGCAGGACCATGTCCTTGAAGTCTCTGGAACGGATGGTCTCAAGGATCTTCTGGACCTCTTTGCTCTGGAAATAGACAGAGGGAATGACGAGGTCATAACGCTCTGTGCCAATCGGAATGAAGTCGAGATGGAGGGCGCGAGCCGCGGACAGGATTCCAAGCCCGGTGTCCACCATCCCGCTGGCCACACTCGAAGCAACGGCCATGTGGGTGAATTCTTCCCTTTCGTATCCACGAATGTGACGTGGGTTGAGCGAAAGGGTTTTGAGGAGATGATCGAGAAGAATTCTCGTTCCAGATCCTTTCTGACGATTGATGAAACTGACGTCCTCTCTCTCGAGGTCCTTCAGCCCTTCGATCTTCTTCGAATTCCCCTTCGGCACGATCAATCCTTGTTCTCTGTTGACGAGGTGAATGACTCTTACCGGCGTCCCTTTGAGATATTGGCGGATGTAAGGAAAGTTGTATTCTCCGGTGTCTGGATCAAGAAGATGGGAACCTGCCAGGTGACAGATTCCGTTCTTGATAGCCAGGAGTCCTCCCAAGCTTCCAACGTTCTGCGACGACAGAAAGAGAGGGGGATAGGATCTTCCCAAGAGACTGGCCAGGAGATCGAGGGTTAGATCGTGGCTTCCAACCATGACCACCGTGTTGCGGATCTCATCCAGAGGTCTGAGGAGTTCGGCCTCTGTTTCTTTATCTTCATCCAAGCCCTCGGAGAGGGCAGGAATGCGGAGGATCCCGTCTGCCCGGGTCAGAGAGGTGATCAGCCCGGAACCTCTCGGGAGAGGGGTGGCCAAAAACCTTTCCCCGATCTTGCCAATGGTTACCCTTAAGAATTCTTCCGTCCCTAACTTAGAAGGGATTTTTCTTGTAGGAAAAACCTTGATCCTCTGTCTTTCGGGTTTCATAAGTTGGAGCGATCGGTAAAGGATGGGCCTTACCAGCTCCTCGTAGGCGATGACGGCAGAGACAGGATACCCTGGGATTCCAACAATCGGACGCTCCATGAACTTCCCGATCAGGGTGGGCTTCCCGGGCATGATGGAAATCCCGTGTGCCAAGACTTCCCCTGACTCTTCGATGATGGATCGGGTATAGTCTTCCGAGCCAGCAGAAGAGCCAGCAATCATGAGGATCAGGTCGACCTCTTGACCGTGAGAAAGAAGCGCTTCCTTAATTCTCTTAGGATTGTCTTCAACTATCGGGTGACGCACAGGCTCTGCTCCGTCCTCTATCAGCAGTCCGGTGAGAACGTAGGAATTCGATTCAATGATGCCTGAGGGAGGACCCGGCAAGCTGGAACGGGATTGCTCCGGGTCTAACAACTCTGACCCCGTTGGAACGACGAGCACTGTGGGTTTCTTCTTCACAGGAACATCACGGTAACCGCTCGCGAGCAGGGCACCCACATCATAGGAAGTGATCTTGTGATTTTCAGGAAAAACCATCTCGGTGGCGATCAGATCCTCACCCACGGATCGAACATGTTGCCAGGGATGGGCTCCTTCTCTGATTTCAGCTGTTTCGGAATCAAGAAGGTGGACATCCTCAATCATGACGACCGCATCCATCTCCTTGGGGATGGAATTTCCCGTGTTAACGAAAAAGGCCTCTTTGCCAATCTTTAAGCTCTTGGGGGATTCCTCGGTGGCCCCATACGTTGCTGAAGCTTTAACCGCGATTCCATCCATGGCCGCGCAGTGGAAGGGTGGGGATGAGATCTTAGCGAAGAGGGGTTCCGCGATCACCCGCCCCAGCGACTGAATCACAGGAATGGTCTCGGTTCCGAGATGGATAAGTTCAGCAACCTCTAATGCGATCGCTTTGGCTTCTTCGAGGGTCTTTTTCTTGAGATAGATGTTTCTTTTCATATCTACTGAGCCATGAAAATCGGTTTTATTTTTTCGTGGTGATGCCATGCTGCTCAGATCAGGATGACGTCCACTTCCTCGCCTGCCTCCAGGCCTTCTTCATTGATGTCGATCCGTATCAAACCATTGGCCTGGGCCAGATGGCGAATGGCTCCAGACTTTCCAAACACAGGATCAGCCAACAGAACTCCGTCCTTCTCTTCCAATTTGACTCTCACATAATCCTCTCTGCCGGGAACGGATGGGATGTTGCGAGTCGTTTTGGCCTTCACCTTGATCTGATGCCAGATCCCTTCCCTGGAAAAACCGGACAGAATTCTTCAAGATCGGTTTGCCAAAAAAGTGGAAGATCACGATGGCAGAGACAGGATGGCCGGGCAATCCGAGAAAGGGTTTTCCGCCAATATCTGCAAGCAACGTTGGTTTTCCGGGCCGGATGGATATGCCGTGTCCGAGAATCTCTGTCGCGGGAAATACCTGGAGAACCTCACCCGTGAGGTCCAGGGTTCCAACAGAGCTTCCTCCTGTGAAAACGACCATGTCCGCCTGACGGAGGCCCAGCTCAATCTTTTCCTTGAGGTCATCAAATCGATCCTTCGCAATGCCAAGAAAGGTCGGGATGCCACCGCTTTCCTTGACCATAGAGAAAACAGTGTACCGGTTAACGTCCCTGACCTGCCCTGGGCTTGGAGAGGTTTCTACTGGAACGATTTCATCTCCCGAGGAGATGATGGCGACCCTGGGCCGACGATAGACGAAAAGATCCGTCTTTCCAATGGCCGCCATGAGGCCAACATCCTGAGGTCGAATCCAGTGGCCCTGACGGAGGACAATCTCTCCCGCCTTGATGTCTTCTGCTATTTGCATGACATTCTCTAAGGGTGAGAGAACCTTAAACACGTGGATGGCGTGTGGGTCTACTGACTCAGTGTACTCCACCATCTCCACCGCATTGGCGCCTTTGGGCACCATGCCCCCAGTGGCAACCTTGATGGCCTCTCCATCCCTCAGCTCCATGTCTGAGACCTGCCCCATCGGGATTTCTCCCACGACTCGAAGAAGGGCAGGATTCTTTTCCGAGGTTCCATAAGTGTCCTCGGCCCTAACGGCAAAACCATCCACCGTGGATCGGGGAAATTCAGGAACATTGCTGGGCGAGAGTATGTCTTCGTAGAGGACTCTGTGGAGAGAATCTTCGAGGCTGATCTTCTCGAAGGAGAGGGCCTTGAAACGATCCATTTTCTTGTAAAGTTGGTCCGGCGTCTGAACCTTGAAGAACTCTTTCATTCGTTGATCCTGTGACAAAAAAATAGCCGATACCCGTGTTTGAGGTATCGGCCTTGATTTCCTGTCCGTCTCCTTTCCAAACACGGGAGGTGTGGCCGTTTCCAACCACGCCCTGACGGCCATTTCCCATATCTGGATGATTGTCAGACTTAGGCAAATGGCTCGGAGATCATATAAAATAATAATTCATCTCAACCCAAAAATCAATTAATAAAAGGGCACTTAAGCCCTCTTTCCCTAGCAGGGATTAGGGTTGACATCCCTCGAATTAGTATATATGATCGAGAATAAATCACAAAAATGTCTAAAGGGGGTGGTTCATAGTACAGAAACGAGAAGCTCATCTTATTGGGGAATCTTTGAATAATTCAAAAACGGAGGAGGAGTCCAAATGAAACGAATGATCTTGATGCTAACAGTATTGTTGATGGGTTTTCTTTGTTTTGGAGGGCTGTCCTTTGGCCAGCCTATTGAGGATGAGTTTTATCTCATTACGCCCGTGTCCAAGGATGTGCACGACCCCGCGCTGAAGGCTTTTGCCGAGCCTATGTCAAGAAAAAATACAACGTTAATCTCAAGACAAGTGCCATGCCCCAGGGAACGCCAGTGGCTTACGGCCAAATTGTTGAGTGGAAGGGCAACCCCCGAGCCGATGTTTTCTGGGGTGGGGAGGGGACCCTTTTTGATAGGCTGGCGGAACAGGGTCTCTTGGACCAAATTCAGGTGCCTCAGAAAATGTGGGATGAAATTCCTCCCACCATTGGGAAGCCGATTCCGCTTCCCATCAAGGATCCGAAGAAATTTTGGGTCGGAACAACCTTGGAGCCCTATGGTTTGATCTATCAACCCAAGTTACTCCAGCGCCTCGGCGTTACGATCAAGGACTGGGATGATCTTCTCAACCCAAAATTGAAAGGCCAGATTGCCCAGTGTACGCCCGATCGGTCGAGCTCCAGCCACGCCAGCTATGAAGTCATTCTCGCCATGTACGGGTGGGAGAAAGGATGGGATTGGCTGACGAAACTGGCAGCCAACACTGGAATTTTTACTGCTCGTTCTCGTGACGTTCCCAGTGTGGTGGCCAAAGGGGAGTTCGCTATTGGGTTCGCCGTGCCGAGCTATATGGCCTTCGCTGAAGTTTTGGGGGGGTATGATGTCATGTACGTTTATCCTAAGAACGCCTACGTCACACCGGAACCGATGGCTGTTCTCAAGGGTGCCCCTCACCCCAAAGCAGGTCATGCCTTCATCGAGTTTCTGTTGACAGAAGAAGGCCAGAAGATTTTCATGGATAGAGGGCTTTTCCCGATCACTCCGAAACTGAAGGTTCAGGGCGCGCCAGGTTCCGATGCGGAGAAGGCGGTTCAGTTTACGGCGGGTATTCGCTCCTTCTACGATATCCAGGTTGGCAACGTCTATGATGAAAAGATTGCTGGCGAAAAGAAGAGGATGGAAGACGTAAATGCCTATTTCCGTAAAGAGATTGCAGAGAAGCATAAGGAGATCGTGAAGTAGGAAGTGAGTCTGCGTTACGTGACCTGCTCAAGTAAATCAGGGAAACTCCTCGGGAGATATCTTCCCGAGGAGTTTCCCTGTGTGAGGATTGTTAAGCTCAAAACCCCATTGATCACTGGAAAGACTCTATGAATATTCAGTTACAAGACATCGTAAAAAAGTTCGGCACCTTGGAAGCGGTGAGCCACGTTTCCTTGGAGATCCGAGACGGAGAACTCTTTACCCTCCTCGGTCCGTCGGGATGTGGCAAAACCACCATCCTTCGCTTGATCGGAGGATTTTACAGGCCTGATCATGGCGATATCCGCTTTGATGGAAAGAGCGTGACTCCTATCCCGCCCTACGAGCGAAATATCGGAATGGTTTTCCAGAACTACGCGCTTTGGCCCCACATGACGATCGTGGACAACATCACGTACGGCCTCAAGCTGAAAAAAATACCTAGGCCTGAAATTTCAGAGAAGGTCTCGCGTGTTTTGAAGCTGGTCAACCTCGTGGGATTGGAAAAGCGCTATCCCGGACAACTCTCGGGGGGACAGCAGCAGCGCGTGGCGCTTGCTCGGGCACTTGTTCTCAACCCCGACGTCCTTCTTCTGGATGAACCTCTCAGCAATCTCGATGCAAAAATCCGCATCCAGGTCCGGGCAGAGATCCGGAAGCTTCAGAAAGAGCTGGCCATTACAACGATTTATGTCACCCACGACCAGGAAGAAGCGCTCACCCTCTCAGACCGGATTGCTGTCGTTGATCACGGGAAACTGCAACAGCTCGGCACGCCGAGAGATCTCTATGAGAGACCGGAGAATCCTTTTGTGGCGGATTTTATTGGGATCAACAATCTGATCGCCGGCGAGGTCCGGGAGATCGAGAGTGTCGGACGATCCATGAAGGTAGAGACCAAAGCAGGACCTTTACTGTGTTTCTGCTACAAACAATTCAAACCAGGAGACCGATGCATCATCAGCGTCCGTCCGGAGACGGCGACCATCAGCCCATCGAACACGCCCCTGGAGGGATGGAATGGGATCAGCGGAAACGTGAGCTTTGTGTATTATATTGGGAATGCGATTCGTTACGATGTGGAGATGGGCGATGGCGCACTGTTCAGGGTGGACATCCAAAACCCTTGGGAGCACCAGCCCCTAGCCATTGGAAGCAAGGCGTATGTGAGCTTTCCTTTCAAGACGACTTTAGCGATCCCTGTTTAAAGAAGAGACCTCTATGAAGAGTTCACAAACGAATTCAGCTGTCGCCGTCTCTCAGCCTCGCCTCTGGCCTCAAGCGAGAATCGGTGGCATCTTGGGCTATGCAGCGATCTGGGCCTTCTTTGGCGTCTTTCTGATCTATCCCCTCATCCGTCTGTTCTATGATGCCTTCACAACCGATCAGGGCCAGTTTACCCTGATGAATTTTTATGATTTCTTCACGGATTCTTATTACCTGAAAGCCACGATGAATTCTCTCCTCCTTGGCGTCGGCACTGTCATGACCACCTCGATTCTCGGCATCGCCATCGCCTATCTTCTGTTGCGCTACGAATTTCGTGGAAGGGAGCTTTTTTCCTATCTCACGATTATTCCCATGATCATGCCTCCCCTCGTGGGTGTCATGGGGTTTGTCTTCATCATGGGCCGGGCAGGAACGGTCAACATTTTATTGATGGATTACTTGGGATTTACCAAACCCGTAAACTTCATGTACGGGATTCACGGCGTATTGCTTGTCGAGACGCTTCATCTTTTCCCACTGATGACCCTGAGTATTGTGGATGCTTTAGGAAAGATTGACCCCTCCCTCGATGAAGCTGCAGAGAGCATCGGGTCGCGGGGCCTCCGGAAGTTCTGGGATATTACCTTCCCTCTCACGACGCCAGGGTACGTGTCTGGCGCGCTTCTGGTCTTCATCTGGACGTTTGCAGATTTTGCCACTCCCCTCGTGGTAGGCATCGGTGATCTGCTCGCCTCTCAGGCCTATCTCAACATCGTCCAATTTGTGGACCGAAGGCTCTTCAAGATGGGGATCGTGATTTCGGCCATCATGATTATTTTGGCGATCCTCTTTCTTATCGTCGCCAAACAGTACGTGGCGATCAAAGACTATAGTTCGCTTTCGTATTCAAAGATTGAGAGGAAAAAGCTATCCCGTCTTGGCTCCCTTGCAGCGATTGCATTTCTGACGATTATCCTTATTTTTGCCTTCATTCCTTATTTAGGCATTGCTCTCGATTCTTTTGGCAGAGGCTGGGCGCTGACGCCCCTTCCGGTGAAATACACGTTACAGTATTTCAAGCGGGTTTCGGTTGAAACGCCTAAGTTCATCATCAACAGCCTGCTTTACTCAGGCATCTCCGTTTTGATTTGCATCGCGGTGGGTGTCCCGGTGGCCTGGATTATGGCGAGGACAAAGGTTCCAGGGAGAGAGATCCTGGATTCCTTAACCACTCTCATTCTTGCCCTCCCTGGGACAGGGGTGGGTATCGCTTACATGCGGGCCTTCAGAGACCCCTTGCCGTTTATGAACATGTCCTTGATCGCGATGTGGATTGTGATTCCTATTGTTCTTGGCGTGCGGCGACTCCCCTATACCGTCCGCGGAACATTCGCCTCACTCCTGATCGTTCACAAGTCGTTTGAAGAGGCAGCCGAAAGCGTCGGGGCCAAGAAAGTAACCACTTTTAAGGACGTGACGCTTCCGCTCATCTGGAAAGGGGTTCTCGTCGGTTCGCTCTATTCTTTTATTCTTGCCCTCCAAGAGGCATCCGCCACGTTGCTCCTCGTCGTTCCTGGACACGAAATGATGACCGTGGGAATCTTCAACTTTTACATCGGAGGTTCCGTGAACGAAGCAGCGGCCTTGGGCTTTATCCTGATCATCCTCGGAGCAGTCTGCCTTTTCGTCATCAGCAAAGTTGCTGGAACCAAAATGGGTGGCGTGTTCGGGTAGCCTTCAAGGATCTCTCGCCCCACAGGACTCGCAAGTCCAGCCTTATGCCTGCCTGCTGCGGACAGGGTGAGGAGCTTCACCTGAAAGACACGTCTGTGCTCTTGGTGTACTCATCGTAGACGGCCGAGGCCGCTCCGTCAGGGAGTACAGCGATGGCAACCACCACTTTGATCCCCGCAAGGGTTCCGTAAGTGAGGTGGCCGCCAAGGGTCGTGACCGTATCTCCCACGACAGTCGAGGCCGAAAAGTGGCAGTGAATTTCCGGAGTCCCGTCCTGCTTGCTTGCGACCCAGCCTCCCAGGGAAACCAATTCGAGAGGAGCTTCCACATTCAGGTAGAGACGGTTGTCGTCCTTGACAGGATACTCCTTGGGAAAATGGATTAGATTTCTAAAGACCCCTTTGCTCAAAGCTCCCAGTCCGGAGACGAAGACCCCTGACTTGATCTTTTCTCTTCTGACCGCCTCTTCAATCGCTTTTAAAAGATCAGCCCCCACTTCTACGTGAAATTGCACGATTCTCTGAATGGACTGCGAACCCATACTCGACAGGAGTGATGTTTCCTTTGTCATTCCAATCCTCCCTCATGATTCTGGACGTTTGTTCTGAGACATCCTATCCTCTACAACTGCAACAGGTTCAGTGCAAGATAGCTTGACGGGGTTTGGTTTGTCAAGAAGAAGAGAGATCGTGTCTCGTTTGACAAGCTTCGGACAAGCTGATATAAAATTTCTACACCAATTTCGAAACATGTGGAAGGTTTCGTCTGTTCGGGAATTAAGAATCGTTTGTGACTAATACAAATGCAAAAAGTCCTTTTGCATTGTGAACCGTTGTCCTGGAGCGAAACTGGCCGGGAGCAGTGGGGTCACCCACTCTGGTGAGCAGGAAGGGGAAAGCCAGCCCTTTAGAGGCTGGAAGGGGTGAGAGATTTTCCCCGCCTGCGAACCTGAGAAGGGTCACTGCGGAGGCTGTGAAGCGACAGGGCATGGTTCACAAGAATCGAGATGTATCAGTTTATTTGATACGTTTGCATTAGAAACCGGAAAGGAGCTTTCATGTTTGGAGGATTTATCTTTGATCTCGATGGGACGGTTTACCTGAGTGATCGTCTCATCCCGGGGGCAGACAAAGTCATCGGGCTACTCCGTGAAAAGAAGAAAAAGGTTGTTTTTCTTTCTAACAAACCGATTCAAACGCGGGAAGACTATGCAACCAAACTGACGCGACTCGGGATTCCCACAGCCCCTTCTGAAGTGGTCAATTCCACTCTGGTCATGATCAACTACCTCAAGAAACATGCACCCAGGGCAAAGGTCTTTGTCGTGGGCGAAACGCCCTTCGTGGAAGAAGTAAAAAAGGCCGGATTTTCGATCACAGAGGAGCCCAAAGAGATTGACTACGTGGTGGTGGCCTTCGATCGGACGTTTGACTACAAAAAGCTCAATATCTCGTACCAGGCGATCAAACTTGGAGCTCACTTTGTTGCGACGAACCCTGACCGGACGTGCCCGGTGGAGGGAGGGGAGATCCCGGACTGCGCGGGGATGATTGCAGCCATTGAGGCCGTCACGCAGAAGAAGGTGGAGGTGATTGTTGGAAAACCTTCGCCCATCATCATCCAAACCGCCCTGGAGACCATGGGATTGAAACCCAAAGACTGCATCCTCATCGGAGACCGATTGGAGACCGACATCAAAATGGGCAAAGATTCAGGGATCGCGACAGGCCTTGTCCTCACAGGCGTGACCCGGGAAGAGACTCTTAAAGAATCACCCATCCAGCCTGATTTTGTGTTTGGGAGCATTGCGGAGGTGAAGAACCTAGTTGTTTAAGACTGACAAAAGATGTTTCACCGCAGAGGCGCAGAGGACGCAGAGACGAGACTTTATCATTTGCCGGAGAGATACCGGCAAATGATAAGTTCACCCCTTTTGGGACAATCAGAATAGGACATTTTTTGCGAGAGTAGGATGGATAAGGATGAGCCTGAACGAGATTACTGCAAGAGTCATCGGTGCCGCCATAGAGGTTCACATAGCCTTGGGACCAGGATTACTTGAATCGGCCTATGAAGAATGCCTCTCCCAAGAGTTGCAGCTAAGGGGTATCTCTTTTGAACGCCAGAAACCGCTTCCTGTCAAATACAAAGGTACTCGATTAGACTGTGGATATCGGCTCGATATGGTTGTAGAGGACAGGGTCATTTTGGAACTCAAGGCTTGTGATAGTATTGAAGAGATTCACAAAGCTCAGTTATTGACCTATTTGAGATTATCTGGTTTAAAACTGGGTCTAATTTTGAATTTCAATGTCCCGGTTATGAAGGAAGGTATCGTAAGGGTGGTCAATAATCTGGATGAGTGAACATGCGATTACCGAACTGTGGAAGCCTGTTTCGATTTGGCGATATCTCCCGCCAAATCGAAAACAATTATCCCTCTGCGCTCTCGGCGCCTCTGCGGTGAGAGACGTGTTGTCACCGTCGATCCAGGGCATCTCTTAGGATCTGAATCGGGTGCAACACTTCTAACCCTGTGAGATGGCGAATCTGCATCCGGCAGCCTTCGCAGTCGGAGAGGACGATCTCGGGTTTCAAGCGGGCGACAGCTTCTGCCAGATCCTTCCCAATCTCCTCAGAGATGTCATACTTCTCTTTCTTGAATCCGAACATCCCGCCAAGGCCACAGCAGTCCGCGTCAATGAAGTCAATCTCAAGCCCTGGGATGAGCCGGAGGAGCTCGAAAGCCGGGAATCCAATTCCGAGAGACCGGAGATGGCAGGGAGCAAAGTATGCGAGCTTTTTCGGGATCGACTTGAAATGGGTATTCAACGCTCCAGACCCATTCAAATTTCTGAGGAATTCGAAAAGATCGAACGTGTGTTGAGCGAGCTCCTCAGCTCCCGGAATGTGAAGGAGATGGCTGTACTCATGTTTGATCATGTTGCCGCAACTCGTTGAGGAAAAAACGATGTCCAGCCCCGAATTCACAGTTTTTGAAAGGGAAGGGACATTCCAGAGCCCCATTCTTCTGGCTTCTTTGAAGTCTCCGTTCCCGAGCATGGGAATTCCACAACACTTCTGAGGAGGAAGCACAACCTCAAAGCCGTTGGCCTCAAGAACCTGGACCGTGGCTTTTCCCACGTCCACCTCGTTCGTGTTGGCATAGCAGCCGTAGAAATAGGCGACCTTTTTTTCGCTTTTGAAACGGTGACCTCTGAACCACTGTCGAAAGGTGGGAGATTGGTATCCGGGAAGCTGCATTCTCTTGTCGATTCTGAAGAAGACGTCTAGAATCCATTTCACCACGGAGTTTTGAAGCAGCGGATTGAGAATGGGCGAGAGAAAGGATGCAAGCCTGCCAAAGAGATAGATGTGCGTGAGAAGCCAGTCTCGGAGGGGTCTTCCCTTTTCATCCAGGTATTTGGCCTTGGCGATGAGGTTGAGCTCGGAGATATTGACTCCGGAGGAACAGACCATATCGCAGAGATGACATCCAATGCAGAGGTCGATCCAACGATCAACAGAGGGTTCGTCTGATTTCCGGAATCGCTCCGCTCCAGGGCCTGCCTGCTTGGGCCCGGGAAAGAGAGGCGTGACCCGCGCGACAGGGCAAATGGCCATGCAGGTTGCGCATCGCGTGCAGACATCCAGATTTCTTTTTGGCCACGTGGCTTCTTTTTTCATAGTTTAAATCTTTCACCACAGAGACACAGAGAAAAGATCTTCGAACGCATTATTGACCTGGCGGGAGGTGCCGCCAGATCAATACTTTCAACCTTCGTGCAGAGGGAAGACCTTACATTCTTATTCTCTGTTGGAGCGTGGGTTTTTCATCCAGTCAGTGCCACCCGACGGGATGAAAGAAACCATCCATTCAATGGGTGTCCTCTGTGACCTCAGTGCCTCTGTGGTGAGACGATTTATGGGCTCTCCAATGCCTGCTTGGCAGCCATGTAACCCGTGCTGATCTCGATTCCTTCCCGGGACTTTTCCTTGATCAGGTGGTGATGGCTCAACATGGAGCCGGCAATCCAGACGTTTTCCAAGATCCTCTCCCCTCTTTCGTCAACAGGTCGAAGGGATGAATCCGTGACAACCCCTGCGTAATGGATGGGATGATCGTCGAAAAATGACCTTCCGAACCAATCGAGACGCGATGAGGGTTGTGACACGGGCAGGCTGAAAAGGGGTTCGTGAATCCTCATCTCATCGGCCACGAGCCCGCCGCCGAGGAAACGACCCGTTGCAAGGATGAAGCGGTCGGCCGTGTGAACATTGGCTACGGGAGGATGGGATACATGAATTCCTTCGCATCGTTTCCCCTTGAGAACAACCTTCGAGACAGGATAACCCATGAGAAATGATACGCCTTTTCTCAGTAGCCAATCTCTGAACGTGCTAAAAATCCTCTTCCCCGGTATAGATGGAGGAAGGGTGGGGATCTCGAAGACCTCAGTGCCGATGAGGTTTTCAAGGTCTCCTTTGATTGCCAATGGGTCATTCAATCCCAGAAGTGCCGGGAACCCGACGCGCACCTCTCCTCTCAGTTGTCTTTTTACTTCTTCCCCAATTCTCTTCCTAATGGAGTCCTTTTCAAGAAGTCTTGCGATCGCAGTCGCCGTCAATTCTCCGTGAGACGATCCCGAGAGGGAGAGGGTGATGGCACGACAATTCAAGGGATGTGCCAGATAATTGGCGTAGAAATCTTTGAACCCCTTGAAGCCGACGAAAAGGATTTCTCCCTGCCTCAATGAGTTCCCTGAGAGCATTGTATTGGGAACAAGGTAAGTGGAGCGGAATGTTCCTGTCGCTGTGAGGATGTCAGAGTTCTCGTCACCTTGAGACACGAAGGCGTAAGGACGAGTGAACAGCGATGAAAAAGAAATGAGAGCTCCGAGGATGTGTTCCACCCCCACTTTCCGATAAGGATGTTCGGGATGATCCTGCACCCATCGGGACAGACCCTCAGCCAGCTTCGTCCTTGCGGGTAAGGTCCCGAGGACATCAATCGTATTCGAGAAAAGGGCAAGGGCTCCCATCCCTTTTCCCACAAGGAGGACCTTCTTCCCCGCATCAACAGCTGTCTTTGCAGCCATGAGCCCAGAGAGTCCCGTCCCGATGATAATGAGGTCGTAATGCATAGAATTAACGTGAAAAGGTTATTAAGTCATTGGTCATTAAGTCATTAAAACCATGACCCACTCAAACCTCGCAATTCGGAACTGAATGACCCAATAACTCAATGACTCAATACCTAATGACCCAATGACCAATAACTCAATGACTACGCAGATGGTCATTCTTAAGCAATCTGCTAAAGGTTAAACATCCCCTTATAGATAGACTCGAGAAGCTCCTCTTCTCTTATGGACGTGCCCCAGAGTATGGGGCGTCTTCCGCGCCATCTTTCCTCGAGAAACTTTTTCAGAACGTCAGTGGAGTCGCCTTCCGCGATGCCCAATTCGTGAAGGACGCCGAGTAAGCGAAAAACACAAAAACCACCCTGACAGGTACCTTTCCCGAGGCGAGTCCGGTGAAGAATATCCTGGAGGTCTTTCATCTTCCCTTCGCTGAGAAAATCGTCCACCTCTTTCCTTTGGACCATTTCACAGTCGCAGAGGATTTCTCCTCGATCTTGGAAGAATTTTCGGAAGCGTTCTCTCAACCCCCTTGATTCATGGGCTCCCGGAAGAGGTTTGAGATGGGTGCTGCAGGGGACTTCGACTCCCATCTTGTTGCAAATGAGATCCACAGTTCTTTCAGCCATCAAGCGGTAGGTGACAAACTTGCCGCCGGTGATCGTGATCAAATGATGCAAGCCATCTTTCTGTCCGTGGTCAATCAGCGTGAACCCGCGGCTGATGGCGCGATCGTCTCCTTTTCCCGCGGATTGGACTAAAGGCCTGATCCCGGCATACGCCCGAATGAATCGGGTCTTGCTGATATCAGGGATCATTCTTTTTGTCTCTTGGATCAGCAACGAGACTTCGGCAGGGGTCACTTCAAAGTTCTCCACCTGATCGGCTTGGACCGAAGTGGTGCCTAGAATCGAGACCGTATCATTGGGAACGATGATGTCGCCATCTGAAGGTTTTCGACACCGATTGATCACTCGTTGGCTCAATCTCTGGTTCGTAATTAACATCGATCCCTTGGATAAAGCCATCTCCAGACGGAGATTCACGAGACCGAGAACGGTGTTGACCCAGGCGCCGGTGGCATTGATGACGTAGGAAGGATAAATGGAATACTCCTCCCCAGAGGTCATTTCTTTTGCGAGGACCTTCTCTATTCTGTTCCCATGGGTCACAAAGGATGTGACGGCGGTATGAGGCAGGAATCTTACACCATGGGTTTCTGCATCTCGGATATTCTCCAGGATGAGGGTGAAGGGATCGATCGACCCGTCTGGAACCCTTACGGCTCCAAGAAGGTCGGGGTTAAGGCTGGGTTCCAATCCCAGGACTTCATCTCGGCTGAGTCGGGCTGATTCGATTCCTGCTTGTTCGCAGCCGCTGAGAAATCGGTCCTGAAAATCAAGACCATCTTCGGGAAGAGAGATAAAGAGACCCCCCGTTTCCTCCAAGCAATGAGGGGCGATTCGTTTGAGGACTCTATTTTCTTGAATACACTCGCGAGCCGCTTCGGGGTCCGTGACGACATATCTTCCTCCGCTATGGAGGAGACCATGGTTCCTTCCAGAGGCTCCGGAGGCAAAGTCCCCTTTCTCCAGCAGGAGGCAAGCAATTCCTCTCAGGGCCAAGTCCCTTGCAATTCCAGCTCCTGTTGCTCCACCTCCGATGACCAATACTTCAGTCCGTAGTTCCATTCAGGATTCCAGTCTGATTGAGTCCGAAGTATGGAAATTGAGTCTTGGCCCAACTTTTAGTGTCAAATGCCAATGCCCAAATGTCAAATCTTCAAAATAGAATTTGCACCGCAGAGACGCCAAGGACGCAGAGAAGATCTATCCATCAGTCTATTCCTCTGCAATCTCCCTGCCTGCCGGCAGGCAGGAGCGTCTCTGCGGTGAACCGGGTTTGAATAGGATAAATGTTATTGGATTTGTGAAGATCAGGTGGCCTTCATGATGATGTTGCAGATGATGTTGGCGGCATGGTCCCCTCGATCGGCGGCATTGCTGAGGTGTCTGTAGATCTCCCTCATCTTCAGCATGACGACAGTGTCCGTCTTCTTAAAAAGGTCGGCAAGAGCAGAGTGATAAGCTTTTTCCATGGCGTTTTCATAAAACTTCGCCTGGACGGCGTGTTCCCTGGCGATGCGGGGATAGTCTTTAATGATTTTAATCGCGTCCTCGATTTCACGGGCGGCTTTCCTCAGAATATCGACCATCTCCCGGAGGTGATCATCGGGCGAGACTTCATAAATCTCCATTTCATCTACCGTCGTGTCGGCATAATCCACAATGTCATCGACCGCTCTCGACAGAGCGAAAATATCCTCGCGATCCATAGGGGGCGCAAAGCTCTGATGCAATTTTTCAATCAAAGATCTTCGATGTTCGTCTGCTTCCTCTTCAATCTCCTTCACCCGTTTGGCATTCGTTGGTGAAGGTTCGATAACAAATTTCTGAAGCGCCTCAATCCCTTCGCGGGCCTTTGAGGCCTGATCGTGGAGTATTTTGTAAAAGTCTTCGTCCTTCTTCAGGAACTCTTCCAGCCCTGTTTTCTTCCCAAGCCAGCTCATGTTGCTTCTTCCCTTGTGGCCGGAGCGTGCCCCGCAGGTCCCGCCCTGGACGGCAGGGGCGCAATATCAACAATAAATCATTGCCGGGAAGCCCCGCGCTGTGCCTGCCTGCGGTAGGCAGGCGCCGGGAGCTTCAGTTTGCCTCTCTTGTAACGAGATTCCAGGACTTTGTCAAGCAGAAGGGACAACAGGCTACCCCCCCGGAGCCTTTCGTCTGAAACAAAAATTCCATACTTAAGAGTCTTGACATTTTGAGTGTGTTTCTTACAATGGGGTAACTTCTATCATCAGAGTTGACCGAAGATTCTGTGCCTGTTAGGAGGGAAAAGGAATGGAAATGGATACTGCGCAGCCCCAGACCATTGAGAAATCCAGAAGTCTCCTCGATACGATTCAGGTCGCGTTTCTGCTCACCGATTCCCACGCAAAGATTCTCCATGCCAATCACCATGCGGAATCTCTGTTCGGATACAAGACAGCAGAAATGCTGGGGCAACGGCTCCGAGTCCTTTTCCTGGAGGACGATCTGATTTATTTCCTCCCCAACATCATCTACCTGACCCTTTACAAGGATGGGTTTGACGGAGAGGCTCTTCTCAGACGAAAGGATGGGTCGAGGCTTTTTGTTCGTCTCTTCAGTACTTCGTTCAAAGAAGAGGGCGAAACATTCCTTACGTTTTCCATTCAGGAGATTCAGAGGCTTAAGAAACTGGAGAGAGAGAGATTGGAGTCGGAGCGATGGGAGAGTCTCGGAAGAATGGTTGAAGAAATTGCCCATCAGGTTCGCAATCCTGTTGTCTCGATTGGGGGATACACGAAGCGTCTTCAAAAGGTCTTTCCATCCTCTCCCAAAGGCCAATCTTACCTTGAGCAGATCGTTCACGAGACGAATAGACTTGAGACCATGATTCGACGTCTGGAAGAATATGTCCATATTCCGAAACCCATCTATGGAAGAGAGAACATGCACGAGGTTGTCGAAACGGCGCTTCAATTCTATTTCAAAGAAGCAACAGAACATGGGATTTCCATGACAGTTGAAACAAAGGGTGTTCGCGAGAATGGGTACCTGTTCATTGACAGAGACCTGGTCACACGGGCTTTTTCGCAAGTCATCAAGAACAGTCTCGAGGCAGTGATTCTGGGGTCCGTCGGAAAGCAGAGACGGGTGATTAACGTTGCCGTCTTTGGCGACTCAGAACACCTCGGGATCGCTGTGGTCGATAAGGGGCAAGGGATTTCCAAAAAGAATGTTGGCTTTGTATGTGAGCCGTTCTTCTCAACCCGGCCTGATCATGTGGGGTTGGGATTAACCCTCGTACGAAGGGTCATGGGAGAACATGGTGGAATCGTTCAGGTTGAAAGCAAATTGAAACAGTCGACCACAGTCACCCTCCTATTTCCAAGAGATCGTCGTCGTAAGATCCGCCGAGAGCTCCTTTCCCCGGAAGCCGCGTCGACGCGGGATTGATCGAGATTCGCCCGTTGAATTCTCGATTGACCGGCAAGTGCCCCGTAAGCCCCGCCCTTGAGGGCCTGCCCTTAAAGGCCTGCCCTTAAAGGCAGGTCCCTGCCTACCGGCAGGCAGGAAGGGGCACAATATAAAAGGAAAGTACCTTACCGGGAAGTCACGCCCTTTAGGGCGTGGAGCTTCACTTGGGGTCCTTTTTCGTAAGAAAAGTTTCTGGATCAGCAGAGGCCACTCAGAGTTGACATCCCGGGCACACGGGTTACAATATTCGGAGGGTTTTAGTCTTGGGGGAAGTGCGAAGGAGAGTCATTGAAAGGGTATCCAATGGAGAATGGATTGATTGAAGTGCAAGTGAAGGGTATCGTATTGGACCCCAAGGCCAATAACCCTGTGGTTGTTTTGGTCGACCTTGCCGGTGAGAGAGCGCTTCCCATTTGGATCGGGGTTTTTGAGGCCGAAGCCATCACAAGAGGTCTTGAGGACGTCGTCACCCTTCGGCCCATGACCCATGATCTCTTGAAACAAATTCTCGATACCTTTCAAGTTTCTCTAATCCGGGTCGTCATCCACGAGATTAAAGGAAACACGTACTACGCTAACCTCTATCTCAACATCGACGGAGAGGAGGTCGTCGTGGACAGCCGCCCGAGCGATGCCATTGCCCTCGCCGTGAGAATCAAAGCTCCCATCTATGTGGCAGAGTCTGTTATCTCGTCAACAAAACAGATGGGAGTTTTGGCATCGGGCCTCTTGGAAGACGATGATGAGCTGAAATCCCTGATCTCAGACATGAACCCAGAGGATTTTGGAAAGTACAAGATGTAAATTGAAACCCATCCCACACGAAGACTTCGCCTGAAGAAGTTCCAAGATCGTTTTCCTCTCCAAGTCACCCTGCTCTGTTGTATTTCTCTTCCGCGACCTTATTCAAAGCTAAGATTGAAAAGTTTGTCACAACGGTCGAAGCAGAAATTGGGCCTGCATCTTCGAGACATTCTCGCGCTATCACCCCCCGGTCACCCCTTCGTCTGGAGATCCGCCGTACAGGGGTGCGGAGAAGACCACACTGGTCGGATCGCCACCTTTCACTGAAAGATTAAAGAAAATGAAATCTTTCACTTGACAAATACTTTCGGACGGGATATGTATATTCCGTTTATACATTCTAGGTAAGAGTTAGTTTCAAGCAGTTACATGCCAATAAGTCTAGTGGTATAGAAAACTCGAGCCGGGAAGCTCCTTGTAATCCGGGGCTACCCTGGTTACGCAAATCTTGTAGCCCTATATATCCTCTGACTCCCACCATCCAAACCCCACCCAACTGGAAGAGGATATATAGGGCGTTTTTCTTTGTGGACCTGTTCCCCGGTCGTTGACCCGTTCGGCTGTGCCCACGGACGAAGCCCAATCATTGAAAACGGAGCGAAAGAGCGCGGCTCAGGGTCAACCCTGAGCAAAATCTCCGGTCATGAAAAGGAGAGAGTCGAAGGGTTGACTTTTAGATCTATTTCGAAGAAAATGCCTATTAAAGGGGTGTTCAGTGAAACGGTTAAACGATAGGGGCCTGCAAAGCTTGCGGCCGGTGAAGATCACACGCCATTACATGAAGCATGCCGAGGGATCGGTGCTCATTGAGATGGGAGACACGAAGGTGATCTGCTCGGCCAGTATCGAAGAGAGGGTCCCTCCCTTTTTGCGAAATACGGGAAAAGGGTGGGTGACAGCGGAATACTCCATGCTGCCGCGGTCCACACATACTCGAACCTCTCGCGACGCGATGACCGGGCGTGGGAATGGTCGCGCCTTTGAGATCCAAAGGCTGATTGGTCGGTCACTCCGATCCGTCACGGATCTCAGTGCTCTTGGAGAGAGGACAATTTGGATCGACTGCGACGTCGTTCAGGCCGATGGGGGTACGCGGACCGCTTCCATCACAGGAGCCTACGTGGCACTTGTCGATGCCTTTCGGAAGTTGGTGAAAGATGGAGTCATCGAGCAGGTTCCGGTCATGGATAGTGTGGCTGCCGTGAGTGTGGGGAAAGTGGGCGGACACATTCTCTTGGATTTGAACTATGAAGAAGACTCAAAGGCCCAGGTGGATATGAATGTAGTGATGACGGGGAGTGGAAAATTTGTCGAGGTTCAAGGAACAGCGGAAGAATCCGCCTTCACAAGACAGGAGCTCGATGAGCTGACAAGAGTTGCCCAGAAAGGAATCAGAAAGCTGATAAGAATTCAGAGAAAAGGCACTGGAGGGAAAAGGATAGATAAGAAGATACGGAGAGACATTCTCATCGCAACTCGAAACAAAGGAAAGCTTCGAGAATTTCGAGGGGCGCTGAGGGGCCTGGGATTTCAGGTACGTTCATTGATCGATTACCCGGATGCTCCGGGGTCAAGGAGGACGGGAAGAGCTTCTCTGAGAATGCCCTTAAGAAAGCTCGTTTCTACTCAGGATTCTTCAAGACGTTGACCATCGCCGATGATTCTGGGTTGGAAGTTGATGCGCTCAACGGACGACCTGGAATCTACTCGGCCAGGTATGCTGGTAAGGGAGCCACGGATCGTAAGAACAAACAAAGACTCCTTGAGGAGATGAAAGGGATTCCGGCATCAAAGAGGGGCGCTCAGTTTGTTTGTTCCCTGGCTGTTGTTTCCGCTGAGGGGAAGGAAGCCGGTGTTGAAGGGATGTGCAGAGGTCGAATTGGGTTCAAGGAAGTGGGAAAGAAGGGGTTTGGATACGATGCGCTTTTTGTTCTCCCTCGATTTGGGAAGACCATGGCTCAGCTTGGGCTTGCGGAGAAGGATAGAATCAGTCACAGAGGGAAGGCCCTCAGGAAAATGCGGAAAGTCATAAAGGACTTCAAGAGTTAGCGGTTTGTCTGCGATTGTCTTTGATCTGAGAATGTGTTAATTTCTTAAGTTGTTAACCGTCGGGGCGTAGCCAGGCAGTGAAGCGCGCGTGCCTTGGGGTTCCGGTACATGAAGGAATCGAGCGTTCTTGGCCCCCGAGACGGGAGCCGTACGGCGGGTTCAAACAATAAGAGAGAGCTCTGTCGAGTTTTGAAAAGCGAGCGTTGTACGAGTTAGACTTTTTTGAATTGAGGCAGTTTTGAAATCAAGTCGGGGCGTAGCGCAGCCTGGTTTAGCGCGCCTGCCTTGGGGCAGGAGGGTGGCGTCGCGACGAATAAGGAGCGACTCTTGGCACGCCGCCGAGTGGTGAGCCGGCCGGACCGGCGTTCAAATAAGGAGGAACTCTTGCCACCCCGAGAGGTGAGGGGCCGGAGGCGTTCAACGATAAAGGCACTGGCACTTCGCAGACGATCAAGGTCGGGGCGTAGCGCAGCCTGGTTTAGCGCGCCTGCCTTGGGAGCAGGAGGTCGGCAGTTCAAATCTGCTCGCCCCGACCATCCTTAAAGTGGCGAGAGCTGATCAGACGGACCTTGGTTTTAGACTTTGCACTTGAACGATTTTGACATTGCGCCTGTAGCTCAGATGGATAGAGCTACGGACTTCTAATCCGTAGGTCGCAGGTTCGAATCCTGCCAGGCGCGCCAGATTGGAATTGGCTTAACGAGTCATAAAGGCCATAGATGGTGTTGATCAATGGTGATGGTGAGTGTAGCTCAGTTGGATAGAGCACTGGGTTGTGGCCCCAGTGGTCGGGGGTTCGAGTCCCCTCACTCACCCCATGCGCCCGTAGCTCAGTTGGATAGAGCGTCGGACTTCGAATCCGCAGGCCGTCCGTTCGAGTCGGACCGGGCGCGCCACAAACCATGTGAGGTTTATGGCAGCCCTGAATTTTACGTAGTTCAGGGAGCCATGGACTCTGTCGCGGATAGCGAATAGATTCAGTAGCCGGTTAAAGGTGAGCCGTTAGCTCAACAGGTAGAGCAACTGACTCTTAATCAGTAGGTCGCAGGTTCGATTCCAGCACGGCTCACCAGATTTACCAAGTTCCGGGAACCAAGCTTCAAGGGAATTTCAAGTTAAAAACGGGCTCCAAGACCAATTGGAGAAACCACTCAGACTTCTTTTCCCCTCTGCCTTAGCTAAAAAGCTCAAGACGTCAGTCTGCTGATGCTGACACCCTCAAGTCATAAGAAATGAGATCTGGCAATACAGTAAGCCATAAGATCTACATGGGTTATGGAGATGAGACCGCAAAGGCGTATACGGCAACAAGTGCCAAGGTGCAGGTAGGTTACGGGATCTTGCTTGTAGAACATACTGAGATTGCCGAAGTCGAAAATGTTTTGGCCCAGCTTAAGAAACAATTCAATTTTGCCGATAAAGAGTTGCACGCCTCTAAAATATTCCATCCAAAGATGAGAATTAGAACGTATGGTTCATAGGTTGCTGAAACTGGGGTCTTTTCATTTATGAGCCAAATCATAAATGCAGTGGAGAACGTCTCTCATATGGTATTTTGCACAGGAATGGTTAGAAAAGGAGAGCACAAGAGAACCACGACATATATGGAGCATATTTCTGGAAATGGAGATCAGAGAATACCGATAGTCCTTCCCTCTTTTAACATAGAACACCATTCCAGGTTCTGCTTAGGCGGCTGTTCAGATATGATTCTTAGGCACGTCAAACAGGGCGTAAAAGAGATCATATTGGACCCGGAAACAACGAAGGTTGAAAATATTATTGTTAATAACCGAGGCAGAAAGAACATTCCCTGAAACAATTAGGGGAACAATACACAGAGCATGAGGGGATTGCGAAAAAGCCAAATCTGAAGACCATTAAGAGAGAAGACGTTAATCTTTATCCATTGCTTCAGTTGAGACTTATTTACTTATGTGTGCATTCAGTTTCATACGGATGAGCGAACCACATTCAGAAGAATGTTCATACCCCTGTACGAAAAGATACAGCTAAGGGCTACTCGGCCAAACGGAGGATGCCGCCACCGAGAGGAAGGCCTTTCACCCTGAATCCCCTTTCCACTGAAAATCGTTATGCCCACCCAGTTCTCCCTGATCAAGCAGGTCATAGAGTGACCGCCTGAACATGCTCAACATCTTGTTCTCCGTCGGCTGAATCCTTTTTCAATCAGATTCATTTTTTAAAGGGATCTTTAATAAATGGTAATTTTTCGATCTCTGGTCTTAATGATTTTAAAGATTTAGGCCCTCGGATTTTCCAGGGTTTAATAAATGGTCCCGATCCCGCTGTAAAAAGAAGGATTTGAGATCAAATGCAGCCGTCCTCCTCATACTCTTGAGCATCTCATCTAAAGGTTTATTCTTGGCGCGTGGAGCACTTCCTGTAGTCGTGATTTGTGAAAATCCCATCTCCATGTAACACTTCAACCGATAATAAGTAGAACGAATCCGGGGGTTGATTTGATTATCAAATCATACTATCATGGGATCAAAAAACATTAAACACCGTGAGTTAGGAATGAGCGGAGTATTGTTATTCTTGATGATATTTCTTACAAGCTGTATGAAGAATGATACTGTCGCGTCTGATGGTAATACAGACAAAATCTTAGTTGAAGAAAGAAACGTAAATGGAATCTTTGCCCATATAACAACCAATGATTCCGTCCACCACATCGTGAATCATCCATCATTTAAAGGCTTTGGTCAGTTTATTCTGCCGTTGGACCGTGGTACATACGACGGGAATATGCAACTTAGTCGTGTGGGGTCTCTTTTGCCGTATCACAGCCAGGTAGAACCAGAGGCTGTAGTGAAGACAATCAATTACATGATTGACCAAGTAGCCGAAGGAAAAACCATATTCTACAACTTCTACACCGAGCGGCAAAAGCTGGAAAAACCAGCTAAACAGAATACGGGCCTTTTCTTTTTCAAGGGTAAGCCGGGAGCCCCATTTGCCATCGTCTGCCCTGGCGGTGGCTTTTCCTATGTCGGTTCTGTTCATGAAGGTTTCCCTCACGCTATAGAACTGAGCAAAAAAGGATATAATGCTTTCGTCCTGCAATACCGCGTGGGAGGTGAGCAGAGAGCCTGCGAAGATTTAGCGGCAGCTATATCTTATATTTTTCAGCATGCTGAATCATTGGGCGTAAGCACGAAAGATTACTCGGTGTGGGGTAGCTCAGCGGGGGCAAGAATGGCCGCACAAATCGGTTCATACGGCCCTGCCGGATACGGTGATTATGATCTTCCGAGACCTGGCGTTGTAGTCATGGCATATACCGGTCATTCGTCCTTCACCAAAAATGATCCACCGACTTTTGTGGTTCAAGGCGAAAATGACGGAATCGTTAATGTATCCACTGTTGACAGGCGTGTAGATGCCATGCGAAAGGCCGGAATAGAAGTCGAGTATCGTAAGTATCGGAATGTAGGCCATGGTTTTGGACTCGGCATCGGTACGAATGCCGAAGGATGGATAGAATACGCCGTTAAATTTTGGGAAAAGCACATATCTGAGAGCGTCCTGAGGGACGCCCATTAAATTATTGATTTGTTCCGGCCAACATCTCTGTAAAATGCGTATCATTAAACTTCTCGTAAACCTTCCGGGATAAGTTCAATACCTGCTGCCTCACTCTCTCCGAAATCCGATTCGGAGGAGGACGGCCTACGTTGCCGTGAATCAACCCTCTTGCTCCTTTCTGCTTCACAGCTCTCCAAATCCGTTTGGCCTGCCGGTAGGACACACCTATCTTCTCCGCCTGCCTCCCTTCAAGGTGATCTTTCCTCCCTCCACCAAACCCATCAGGTGCCACCTCTGTAACTGCCTCTGACTCATCAGAATCTTGTCCCCTTCCATAGGGGACATTTTACCTTGGCAGTTAGAGGGGACGCTTTCCCTTTGCTAACACAACGAAACAATTTTGCCGCAATTTTGCCTTGACAAAGAATATCATCTGTGATAATAAAGGATGCGTTATTTCTACCGGTTTATCTAAACAAGAAAACTACCAAAGAAGGTTGTACATTCAACATTAGAAAGGAGGGCTCATGATGGCAAAACAAATTAGCCGGCGAAGTTTCCTAGAAAAATCCATAATGGCGGGGGTAGGAGTTTTGGGAGGTTCCCTATCTCTTAACAAAAAGGCTTATGCAGCAGCTAAACCGGAGATAATTATTGGATTTGATGGAGGAAGTTGGCAAGAGTTCCTTGATCAAATTTTTAGCCAGCCATTTGCCAAACAGTATAATTGTGAAATCTCTTATGATATAGGAACAGAGCTGGATAGGATAACCAAGCTCATTGCAGAAAAAAGCCAGCCTAGGGTTTGTTGCTCCAAGTTAGATACCACAGATATAGACAAATGTATTGATCTGGGGATCGTAGGAAAAATGGACCCTAAAAATGTACCAAATCTGAAAGACATAGCTGGTGCGTTTAAGAATGAGTATTGGGCAGCAAATATAGTTGCGACTTTTGGGTTGGTTTACAATACAGAAAAAATCAAGGAAGGAATAACAAGTTGGTGGGACCTTTGGAATCCAAAATACAAGGGTAAGGTGGGTATCCCTGTTTATGAATGGATGGGAGAAGCATTCTTGCCAATAATCAACTTTTTGGCAGGCGGTACTCCCAAAAATCTTGATCCTGGAGTGAAAAAATTGAGGGAGTACGTCAAAGAGATGAACCCAATTTTTATTTCCAATACGGATCATGGAATTCAGCTTTTTACTCGGGGGGAGTTGTGGGCCGCGCCATTCTGGGACGGAAGAACTAGGAATCTGCAGGATAACAAGGTGCCAGTTAAGTTCGTTTTCCCTAAAGAAGGGGCTGCACCTCTTGGATATGGTCTTGCTTTGAACAAAGTGGCTAAAGCTGAAGTTAGGGAACTAACTGAGAAATACATTAATTATACTTTGGATCCTGAGAAATTGATTCCATACTGTAGATTGACCAAATACCCTCCTACAAACTTAAAAGCTATGGAAAAACTTCCGCCTGATTTAGAAAGAATTAAGATCCCTAGGGAGGCGATGGATAATATGCTGCGGGTTGACTACTATGGCTATTCAAAAGTTACGGATAATGCCCTCGAAAGATGGAATAAGGAAATTGCAACTGCTGGTTGATTTATCACTTTAAAATAGTATTCGGGGAATGTCAGGACCGCTCCTTGCATTCCCCGACCTTTTTGTATTCCTTGGGCAACCGAGGAGTATCTTTTGCCATGATCACTTCCAACCGATAATTCGTAAATATTTTCCGCTGCTCGCGTTTTTACCCAGCACTTTACATAAGGGTTAGGTCCATGTACAATTTGCTAAATTACGATCGATATGAAAAAGGTTTCTCGGAGAAAACTTATAACACGGATACGAACTATGTTTATTTAGAAAAAATCTCAAAACACTTTGGCTCAGTAAATGCGGTTGATAATATTAATTTGGAGATTAAGAAGGGCGAATTTCTTTTTCTCCTTGGACCCAGCGGATGCGGTAAAACAACTACACTCCGGATCATTGCTGGCTTTGTCAAGCCTGACACTGGGAATGTATTTATCAATAATCAACTCATGAATCCCGTTCCAGTAAGCAAAAGGAACTTAGGGATGGTTTTCCAAAATTATGCCTTATTCCCGCACCTGACCGTTTTCGAAAATATCATCTTTGGATTAAGATTACGAAAAGCTAAAAAGGATGCCGTAGATTCAAAATTCAAAGACATGGTTCGACTTGCTAGACTCGATGAAACATTTAAGGATCGATACCCAACGCAACTGAGCGGGGGTCAACAACAGCGAGTAGCATTGGCCAGGGCTTTAAGTTGTTCCCCTGACGTATTGCTTTTAGATGAACCGTTTGGCGCACTCGACCGCAAATTGCGCAAAGAAATGCAAGTAGAGCTAAGGGAACTCCAAAAAACATTAGGCATCACAACGATATTTGTGACTCACGACCAGGAAGAAGCTCTCACCATGAGCGATCGCATTGCTGTGATGGAGTTCGGGAAAATTATACAAATCGATACACCCGAAGGTATTTACGAGAAGCCTAGAACAAAGTTCATAGCCGATTTCATCGGGGAAACAAATGTTTTCAAGGGAAAGGTTTCAGAAATTTCTCAAGGCATCCTCAAAATTGAGATACGCGATAAAATGACCATTCATGCGGTTGCCCATCGATACAACTACGAGAAGGGCAAAGAAGTTTATGTCGCGATAAGGCCAGAAAAAGTGGCGTTTCAGTATGATAGACCTCTTACCTCAGTTAATTTATTTGAGGGAACTATTACGAACGTTTTGTATCTTGGTGACAAGACCCATTACTACATTAGGCTAACAACCGGTGAGAATATTGTAGCTTGCAGGCAAAATACTGAAATCAACCTCTCGAAAGATCATTATATTACTGGCAAAAAGATATTTGTTTGTTGGAATATTGAAAATACTCTTGTCCTTGAAGGTTAGAATTCCCAAAAGTTACTTACTCTCTCACCAACTGTTTTAAATCAACCCAATTGCATTGTCTTTCCAAGACCTAGAACTCTATCTATAATTAATGCCGCTACGAATACAAATATGATCTGAATTGCAGATATCGATGCGATGACAGGACTACTTGACCATTGAAGATATGAGAATAGCTGTATAGGTAGAGTCACCGTCTTCGGACCTGTAACGAATATTGAAGCGTCCAATTCCCCAAAGGAGGTTACAAATACGAACAGTAATCCCGCAATCACTCCAGAAGCCATTAAGGGCAAAGTAATTTTGGTGAAGATCTGAAACCGACTCGCACCCAATATTTCAGCCGCCTCCTCTATTGCTACATCTACTCCAGAAAGGCTGGCAATAACCGTCCGCATTATATAAGGCGTTGTCAGAATAACATGACATATCAAGATTGACAAAAAGGTTCCCCTCAGCTTAAGGCTTACAAAAAAATGTAACATTGACATGCCAATTATTATTGATGGAATTAGAATCGGTGAGAGCAGGAAAGTCTCCACGGCGTTCTTATACCTAAAGTTGAACCTAACCACTGCATAGGCGCTTGGGATTCCAACGATAGGCGTCAGGATCGATGCTACAAGAGCCAGTTGAAGAGAAAATCTCAAGGCTTTCACAAAGCCGGATATTTTGAAAAACTCATAGTACCACTTCAGCGAAAAGTGACTTGTTGGAATTACGAGTGAGTCAGTTGGATTGAAAGAAACAAGTACTATAATAATGACCGGCGCAAGAAGATATGCATAAATAATGAACAAAACACAGCCAAATACGAAATAATTCAGTTTCTCAGCAGTGTCAGTTCTCAACCCATCACCCTCTTGTTGTTTTTCCTCTGACCGCCTTAAGATAGAACATTATTATTGCGCTAGTTACCACCATTAGAATAATGGCCATTGTCGAACCAAATGGCCAATTCCGGACCGTTAACATTTGCTGCCAAATTAATACTGCAATCATTATGTTCTTGGGCCCGCCCAAGAATAAAGGCGTTGATAAGGCACTAATCGACAATGTAAGGACTAAAAGGGATCCAGAAATCATTCCTGGAACGCTTAAAGGCAAAATTACTTTGTAAAACGTTGTGATCCGAGTAGCTCCCAGTACTCTTGCAGCTTCCTCCTGTGAAATATCAATCTTTTGAATGGAAGACATCAAGGGTAAAACCATGAATGGTAGTAAGATTTCCACAATTCCAATGATGACAGCCCCCTCTGTATAAAGAATTCTAACTGGCGAATCAATGATACCGATTCCTAGAAGAAATTTGTTTACAATTCCTTCACTTCCAAGAAGAATTATCCACCCATACGTCCGGACAACAACTCCCACCATAAGTGGCATTATAACAAGAAACAGATATAAGCCTTTCTTGTTTGATTTCGTTCTCGCTAAGAAATAGGCGACAGGATAACCGAGAATAAGGCATAACAAAGTTGACATAACGCCGATTTTAAAACTGTTCAAGAGTATCCTTAGATAAAAAGAATCAAATAGAAACCTGGCATAGTTATGCAGGGTGAACTCTTGAATATAAATCTTGCTACTATCAAATTTATAAAAACTAGTGGCTAAGGTAGAAAACATGGGAATCATCAGAAATAAGAGCACAAGCAGAATCCCCGGTGCCAAAAGGAACAAATGATTTTTACCGTGGATTAATCGCGGGATTTTCATTGGAATTTGTATACCCAAAATTCTTTCAATAAATTTTCTTTTGTCGTCTTTTCAAGCTCTACCTTTCTTATAGCAGCCTTTCATAGCGAATGAATCTTCCCTTTACAATTCTAACAGGAGAAAGACATCCGCCGCGTATATCCTGAAAATCCAAGCGCTAAAAGATTGTGCTCCATCCTTCGGTATAATCTCTTAAATCAATCGCCTTCAATTTCTCAATCTCACCAACTAGACCTTTTATTTCATTTTCGAAAAGCCTTCTCCCTTTGTCTAGCCTCGCAAGCAAAGCATTTCCAAAAATACCGGACTTGGTCACAGATTTTGTTCTAGGTAATCCATAGAAAGTCATCTGTCTAAACAGTTGGTCTTCCTGGAAGACGAACAGGCCAGAACTTGATTCGGGGATTTCCTCCCTAGCCCGCTCCATCCTGACTAAATTCGGCGCGGATACCAACACTCTTGATGTTTCACCTTCGTCTGCATGGTAGCGAATCTTGTCTTCCAAGAAATCTTCTTTTTCATCTGGCAATGAAGTGATATATGCCTGGCCAATTATTGTATCTTTTAGTCTATTCTTCAATTTGACTATGGCAACATCTAGTGTTGCGTTGTTTCCTCCATGTCCGTTCAGCAGCAAAATCTTCTTGAATCCATGATGTGAGCAACAAATGCACACGTCGAAAATTAAATGGATTAGGGACTCAGGGGTCAGACTTAATGTTCCTGGAAAATCGATGTGATTTTGTGAAATGCCATATTTTATGATAGGTGCAACCAGGACCTCACATTTCTGGGCTGCCTTTCGAGCCAAATATTGGACATTGATAGAATCAGTCGCCAATGGAAGATGCGGTCCGTGTTGTTCAATTGATCCGATAGGGACTATTATTAAGTTTTCCCTTTTTAAATAATCCTCGACGTCTTTCCAGGTCATCTCCTCGAGTAAAACAGTGCTCATCCGAATCTCCTCCTTTCCGGGTTTAATAGTGAGAAATGTTCAGAGTTTCCCTCTAAATGATCAAAGGGCCTTTTGGAGACGCTAAAAATCAGATGTCTATTATTTTGCCCCTTTTGGCCACGAATTTGACTCGATCTATAGATGTCATGTCTTCAATGGGATTTCCTGCCACTGCGATACAGTCAGCCCATTTACCCTCTTCTAACGTACCAATCTGGCGTTCCAATCCGCAAAGCTCGGCCGCAAATTTGGTTGCTGATTGAATTGCCTCGATAGGGGTGAACCCTATGTTCACAAGTTCCGTCATCTCATTTGCCAACTGGCCGTGAAGTTCGTCACAGCCCACCACAACCTTGACACCTATTTCTCGTGCTCTTCTAATTGTATCAGCGTAAACTGATCTTGCTTCATTACACTTTTCGCGGAAAAAAACTGGAACTTTTGGATCAGTAGCCCCTGCTCTAATTACACCAGTGGTTACTACAAGGAATACACCCTTTATCGCCATTAATGCTAGATCTTTTTCCTTGAGATAAATCCCATGTTCAATAGAGTCTATTCCTGCTTCAATGGCCCACTCTGCTCCTTCTCCTCCATGGATATGAGCTGCTATTTTTCTTCCGCTCCTATGGGCTTCCTCCACAGCTACTTCGATCTCCTCCCGTGTGTAATCCGTTGAAATAGGGGAGGATCCCTCCGTTGAAATACCCCCACTAATCATAATTTTGATTAAATCCGCTCCCACTTTGACTTGCTCGCGAACTGCTTTTCGCACTTCATATGGTCCATCTGCTTCCCTTCCCTCAAACCATACGTGTCCACCTGTTCTCGTGATAAACCGGCCACTGACTAACAAGCGAGGGCCTGAAATGATCCCCTCCTCTATTGCTCTCTTTAGATGGATATCGATAAAATTCTTTTCACCCATGTCTCTCAGAGTTGTAATGCCTTTTCTGAGGATTTCTCGGGCATTCTTCACTCCTCTTAAAGCTGTATAGACATCAGCCTCCCTCGACTGAGCCTCTTCATCACCCAAATCCGTGCCTAAGTGATCATGACTGTCAATTAAGCCAGGCAAAACTGTATACGACTCCAAATTGATCGTCTGAATTGTTCCATCAACAGCGATATTATCTCTTTTGCCCAACTTAGCAATGCTTCCATCTTTTATTAAGACAACTGCATTGATTATGGGAGCGGAACCCGTTCCGTCAATGATGCGACCGCAATTCAGAGCTATCATTTGATCACTCCCAGTGGCAGAGGAAAAACAACGAGCGATGTGGCTTCCTCTTGGCCTAATTTGGTATTTTCCATTTCTGGCAATTCAAAACAGCTAACGAGAAACTGACCCCGTAAATTCTTCCGACAGTTACCACCACTTAAAGGCCAAAAGTTGGATTATTTATGGTTTTCCAATTTGAAAAATCGAATCTCCGGCTGTCACAAAAGGCTCTTTGGACACTGTTAAAATTATTCCTTCCATCGGAGCTTTCACCGATTCTAACTTCTCGCCAAAAATCGTATATAATTTGGCTATAACATCGCCTTTCTTCACTCTTTCCTGAATTTTCACCGTCGGGACAAATTGTCCACCGTGAGGAGCCATCATCCACACCCAATGTTTTAGCATAATATAGTTGTCTTTAAAAGCAAAAGGCCCATCTAGCATCTTCAGGAACTTCATTACATTTGTAATTCCATCAATTACGGCTGACACCGCTTCAGAATTTGCCAAAGCTCCACTTCCACCAGCTTCCACAATGATCCCAGGTTTTCCTTTTCGATTTGCCTGAACGCAAAAAGCATTTTTCAAAATGTCTGACTTACACGGATAAATGAGTTCAAATCCAAACGCCCGTGCCAACGCATTAGATTTCTTGGCTGTCCTAGAAGCGTCTTCGCTATAGATTGTCCAAAACGTGTCAGGGTTGTGGCCGGTATGGAAATCTATCAGATAATCCGCATTCTTGATAAATGTCCGGAATAGATTATACGCCATGATCTCTGTGAAATTGCCATCTTCTTTTCCCGGAAAAACGCGATTCAGATCCGGAACACCGTATTTGCTGTGAGGTGAAAACCGCCTCCCATCCCGAAAGGCGGATATATTAAGAGCTGGGAAACAAATTAATGTTCCCATCATTTCCTTAGGATCCAATTTTTTGGACACTTCCAACATTCCTAAAGAGCCACAATATTCGTTACCGTGAATACAACATTGTACCCAAAGGCGAGGCCCAGGCTTACGACCAACTAGCACGATTAATGGGGTATAAACTGGAGTCCCGTCGTTATAGGAGCCGATAGAGAGGATAGCCCTTTCCTCGTCGCCCAGGTTTAGCAACCACGGAACCAAGAGTTAACTTTTCCATCATACCACCTCCAACGTGAAATATTCTTGGTAACGCCCTTCTTCGCTTTTTTCGATTAGCATAAAGGGGAGTCTTTGTCAACGAATTTTAGAGGAATTTTAGAGGCCCTCAGAGATTCCGCATGCTGGGGTCGGAAGGGGGATAAGACCGGCGATAAGGCATGGGTTTTAAATGGGTACCAGGGTAGAAGGGAGTCAAGAGCCAAGAGAAGAGCGTTTTCGTGGTGACTTTTTGAGGTAGGGATCGAAAGAGTGGTGCAAGAAGGCAGAGTTGTCCCTCTGATTCTTGGAGAGGGTTTGCAGGAAATTCCAGCGAGACAACCAGTAAGGGAAGGGTTATCCCCCTCCTTTGAGCCATGGAGCGAGAGTGTCCATGGTGGCAAAGCCAATAGCGAGATCCACTGCAACGCTGATGAGTGTGAGATGGGCACGGCGTTGGGGTTTGAGGCTTCCAAGTCCGTGTGTCTCCATCAGTAGTAGGTCTGCTCCGTGACTCCGAGCTTGCGGCTCACTTCACCCGCTGTGCTCCCCTAGCTTAGAAGAACTTCTGCTTCTCTCAGCTTCCCGATGATTTGCTCTGCGGTAAACCCCTTCTTCTTCCTGATCCCCTATACCTATTCTCAGCCCATATTCTAACTCTTCCTCTGGACCGATTTTCGGATTGAAACCGTCCGCAGATTACTTGAGGACCCATTGCGGGACTGCCGAGAATGTGCTATACATTGCCAAGATGTGACACAATGACACAAAGCGTCACGAAGAGGAGTGAAGAGCATGAAGAAACTGACCATTCGTGGAAACACGGCAGGCGCTTGTCGCACCTGGACCGTCTTCTGTCTGGGGAGGGAGAGGTCACCATCACACGTCGCGGTGAGGCGATTGCTCGTTTGGCACCAATCTGCAAGAAAAGGTCCATACCCTCCCACGGAGATCTTCGGGAAAGCATGCCGAGGATGCGGAAGGGAAGCGAGAAGCTTATCCGTAAGGATCGTGATGCCCGATGAGCGAAGTGACTTATTTTGATACGAGCGCGCTGGCCAAATGGTATCTCAATGAAGAGAGATCCCAGGATGTCGAACGATATATCCAAGAACATGGGCCGGTTGCGATCAGCGACTTAACGGTGGTAGAAATGCGTTGTCTTCTGGCTAGACGACGGAAAAGAGAAGGCCATATCGATCTAAAGATGGAGTCACGGGCTTTCGCAACGTTCCAGGAGATATTCGCCAGAATTTCCTGACATGCCATCCATTTCCGGAAGGTCTCGCTGCAGGGACTGTCAACCTTGTCTCTGCGCATCCGGATATACCCCTCCGGACACTTGATGCATTCCACCTGGTGATTGCGAAAACGATCCAGGCGGACAAGCTTGCAACAGCAGACCGAACCATGGCGGCGGCTGGCAAGGCGATGGGTCTATCTGTTGTTCGGTTTGGTGGTCGATAGAACCTCACAGGATCCCTTAACCAAGTAGGTCGCAGGTTCGATTCCTGCACGGCTGACCATTTATTTTCAAGCACTTGCCTGCTATGACGCATTATCCACTAGAAATGGACTTCCAACGTGGCAGGAATTGTCACGTTGGCTTCAGGATGGCAAGTTCATCGTGCTCCCCATAGGTTTGATTCCGTGCCCTTCTTTAGCTGAAACAACCGTCTATCCTCACGCCTAGATGCCGAGAAAAGTCACTCAAAAACGACCAAATGAGCGGAAACTTACCATTTGAATCTCTCGAAAAAAAAGTAAGTCATAACAAACCTTATAATTCCAAGTGCTTAAGCTAATGAGCAACGGTCAAGTATCTGGCATCTGAATTGCAGTTGACTTGGACCTTTGTGGGATGAACCCAATTAAGAGTTCGAATTGACAAGACGAAAAAGAAGCAGGGATTCGTAAGTAAGTAAATAGCTTTGGCTGAGTTTCGGTGGGAACGTGCTTAAGTTAGTCAATCAATAACGAACTTAGTGTCAGGAATAACTAATGTTCCATTGTTTCGATTCATTGAAATTGCTCAGCCAAAAAGCATCTATGAAAGGGGGTGGTCACGGACGAGAGTGTTATATCGGTCGCAGAGGTGCACGAGTTGTTTATCAAACTAAATCGCTAAAGGAGGAACGCTATGGAGGAAAGAAGAAAAGGTCTTGTTAAGGGTTTTTACATGATGATTGCTGTTATGGTCATGTTTCTTATGGGTGCCGTAGATAAGGCTGATGCAGCTTCAGCTAGCATTCTGATTCCCGTTGCTGAGTTCACAAACGATGGCTTTGTCAACACTGTCCCTGGTTCCTACTTTAAATCTTTTAGTGGAGGGTATCTCGAGGGGATTGCCAACGACCCATGCCTTGTTGCACCGGTGAAAATTCCAGGCACTGCCACAAAAATAAACAAAGTAATAGTTTACTTGACAGACGATGGGACCGGTTCACTTCCCTTTTTTCCAGCTTACTGCTATTGACATGGCAACAGCGTTCGCTGAGGACTATGTATTTGCTAGACGTCACAACCGGGACCCCTACCATACAGGCGAATAGAATTGCCTCTTATTAAGAAGACTTTGGTGAAAGGACGGGTTTATCAGCTCGGGACATGTCTTGATGCCGGCCAATTTCTATACGGGGCAAAGGTAGTTTACACGGTGCCGTAACACCAATTTACAGGCCATTGTGAACGAAGGCCCAGGGGCTGGATCATAGGTCCGTCCCCTGGGCTAGGTATCATCTCCGTTTCCCTCTTTGAACCCCCTCCCCATTGTCAAGACAAAAAAGCGGGGTGTATTTGGTGCATTGCTTGAGAAGCCCGTCCTGGGTTTAGGGGGATCGGTTGGTTGAAATAGACCTCATAAGGAGTTCGATTTCCTAAATTATTTCCTATTTGCTGCATCCTGCTGCACTGCAGAATGAACTACCAGTCTTTTTAGGCCAACTTGATATGCCCTTTTGTTCGCTGCCACGTCCGTGCTCCCGCCCCCCATCGGTAGTAGGTCTGCTCCGTAATCCCGAGCTTGCGGCTCACTTCGCCCACTGTGCTCCCCTGACCCAGAAGAACCTCTGCTTCTCTCAGCTTCCCGATGATTTGCTCTGCAGTAAACCCCTTCTTCTTCATCCTGACCTCCCCTTACTTATTCTCAGTCCTATTCTAACTCATCCCCTGGACCGGTTTTCGGGGGGCAGGTCAGCTAAAGAAAATACTACAACGTATATTTATCCAACCCTATTGCGGCGGTCGCGGTCTATTTGTTTATTCTGATGACCATATTGGTTTCATCTCGGTCTTGAAGACTTCTGACATCAGCATAGAACTTAATGGAGGACAGCCACCGACATATCGACCTCTATTCTTGTAGCGTTCAGTGCATACACCCACCAAAATCATCTTCTCTTTGGCTATTGGAGGCAGTTCATCGTGTTCACCTAATGTAAAAGTGAGATCTCTAATTTGGTCCAGTTTCTTTTGATCGTCCAAAACTTTTAAGAAGTAGAACATCATGCCTCTGCAACCCGTACACATTTTGTCACTCGATAGAAGTTTAAAATCCTGAAAACCTAACATCTTCTGGAAAGCCTCTGCAGAACTCTCAAATCTCCTCATCACATTCTCTATGGTTTCTCCGACAACTTCGATATGGTCCATGCTCATCGTGCCAATCCCATGCTCTTCGGCCAATACCGCATCCTTCTGTTGTTTAGGGTCGATACCCATTACCAATAAAGTTACTGTATCAACTGCGACCGGGTCCCTGCCCGCAAGGATCAGATCCATCTCAACTTCTTTGGAATAGGGATACCCCACCCCCTCTCGACAAAATATCCCATCAACGATTGTCAGGTTGGGTTTCACGACAAGATTCAAATCGGCAATTCCCTGGAAAAGTCCATACTGACTATGAAACCTCTTCTTCTCTTGATCGGGTAACAAGCCTTTCATGTTTTTTAGACTCAAGGTCGCCGGCTCGTGATCATGGGTCTTAACGACAGGCAAACTGATGATGACATCGACTTCTTTGGCTAACTTAAATACCCTTACCTTCTTTAGAACCTTCGCTTCAGGATTATTGAGAATCATCGTTTTTGTCTTTTTCAGATTAACCACATCATATCCTTGATCACGAAGATCATAATACCCTGAAGCCCTAAATGCCGCTTCCCCGTTCACCCCTGGTGCTGAAGATTCTCCTATGATTGGCTTCGCGCCCATCTCGACAACCAGATCGTAAACTGCCTTTGCCACCTTCGGATCTGAGACCTCTGTCTCTCCTGGTTTCAATTCATATGCAATATTAGGTTTGATAAGGACTCGATCTCCTCTCGAAATAGTATCGCCTATACCCCCTATCAGACCAACGGCACGCTCAACCATCTCTCGGATCTCTTTTGCTTGAGGGTTCTTCGAGCCTTTGACAATGGATACTTTGGTTTTCATAAAAATGTTCTCCACATTTAAGATTACTCTACTATTCCGTCGGTCGTGAAAAAAATACAAGAGTGGTCATATTCCTGAAAATGTTTTTCCTCTAGCTTCATGAGAAAAGATCTGGCCACCTCGAATACACCGGTTCCTGTGTCATGGAGCAACATATCCGAGTGCCAGAAAACGTCTAGAGATCATTGCTCCTGTTGGAGTGGACACGGCGTACTCCTTTCCGTTAAGAAATGGCCACTTTTTTGGAACACACTTCGAGAAATTTCGCAGGAGCTCCCATGCCGGCCATCCTCTTTAAGAATTTGACCGGATCCAGACACTCCGCAGCGATCACGCCTCTTGCAGCATTGCCCTCCACACACATCTTTGCTCCCAACGACGGCCGGCAGGGAAACATAGATGTTTGAGGCACCGAATTTTCTATACATCTCCAGTTTTTCCTCTACCGTTTCAAAAAGGCTGAGAGGCAGAACGAGTTTGTATTCGATATCCTCTGCTCCCTTGCCTCCTTTCACCTCTATGGCAATACGGCCAATTATTTTCGGAGGAAGCTTAGCGGTGTTTTCGTCTTCGCTCAGAAAACTATCCACCGGAGGACGGACGATCTTCATCAATACGTCAATGGGCGCAACCTGCACACCCTTGACATCCACAGGGACAGAACTCGCGAATCCCGTCTTGATCAACGTGCCTGCTCTCGTATCGACGGTGTACTTGAAATCGCAGTACCGGATACCTTTGCCGATAAAATGTGGCAGGGTAATCGGTTCCTGGTGCTGATGATATACAAGGGGAATCATTCCCACCGGCTCCGGAAAGTAATATTCTTCATAGCCGCTGAAGATGGGATACTTCTTGTACTGCCCACCCTCAAATATCGTAGGTTCCACCGCATAGCCCCAGAGTGCCCTGAAAGGAGACCATGTCGGTTCCCATGCGCTGACCACCTCAGTCGATGGGACCAGGTTCTTGCGACCCAATCGAATGCGGATCTCATCAACACGGTCCAATTTGTCACAAACATATTTCGCCAGGATATTAACGATTCCCGGGGAAGCACCGGAACCCACCAAGGCAGTCAATCCGGCCCCTTTGAACTCACGATCAAGTCCCAGAGGTTTTTTCTCGATGATCTGGCCCAAAATGTTATCTCTCGCGCGTATGTCCATCAGACTGGGCTCGCCAAAGGAGGTGTCCACATAGTGAGCACCCACTTTCAGAGCCGTCTTCATGATATTGACGTCGAATGCGGTCAACGTCAGATTGATAATAACATCTACGCCTTTGGCAGCTTTTTCAATATCCGCCATATCGCCGGCATCTACCTTGACGGCGGTGATTTTGTCACTGTGCAGCTTTTCTTTGACTTTATTTGCTAAGCCTAAGTCGATATCACTCAAAATAATTTTGGAAACCGCCTTGTCTCTGCTTAGAATCGAGGCACAAGGGCCGCCCTGTGCTCCAGCTCCAACGATCAACACTTTCATTGTAGTTTCCTCCTTTAATCTATTTCTTAAATGTAATCGATTTGTCCCTTTTATCCATTCTATTTTTCAACATCGATGAGATCGAGCGAAAGTTCACCTATTCGACCGTGCGAAGCCCCACCTTTCAAGGTGGGGGAGGGGAGCACGGCTCAGGGTAAACCTCGAGGAAGCCCCGGCCTTTAGGCCGGGGAGTCGAGAGGTTCACTCATGCTTTTACAACGTTGCTCGTCAGCCTTGGTATCAATGATTGTCTCGTTCAAGGACTGATCCCTGAGCCTCCTATCGAATAAGTTTCCCCGCAATTCTCACGGGAACGATCATCAAGAAGAAAGGTAATATGTAGACTGCAGCGAGTGTGGGAGCGAGAGGCCCGAAGAACTGTGATGAAAAGACGATAATCAAGATATTGTTCATGCACGCGAACGAAACAGCCCCGGCCAAGCGGTCCTCTTTCCTTTTGCTCAAGGTCACGACGAATCCAATGACGTGCAGGATGGCAGATAGAACGAAAGCAACGACGATAGCTCCTATAATCGCCGCAGGTCTTTCCGTGAAATAGGAGGAGTATTTCGGAAAAACCCCCAGGTTGACGCAGGCGAAGATGACCAGTGAGACCGGGAATTGTATGGTCTCCAGTCTTCTTAGAAAGGAAGGGACCCATTGACGAAGCAAGGTGGCGAAGAACGCAGGCACAAAGATCACCATGATGAGGACTCTCACCATCGACAAGAACGAAATCTCGATGGTCGTGCCGAGGAGGAGTTTGACAAGGGCAGGGAGTGATAAAGGAGCCAAGAGAGAGCTGATGACAACCATCATCAAGGCCAACAGTGTAGAGGCATTCAGAAGGCCTGAGATAAAGGGGGCGAGCACGCCAGTCGAAATTCCGGACATGAGAAGTATGGGAAGGGCGTATTCGGGCAAAAGGGCCTGGGCAATGAAAAAGAGAACGACTGGGACGATCAGTAGTTTACACATACACAAGATCAAAAGCGTGGAAGCCGTCTCGCCTGCATGGTGGATCACCTCAGAAAACTCGATCTTTAGGAAATTGAAAAAGAGCAGAATCATGAGCATGTAGAAAGGATAAGGAGAAAAGATTTTGCCCACGGCTGGGAATCCAATACCGGCTCCCATCGAGGCGAAGATGACCAGCAGGAGCATGAGGTCATTTTTTCTGAACACGATGAATTCACCTCGGAAAGATGTCGAAACAAGGGATAGAATAGTTCATTACTTTTGAATCCTTCGCTTCAGTCTGGTTCCATAGTTCTGGTCACGAACAACGGACCCGCTCCTGCTTATGAACTTAAGGACAATAAAAGCTTTAGCAAAACTCATATTCCGAGTGTTTCTCCTTCACGGGCACAGAATGCTGTGAAGAGGCTCCGGAACCGTTTTTTGAAAGATGCCTAACCAGTTTGGGTTATCGTAATAGTCATCACGGGTCTTGATACGATCGGCTTCCTCATATTCAACGACATCCAAAACCCGATAATTTTTTTCCTTGCAATCGATTTCTATTAAACTGGTTTCGCGCTTGGTTGCGTTGTTAATCCACACCCTGAAAAAGTCCTTCGATGGGGAGGTAACACTTTCCTTGTCGTAGTAGAAGATCCCTGTACTCGCCTCGGCAAATTCTCTCCAATCTGCGCCCCATGCTTTCGCACAACAGACTGTAAGTCCGATAACTATAAAGACCATTCCCAGCTTAGATAATGAAAGTCTCATTTGATTTAACCTCCTCATTTAGTTCTGTCTTGACCGGGACAGCTTGGATCTAACGGATCTTTAGGCTTGGAGAACCATGGTCCTGGCATCCCAAGAAATTTAGCAGAGCGGTAATATAGTTTCCCCAAGTCGGGACCAACTTCTCGATCTCATTTGGCAAAAGGGCAATTTGTCCTTTCTGGATTTTTTCATGCACCTTTTGTAATCTTTGGAAGCTCAACGGCCATGATATTTTTCCTGTCTGCACACAAATCAGATATATGGTTTTTGTTTTGCCATCGTAATCCAAAATCCTTAGCTTTCGGGTGCCATCTGCCGTCCAGAACTCGACTTGCTCTTCTTTCATTTTCACCAATTGTTCCCAGCTGAATAAACAAGACACAGACATTTCCATTCCTTCCGATCAGGGTAGGTTGTTAAAGAATACTCTGTCCAGAGGCAGATTTCAATTAAATCGGAGCCAATAAAACGATGGCTTCCAGGGTTGCGCATCCAAAAAGCTGACGGGCAGGTTGGCTTGATCCTCGTCCTTAGACGGAGAGAAATGCCGACCCAGTAATGATACCCACATTACCCGGGAGCCCTCGCCAGAGATATGAACAGGAAAGAGAGGAGAGTTTACCGTGAGGAAATTGAGAAAGCTGCCAAAATTCAAGAACGAGAAGGAAGAATTTAAGTTCTGGTCAACCCATGACTCCACAGGATATGTGGATTATTCGAAGGCCAAAAGGGTGGTGTTAGCGAACCTGAAGCCTTCGACCAGGGCGATCTCCATCAGGCTACCGGAGTCCCTTATCACGCATAAAAAGTGTTGGCCAATAAGCGAGATATTCCCTATCAGTCTCTGTTGAAAATGTATTTGATAGAGAAGGTAGAAGAAGAGTTCCGCGAGGCGAGATAAATTAGCAAGTCAAAGGCCTATCTTCCCCATTATTCATATTATTGGATTGCCAGGATCTGGAAAGACTACTTTGGCTGGGCAACTGTCTCTTTGCGGTTTGTTAATTCTCGTGCGTTTTTTGGGCTTTGCCCTATGCTCTGCGCGCCATGCTCTATGCCTGCCTGCCGGTAGGCAGGCGCTCTGCGACTTTCAGTTTTTGGGGTTTACTCTATGCCCTATGCGCCATGCTCCGTGCTCTATGCGGTTTATTGGTTGACCCCCCTTGCGACTTACGACTCGCGCCTTGCGGTTTTTATACCCTTGCGCCTGACGCCTTACGGAATTTGACGGGCGGTTCATATTGATGTATTATTTACAACATATGATGTAAAATACACAACAAATAGGTCCCCGCACATGTCCATGATCCTAAATACAAGATTGAGAAGAAAGTTGCTAACCTATTCCTTCACACACCCTGATGAAGACTACTATGTGAGGGAGCTTTCCAGTCTTATCGATGAGGACGCGGGCAATCTTTCAAGAGAATTGCGCAAGTTAGAAGAAGAGGGGCTCTTCGCCTCCTTTATAAGAGGGCGGGCGAAGTTCTATTCCCTTAATAAACAGTATCCGCTGTTTAAAGAGATCAAGAAGATCGTGTTTAAAACAGAAGGGGTGGAAGGCAGCCTGAAGGAGGTTATGGCTAAATATAGAGGAATTTCTTTTGCAGTCATCTATGGTTCATACGCTAAAAACAAGGAGACCAAGACTTCCGACATTGATGTCCTCGCAGTCGGCGAGTTCCCAGTGAATGCGTTTACCCGGGATATCCGAAACCTGGAATCGAAATTAAGCAGAGAAATAAATTTTACCTCTTACACTCGTGAGGAGTTTGAAAAAGAAAGAATGAAGGAGGGAGGATTCCTCAACCAGGTCCTTAAAGAGAAAGTCCACGTACTGAAGGGGAAATTGGGTGTTTGAGAAGCTGACAAAGAGATTTGAAAGAGAAGGAAAAATCAAAAAACAAAAGGCAGGGCTGGTGCAGGTGGAGGCTTTGCTGAAAGAAGCCGTCCTGGATCTTGAAGAAGCTAAACGAATTTCATCTGTCGCCGAAAGGGCAACCTATCTGCTGGCATACAACGGGATGCTCAAGGCAGGAAGGGCCCTCCTTCTTCTAAAGGGGTATGTTCCGGATGACGGGGCGCAACACAAAACCGTAGTGGAGATGACTGCTGCGATATTGGGAGCGAAATACAGGAGCCTAACCGAGCAATTTGAGACGATGCGCAGGAAGCGAAATGATTTGACTTATGAAGCCGGGACGCTTCTCTCAAAATCCGAGGCCCAGAGGGCTTTCTTGGATTCAATTGAGTTGGTCAAAAGGATACTGACTGAGGTTAAGGCCCAGAATCCGCAGCTGGACTTGAAACTCGATTTGAAGGAAAGGTAGAACGCCTCGTCGACGGTTACCGATTGTGGGATTTACTCTATGCCCTGTGCGCCATGCGCCATGCGCTTCGTAAGGGAGGGGAGTGACAGGGTTTTTGAAGGAGTCAAACATGAGAAGAATGACATAAGAAGATTTGACCCCGGCTGTATACACTTGAGGTTCCATTTTGGCACCTCAAGCTGGATTCCTGAGCACATTGAAATTTCGGTTTGCATGACAGAGATTTCATGGTGCGTGACTTTTGTGATGAAGAGAATAACTGATTTCGATGACTATGGACCCCTTACTCCTTGCGCCTAACGCCTAACAGATGTGAGGGTGACCCAACGAAAGCAATAATGTCATGAACGTACCCAAGACCTTCGGAGGATGCGATTATGGAGCAAGGAACAATTACCTGCCCGAAGTGTGGGCATCAGTTTGAAATCTCGGACGCCCTGACTAGACAGATCCGGGAACACCTCAAGAGCGAACTGCAGCAAGAGATAATCGGCCGAGAGAAGGACCTGAAAAAGAAACTCGATGCTTTCAAGGCCGAGAAGGAAGCCCTCAACAAAGATAGGGAGGCAATGGAGGAGGAGGTCGAGAGAAAGTTGAAGCAAAAGCTGGAGGAGGCGGAGGCCAAGGTTGCGAAAAAGGTGGAAGGCAAGTTCGCCGACCAGCTGAAGGAGCTTCAGGAGGCGCTCAATGAGCGCGAGATTTCGATAAAGACCTTCCGCGAAAATGAATTAGAGCTTCGCAAGAAGCAACGGGAATTAGAGAAGGCGAAGGAAGATGCCGAACTGGAGATCGTCCGAAAACTTGACGAGGAACGCGCAAAAATCCGTCTTGATGCAGAGAATAAAGTTTTCGAGCAACACCGGCTGAAAGACTTGGAGAAAGAAAAGGTCATCAGCGACCTGAAGTCGGCGCTGGATGATATGAGGCGTAAGGCTGAACAGGGCTCCATGGAAACACAAGGAGAGGTGCTGGAGCAGGATTTCGAGGCACAGTTAAAACGATTCTTCCCACACGATGAAATTCAGCCGGTGCCCAAGGGGATTCGCGGAGCTGATCTGATCCAGGGCGTCCGGACTCCTTTTGGCGCGAAATGTGGGGTCATGCTCTGGGAAACCAAGAACACCAAGGCCTGGAGTACCGGGTGGATCCCCAAGTTAAAGGACGATATGATCGCGACGAGGGCATCAATTGCGATCATGGTCTCGGTGGCATTACCCGACGAAGTGAGTCGCTTCGGGATGGTTGACGGGGTGTGGGTCTCCGACCCATTGTCGGCCATACCTTTGGCTGCTGCCCTGCGACAGCAGTTGATCGCCCTCGATTGCGAACGCCAGGCTTCAGTCGGCAAGAATGAAAAAATGGAGCTACTATACCAGTACCTCTCCGGCACGGATTTCAAACAGAAGATAGAGGGTATCGTTGAGGCCTTCACAGCCATGCAGGACCAGGTCAACAGAGAGCGCCGTGCGATGGAAAAGCAATGGAAAGAAAGGGAAAAACAAATCGAGCGAGTCGTTAAGAACACGGTCGGTCTCTATGGCGATATGCAGGGCATCATCGGCGGACAAATTCCACACATTCCAATGCTGGAACTGGATGGCCACGCGGTCAGAGCATTGCCTGCAGGCTCAGAGGCTGAATCTGCTGAGGAGGAGGTTTAACCTTGCTCCTTGCGCCTCACTCCTTACGAAGGGATAGGTGACCCGACGAAAGTAATAATGTCATGAACGTACCAAAGACTACTTTCCCTTGGCATCCCTAGAGTGCAGGGTTTATGAAGAAATAAGCCTTGACAAAAGGATACACCCTATATAAGGTGTAAAGCATAAATACACCCTATTTTAGGTGTAACTAATGGAGGCAGGAATACGATGGGAAAAATCGTGGCAGCTGTGACATGCGACATCGTGAGATCGCAGAGATATTCAACGGAACTGAGGAAGAGAATTGACACCCTCCTGAAGAAAGAATTCGCCAAAGTGTACAAAGCCTACCCAAACGCTATTCACACGCCTACCTCTTTTAATATTACTGTAGGTGACGAATTCCAGTTCGTCTTGTCGAAAGTTGAGAAGGCCTATGAGTTAACGATTTTCTACCGTGCGCTGGTTGCCCTCGCCGATATTACTCCGATGATCAGCTTCCGTTCGTCGATTGGGATCGGTGAGATCGCTGTCGAAAACAAGAAGGATTCCTATTCCCAGGATGGTAAGGCATTCCATCGTTCTAGAGAGGGCATCAATTTCTTCCGGAATCAGAAATATCAGAGGGAGGAGACGTACCAAAATCGTAACCGGAGACAGGGCCCTCGACGAGACCTTGGATCTCATTCTCATGTACCAGGATCTCCTGGAAGAAAAGTGGACTCGTGCGCAATGGGAGGCCATTCGCTGGCGACTGATGTTACCGACCTATGAGGAGATCGCCCGCAAGTTAGGGGTTGCTTATCAAAACGTCCAGAAACGACTGAAGGCAGCCAACTGGGATGAGTTTAGCAAGGGGATTGAATTTATTGAGAAGGTTTTGACGTCACACCTTCAAAAGGGTGTAAGCGGCAATCTCACCCCTAAAAGGGTGTAAGGGGGATTGAGACAATGATCTTTTGGAAAATTCTCCTTGCCCATGCGCTAACCGATTTTGTCTTCCAGCCTGACTCTTTGGCCGAAAACAAAGGCAAAATAACGGTACTTTTAGTTCACACGCTTATCTTTTTTCTCCTTTCTGTTGTCATCCTTTTGCCGAACCTTTCTTATCAGACGGTAACCGCTCTTGTATGCCTTGCACTCTTTCATGGGTTCATTGACTATCTTAAAAATCTGATCCAAAAAGGCACTGCAAGAAGTCATTGGCTCTATTTTCTCGGGGATCAGGCACTTCATGTGTTGGGAATTGGAGTCGTCGTATTCTTTCTGGATAGGGAACGCTTTCATGCATGGATCAATCTCTTGTCGACTTATTGGTCAAAACCTTCTCTATTTCTATTTGTCTCCCTCTTTGTCGTGATTGTATTTGGAGGGGGTTTTTTTACCGGGGTCCTCTGTAGAGGGTTCCTGGGACGATTGAACTCGGAGAAGAGACCAGGGATTGAAAGGGCAGGGAGGTATATTGGAATCCTGGAAAGAAGTCTGGTTCTGACAGCTGTGCTCTTTGGCAAGATGGAATTTATCGGATATATCTTTGCGGCCAAATCGATTGCTCGTTATCCGGAGATGAAAGAAGGGACTCATTTCGCAGAATATTATTTGATCGGAACCTTAACCAGCATCTCCATCGCTTTTTTCGGAGGTCTACTCTTGAAGTATCTATTAGGATGGTAATGGGCTTTTTGTTTTGGCGCCTGACGACTTACGTTTTACTCCTTGCGCCTCGCGCCTTGCGATTTCAACTTTTGGGGTTCACTCTATGTCCTATGCCTGCCCGCCGTAGGCGGGCGCTACCTGCCTGCTTGCAGGTCCGAAGCAGAGGAAACTGCGTAGGAGGATGCGCTGTGCGATTTCAGTTTTTGGGGTTCACTCTATGCCCTATGCGCTATGCTCTTTGCGTCTTTTGCTTGTGCCCCTTGCGACTTACGACTCGCGCCTAACGGTACTTGTTGGAGGTGGCCATGCCAGCAATTGCATCTCTTGAAGACCTAAAAGCTGCGCAGAAAGATCTCTTGGAAGCGAAGGATCTGGATGAGTTGAAAGGTGCGTTCAAAAAATGCCGTCGAATCGGCTGGAAAAATGTGTGTAAGTTGTGGCTGGAAGAGCGTACACCAGAGCAATTGAAGGGTGAAAGCGGATAATTATTTATTGCTTTGCGGGGTAGGGTATGTGTGTTTTTTGGTTTCAACTCCTTACTCCTTACACCTCACTCCTTACGTCTTTTGAAGGGGAGGGCGAGTAAATAGTGTAGGCCTGACACCCTAGTCACTATTCAACTAAACAGGAGGTAAGAAATATGAAGAGAGAGATTAAGGTCGAAAAACTTGATACAACTAAGGAGAAGGTTCTTTATGATAATTGTGTGATTAGCAAGAGAATTATTACTAAAGCAAGAAGTGGTTCAGAAAAGATGTCGTTTCATCATACCTTTATCAAGAAGGGTTGGGAACACCCGGTTTCATATCCTGAGATGGACGAAATTATCTATTTCTTAGATGGCAGAGCAAAGATCTCATATGATGGGAAAGAAGTTGAAGTATCATCAGGGTTCTGCGTGTATATTCCTGCAGGTTGTGAATACAACTACCGGGCTCTTGACGATGCAACGATGGTTTGCGTTTTTTCACCGCCGGCAGAGTAAAGAAAAGAAGCAATGGGGGTCGGCTCTTGGGAAGGGACACATGGGGTAGGAGGATGCTCTTTGCGTTTTTTGCTTGCGCCCCTTGCGACTTACGACTCGCGCCTAACGGTACTTGTTGGAGGTGGCCATGCCAGCAATTGCATCTCTTGAAGACCTAAAGACAGCACAGAAAGATCTCTTGGAAGCGAAGGATCTGGATGAGTTGAAGGGTGCGTTCAAGAAATGGCGTCGAATCGGCTGGAAAAATGTGTGTAAATTGTGGCTCCAAGAGCGTACCCCAGAACAATTGAAGGGGGAAGGAGGGTAAAGTGGGCACGTTGGTCGCAATGATCCTAATTCACGGTTCAGGCCCCGACCCCCTTGCGTCCTTCAAGTTATAATTTCATGAACGTCCCAGAGGCCTACTATTGACAAAGGAAACAATTTAGTTATAAATTGTTTCCTGAGGTAAACACCATGCCCGTCGATCCGTTGCTTCAGATCGTTGCAGAGTGGATCGAAGAAGTAACGCTTCCAAAACTGATCCCACGAAGCATCGCTCCCATCAACCTTGAGCGACTCCGGGACATCCTTGCCATCGTGGGACCACGACGAGCGGGTAAGACGTTTCTCATGTATCAACTCATGGGGTCGCTGCTCCAAACGCATCGGTGGACGAAACAGGATATCCTCTTTGTTGACTTCGAAGATTACCGATTGAAGGGGTTCCGGACGGAGGACGTGGAACCGCTCTTTGTCGCTTTTAATCAGCTCGCAGGACGATATCCGACCTTTCTCTTCTTTGATGAAGTCCAGTATCTCCCAGATTGGAACCGGGTGCTCCGCACGCTCCACAATCGAGGGAGATTTCATATTGTCATCTCCGGCAGCAACTCCAAACTTCTTAAGGGCGAAGTGGCAACGGAACTCCGGGGGCGTTATACGGATGTCCTCCTCCTGCCGTTCTCTTTTCGAGAATTTCTCGCTTTCCGGCGGGTCACCTACACCCCGGCCCTTCTTCACACAGCGGCCCGAGGTCGCATCCTGCGAGCGTTTGACGACTACTTGAAAGAAGGAGGGTTTCCGGAGGTGTTGATCCGTGAAGCAACGACGGAAAAAAGGAAGCTTCTCCAGACGTACTATAACACGATCTTCTACCGCGATATTCTGGAACGGTTTAACATCAAGGCAAAAACCATCCTCGACGGGATGATGACCTACGTCGTGAATACACCCTCAGAACTGTTTTCCATTTCTGCCTTCGAAAAACAGCTCCGGTCGAAACAGATCCCCGGAAGCAAGCGAACCATTGCCAATTATCTTCGCTACCTGCAGGAGGCTTTCTTCGTGATCGCGAACGAGAAGTTCTCCTATTCCCCGCGGCATCGCCTGATGAATCCCAAAAAAGTCTATCTGACGGACACGGGATTTCTGATGTTAGCCACCCCATTCTCGGAAAACCGGGGCAAAGTGCTGGAAAATCTCGTCGCCATTGAGTTTTTCAGGCGAGAGCAGGAGATGTTTTACTTCAAGGGTAGACACGAATGTGATTTCATCGTCAAAGAGGGGACTCAACCTCGGGAAGCAATCCAGGTCTGCTGGGAGCTTCAGCCGCAGAACGAGAAGCGGGAGCTCCAGGGATTGTTGGAGGCCATGATCACCCTGAAACTACGAAAGGGCAGGGTTTTGACCTACGCCCAGGAAGAGACGAGAAAGATCGAAGGCCGAACGGTCTCCGTCTCCCCAGTATGGAAATGGTTGTTAAACAGTGAGGTCCAGTGACAAGGCCAAGTAGGCATTGTGCCTGCCTGCCGGTAGGCAGGCGCTATGCCTGCTTGCAGGTCCGAAGCAGAGCAGGCTGCGTAGGAGGATGCGCTGTGCGACTTTCAATTTTTGGGGTTCACTCTATGCCCTATGCGCTATGCTCTTTGCGTTTTTTGCTTGCACCCCTTACTCCTTGCGCCTCGCGCCTAACGGTATCTCTTGGAGGTGCTTATGCCAGCAATTGCATCTCTTGAAGACCTAAAATCTGCGCAGAAAGATCTTCTGGAAGCGAAGGATCTGGATGAGTTGAAGGGAGTGTTCAAGAAGTGGCGAAGAATTGGATGGAAAAATGTGTGCAAGCTGTGGCTGGAAGAGAGAACCCCGGAACAATTGAAAGGTGAAGGCGAATAAACCTCATTTTGGTGAGTTAGAGATGCCGTGTACGTTCTTAGTTTTGTCCCCTTGCGACTTACGACTCGCGACTTGCAGCTTTTTTATACCCCTTACTCCTTTCGCCTTGCACCTTACGGTATTTTATGGTCACCAGAGCAGTTGAAGGGGGAGGGCGAGTGAATAGTGTAGACCTGACACACCAAAACGACAAAACATATACAATCTCTTACATGGAGCCATGAGAATGGGCAAAGACGTGGAATTGGTTTCTCCAGAGCACATCGAACAATCGATCCTGTTGATTCGTCACCAAAAAGTGATGCTTGACTCTAACTTGGCGGAACTTTACGGAGTGAGCACGAAAAGGTTAAATGAGCAGGTTAAACGAAATCGTGCACGTTTTCCGGGGGATTTTATGTTTCAATTGACAGTATCAGAGACCGACATTTTGAGGTCGCAATTTGCGACCTCAAAAAAGGGAGGCGGGGGGCGTCGGTACCTTCCATATGCTTTCACAGAGCAAGGGGTAGCCATGCTATCCAGCGTGCTCAACAGTGAAAGAGCAATTCAGGTTAACATCGAGATCATGCGTGCTTTTGTCCGATTGCGGCGAATTCTCGCCTCTCATGCTGCTTTGGCTCGAAAGCTTGACGCTCTCGAAAAGAAATATGATGCCCAGTTCAAGGTTGTCTTTGATGCCATACGTGAATTGATGAAACCCCCTGAATCCAAAAAGCGCCCAATCGGGTTTCTTGTTGAGGAGCCTAAGGTTCCTTATCTCACAAGAAGGAAAAGGAAAAGTTAGGTGTTGGGGAAGAGGTTCAGATGTGGCAATTCATGATATGTGTTTTGCGTCGCCCTTGCGACTTACGACTCGCAACTTGCGACTTTCAGTTTTTTGGGGGGTTACCCTATGCTCTATGCGCCATGCGCTATGCTTTTCTTGTGCCCCTAACTCCTTGCACCTCACGCCTAACGGTATCTTTTGGAGGTGCTTATGCCAGCAATTGCATCTCTTGAAGACTTAAAAGCTGCCCAAAAGCCTTTACGCGTGATGCTCTCTGCGCTATGCTCTATGCTTTAGGAAAATGGCGGCGTATGGCTGGGAAAATGTGTGTAAGTTATGGCTGGAAGAGAGAACCCCGGAACAATTGAAAGGTGAAGGCGAATAAACGTGATTTTGGTGAGTTAGAGGTGCTGTGTGCGGTCTTACTTTCGATCCCTCGCTCCTTGCGCCTCACTCCTTACTGAGTTGAGAGGAGTGGGTGTCTGGATCGAAAAACTGAAAGAAATGAGCAACGTCCCAACCCAACGCACTGCAAACCCAGCGCAAAATTGGCTATTCTGATTATCCCGGACAGTGATTCCGATTTGATGCCGGACGCCTGTTCCGAAGGATGGCGGACACCCTGGTCGGAGCGAAGCGACGCTGGGGTTTTAGGATATCTTACCGATGAATCATGGGACGTCAAGTTTTTGTTTCTTTCTCATGGATCCTCCTTTCAATTGAATGCGGTGAGCATTGTGAATCAGTCGATCCAGGATGGCATCGGCGATCGTTGGATCCCCGATATGGTCGTGCCAGTTTTCCACAGGGAGCTGGCTCGTGATAAGGGTAGAGGTATTGCCGTGGCGGTCTTCGATGACTTCCAGAAGATCTCTTCGCTCGGTGTCGGTCAGAGGGGCTAAGCCCAAATCGTCAAGGACGAGGAGATGGGTTTTGGAGAACTTTTTGATGAGACTTCCATAACTGCCATCGGCCCGGGCGAGAGCGATCTGATAGAAGAACTGAGGGCAACGGAGGTAAAGGGTTCGGAATCCTTCGCGGCAGGCTTTCTGAGCCAGGGCACAGGCGAGGAAGGTTTTTCCGACACCCGTGGGACCGGAGATCAGAAGATTCTGATGGTTTCGGATCCAGTTACAGGAGGCAAGATTCAGGAGGACCGATTTTTCGATGCCCCGGGATGTTTTGAAGTCGATATCTTCGACGCAGGCCTGGAGTTTAAGTTTGGCCTCTTTGAGAAGTCGTTTGAGGCGAGTGTTTTCCTTCCAGGTCCATTGACGATCGACGAGGATACCAAAGCGGTCATCGAAAGAGAGATCCTGGAAGGAAGGCTGCTGGGACTGTTCTTTAAAGGCCTCAGCCATGCCGAGAAGTTTCATGCCATAGAGTTTGTCAAAGGTCTGTTCGTTGAGCATGGGGTTTCATCATCCTTTCACTGATAGTATTGTCTTCCTCTGAGGTTTGAATGTTCAAGCAGAGGCGGAGGGGTTTGAGAAGAAGCGACGGTAAGGGGCTGCCGATCCAATCCATTTTTGAGGATGGACTCCACGTTCTTATAGGAATAGGCTTTCATTCTGAGCGCTCTGGCGCAGGCAGATTCGAGACGCTCGGGAGTGTAACGTTTTCCTAACCGAAGCAGGCCCAGACACGAGCGGTACCCCTGCTCCGGGTGAGGACGGTTCTCCAGGATGCAGGCGACCAGTTTCTGAGTGGAAGGGCCGATCTTCGCTGCCCATCCGATGAGCCGAGAAGGAGTCCATTCGAGATATTTCTGATGGGACTTGGGCATGTGCTCGGAGACGGTGGTGGGTTTCCCGGGGCGATAGCTCCGGAGATGGGAGGCGACTCTTCGGCCCTTGAAGAAGATCTCGACGGTGGTCTCGGTGAATCGCACCTCCACCTTCTGGTGAATCAGCTGATAGGGAACGCTGTAGTAATGGCGATCCACCTCGATATGGTAATCGATATTGACCTTGGCGCTTTTCCATTCGGCAAAGACGAACCGTTGAGAGGGGAGAGGCTTCAAGGCGGGTTTTTCCAGAGTCTCGAAGAGGATCTTGCGAGAGGTAGGGAGTTTCTCAAAGGGGCGATGGTTTAAGATCTCCAGTTGGACCCGGAGGGCTTGATTGAGTTCCGTGAGACTGAAGAAGGTTCGGTGTCTTAGGGGAGCCAGACCCCAGCGTTCAATCTGCAGGACCGCGGACTCTCCCTTGGCCTTATCCCGGGGCTTACCGACACGAGCAGGAATGATGACGGTGCCGTAGTGCTCAGCCATTTCCCGGTAGGTGGCATTGAGGTCGGGTTCATAGCGGCAGGAGCGGGTGACAGCCGAGCGGAGGTTATCGGGGACCAGGATCTCGGCAACACCACCAAAGAATTCAAAGGCATGGATATGGGACTCGATCCAGGAAGGAAGCTCTTGGGAGAGGGAGGCTTCGGCAAAGGTGTAGTTACTGGCCCCTAGGGTGGCCACAAAGATCTGGGCTTCGGTGATGAGTCCCGTTACGGGATCAACGATCGGCATGGTCTGGCCGGCATAGTCGACGAAGAGCTTTTCTCCGGCTCGGTACTCTTGGCGAAGACAGGGGTCGAGCTTCTCAGCCCATTGGTGGTAGAGGCGACAGAACTGACTATACTGGTACCCGTCGGGAGTTCCCTTGCTTGTACTCATCCCATAGGAGCTGAAGCGTCACCCCCTTCTTCTTGAGTTCCTGGTTCAGGTACTCCATGGGAGGCATTTGGCGCTTCTCTGAGGGGATAGGGACCCTGGTAGGAAAGAGACGATGCTCCAGGGAGGCTTCATCCAGATCAGGAGGAAGGGGCCAGCCAAATCCGGCCTTCTGAGCACGATCCAGATAGTCATGAACCGTGCTTCGACCGATCCCCAGGCTTTGAGCGATTTCTCGGGTGGAGAGATTCTTTTCGTGGTAGAGACGCAGTACTTCTTTAACCTTACGCATGGATAATCTCCTTGTGGCCATCTATGCCTCCTCAGAACGTTTCTCTGAGGACAGTAATGGCTCGATGGTCGATTATCCAGCGTCACTTCTCCAAAGACTTACAAGGTGTCCGGCATCAATCGGAATGACTGTCCGGGATGGATCGTGGTAAAGACGCAGGACTTCTTTAACTTTACGCATGGATAATCTCCTTGTGGCCATCTATACCTCCTCAGAAGGTTTCTCTGAGGACAGTAATGGCTCGATGGTTGATTATCCAGCGTCACTTCTCCAAAGGCTTAAAAGGTGTCCGGCATCAGTCGGAATGACTGTCCGGGATGCATCGGAATCACTGTCCGGAATGCGTCGGAATCACTGTCCGGAATCCGTGCGAAT
>CAVOIK010000012.1:0-67115 GCA_963695895.1 uncultured delta proteobacterium
TGAAGCTTCCCGCCCTAAGGACGGGGCTGGAGGGCACTTGCCGGTCAAGGATCAAGCTCTTTCACCATGAGCAGGGCGTCCAATTGGCCCCGATAGAATTTCAGCCTCCTTCCTATGAGCCGGTAAGCGAAGTCTTGATAAAGTTGAATGGCTGGTTGATTGGTTGAACTGACTTCCAGGTAGGACCGTGTGACTTTCGCCTCTCTGCAGGAGGCAATGTAGAACTGCATCAATTTCTTACCCAGTCCGAGGGACCTATGCTCGGGATGGACAGAAAGGTTCAAGAGTTCCGATTCTTCTCCCAGGTGGCGAAAACAGACGAACCCGACCACCCGGTGCATAGAGGTCTCATGGGATTCCATGACAAAACAATGGCCGTAGGAATTGAGGATCTCGCCGAAAAACATCTGTCTTGTCCAAGGCACCCATGAGGACTGGAGGATTCTATCGCAAGAACCTCCTCCAGATCCGTCGGCTCCATTTCTCTCAGGACGGTTTCGCCCGTCATTCCTTTTTCGATTAAGAGAAGGGGCTCCTTCAAGAGGTTCGGCCTCGACCTTTGGAATCAATGCGATTCAGCAGTTCTCTGGCGGCGTTGCGCAGGTCCTCATCCTTAGAGTGATCGAGGATGGTCTTGTAGGACTGCTTTGCCTCATCGTATCGTTCCCAGCGTCTCTGCAAGTTCCCCAATTCCAGGTGGGTGAGGAAGAACCACGGAGAATTCTCGGTGAGATATCCCATGGCCGTTTCGAAATTGGCGAAGGCCTTTTCATACTTCTCTTGCTGGTAAAAGACTTCGCCCAGTCGAAAATAGGCTTCTCCAAGCCATTCAGAGATGTTTGCTCTGAGAACCAGGGAATAGTAGTGAATCGCTTCTCCCCAGTTCTTTTCTTGAACCTGCGCAGGTTTCCGAGTTGAAAGGCCGAGTAATAGGCGAGGGGATGATCCGGGGAAGTGGACATGGCTTGTTTAAACGTTTGTTCTGCTTTTGTATTTTCTCTTCGAAGAAGATAGAGGTCGCCTATCTCGATCAAGGCCATCAATTGCCAGGATGGGGTCCGTTTGTTTCGGGTAATCAGGGTGTAGGTTTCAAGGGCCCGGTCGAAATAGCCGAGACGAACCAAAGATTCCCCTTTGATAAAAAGCCCTTCTTCAAGGTACCTTGAACTGGAAATTCAAGGAAGAGAATATCCAGGTTCGTGATCGATTCTCTGAACTTGTCCTGGAAGAAGTATCCTTTCCCAATCTGGAGCAGGGCCTTTTCCCTGAACTTCGTATTCAGTATGTTGAAGTAGTAGGGAAGAGCATCTGGCACTTTGCCTTCCGCGAAAAAAAGTTCTCCATAAAGCCATTGAGCGAACTGTTGCTCTTCGTCGGCCTGGGAAAGTTTGATCAATTTCTGAAAAACCCGGTTGGCTTCTTCCGCCTCTCCCAGGTGGATGTAGTTCCAGAACTGACCGACCAGAGAACACACGCCCCACAACGGTGTCGCCTGTGCGTTCTCGAGGATGAGGTCCCATTCCTTAATGGCGGTGGAATAATTTGCCAGAAGAAAAGAGATTTCGCCCAGGAGATAGGGAGTGTGCAGGAACACCCTCGAGCCCTTGGGCCGATTCCTGAATTCCTGAAGGACCTTTGACGCCTCACGAATGTTCCCCGTACGATACTCGCAGAGACCCATCTTCCAATAAATTTCTGAGAGGAGAGGATCGCTCTTGAATTGATTGAGAAAAGTCTGATAGCTTGATTTCGCCTCTGCAAATTGGTTCAGCCTGACCTGAGCGTCGCCAAGCCAGATCAAGGCATACTTCAGGACCTCCGAAGGGGTAGGGGGGAGAGAGGGGTTTACAAGGGGTTGAAAAAGAGAAATAGCGGTTCCGTAGTCGTTTCTCTTGAAAGAAGAAACCCCCAGCCAAAACGTGGAAGATTGAATCAGTGTCTGGTTCCGGGAGACCTGAGAGGCTTTCTTGAAAAAGGACTCTCCTGTCGTCCACTGACCGTTCGCGAGGTCGAGAAGGCCGAGGGCATAATAAGCTTCGTCCACCCTTTCAAATTTAGGAAATTTTTGGACCAAGGTGGCAAAGGTCTTTCGTCCTTCCTCTAGACGGCCTAACCGGGTTTCGATCTCTCCTAGCCAAAAAAACGCAAAATCGAGGTTCTCAAATTTGTTATCCTGAAGAATTCTCGAAAACGAAGTCCTAGCCTCCCTCCATTTCCCATTCATCAGATAGGTTCTGCCTAAGAGATATGAGACATCGTAGAATTTCTTGTGTTGAGGGTAGCCCTTGACGAAATCAGAGAGGTTCTTCTCTGCGATTTCGTAGAGACCGTCGTTAAACGCCCCGATGCCCACTGCAATGAGTTGCTCGTCCTCGCTCAAGGTTCGGGATGAGGTGTCCCTCGGCAAGAGCGAAATCGAAATGCAAAGAAAGAGTAACCCATAAAGGGGAAGTCTTTTTATCATCTCAGCGATGGCTCTCTTTTCTTCTGAAGCATCTGTAGTTCTTCGGGTGTATTCACGTTTGTAAACGATCTCTTATCTGGATCCAGAGGCAGGAATTCCTTCTCGTCCACAATTCCAAGTCTTATCAGAGGGTAAAAGTCCATGATCTTTGTTTTTTTCAGGTCAAGAAGGTGACGAATCGGCTCCAAGCATTGCTTCGAGTATACCGCATGCAGCGGCTGCAAGCCATCGCTTGTGCGAGGAACCACAGCATCGTACTGCTCTATTCTGGTTAGCAGATATTCAATCAAAGCTCGATCTAGGAAAGGCATATCGCACGCGACACAGAAAGAGTATGGAAAAGTGGAGTAAACGAGCCCTGTATAGAGGCCCGCCCAGCGCTCCTTGACCAGGGACAAGGTCGCTGTAGACGGGTATGTTGAGTTCTGTATAAGGCTCTTTTTCGTTTGCGACGATAATTGTTTCACGAAAAAGTCGGTCGAACACTGCAAAAATCCTCAAAATGATAGGAACTCCATCGACCTCAATAAAGGCCTTGTCCTGACCCATGCGGACACTCTTTCCTCCCGCAAGGATTATTCCGGTAATGGCGTTTTGGGTCCCCAATGTTATGTGCGTATATATGTCTGATAATATATATTATGTCAACCTTTTAGCCGTTAAGGTCCCTTCAGGGCTCTTCTCCAGCCTTCCCCTTCTTCCCTATCCTTCCCCCGACTGATCTCTTCAAACTCCCTGAGGAGCTCTTCCTGACGTTTTGTCAGGTTCTTCGGAGTCTTTACGATGATCTGAGCGACCAGATCACCCCGTCCCGAGCTTCTCAAACGAGGGAATCCTTCTCCCTTAATTCGTAAGACATCACCGCTTTCGATCCCCTTTGGGATTCTTAAAGGTCTACTTCCGTTGAACGTGGGGACTTCAATCTCGGCCCCCAAGGTCGCTTGGGCAAAGCTGATCGGAATCTGGCAGACGACGTCGTCGCCATCGCGGGCAAAGAATTCGTGGGGTTCGACGAAAATGAAGACAAAGAGATCTCCCGGAGGAGCTCCCCTCTCACCCCCTTCCCCCTCGCCGCGAATTCGCAGCTTGGATCCGGTGTCGACACCGGGGGGGATCTTGATCTGGATGGAGTTAGACCTCCGGACGCGTCCGTTTCCACGACATTCCTTGCAGGGATGGGGAATGACCACACCGTGGCCATGGCAGTGCGGGCAAGTGGTGCTGATCGTGAAGAACCCTTGGGAACGACTGACCTGACCGGTTCCTCGGCAGGTGGGACAGTCTGCCGGTGTGGTTCCGGGTTTGGCTCCGGTACCCCCACAGAGCTCACAGGTTACGTTCTTTGGGATTTCAATAGTTGTCTCTTTGCCAAAGGCCGCATCGAGAAAGGAGATGTTCAGGTCGTAGCGGAGGTCTGCTCCTGGCCTCGCGCGAGTCCTGCGCCTTTGAGTGGTTCCGAAACCAAAAAAGTCTTCAAAGATATCCCCGAAGGTAGAGAAGATATCTTCAAAACCCCTGAAGCCAGTGAATCCAGTACCCCTCAGCCCCTCGATTCCGTAGCGATCGTAGATCTGTCTTTTTTCTGGATCTCGGAGCACTTCATAGGCCTCGGAAGCGATCTTGAATTTCTCCTCGGCCTCCCTGTTCCCAGGGTTTCTATCCGGATGGTGTTGCATCGCGATCTTTCGATAGCTCTTCTTAATATCTTCTTCTGAGGCATCTTTAGAAATGTTAAGAATCTTATAGTAGTCCTTGTTTTCCATGGGTCACTTCCAAAAGAATGACTAGTGGTTGTATTCTTCAAGGATCTTGCCCGTCCTTCCCTTCTCGACAATCTCGTCCATTTTCGGTCCCAGATCGACACCGAGTTGCTTCATTCTCTTTTTTGTCCATAGACCGACGTTGCGCGAGTCCTTATAGAAATCTTCTGACCGAGGCTTTGAAGTGTCGAAGTCTGCGAGGCGGGAGTCCTCGGTTTGATGATAAGAGAACGATGAGAGTAACCTCGCAACGCTCTTGCTTCCGCAGAACTTACACTGGATGGGTCTTGAATCACTCATCCTCAACATTAACTCGCTGAACTCTTTATTACAGCGCTTGCAACGATATTCATAAATGGGCATGTAATTTCCCACACTCCATTGATCAAACGATTCTGTGAAGCCCCATGGGTCACCTGGAAATTGCTCGTAGGGGGCAATATCCTCCAACTAAGGCCGAGCACACATTCATCGGGCGCCTGAGGCCGTTAAGCTTCTGCTGCCGGGCGAGGTAAGCAATTCTCAAATCGATCCTTTAACATATCAAATTAACACAATTGGACAGTTAATTCAAAAGGTTTGATCACAAACAAATCAGAAAGACTAATTCTTTTATCCTTAGCTTGTTTCAACCTCTTGCAGGTCAGCGACGGGCCATTGACAAATTTGGCCCCTCAATGTACAAATTTGTTGACATTGGAACAATATTCTAATATGTATAGTTCTTAGTATTCGAGGTCTCCACAAAGGCAAGGGGATTTTGAAGGAATGGAACCAGAGACCTAGACTCGCTACACGGGGAAGTCATATTTTCCCGTTGCCGTCTTGACCGGCAAGTGCCCCGCAAGCCCCGGCCTTTAGGGCGGGGTCCCTGCCTACCGGCAGGCAGGAAGGGGCACAATATAAAAGGAAATACCTTCCCGGGAAGCGCCGCCCTTCAGGACGGGGAGCTTCACTGTGTTGGGAGATGGACTGACGGAGACGGTTCCTCCAACAGGAAGAGGATCTATCTTCGGATCGAGGTACGCATTGACGGAATCAAGAAGGGTCGTTTTCACAGGAATGGGTGTGATCGCTCCCAACGGTACCGGGGTCGATGATTTCTGGCACTCATTGGTCCGAGGCGAGTCCGCGGTTCGCAGGGTGACCCATTTTGATGCATCGACGTATCCGTGCCAAATCGCAGCAGAGGTTCGAGATTTTGACCCTCTTCGTTATTTGGATCCCAAAACAGCCAAGAGACTGGACCGGTTTGCCCAAATGGTCTTTGCAGCTTCTCAGATGGCCATAGAGGATGCGCAGATTGATTCCAGCCGTGAAGACCTTTCTCGGATAGGAGTTTTCATCGGGTCAGCCATTGGAGGCATTGGGGTTATCGAGACTCAACATAACATCTTCATAGAAAAGGGGCTGAAGAGGATCAGCCCCTTCACGGTCGTCTCCAGTTCGACCCACTCTGCCAGCGGTGCGATTGCCTGCCACTTTCACTTCAGAGGGTCTAACACCACCATTGCCGCTGGATGCAATTCAGGGTTGGACGCCACCTACTCTGCTTTCAATGCCATTCGTCTGGGAGATGCGGACGTCATGATCGCAGGGGCGGGTGAAGCACCCATCACACCCTTTTCCTTTGCCGCATTCAATGTGAGCGGGTTCTTATCAAGGGAAAACAGGAACCCTGAAAGAGCACTCAAGCCTTATGATTCGAACGCCGACGGGATGGTCTTGGGAGAAGGGGGAGCAATCTTGGTTCTCGAGGAGTTGCAGCACGCCTTACGAAGGAAGGCAAAGATCTACGGAGAAATCGTCAGTTACTCGGCTCTGAACGAGGCCCACGATCTCTTCGGTGCGGAGTCCTGTAACGGGACTATGGCTCTCAATCTTGAACAGACCCTGAAGAAGGTCGGTATAGAGGTGAAGGACATCGATTGTATCAACGCCCACGGAAATGGGATTCTGCCTTTTGACATCGAGGAGACAGAAGCCATCAAAAAGGTGTTTGGCGAAGCGGCCTATCAAATTCCCGTGACCTCCATCAAGCCCATCACGGGTCATGCCATTGCGGCGACCGGCATTTTTCAGATCATTTCCTCACTTCTGTCGATGAAATATGGGGTCATTCCGCCGACCATTAATCTTGAATGCCCAGATCCTAGATGCGACCTCAACTATGTCCGGAAGGATCCCCTGACATGGGAGACCCGGACAGTACTCATCAATGCGCATGGTTTTGGAGGGAGAATGACGGCGCTCATCGTCAAGAGGTTATCCTCCGAGGCTCCGGTATCGTGACATGGAACCACTGACCTTTGGCGATGTCCTTCTCTTCTTCGCCTTCTTAGTCAATGGGGGGCTGGGGTTTTTAGTTTTCTTTCGCCCCTCCCCTCATCGACGGGTGAATCTATCGTTTGCCATCTTTTCATGGGCCTCTGCAGCATGGATCTTGGCTGTCCTCATGATCTATTTGGTTGAAGATCCCCTCCAGAAGGTGTTTTGGGTCCGGATGAGTTTTGTCGGTCCCAGCTTGATCCCTGCAGCTTTCCTTTCGTTTGCTTTCTTGTTTCCCAGAGAGGAAAGAGATCTGACTCCTGCGAAATTTGTTCTTTTCTGTTTCCCGTCGGTGCTTTTCTTAATTCTTTCCTTTACTCCGTTCATGGTGACCTCCGTAGATTGGAAAACACTCACCTCAACCTATGGAGTGGCTCACTCCTTCTTTTCCATCTATTTTATTTTTGCAATGGTGGGAGGCATTGTTTTCCTCATTCAGTCGTACCGGCGGTCCGTGGGACTACAGCGCACCCAGATCAAATATTGCTTCTTAGGAATTTTTCTGACCTTCATCCCTGCCATCACGCTGAATCTTATTCTTCCAAACATTGGAACATCCCGGTTGAGCAGTTTGGGTCCTTCGTCAACCCTGATCATGGTGAGCTTCATCACGTACTCCATCGTGAAACACCGACTCATGGATATTAACATCGTCTTGCAGAAGGGAACGACGTACCTCCTTCTGGTGCTCCTTCTCTTCGTTCCCTCGGTGGGGTTGATCCTTTACGGTCAGCAACTTTTCTTTGGCCAAGTCAGTACCCTTTTCTCGATTCTCGTTTTTTCGGTTCTCGTCCTCATGGGACTCCTTTTCAACGAAATCAAGGGGCGAACCGAAAGGGTGGTGAAACATCTTTTCTTCAAAGATCACTATGACTATCGCGAGACCCTGGGTAAGCTCAGCCGAGTGATGGTCTCCATCCTCGATCTCCAGTCCCTCTCGAAGAACATCATCGAAACCATCACACAAACCATGGGAGTCGAGAAGGCTTCCCTGATGGTACTCGACGAGGAAAAGGGAGGATACCAGCTCCTGGAATCGAAGAACATGCTCATGGCTCTCTCCCCTCCCCTGCTCTCCAAGACCGATCCCCTGCCGACCTACCTACAAACATTGCGGGAGGCAGTTATCCGAGAGGAGTTGGTGAAGGGGACAGACATTCCGGAGCTGAGAGGGGTCGTTCAGACGATGTCCCTCTTGGAGGCTGAGGTCAGTATCCCTCTCATTTCGAAGCATCAGCTCATTGGCATGATCAACCTGAGTCACAAGTTCAATAGAGATGTCTACTCTCAGGAGGATCTTGAACTCCTGGGAACCTTGGCGAACCAAGCCACCATCGCCATTGAAAACGCACGGCTCTATGAAGACCTGAAGAAATCGAAGTCCTATATGCGGAGAGCGGATCGTCTGGCCTCTCTTGGAACACTCACTGCAGGGTTGGCCCATGAGATTCGAAATCCCCTGGTCGCTATCAAGACGTTAACCCAACTGCTTCCCGAGCGTCTGGATGATGAGGAATTTCGGGGCCATTTCCTCCATATTGCTTCCGGTGAAGTGGATCGTATCTCATCCTTGGTGAATGAACTCCTCGAGTTTGCTCGACCTTCAGATCCTAAATTCGAGATGACTGACATCAATGGGATCGTGGATGGAATGCTTCTCCTTGTCTCCACGGAGACGAAGAAGAAGCAGATCACCGTGATCAAGGACTATGCCTCAGATCTCCCGTCAACCACGGTCGATCGAGAACAGATCAAACAGGTCTTCCTGAATATCCTCCTGAATGGGATTGAGGCGACGCCTCCGAACGGGACGATTACTGTCAGAACCCGATCTTTTCTAAAGCCAGGCGGAGACGTTCATCTCCAGATCGAGTTCACGGACACGGGGTGTGGGATTCCTCCAGAATATGTAGAGGATATTTTCACTCCGTTTTTCACCACCAAGACCAAGGGGAGTGGATTAGGTCTTTCGATCTCGAATCAGATTATTCAGGATCATCAGGGATATATTGATGTTGAAAGTCGTCTGAACCAAGGGTCCTCTTTCTTTGTCAATCTGCCTCTCAGTCAGGAGCATCCAAAAAGAAGGAAGGCGGATCTGGATCAAAGCCGAGAGAGTACGAGCTCTGTGGACCACCTATGAATTATCAAGAGTTGCTTCACTCTGCGTTGGTTCCATCGAAGATCGTTCCACTGGTTGAGAAAGCCAGTCAGAACGACGTTCCCGTGCTCATTTTGGGCGAACAAGGAACGGGGAGAGAGTTGATTGCGAAGATCATCCACCATACGGGAGAACGAAAGAATCTCCCCTTCTCCAAGCTAGACTGTAAATTCTTGACCGAAGGATCGTTCAGGGAGCAGCTCTCAACCATCCTCCGGGAGGTCGATGAGGAAGGAGACCCGGGTACGGTGTATTTGAAGGAGGTGGGTTTCCTCGAAGAGGGAAACCAGCTCAACCTCCTTAGGTTGTTGGAGGACGGGATCCACCAGAACAGGACCGAGAGACGAATTCTGAGACCCCCGAGGTTTATTTCATCTTCCTCAGAAGATCTTGAGGGAAAAGTGGCCCAGGGAAAATTTGCAGAGGATCTTTACGATCGACTCAACACGCTCTCCGTGCGAGTCCCGTCGCTCAGAGACCGACGGGAAGAGATTGGGGCTCTCGCCCGGCATGTGTTAGCCCAACATTCTCAGAAGATGAAGATTCGGAGTCTCGCGATCTCAAAGGAGGCCCTGAAGTTGCTGGAGAGCTATTGGTGGCCGGGGAATCTTCGAGAATTTGAACGGATCCTCATCCGGGGAGCTATTTTTTCAGAGGGAGAACAGGTAACGGAACAAGGCCTTTTAGCCGAGATTGGAAACGAGCGAACCTCCTTTGCCTCCTTTCTCAAAAGGGTGGAAGTCAAGCCTCCTGAGTCACCGAAACAAGAGGCACCGTCGGAGACAAACGGTCCTCCCCTCCCTATCTTTTTTATCGAGTTGGTCCACCGGATCAAAAACCCCCTGGTCTCGATCAAGACCTTTACTCAACTCTTGAGAGAGAAATTCAATGATCCAGAGTACCGGGAATATTTTTACCGGATCGTTACAGAGGATATCGATAAAATTGACGCCCTCCTGGATCGGCTTCTTAACTATGTAAAGATCAATTCTCCGCTTCGTAAGACCAATACCGTCCATAGCCTTCTCGAGGAGGTTTTCAAGAAACACGAGAGGCTGGTGGAAGAGAAGAGGATTAAGATATATAGAAAGTTTGAGAAGGATCTTCCTGAAACGGTTGTCCACGATGAGCAATTGAGATATATCTTGAACTCGATCTTCCAGTATGCGATCCCTTCTGTTCCCCCAGGAGGAAGTATCGGATGTCTCACGCGATCCTTACTTCTCCCGAAAGACGTAGGAGAAAAGGAATCCTTGTCGACCCAGAATGGCCGATGGGTTGAGATCGTTTTTTTCTTTAACGGAGTCCGGAGAACGGCGGAGCCATTTGAAACCACTCTCGGGGTGGACTCCTTCCCCCAAGAAGAGGCCATTGATTTAGAGCTCAGACTCGTGAAAGAGATGATCCAGAAGAACCGGGGAACGATGAGATTCGAGGTGAACGAAAAGAAAGCGAGGACTTTGATTTTTCTTCGGTTCCCGGTGGAGAGACGGGAGGTCTATTACTATCCCTCCGCCGCGGGTTAAGCAGCACAGGACCTTCAATCCAGAAAGAGGATGAACAAACTAATCAATGAGGTGATGACCGTGCAAAGTGTATTAGTCGTTGACGATGAAGTGGGTGCAAGAGAATCCCTAAGGATGATTCTCAAGAAGGACTATGAGGTATTCCTCGCCAGAAACGCAGAGGAGGCTTTTGCTCAGGTCAAGGGGCATTCTCCGGATGTGATCCTGCTGGATATCATTCTTCCGGACATCGATGGGCTTAAGGTGCTTGAAATCGTCAAGAAGAATGAGCCCGATGCCCTCGTGATCATGATCACTGCCACGAAGACCGTTAAAACGGCCGTCGAGGCGATGAAACTTGGGGCCTACGACTATATTACGAAGCCCTTTGACATTGACGAGCTTCGGCTCATTGTGGGCCGCGCCCTTTCGACTCGGGCCCTGCAGAAGGAAGTGATCTATCTTCGGGAAGAAGTGGATAAGAATTCAGGGTTTGGCGAGATGATCGGCAAAAGCAAAGGGATGAGAGATATCTTTCACATGATCCGACAGGTCGCTGACTCCAAATCGACCATTCTGGTCATCGGTGAAAGTGGAACGGGCAAAGAACTCATCGCCCGGGCGATCCATTATCAGAGCAACCGGAAGAACCACCCTTTCGTGACGATCAACTGTGCAGCCATTCCGGAGACCCTCATTGAGAGCGAACTCTTTGGTCACGAGAAGGGGGCGTTCACCCATGCCATCGATAGGAAATTGGGTCGCTGTGAAATTGCGAATCAGGGGACCCTCTTTCTGGATGAGATTGGCGAGTTGAGCCTCAACACCCAGGCCAAAGTCCTGCGGTTCCTAGAGGAGAAGGAGTTCAACCGGGTGGGAGGGTCGAAGACGATTAAGGTGGATGTGCGACTCATTGCAGCCACGAACAGAGATTTGAATCAGTTGATCAGAAAGGGGGCGTTCCGTGAGGACCTCTACTATCGGATCAATGTGGTCCCCATGGTTCTTCCCCCGCTCCGTGAGAAACGGGAGGATATTCCGCTCCTCATTGATCATTTTATTGCCAAGTATAACGCCGAAAATAACAAACAGGTCAAAGGACTGAGCCAAGAAGCCCTGAAACTCATGCTGGATTATGAGTGGCCGGGAAACGTCCGCGAGTTAGAGAACCTGATCGAGCGTGCAGTCACTCTGACATCCAACCAGCACATTCAGCCCAATGAGTTGCCCATCTCCGTGATCCAACTGCCGAAATTCAACGGTCTCAAAGAATCGATTCTTGACGGAAAGCTCTCCTTGGTCAGCGGGGAGGAAAAATTCGAGAGGGAAATCATTCAAGACGCACTGAGAAAGACAAACTATGTCCAATCTCAAGCCGCGGAAATGCTCGGTATCAGCAGGCGAATCCTGAAATACAAAATGGACAAGCTGGGCATCGGCCCAGGAAAGGCTCAGGAGCCTTCGGAAGGATAACAAAATTGTTCCTTGGATGCGCACTTTTGTATACATGATTTAGGCAATAATTACAAAGTCTTAAGCCCTATTCTCAAGATATGAAATGAAGTTAAATTGAGAAAAGACACGAACTCCGCCTAACTTAGGAACGGTCCTCTTTTCCCATCCCATCTAAATTCCTATTAAAATCAATACGTTATTCTTACCAAGATAGAACCACCTTCTGGCAACCTTTTTGCTTAATATCCCCAAGTGTTATTGTGCCTGCGACCAGAGGAGAGACGATGGAGACGAAGACGAATGCACCCAAGATCCTAATTGTCGATGATGAGATTGGACCGAGAGAATCCCTGAGAATGATTCTCAAACCCCATTACAATATCTTCACCGTAGAGAACGGATATGCTGCGATCCAGATGGCGGGCCAAACAGACCTCGACGTCATTACCCTCGATCTCAAAATGCCTGGCATGGCCGGAATAGATACCCTGAAAGAGATTCGGGGCATCAACCCAGATGTTATGGTGATCATCATCACGGGCTATGGAACCCTTCAGAGCGCTATTGAAGGAATCCGTTACGGGGTTTTCGACTATATTTCCAAACCCTTTAGCGTTCCAGAGATTATGCAGATCATCGACAAAGCGGTGAACCGAAAGCGCCTCAACCTGAAGATCAATGAATTCCTCAAGACTTTCTTTGACGAGTCCTCGCCCGACTCTGAAGCCAACCCGAATCTCTTGGTCCAAGGAGGCATCCAGGGACTCGCCAGTTTTCGATGGATGGATATGGGTCTCTCTGACAACCAGAATTGTCTTGAGTTTGCGAAGGTTTTGGCGACGACTTTGGAGGCGAAGGATCCTTACACCTCAGGTCATTCGGAAAGAGTGTGTTACTACTCGGATGTAATTTCAAGAAAGCTCTCTCTTTCCCCGAAAGATCGGACCGAGCTGCAGATTGCCGCCTATCTCCACGACATCGGCAAAGTCGGAATCAGTGACCGGTTTATTAATAAGAAAGAAACCCTCAATTCGACCGACTGGGCCATCATTCGGCAGCACACGCAGAAATCCATTGAGTTGCTTGCTCCCCTCAAACTTTCGAGCAATATCGTCTCTTTTATACAGTACCATCATGAACACTACGATGGGACAGGTTACCCGGGAGGACTCATCGGAGAGCACATCCCTTTGGGTGCCAGAATCATGGCCCTCGCGGATTCCTATGACAGCATGACGTCGGCTCGCCCCTATCGAAAGCCCCTTTCACCAGGAGAAGCAAGAAACGAACTACTCAAGTGCTCTGGCAAGCAATTCGATCCCAGACTGGTCTCTCTGTTTTCGGACATTCTCAAGGAGATGGACGAGATCCTCTTCATGACCTATCACGTCAAAAACGCCTCTCTGTCCTACTAGGGGGAAGAGACAGTTTATGAATCCATTCATTCACTGCGTTACCTGTAACATCATTTTCCATAAGACTCCCTACGATCAAGTGCCGGAGTACGAATGGGGAGCTAAAGAGTCTCCTGATTTGGTTCGGACGATCGAAAAAGACGATTACCAAGACTTTCTTCAGGATCACCGTGGACACCGGCTTGAGGAATTGCAGATTGTGGAAGGGTCCTTCATGGGAACAGGGGACTACAGAGAGCCGGTGAGAACCTCCTACTGGAAGGCAACCAACGGGAGAGAAAGGTTTGTCATCAAGGGATCTCGACAGAGTATCCGTGACCCCCTCAGATATCAGCTCATTCGTGGAGATTATCAGGTGAAGTGTATCTCTCTAGAGATTCAGTCCCGTGAGATCACAAGGCAGTTAGAGATTGAATTTAGAGCCAACCCTCTGAGTCAGGAAAAAATCACAGCCTTCCTCCATCTCTTGCAGGAGATCACTCAAGGGCTGGATGCTGGCCATCTGGAGAGGGTTCCAGAAGAGTCCTTGAATCCTCTCGAAATCTACTATAGGATGAGCGATGTTCATACGGCCTTCCTACTGCGAAGGTGCCGAAAGATCTTCAATCGTGAAGAATTTGAGGTAATACAGGAATTCGTTCATCATCACAGAGAGGACGGAGTCTTGCTGCTGAGAGGAAAACACCAAATCCAAATGGTGGAAGTCGCCAGAGCAGAAGACGAAGTGATAGAGGCAACCGTCTCCGCAGAAAAAGAACGCCTAGCCAAGAAGCAGTAATTGATCCTTCTTATCGTATCCTCATCCCCTTCAAAGGTAACCCTTCAATGAAGCTCCACGCCCTAAAGGGCGTGGCTTACGGGGCACTTACCGGTCAAGAGTGGGAAAAAACAGGCGGATGAACCCTGGGGCGGCCTTTTGACTGTCTAACTGCAGAAGGCTGCTTTGGAAGCGATTCGCAGCTCCGCAAGCCCGTCATCATCCTCTGAAGACCCGCCATAAGGGGCCGGAGGAGAGCCACACGGGTTGGGTCGCCTCCACTGGCCGCTTACCTTCTAAGACGAACTCAAATTGACAGACCCCCTTTCGTCTGTTATTTTATGCAAGAGAGTTAAGTTCCGTACTGAGGGATAGCAATGAATCTTCCCTTCTCAAGCGTTCTGTTATTCAACGTTTCCATGGGGATTTACCTTCTTGGATTCGTCGGCTATCTCGTTTATGCGACCTCTAAGAATGTGACGGTTGGAAAAGTCTCAACCGGTTTGTTGACCACCGGTCTCCTCTTTCACTCCATCGGATTGATCCTCCGCTGGATGGAGACACACCAGACAGGATATGGATATGTTCCTTTATCCAACATGTATGAATCACTCATCTTCTTCTCGTGGACCATCGTTCTGATTTATCTCATTCTTGAAACCAAGTACCAACAGAAGGTGATCGGCGTATTTGTGACGCCCTTTGCCTTTTTGGCCATTGCCCTCACCTCCATCATTCCAGGCGTGAATGCAAAGATCACTCCCCTCGTTCCGGCCCTCCAGAGCAATTGGCTCACCATCCATGTGACCACCTGTTTCTTTGGATATGCTTCCTTCGCTGTCTCCTTTGGCATTAGTCTTCTCTACCTGATCCGGGAAAGAAAAGGACACACAGGGGAGCGGGCCCAAGTGGCTCCCCTCCCCTTCAGTTCTCGATGAGATCAATTACAAAGCCATCGTGATCGGGTTTCCCATGTTGACCCTGGGAATTATCACAGGTGCTGCCTGGGCGAACTATGCGTGGGGAAGTTATTGGAGCTGGGATCCCAAGGAAACGTGGTCGCTGATCACCTGGTTTGTCTATGCCGCGTTCTTACATGCTCGGTTACACGGGATTGGCGGGGACGAAAGGCGGCCATTCTGTCGATCGTCGGGTTTGTAGCCGTCCTCTTTACCTATTTTGGAGTGAACTACTTGCTTTCGGGACTTCACAGCTATCTCTAATCTCCTCACGGGCAAGTCGGCTGGATGCCCCGCCTTCCTGCCGGTAGGCAGGGGCGGGGAGAAATCCGTCCCTGTAATCGCATCACATCTCCCGGAAGCCCCGACGTGCCTGTCCCGTCCTAAGGGATGGGCGCGGAGCTTCACATCTTGTAGAGTTCCTCATCAACCATGTGAACCCAGTTCTTCTTCAGGACCTGTACCGCCTCTTCCATCTTATCCACCCCCACAATCAGAACGGTCTTTTCTCCAGTTCCGAGGCAGGTGTAGAGATAATTGACATTGATCGAGACCTCTTTCAGAGGTCTCAGAACGGCGTTCAGCCCTCCAGGATGATTGGGAGTTTCTACGGCTAAGACGTCGTTCATCGCGAATAACGTAGCCGTGGCTTCTCAGGACATTGACCGCTTTCTCAGGATCGTTGGCAACGAACCGGACCGCACTGATATCTGCCGTGTCGGCAACACTCAGGGCAATGATGTTGATTCCGTTCTCTCCCAGATAGTCGCTCACCTCGGAGAGTTTTCCAGGCACATTTTCAAGGGTCACGAGATTTGTTTGACAGGCATCCGCTCTCTCCTATTCACTGCAGATAGTCGTACCCCAGCATCAGGGCCGACTTGTTCAGTTTCACGATCCCGGGATTTCGACTGGAAAACGTATCTCTTAGAACGCGCACGAGTGTGTCGACGGAGACCATTCCAGACTTCTTGATGAAGGCCCCGAGCATCACCATATTCGTCACCTTATCCTGACCGAGTTGTTTGGCCAGATCGTTGGCCGGAACCTCATAGATCTCCAAATCTCCACGAATCGGTCTCGCTTCGATCATGCTCGAGTTCAGGAAGATGGTTCCTCCGGACTGAACCTGGTTCTGAAATCGAATGAGGGATGGGTTGTTCATGAGGACGGCATACTCCGGCTCTGATGCGACCGGGGAGGCGATCTCTTCGGTGGAAATGACCACGGTGCAGTTGGCCGTTCCTCCCCGCACCTCGGCTCCGTAGGAAGGCAGGCAGGTGACATTCTTATCTTCGACCATTCCTGCCGTGGCCAGGAGATATCCCATCATGATGACCCCCTGTCCTCCGAATCCAGAAAAAATGGTCTTAATGAGCATCTCTCTTGTCTCCAACGTCTTTGAGAACCCCGAGGGGGAAAGTGGCGGTCATGACGTCATCAATCCACTTCCAGGACTCGACAGGGCTCATTCTTCCAGTTGGTGGGGCACGGCGACAACACTTCGACGAGAGAGAACCCTATCCCGTCCAGCTGAATTCGAAAGGCCTTGGCAATCGCTTTCTTCGTCTTCAGGATATTGGAAGGACTGTTGAGGGCCGTCCTCTCGATGTAGGCGCTTCCTTGTGCGATGGCCAGCATTTCGCTCAGCTTGATGGGATAACCATCCGCTGCTCTCTCCTGCCACCGGGAGAGGTGGTGGTGTTCTGTCCCAGCACCGTGGTCGGTGCCATCTGGCCGCCCGTCATTCCGTAGACGGCGTTGTTGACGAAGATCGTCGTGATCTTTTCTCCCCGGGCCGCCGCATGGATCGTCTCGGCCGTGCCGATGGCGGCAATATCTCCGTCTCCCTGGTAGGTGAAGATGACCCGGTCCGGAAGTGCCCGCTTCAGTCCCGTGGCCACGGCAGCGGCCCTTCCGTGGGCCGCTTCGCCCATGTCAATGTCGAAATAGTTGTAGGCCAGAACGGCGCATCCGGCCGGCGGAACGCCGATGATCTTCTCCCGGAGATCCATCTCGTCGATGACTTCACCGATGATTCGATGGAGGATGCTGTGCCCACACCCGGGACAATAATGAAAAGGCGTTTGCTTTAGAGCTTCTGGGTCTGGAAAAGACTTTTTTCATCGATCTGTTATCCCAACTTCTTCTGGATAGTACTGGCTCGAAATGACCCTGGCCAGTTCCAGGGGGGTCAGAATGATCCCTCCGGGTCTCCCGTAGAAATGGACTTCCGCAGCTCCTTCGAGAGCCAACCTGACGTCCTCCACCATCTGCCCCATGTTCATTTCAAAGACGAAGAAGTGCTTCACCTTCTTCGAAAACTCCTTGATCACCTTGGAGGGAAAAGGCCAGAGCGAGATGGGACGGATCAGTCCGACCCGGAGTCCCTGCTCCCTGACCCTCTTGATAGCCCCTTTGGCAATTCTCGCGCCGATTCCGAAGGCGACCACGATCATCTTGGCGTCATCGCACTCGAAGGACTCCCACCTCGTTTCCTCTGCGGTGATCTTCTCGTACTTCCTCATCAGCTTCCAGTTATGTTCTTCTTCTTCGATCGGGATCCAGGAGCAGGGACCGGAGGATCCGGCTTGGCCTTCCCTTGGCCCCTGTCAAGAGTCCAGTCCTTTTGGGGCAGTTTCTTCAGCGGAACCTCGGGGGGGAATTCGACAGGCTCCATCATCTGCCCGAGCATCCCGTCCCCAAGGATGATGACCGGGGTTCGGTATTTGTCGGCAAGGTCGAAGGCTTCGAACGTCAGATCGGCCAGCTCCTGGCCCGAGGCGCGGTCCAAGGACGATGTTCCGGTAGTCCCCATGACCGCCGCCGCGGGTGGCCTGGAAATAGTCGGACTGGGCAGGAGCGATGTTTCCCAAACCCGGTCCGCCCCGGGTCATATTGACGATGACGGCCGGCAGTTCCAAGGCGGACAGAAAGGAGATCCCTTCCTGCTTCAGGCTGATGCCGGGACTCGAGGAGGAGGTCATCGACCCTTCCCCCCGCCATGCTTGCACCGATGACCATGTTGATGGCCGCGATCTCGCTCTCCGCCTGGATAAAGACGCCTCCTTCCGATCTTTGAGAGCCTCTCGGCCATATATTCGGGGGTTTCATTCTGGGGAGTGATGGGGTAGCCGAAATAGTAGCGGCATCCTGCCCGGACGGCGGCCTCTGCCACGATGTGGTTCCCCGCATCAAGGACTTTAGCCACGATACACCTCGATGGCGATCTCCGGACAGGAGATAGCGCACAGACCGCATCCCGTGCATTTCTCGTCGTCTTTCTTGGCCTGTTTTCCGGTAAACGAACAGGCCGATACCCTTTTTGATTCATCTGTTCCGAAGGTTCGATCAACTGCTGTGGACAGACGGAGATACAGAGCCTGCAGTCCTTGCACAACTCCGGGTCGATTTCAATATATCCCGTCACCGACATTCGTCCTCCTGGAATTGACCGGCAAGGTTCCTTCGACTTACCCATGGGTCGGGTTCAGTTCCTCAAAAGAGCTTGAGGTTATTGAACTTAACGGCTAAATTCATTATAAAGTTAAGTATTCCCGAAATCAAATGGATGATCCATGGACTCACTCGCTCAATCGTCTCGATCAGAGAACCCGAAACGTCTGATCATGATCGGAGGAAAGGGGGGGGTGGGCAAGACGACCTGTGCCTCTGCCATCGCCCTCCATTTCTCTCTCCAGGGAAAGAAGACCCTGATCATCTCAAGCGATCCCACCCCTTCCCTTTCCGACATTTTCGAAATGGAGATCGGTGATCGGGAGACCCCGATCAGAGGGCGTCACCAACCTCTACGGCATCGAGATCAGCTCCGAGGTTGTTCTGAAGAAATGGAAGGAGCGGTTCGGCCCGGAGATCTATGAAGTCGTCTCTTCCTTTGCCTCCCTCGATTACGATTTCGTCGATTACATCGGCGGGGCCCCCGGGATCGAAGAAGAATACATGCTCAACTATATTCTGGAGCTGGTCGAGAGCGGACAGTACGACCTGGTCGTCTGGGATACCGCGCCCGCAGGCCATACGCTCAGGCTTCTTCATCTCCCTCAGATTTTTCCTGAAACATCTTGAGGCGGCCACGAAATTCTACATGAATTTATACAGCTACCTTTGAAAAGTTGAAGGATACGGTGAAGTTGAGAAAGGGCAAGAGATCCTTGCTCGAGATCATCAGCGGATGGGAAGACTCTGGCGGAAAAGGTGGTCAATTTCATCCGCGATCCTCAGAAGATCCGAATTTATCATCGTGACCATCCCCGAAGCCCTCGGCGTGAAACAGACGGAGAGGATCATCAAGGACTTCGACGAATATCAGCTGAAGGTCAATCATCTGATCGTCAACTACGTCATCCAGGAGGCCGACTGCGAATTTCATCAGAGTGAGAAGAGAGATGCAGCAGGGCTACATCAAGATCCTCAGGGATCAGTATTCCCATCGGATCCAGCTGATCGAGGTCCCTCTCTCCCCAGGAGATCAAGGGGGTGGAAAGGATTCAAGAAGGTTCAGACATTCCTCTTTCGAGAGAACCATACTCATGAAGGAGGAGACATCTATGTCGATTCTATCCCATCGCGCCAGAGGCCTGAAGCCATCCCCTACCCTCGCGATCACAGGCGAAGGCCAAATCGATGCAGGCCCAGGGCATCAACGTGATCAGCTTTGGCGCCGGCGAGCCGGATTTCGATACCCCGGACAACATCAAACGTGCGGCCGTCAAGGCGATTGAGGAAGGGTTTCACCAAGTATACGGCCGCCGGAGGCATTGATGAGCTGAAGGATGCCATCATTCCACAAGTTCCAGAGGGACAATCAGCTGACCTACAAACGGTCTCAGATCCTTGTTTCCTGCGGCGGCAAACATTCCTTCTACAATCTTGGCCCAGGCCCTTTTTGACAGGGGGGACGAGGTGATTGTCCCGGCTCCTTATTGGGTTTCCTACCCTCCCATGGTGGCCTTGGCGGAAGCGACGCCGGTCATCGTTGAAACCCGGGAGGAGAATGGTTTCAAAATGACCCCCGAGGATCTGAAGAAGGCCATCACCCCGAGAACCAAGGCCCTGATCATCAATAGCCCTTCGAATCCCACGGGGAGCGCGTACACGAAGAAGAGCTGGAGAAGATTGCGGAGATCGCTCTCTCCCAGGAATCTCTTCGTCATTTCGGATGAGATCTATGAGAAGATCGTCTACGATGGTTTCGAGTTTGTCAGCATTGCTTCTCTGGGTGAGGAGATCAAGAAGAGGACGATCATCGTCCACGGAGTGGCGAAGACCTATTCCATGACAGGCTGGAGGATCGGTTATACGGCGCGGCCTGAAGAGATCATTTCTGCCATGAACAATATCCAGAGCCAGAGCACTTCCAACCCAAATTCGATCGCCCAGAAGGCGTCCATTGAAGCCCTCATGGGTCCCCAGGATGAGGTGACAAGATGGTGACCGCCTTTGCCGAGAGGCGGGCATACCATCGTGGACCGTTTGAACAGGATTCCGGGGTGTCATGCTTCAAACCCGCAGGCGCCTTCTATGTCTTTCCGAACTTCTCTTCCTACTACGGCAAGATCCTATCAGGGGAAGAAGATCGGCAATTCTACGGGGCTCGCCGATTTTCTTCTGGATGTGGCGAAAGTGGCGGTCGTTCCGGGCATTGAATTTGGGGCAGACACATTTGACAGACTCTCCTTTGCCACGTCGATGGAAGATATCCGGGAGGGATTGGATCGGATCGAAGAGGCCCTTAAGAAACTGACCTGAAATAGTCCTTCAGGATCGAGCGGTGGTCAAAGGCGATCTCATCCGGTAGGTCCGACTCCGTAAAGAGTCCAATCTCGAGGGCATCGTCTCCCGCCTGAGGTTTCCTTTCCCTTTCGCAATATAAACTGTTGAAATGGTGTGGTGTCTTGGATCCCTCTCGGATCTGAGTAGGTATGGAACTGTCTGATCAGCTTGACGTCCAGGTTGGTCTCCTCTTTTGCTTCCCTGAGAGCGGCTTCCTCCAGAGATTCTCCGTAGTCCACGAAGCCACCTGGGATCGCCCACCCATACGGTGGATTCTTCCGTTTGATGAGGACAACGCCCTTTCTTGATTCGACTTGAATCATGATGTCGACTGTTGGAATGGGATTCTTATAGACCTCAATCTTCTCTTGGCATTTGGGACATTGGATCATTCGTTTTGACATCCCATGTTCTCCACGACCCTTTTGAAAAAAAATGAGCAGTTATCCTACTGCCAGGTTACCGGAAGCTTCTCGGTTCTGGTCTATTTTTGACCTTCGCGTTTCAGAAGGTGTTTTCTCAGCATGTCTAATCCAATGATGGATGCTCGTTCCCTGAGGACGGAGAGTTCTCCCCCCAGGAGATGCTCTTCAACTTCTACGCCTTCTGTCGTTGTGATAGCAAGGGCGATCTTAAACCGATGTTCCCCACCTCCTTGGCTTTCTTCTTGCTGAGCAACAATGGACAAGCCAAGGCCTGCTCGCGAGTCTTTCTGGACTTGTCGAGCAAGAGATTCCGCAAGAACCTTTGGGCTTTCTTTAAGGGTTCGGAATGGGTCCGGCTTGACCCCAAGAAAATTCCGTTGCGAATTCTCAGATGAGAGGACGAAACCCTGAATAAAGGCCTTACTCTCCGTGTCAGTGAGTTTGTTGGAGAGAACTCCTCCAGTAAACGCTTCTACCACAGCGAGCGAAAGGTTGTGCCTTTCCATCTGTCTGACCAAATTCGCCTGGAGGGTTTCATCATTTTCACCATAGATCAACGTTCCGAGACGCCTGCGAATCTCTCGTTCCATGTCGCTGATTAATCGCGATGCTTCGTCGGGGTTTTCGGCCTTGGCTGTGATTCTGATCTTGATGTCTCCCGTGGAGGCGAGAGTGCCCACGGAGGGGTTCTTGCTTCCTTTCATCAGATCGCCGATCTGAATGCCGATGCCGCTTTCTCCGAGACCGCATGCGCGAAGAACCTTGTACTGGAGCAGCTGTTGCCGGAGGTTGAATCGTCTTCTCAGGAAAGGGATGACCGTTGTTTCCATCAGAAATTTCATTTCCGAAGGGACGCCAGGAATCGAGAGAATGACATACCGTTTGCCATCCACGATGAATCCTGGGGCGGTTCCTTTAGGGTTTTCAATGGCGATGGCTCCCTCGGGGATATAGCCTTGCTTCCTGTTGTTCTCCGCCATCCGAAATCCTCGCCGCTTGAAGATGGCCTCAATCTGTTCCATCAGATGGGGTTGAAAACGAAGCGGACGACCGGTAACCTCGGCAACGGACTCCCGAGTTAAATCATCCTCTGTGGGGCCAAGACCTCCCGTGGTGATGAGAATCGGGGACCTCCCAATGACTTCCCTGATCGCGTCTTCCATTTGCTTTGGGTCGTCCCCGACCGCTGTCGTGCGAACGAGTTCAATCCCGTTCTCTGCAAGAGCCTGGGCAATGAAAGAGGTGTTGGTATCCACAATCTGTCCAAGAAGAAGTTCAGACCCGATGGCGATGGTTTCGGCTTTCATCTCACCCAGCTATAACATGTTTCTGACAAAAATCAATTATCGACCGTCAGACTTTGGTAAGCATTCATGGGTGGCGACCCGACCAGTGCGGTCTTCTCCGCACCCCTGAATGGCGGGTCTTTAGAGGAATGGGTGACCAGGTCTCGGGAGCTGTCAGATCACTTCCAGGACAATACGTTTCTACAGTTCGACAGGTAAAGGTGCCGCCCTGCCTACCGGCAGGCAGGCACAGGGTTGCTCCGAAGACCGCACCGGACCGCTCGCCTGTCCTTTTACTACTCTTGACGGAATGGGTACGGACTCTGTTCTTGCTGCAAATAGTGTTCTGCTACGGAGGTGAAGCATTTGAGAACCTATTTGACATCAGGAGAAATGCTGTATTAATTATTTGTAAGGGGTGCCGGTCAGAAAGAACCTGGGAGTTCCTCGATGGTTACTTTTGCTGTTAATGAAAAAAAGAACGAGTGGCTGAGGGAGAGGATGAGAACCCTGGGCGTCGACGAACGAGATCTCGAGGAGAAGTTCGTAAAATCTGGAGGAAGAGGCGGCCAGAAGGTGAACAAGACTTCAAGCTGCGTTTTTCTTAAACATGTGCCCACAGGAGTAGAAGTAAAGTTCATGAAAGACCGGAGTCAGTCGATTAATCGCTTTCTGGCACGGCGTGAGCTCGTGGAAAAAATTGCAAAATTGCATGGAATCGAGAATCTTGAGGACGTTCGAAGGGGCAAAATAAAAAAACAGAAGAAAAGAAGATGGAGGAGGTCACAGAAAGAACGACCTGAGGCCAAATGATGAACGAAATGACTTCATGGTGATTGGCAGATCTTTTACTTTTTCCAGGTTTCTCAGAGGCTTCTCTTTATTTCAGCAATTTTCTCTTCGAGAAAATCGATCTTTGCCCTGATGATTTCCACTCTCTTTGTCAACCGGACTCTCTCATCATAATACGGAGAGGCCACAGCGACGAATCTGCCTGTTCGGGGATCTCTAAAGGGAATGTAGTATTCGTAGTCCACCTTTTCCAGTTCTTCAATTTCTTTCAAGCGGTCTTCGATGACTGTTAATTCCTCCTGTAGCTCGTAAACCCTTTGTTCGTACTCCTTCTTCGCCTCAACCTTCCGATCAAACTCGTCCAGATATTTCTTGACGCGATCTTCTTTTGATTCCGAGGGGCGCGGGGTTTCTTCCTGCACCGGAGCACTTTCTGGAGCATCGATCTTTTTGGCACGCTCGGAATGCTGGGAAGGTATCTTGGAGGGATCGTCGGTAAAGTGGACCGTTCCCTTTTTATCGATCCAACGATAGATCTCATCGGCCCAGGTCACTGGTGTTGAGGACAGAAGGACACTCAAGACAATGAAGAGTGGGAGGAACATGAAGACCCATGTGGAGTGAGGGGAGTAGTATCCCCCTGACGTTTCAGATTTAAAACTTCAACAACATACAAGAACTGTAAGATAGTGGTCTCAAATCTGTCAACGAAAGGGGTGGTTCATGCTTCCCGAGAGACAGGTGTCCAGGGGTCCGAAAAAGCAGACAATCTTCTTTGTCTCTTAGAGTGGTCCTCTGATTTGGGTGAGATATGCTGATGAAATCTCGCCTATCTTCTGGATGAGAAACGCGTGATGGTCAACTGTGTCAGAAACGATCTCGTTCATGAGGGCCTGAAACCCAGAATCATCGCCCTATGCCAGAGCCTGAATAGAATACCATAACATCAATCCTGACAAGTCGGGCTTTAGGACGGTTCCAAGCAAAGATCCTGGAACGACTCCAAAGCCTGCCTTGAGTGCCTTCCTCTGCTTTCTGTTAACGATCCATTCACCAATGACTGCACCAACAAATGCACCGAGAAGCGCTCCTAGGGGTGAGAGGAAGAGACCCACGACCATCCCAATGACAGATCCCCAGACACCCCACCTCGACGCTCCGTATTTCTTACTCATCATCAGCGGCAGAAGATAATCGAACGCTATGACTCCTAGGGTGGCCAGAGCCGGGGCCAGGATTAAGATGGGGGTCAGAGGTTCTGAAAAATGGCGGGCAAGCGCCATTACAAGGATACCCACAAAACCGACGGGAGGACCGGGAAAAATCGGCAGGACACTTCCCAACAACCCGAGGATAACTAAAAGAAGGCCCAACGTTGTAGTGATGATTTCAACCATATCGCAAGAGACCGGCAAAACGGTTTGTCTGCTTAGGTGGAATACTAGTCCTGCGTGTGCGGATGATCCGCTTAATTCATTCACACTGGAAAGCCTGACGAAATCTAAGACGGTGTGTCGTTCAAAATCATCTCTTCCTGCTCGGTAACTTCAACTGCACCCGGAATATATTTCCTCACCCATCGGATGGCTTTTGCCCCACGCAAACCGAGCACCCTTTTCGCGAGATGGGCGACAAGAAGCCCTGTCCTGCCAATTCCAGCATGACAGTGGATTACGATGTTCCATCCTGCCTTCGCGTGGGAACTGGGACACGGATCAAGGCGTTATGGACCTTGTGATTCACGCAGTCTCTGCAGGAGAGTACGCCCAAGGGAAAAATCAGCTATTGTGTCGGTCCCACCGCCTGAGCAAGGCGAAGCATCTGGTCTTCCTTTATTCCCAAGATTTTCGTGACGTCTTCCAGACGAATGCTCGCATAGATGCACGAGCCCATGCCAAGGGCCACGGTTTCAAGGAAAAGGGCCTGTCCCATACAGCCAATCTCAACATCTGCAAATTCGATCTCTTCCTCTTGGCACCCTCTCGTTGACGATCACGTACAGGACATGCATGGCAGCTTTCTTGAAAACATCCTGATTCGGAATCTTGTCGCGGATATCGTCGGCGAGTATCCGAAAGAGCCGGTGGTCCCTGGGCTCATAGCGATACACCCCTTCGGGTAAGGCGACCAAAACATCCACGGGATATTTAGCCACAGCGGAAGGTACGGTTCGGTGCCCGTCTGGCCGATTCGCACCCGCTGTTGCCCAGAGGAGGCGGGAGATCTCCTCTCGAGTTAGGGCTCGATTTCCGTCATAAGAACGGCTCGTCTTTCTGAGAAGAAGTGCTTGCTCCAGGGGGAAGGCATGTGTCTTTTCGAAGGGGGGAAGGACGATGACGTCTGCTCCCCCTGCCCCACCTGGTTGTCCATCAGGGTCAGAGGGTAGCCCCTTGGCCCACGACTTCATCACGCGACCGAAACTGAGAATTCCTACACCCAGAGCAGTCACAATTTTCAAAAAGGTTCTTCTTTCCATCACTATTCTCCTTTCTTAATTGAGGGATCATACCTCTGGAAATCCTTTCCTGCATGGGATTCAATTCTGTGGCTCGTGCTTGCGGAATCCCACTCTGACCACGCAGAGAGCAGAGTGAAGCTCCTCACGCCTGCCTAGCGCAGGCAGGCACAGCGCGGGGCTTCCCGATGATTTAATATTTGATATTGTGCCCCTCTTGGCTGGCGGTAGGCAGGGACTCCGCCCCCAGGGCGGAGTTTACGGGGTACTTCCGTAAGGTGTGCCGTGCGGTTACTGACGGATTACTTCAGGGTCCTCCTTGTCCATCAGGAATGCTTCTGTCTTCCTGTGTCAGAAAGGCTAATGCTCTTGGTCCTTAGCCCCTGGGAGGTTTTTTCTTCAAGAAATCTTTGGTGATCTTGGGTGACCTGGGTTCTCTTCGCTTCAAACGCTCAAGCCTCTTGTGTTCTCCGTACTTACCAAAACGACCCCCCTTCCCCGCCATCTCCTGCTCTCCTTTTCTTTTCAGCCTGGCTGATACTTCCTACGTTACCTTTCGCGGTTTCATGAGAAGGAACTAATAACGGTCTACAGAATGGACAGTGATTTCTCGGATTCTCATTCCCCGGAGGATGCTTAAGGAAACGTCAACGCCCGCGTCACCCGTGGCCCAGATCTTTCGGTAGAAGTCTCCAATTCCTTCCCGCTCAGTTCCCAGTGTACTGGCCGTGCGGGCTTCTTTTGGAATAATGGCTCGCACCTTCACAACTGCCCTTAAGGATCTTCTCCGCAGTCGAGTCAGCGTACACAGGGACAGTGAGAGCCAAAAGAACTACGAGAACCAAACCGGGCCATGCTTTTTTCATGGGAATCTCCCATCAAGACCACGGATGAATGGGCATGAAAAAAGCGTCTACTCGTACTCCGAAACCGAACCAGGAAACCCTATGTTTCAAGGTTACCGCAAGGCCATTGTGTTGTCAACGCGCAGACTCCTTCTAGCGCCCGATTTTGATACCTTGTTCCTGTGGCCTTTCCAAGAGAATACGCGTGATTGATCCGATGGGCGAGTCTCTAGATTCTCACGAGCTGGAAGCGAGGTGGGGAGATGGACTCGCTCTTACACAGAGGACAGCGCCCAGGAGTGCTGAGGCGAGTTCTTTTTTTGAACGAGAAGCCGCACTCTGTGCAACAGGCAGGATCCATGACGAGTCTGAAAAGACTTGATTTGACAACGTGCTCGAGATGTTCGAGAGCCTCTTTTTCTCGGATGTGAAACATTCTTGAGAGATCGCGGAGGTCGAGAGGTTCGCGCTCCAGCGCCGCAGCGATTCTTTTTCGAAGAGTGAAGCTCTCCGCCCTAAAGGGCGGCGCTTCCCGGGAAGGTAATTTCATTTTATATTGTGTCCCTTCCTGCCTGCCGGCAGGCAGGGACCCCACCCTAAAGGGTGTGGCTTACGTGCCACTTGCCGGCCACCATGGGTAGATCGGATAAACGAGTCGAATTCATCCCTCAGGGAAGAAACTGAATTCTTTTGAGAAATTCCTTCGTCGTCTCTGTGATTCGAAGGCCCTCGATTTCTTTCGGAGCGAACCATCGGGCGTCGACCGCGTCATCGGAGGGATGAAGTGTTCCGGCAACATAATCTGCCCTGAGGTCGACAATGACATAGTGGAAGCGAAGCTGACCCTGTTTATCTCGTTCAATGAGATCGAAGACATGGATCGGTTCCTTCGCGCTCACAACCAGCCCTGTCTCTTCTCGGATCTCCCTTTCGACTGCGCGCTGGAGTGTCTCTCCAAGCTTGACCGACCCGCCCGGGATCGCCCACTCACCTTTGTGAGGTTCTCTATTTCGCTTGACAAGCAGAATTTTGTTATCCTTAATGATAACCCCTCCAATAGCCACTTGAGGCATTGGAAGAGCCCTTTTCTTTGAGGCGATCTCCCAGTTCCTCCTTCAGTTTTTTATGGGTAATAGAGACAGGTTAGGTAGGTTCTGACCACCTTAATTACGAACATTACAACCTTCACACATCTCGATTGCATTTTGGAAGAGAGAATAAGCATGCATGTAGGATAAGCACTGGCAGGTCCGAGCTGATCTTTCTCCGGCTCTCATAACGGTCAAATGCCAAGAAGCACTGCCCTTAGGTAGGGCACCGGGTGGCGCACTGCCGACCGGCAAGTGCCCCGTAGGCCCCGCCCTTTGGGGCGTGTAGCTTCAACTTCTCTCAGGGACATCTCGTTCGAGGGAAGGTCTCAGGCTGAAAGGGTTCTAATTTCTCCTTCGCCAATCTCCTCGATTGTTCTTTCCATAATGCCGAAGACTTCTTTTCCAAAATCCTTGGAAGATCGAATCGGCAAGATTAAACACTTGAGTTTGGAAACCCGCTCACTTCCTGCAAGGCGTCTAAGTATCTGTTCCACCTCGGGACTGGATATCTCTCTGAGGTGGGTTAAAGCCCCCCTTAGTTCCTCGTCACCATATCGTTCCTGGATGTCGTGGCTTCGCACGGTGATCTGGGATTGCAGGTCGTCAAGAAAAAACTCCTGTCCGGAAAACACAAAAAGGGAAAGGCTCCGCAAATCCGTTTCCGCAATCTGTCGTCTCTCTTTAGCCTCAAAATGGGTTGGAATCTCATAACCCAATCGATGGATCTTTCGAAGGTTCTTGAGGAGAACAAACTGGTTGTCCTGAGAACGAAACCACGAAAAAGGAACCTCCCGTGAATAAATTCGATAGAACCGTTCCCGCTCTCTTCGAGCCCTTTTGACTTCAATCTCCTTCAGGGCGAATTCAAATTTGTTGAAGCAGTTTTTTGCCAGAAATCCGAATTCCATGATTTCCCGATCCCTGATTGGATCACGGTGGTAGTACGGCCGATACTTTCCTTGAAGGAGCTGCTGGATCCCCTTGATTCTTGTCAGCTGGTCTTGGATGTCTCTGTAGGCCTTTCGGATGTCTCCAATGAGTGGCTTGGGGAAACTTCTTTCTGGAGTAACTATTTGAACCATTTCGTAAAACTCGGTCATTGTTTCCCGGAGGGAAAGATGGTTATTTTTCAGAACATGTTCTAACCCTGCTACGTACCCTTGGACTCGTTCCTTCTCCATCGCTAAACCTCGTTCAAACATCTTACATTCTACTCGAAAATGTTCTCGCAGACAATATCTTTTTCTACATCGAATTGCCTCAAATTAAATGTTACCGGAGCTCTGAGTAAAAAGGGATCGTTGACTCATAATAGATGTTACCGGACATTTTGCCCGCAAAAGGAGCTCCGATTATGAGTCCACGATCGAAAAAGGAATACATCGAAGCCATCTTTCTCCGTTACAAGAAAGCTTCTCTTAAGGAGAAAACCCTCATCCTCAACGAATTCTGTGCCACCTGTGGATACCATCGTAAACATGCCATCCGAATGCTCCGAAGATTTAAACGCTTTACCCAACCTCAACCAAAGAAGCGAGGAAGATCTCCTCTCTATCGCCCTTCGCTGCTTCTCAAACCGCTCAAACGCACCTGGCTCGCTGCCAACCTCCCTTGCTCAAAACGTCTCAAAGCCCTTCTGCCCCTCTGGCTCCCTGGCTATATCGAATTCTTTGGCCCCCTCCCTCCTCAAACCCTCAAAGCCTTACACCGCATCTCTGCAGCCACCATCGATCGACTCCTGCGTCCCGTCCGTATCCAGTATCAAAAAAGAGGCCGTACCACCACCAAACCAGGAACTCTCCTCCGAAATCACATCCCCATCCAAACCAACCAATGGGACCAGTCCCGCCCCGGCTTCCTCGAAGCCGATACCGTCGCCCATTGCGGACAATCCCTCTCTGGCATGTTCGCCTATACCCTGGACTGCGTCGATATCGCCACCGGCTGGACCGAACAACGAGCCGTCTGGGGTAAAGGAGAAAGTGACGTCTTGGAACAAATCAAAGATATCGAACATCCTTGCCTTTCCCCTTGCTTGGCTTCGATTCTGACAACGGCTCCGAGTTCCTCAATCACCACCTCTTCAGACACTTTACCCAAAGAAAACAACCCATCCAGTTCACCCGAAGCCGTGCTTACCACAAAGACGATAACGCCCACGTCGAACAGAAAAACTGGACCCACGTCCGCCAATGGCTCGGATACCAACGCCTAGACGACCCCCACGTGGTCCCTCTGCTCAATAAACTCTACAAACACCCCTGGAGGCTCTTTCATAACTTCTTCTGCCCTTCCATGAAGCTGCTCGCCAAAGAAAGGATCGGCTCCAAAACCATCAAAAAACACAGCTCCCCCAAAAACACCTTATCAGAGAATCCTCGAATCCCCTCTGATCTCTTCTTCTGTCAAACAAACCCTCACCAAACAGTTTGAAACCCTCAACCCCTTTGTGCTAAGAGAAACCATAGAACGACAACTCAAAACTATACTCTGTCATGCACCCAATCGCTCTACCCAGTTAACGATCCCTTCCGGTAACATTCTCTTATGAGGCAACAGGACATATCTTTTTCTATCTTTTTCTGAGACATGTTTTTTCATACCTTCAGAACACTATCTAAATCCAGAACTGAGGGAGGTACGATGGCCACGCATGTCTTTATGTGGTAAAATTTTATCCCCTCATCTCAGGATTTAAGGAAAAGGAGAGATTAATGCATTGGATGATTAGCCCGCATTCCCTCGTTGCCCTGGCTACCTTAACAGCGCTCGAAATCGTTCTGGGTGTCGACAACATCATCTTTATCTCTATTTTTACGAGCCGACTCCCCCGACAAAAGCAAAAGAGCGGTCGAATTATGGGTCTTGGGCTAGCCATGATCACGCGCATCCTCCTGCTCTTTTCCCTGACGTGGATCATGAGACTGACAAAACCTCTTGTGACGCTCTTGAACTATGACCTATCCGGGAGGGATATCATCTTGATCACAGGGGGCCTCTTTCTCTTGGCAAAAAGCACGCTCGAGATTCACGACAAGCTTGAGGGAAAGGAAGAACATGGACCCGTGAGGGCGGCATCCTCTTTTGTTGGGACGTTGATTCAGATTGCACTCCTCGATATCGTCTTTTCTCTCGACTCGGTCATTACAGCCATCGGGATGGCCAACCAATTGGGAATCATGGTGGCGGCAGTCGTCATCGCTGTCATTTTTATGATGATTTCAGCAGGGAGCATCAGCGATTTCGTTGAAAGTCATCCGACGGTAAAGGTTCTTGCCTTGAGTTTTCTTCTCCTGATTGGCGTTGCTCTTATTGCAGATGGGCTCGACCTCCATATCCCAAAGGGCTACATCTATTTTGCCATGGCGTTTTCAGTCTTCGTCGAAATGCTCAACTTACGAATGCGCAAGAGACAAGGTATCCCTCTGAGATTGCGAAAGCGCTATGCAGCAGAGAGGAAAGCTTAGCTGCTTCTCCATCCTTTGTTGGGTGGATGCTACCTGTGAAACTTGACACCGACTCTGTTGCAGGAGGGACGGACCCTACAGCGAGAGCAGAGTGGAGAGATGGGTTTGCAGATTCCCTGTCCGAAGGCCACGAGGAGGCTGTTCAGCTCTTTCCAGTATCGGACAGGGACGATCTCCCGCAGAGCGAACTCGGTGCGAGTGGGTGTTTTCGTTCTGACGAGCCCTAAGCGATTGGTGATTCGATGGACGTGGGTATCCACACAGATTCCATCTTGGCCATAACCGAGCGTCACAACAAGGTTGGCTGTTTTCCTTCCCACTCCTTTCAACAAGAGGAGCTCTTCTATGGTGTTGGGCACCTTTCCGTTGTGTTTCAGAAGAATCACTCTGCTGAGATCTCTAATTCTTTTGGCCTTGACCCTGTAAAATCCGACCGGATAGATCGTTCTTTCGATCTTCTTAGCGGGCAGTTGTGACAGGGTTCTCGGTGTCCGTGCGAGCTTAAAAAGGCGTTCTGAGGCCTCTCCAGTAACCTTGTCTTTTGTCCTTAAGCTAAGGAGGCAGGAAATCAAAACCCTGAAGGGGTCATTGTCTGAAGAGCTCATCTCATCAAGCCAGGGAACATGGAGGGACATGACCTGTCTCTTGAGAACGGGCCAAATTTTGATGAACTCTCTTATCGTCATATTAACGTTTATGATAAAATGCAGATGAGAGCTTCGCAATGGGTTCTCCTCTAAAACATCAGAATGGACGTTCCCTTTTTTATGAAGCGATATTGCCCCTTTCGGTTGCACCAATCCCCTTCTCTGAAGACTGGAGATAGGAGCGCGGCTCAGGGTCAACCTTGAGCGAGCTGCGGCCTTTAGGCCGGGGAGTCGAAGGGTTGACATATGGGAGATCAGAGTCTTAGTGTTATTTTATTGCACTTTGCTGTCATCGAGTTCTATTTTGTCAGATTGGAGGAGCGCATGAAAAAAGTTCGAAAAATCAAAAAGATAGTCAAGAGTAAGCCAACCATTGAAGGGGCAGGCGTCCATCTGAAGAGGGCCTTCGGGTTTACCCAAGTCCCCATGCTCGACCCTTTTCTGCTGCTAGATGATTTTCATTCAACGGATCCGGCGGATTACATGAAGGGTTTCCCGTGGCACCCCCACCGAGGAATCGAGACGATTACCTACGTGCTTCACGGAAAGGTGGAGCACGGCGACAGCATGGGGAACAAAGGGATTATCGGCTCAGGAGACATCCAGTGGATGACTGCAGGAAACGGTATCATTCATCAAGAGATGCCAAAGGGTCAGGCCGATGGGCTCATGTGGGGCCTCCAGCTCTGGGCTAACCTTCCTACTTCCCATAAAATGATGGACCCGCGCTATCGGGATGTTCTAAGCAAGCAAATTCCAGAGGTCACGTTGGATCAGGGTGTCAAGGTAAAAATTATCAGCGGCGTAGTCAAAGGGGTGAAAGGACCGGTGCAAGACATCGTCATTGAGCCGGAGTATCTTGATGTTTCGGTTCCGGCAGAATCCAGTTTTTCTCACCCTGTCAAGAGAGGCCATACGGTCTTCGCTTATGTAGTCCAAGGTCAGGGTTACTTTGATGTGGAGCGAGACTCCTATGCCTATGCGGTGGAGGGCGCGAATTACTTTGACTTCAAGAGAGAGTGCCTCCTGGGCGCTGAAAACTTGATCACTTTTGACGACGGAGACGAAGTTGTGATTACCACCAGTGGAAAACCAGTGCGATTTCTCTTGGTCTCAGGGAAACCCATCAAGGAACCCGTGGCCTGGTATGGTCCAATTGTTATGAACACCCAGGAAGAACTGCGGATTGCTTTCGAAGAATACCAGAACGGCACGTTCATTAAGCACAAGAGGAAGTAGAATCTTTCACCCTGATAACGATGATGGAGGAAAACGACCATGGTAGAGAAGAAACCGACTCGCCAGGAAGCTTTGGAACTTCTGCATCAGTACAACGAAAGTGATAGCCTGCGGAAGCATGCCTATGCGGTAGAGGGCGTAATGCGTTTCATCGGACGGAAGCGCGGTGGCGATGAAGAAACATGGGGGATCATCGGTCTCATTCACGATCTCGATTATGAGAAATTTGCTGATCAACATTGTCATAGAACAGGAGAGATCCTACGAGAGCATGAATGGCCTAACGAGTATATTCGAGCCGCCATCTCTCACGGATGGGGAATCTGTTCTGACGTTCCGCCTGAAACAGAGCTCGAAAAGTATCTTTACGCCATCGACGAGCTGACCGGGCTCGTGGTCACCACGGCTCTGATTCGCCCTTCCAAGAGTGTCATGGATGTCCAGGTGAAGTCAGTCAAGAACAAATGGAAAGACAAAAGATTTGCGGCGGGAGTGGATCGGTCGATCATTGAAAAGGGAGCCCAGATGTTGGGTGTTGGCTTGGACGAATTGATTGATGACACGATCAAAGGGATGCAGGAGGTCGCCGAGGCTATTGGCCTGAAGGGAAATCCCTCCTAAACGTATTCCCATTATATCTGCGGGGGGTAAAATGAAGATATTGCTCTTAAATGGAAGTGCAAGAAGGGAGAAAGGGGTGACAGGAAGGCTTTTGAAAAGCCTGATCAAAGGACTTGCTGACGGAGGTGCTGAGGCAAAGGAAGTTCAAGTACAGGGTCTGAATATAACACCGTGCACAGCCTGCCTTTCCTGCATGCACAAAAAAGCCGGTGAATGCATTTTGGATGATGATATGAATACCATTTACCAAGAGCTGAAAACTTCCGACGTACTGATCATAGCAACGCCGGTGTACGTTGACGGCATGAGCGGTGCGCTGAAAACAGTGATTGATCGCTGTGTGTGCTGCATGGAGCCTTTTCTGACAAAAGACGATTCCGGAAGAGTGAGACATCCCTATGCGTGGCGCATGCCAAGACAATGCATGCTTATTTCCACTGCCGGCTTTCCGGAAATGGAAACGTTTGATCCTTTGGTCACTATGTTCAGGGCACAAGCGACAAATTTCGGATCGGAAATAGTCGCCGAGATCTGCATCCCCGGATCCATAGCGCTACAAGTCGCACCGAATAGGTTGTCTCATCATTTACAGTTGATTGAAGAAGCAGGAAAGATCATCGCTTCGGGGCGCCGAATTCCTGCGGAGTTGCTTGGGAAACTCAATACACCTCCGATGGATGTTAACGAATACCTCACCTTATCAGCGAAGTATGAGGCGTGGTGCAGAAAACAGCTTGGGCTTGTGTAACATGCGAATGGACAGCGTTTGGAAGAACTAAGACATCCTCTCCATTGGATCCCCTACCTTGCTAGCCTACGGTAGGTAAGTGGGTGGGTAGGAAGAAGAACTAACCCTGTAGAGGGCCACAAGATTTCCAAAGGTTTTTGTTACCGTCATTCTATTTCTTATGGCATTTTTCACAGTTGGCTGGATCGCTCGATTTGAAAGCTTTTTCTCCGTTATGACAAACGCCGCAATTCTTGCCGGCATTCATATCTGCCATGGTAATCGTTACCGCCCTCTTCATCTGAAAGATCTTTGTGTGGCAATCCGTGCATTTGGCACCTTTGTCGGCATGAACTTTGCCGTCAAAGATCACCTTGCCAGTAGGTCCTCCTGCGAAGTCAACTGTCTTACCTGGACCAACAGCGAGTGAACTTCCGACGAACACCACCACAAGCAATAGAGTCAAACCGAATCCGACGGAACGCATCGCCCCATCTCCTTTCACAAGCCGAATTCTCCTTCTCTGATCCAAAGTTCTTCGAAGCCAGTATATACAAATTTAACCTACTGCCCGCTTCCATTCAAGCTAATACGAACATCTCTCATTTTACGGGCACGTTGCCTTATAGGCGAGGACCTTCGGTCGCATCTCTTGAGGCATTGTAGGAGATCTAACCACGAAAACGAAAGAAACGATGATTACGCACTGGTTGAGGCCGGGTCTTAGGATAAGGGTTAGCCTCAACCAGTGTAAAGGCAGTTCATTCTGATCCAAACATCAGAGAGACTGTTGCTCTCACTTCTCGACCATCCTGATTCGTCGGAAACTGCCATTTCTTGATCGACTCAATGACACAGGCTTCGTGGTTTCTGTTTCTGAAGGAACTTGACTGAACTTTCACGAATTTGATCTTCCCGTCAGACCCGATGGTAAGGTCCAGGATGAGTTTGCCTCGTACCGCGCTTCCCAAAACACATCGATCGATGTCGCCCAATTTCTTCCGAAAGGTATTGAGAATTGCCTCTTTGGATGATCCAGGATCCGCTGTCAGCTCACCTATGCTACATCCCCTCTTCGCGCTCTTACCTATCTTGCTTTCATCCTTGTCAATTTCTTGTTCAGCAGCTTCCGAAAGGGGTTTCTTTGCCAAAAAGCAGGCCGGGGCCTGGCTCAACTTCATCCCACCCACGGCATAATCGGAGACTCCCTGCGGTAACGGAAGGGGTTGCTTCACCGTGGACACATCGCCAGTCGTGTTCCGGATTTCAGTGTCAACCGCCACGAAAGAGGTATATGCAGTCAAAAGATTATAGGCCAATCCAAGGTCAGTCACTTGTTCTATGCGTTCGTCATTCGAATGGAGCTTATTATAATCGGATAGCAAGGCAATTCGATGGCGCGCCCATAGATATCGCAATGCGGCATTGGTCTTCATGGGCTTCGTGGATGCCACCTGAACCACATCCGTATAAGGACCATTGCCTGAAAATCCACTCACGACGATCTTTCCTCTAGGATGACCTCTCCACTTTCCGAAGATGATGACCGGACGCTCGGCAAAAACATCCGGCACGCTGAGAGGTTCAACGTCATAGACCGTGAAACCGCCGTAGTTGATCTTGAGGTGTGTGAGTACCGGCGATTGAATCAAGACACGGAAACGTTCTGCTCTGGCAGGTGCCTCCTCGGGTTTGGTAATGATAAACGGTTCTCCCATGCCGACCCGTGCCATCCCTTCAATGATGTGACGATTAACAGACGCACCAATCCCAAAGGCAAACACATTGCTATCTCCGAGATGCTTACGAATGAGATCAAAGACTTCCTCTTCAACGGTCACATAGCCGTCTGTCGCAATCACAATCGTGCGCGAATAGCCTTCAGATTGCACCAACCCGAGCGCACGTTTAAAGGCAGGAAGAAGTTCAGTCCCTCCCCCACCCTGCTGACGTTCAATGAGATTCACCGCCCTCTGTATGTTCTCGGACGTCGCTTGAACAGACTGTTCTGACATCACCGATGAACCACCGGAGAAGAGCAACACGTTGAACCTGTCAGTGGGCCGAAGGTTGCCGATAAGGTTCTTAAGGAGTTTCTTTGAGATATCGAGCGGAAATCCGTGCATGGACCCGGAGACATCCACGATGAAGATGTACTCGCGGCCGGGGATCTGCTCCTTCATAACGCGTTTAGGAGGTTGCATCATGAGCAAGAAGAAGTTCTCCCGTTCCCCTTCGTAGAGAAGCAGTCCAGACTGAATCCGATCGCCGTCGAGGCGGTAGCGGAGGATGTAATCTCGGTTGCCACCCAGCTCCTCTGATTTATCCAGCCTGATCGTGGCAACGGCAGGTCCGCTGTAGGTGATCGCCACCTTGTGAGAGGGGGACTCTATGTCCCTGATGGGTAAACCTGCTGCCAAGGAAGCGGTGATATCGAATGTGTAACTGGGAGGTTTTCCCTGGTGGAGATACGGATTCTCAACCCACTGCTCTGAAGGAGAAGCAGTTTCTACCGATGAATTGGAGTATCGAGGACCCACAACAGTCGGATAAACGAATTCATAAACTCGGTCTGTCGGCACCAATAACTCCGTATAATTGAGTTCAACCTTGATTTCATCTCCGGGCAGGATGTTTGCCACATTCATCTGGAAAACATTGGGTCGTTGTTGCTCCAGAAGAGAGGCGCTCTTTCCCTGTTGTCTCGCCTGCTCGTACTCTCTCCGAGCGTCTTCCCGCTTGTTGATCTTAGCCGTGATCACCCGTTCACCGATGGTCATCTTCATTCCGTAGACAGCCGCCCTCGTCGACGCCGGAAAGACGTAGATGGCCTCGAGAGGTCTCTTCCCTTCGTTTTTATAAATCTGGGTCACCAGGACATCAGCGATGACACCTGAAATGTTGACAACCGCTGACGTCGATTTCAGCGGAAGTTGGTCAACCTCTGGATCGTCGCTTTTGAGGAAGAAATACGGGGAAAGAGTTTGATCTTCTGACTCTCTGGGTTGGGAGTAGGCAGTCGTCCCGAGCAGAAGAGAAAAGATCGCACCCGCCGCTGCCAACGCTCGAAGAAAGGAAATCATAGGAAACCTCCTTTGCTAAAAGTGGGTTACATTCTTTGCTCTTTTAGACAGAGGAGTTTCCTGAAAAGTTCCCGGGAGGATGATCGGTGTCTGGGCGCTAGGGCAGCAGAAATAGTCTAGTGGTGGACTATACAAACATCGCTATACTTGGAAGAACGCTTGAGTCGTTTGACAGCTGTCGAGCCCTGCCCCGGGTAGTGTTCAGGGCGAAAAAATGCTCAAACATAGTTCTGTTCTTGAGGTACACCGCTAGGGAGGAGTTATCATTTCGATTCTAATCTCAATGGTTCCCTTAGGCAGCTCTGAAGACAAGCCCTTCTCTTTGACCTCTCCAAGGAGCTTCAGCTTCTCGAGCAGTTCTTGTGTCTTCTCAACCTGTAACTCGGCCCTAAGGATCTCCGTTCTTTGGAGAGATTCTCTTTTTATGTTTTGTGCACCGAGCTGACCCAGAAGATTCTCAACGTCGGCTTTAACAGTTTTGATGTCTCGGACATGAAGGCTTACATCGAGAACCACCACCCTCTTCTCGTTCAACGTGCCGACCTGAGGACGGGTGGAGGAGGTTCTCTGATCGACCGTCTTGCCTCTTCCGGGAGCTTTTGTCACACTGTCGGCTCCGGCGGGTGCGGGAGACTGTCGATAGGTCTGGGCCTCCTCAGTCGAAGGTTCAGAAGACCCCGAGGGTTTCTCAGGGACTTCTTTTTTCATTTCAAGAACAGGTGGTGAAGCGGTCTCAGTCACAGAGGGTGGAGCGGCTCTCTGTTTCACCTCTTCATTGACCTCCTTTTCACGCTGATCCTTGTCTCGAGTAACACCTTTTTGCTTCTGGAGTTTGGGAACTGCTTCAAGAGCAACTTTGCCTCCCGCAATCGTCGTGTCTCCTTTGGTCTCTGCCGGCTGTTTTGACGCTTCGTCCTTTGAGACGGCTTCTTCCGTCGTAGCAGGAACATGAATCCTTCTTCATTTCGGGTTCGTTGGCCCTAAAAAGATAGACAGCCGCAACGGCAATCAATACCGTTGCAAAAGCCTCAAGTGGCACCTTGATATGGAGAGGATAAAACAGCCTCTGGAAGATGTTTTTCTTTGATTCCTGTTCCGCCCGAACACGAGACATGATCTTTTGCGTGAACCAAGGCGGAGGCTCCACCTGTTCAAGCCCCTTAACGAGTGCAACCGTTCTTTTCAGCTCTTCGAAAGCCTTGCGACACATCTGACACGAAGAGAGATGATTCTCGACCCCTTCTTTTTCCTCGGAAGAGACAATTCCTTCGAGATAGGCCGAGAGTTTTTTCTCAATGTCCCTGCATTTCATGATCGTTCTCCAAAAACCTTTTTGAGGCCCTCTTTCAGAGCGTCTCTCGCTCTAAAGAGGCGCGACTTAACGGTTCCATCGGGAATCTTAAGAATCTCACCTATTTCATCGTAAGAGAGCCCTTGAATGTCTCTCAGAACGAGCACCTCCCTATAGTCATCATCAAGAGCATTGATGCACACCTGCACGGCTGTTTGAATCTCTTTCCTTTCTATCTGTTCGAGAGCGGAGGGCTCCTGGGCTGGAGGGTCATGAGGGACCTGTCCATCCTCTGTCTCGATCGGGGCATCCAGCGACACCCCTTCCCTCTCTAATCGAGTCTTCATCTGTTTGATGCGGTTTTTCGAGAGATTGATGACGATCCGACACAGCCAGGTGGAGAACCTCGCTTCTCCCCTGAACTTCCGTATGGCCTTATATGCGTGGAAAAAGGCATCCTGGACGACCTCAGAGGCCGCATCGTAATCCCCAATCATCCTGTAGGCAATATTCAGCATTTTCTTCTGGTGTTTCTCCACCAGAGGCCTAAAGGCATCGACATCGCCCCTCTGACACAAGGGTTACAAACTCGAGATCCTCGTCCACACCCGCTCCACTCTTGCGCTCTGACTGTTAGACAATCGTGTCAGGAGATTTGTTCCCACTATAGCACGAATTCCTTAGGCCATCTACCGCGTGTCACTGCTTGATTCTGCGTAAGCAGGCATGCTAAGAAATGAGGTATGATGCCTGGTATTCCAAAATTCGTGAAAGAGAACCATCCTGAAAGGGCCAAGCACAAATGAACACCAATGCTTGGACGTCTTCAGAGGTTGGGTCAGCATGGAGGTTGTCGAAAACATACGGCAGGATGAGGAGGATGCCTGTGAGCGAACCAATGATTCGGATCGTCGATGTCTGGAAAGAGTACAACCACGACGGAACGGATATGCCGGCCCTTCGCGGTACCCACCTGGAGATCAGGACCGGAGACATCGTGGCCCTCTTTGGAAAGAGCGGATCGGGTAAGAGCACGCTCTTCAATCTGATTGCAGGGCTCGATCGTCCCACCCGGGGCCGTATCGAAGTCGAGGGGCAGGATCTGGAGAGTCTGGGTGAGAAAGGCCGGACGACCCTGCGCCGTGTACGACTCGGTTTCGTTTTTCAATTCTTCAACCTGTTACCGACCTTGACGGCCTTCGAGAATGTCTTTCTCTCTCTTGAACTGGCTGACAAGCCTGATCCGAAAGTGGCACTGGCGGCCCTAGGAGAAGTGGGCCTCGAAGGCAAAGAACACCGCTATCCCCATGAGCTCTCCGGAGGAGAGCAGCAGCGGGTGGCGATCGCCCGGGCGATCGTCAAACGTCCCTCCATCATCCTTGCCGATGAACCTACCGGGAATCTCGATACGGTGACGGGCAATCAGATCCTCGATCTCTTGACCACAAGATGCCGCGACGCGGGCACGACCCTCATCATGGCAACCCATAGCCCCCTCACCTGCCGTTATGCGAACCGCATCCTGCGAATGGTGGACGGTATGATCGTTGAAGAAACCTCCTGCGAGGGAGCTCGGTCATTGAAGATCGTCACCAAGTCATTCTTGCGCTACCTGCCGAGACGGCTCAGCCTCAGCCTGCTTCAGCTCTTGGGGGTGGCCTGTGGTGTGGCTGCCGTCGTGGGCATGACCCTCTCTGCGCAAACGGCTCTGACGAGCTTTTCGAAGGCCGTGGAGTTCCTTCGAGGGGCAAGGCGACCCACTCGCTGCAGCGACCTGCCGGACCCATGGAGGAAGCGCTCCTCGCGAAGCTCAGCCGCGATCCCGGCGTGGAGTGGTTTTCGCCCGTCATCGACCGTCGTCTACGGCTAGCCAATGGCGAGCTTGTCCGCGTCCTTGGCATCGATCCATTCCTCGATAGGACCATCCGACCTGAGATTGTCGCGCGTTCGGTTTCCGGAAAGGAATGAAACCGACCCGGAGCATGCCCTTTCTTTTCTCTTGGACGACAGGGCTGTGTTGGTGGACGACGATCTGGCAGCAGAGCTCGGACTCAAAGCGGAGACGACCTTTGAAACGAACAAAGGGGTTCTCCGTGTCGCCGGAACGTTTCCCAATCCCTCGGGTGAACCTCTCATCCTCATGGATATCGCCCACGCCCAGAAGGATCTTTGGGCTTAAGGGATCTATCGATCGCGTTGACCTCATCCTGTCCGAGGAGGTCGGTTTCCGCGACCGATGGAAAGACGGGTTTGTGATTCAGTCGTCTCGCCAGAGAAGCGAGACCTTCTCTTCCATGCTCGGTGCTTTTCGCCTCAACCTGGAGGCCCTTTCTCTCCTGGCCCTCTTTGTCGGCGTCTTCCTCATCTACAACACGGCCATGTTTGCCGTGGTGAGCCGGCGCAGAGACACGGGAATTCTTCGCAGCCTCGGTGCAAGGCGATACGAACTCGTGGTTGCGTTTCTCACAGAAATTCTCATCCTGGGCGTGATCGGCGGTGCCCTGGGTGGAGTGCTGGGATACTTTCTGACCCGCTTTCTCACCGGACTCATCGGCAGCAGCATCAGCAATCTCTATTTCTTCTTGCGACCCGCGCCACAGAGTGGTCGACCTGGATTCTGGTGACCGGAATCATCCTCGGATGCGGAGCCAGCCTGCTCGGTGGAGCGATTCCTCTTGTGGAGATGGTTCGAAGTGACCCTATCAAAACGCTGAGCGGACGTGTCGCCAGCCGGGAAGGCCTCGAAAGGCCAAGAAGACCGCCCTGGCAGGTTTCATCCTTCTGGGAGTCAGCTTGATTCTTTTCCTCCTGCCGGGTGCCCACATCTATGTGGCCTTTGCTGGAGTCTTCGGCTTTCTCGTCGGTGTCAGCCTTCTGACGGGGATCGTCCTTCTCTATCTCTCTCCGGGTTTGAAATGGGCACTCTATGTCATTGGAAAGCTACCTGGAAGGGTGGCGGCAGGAAACATCCGACAGAACCTCGGCCGGACCGCCGTGGCGGTGGCTGCTTTCATGGTCGCCCTGTCCATGTCCATCGGTCTTGGAGCCATGATCGGAAGCTTCAGGCAGTCTCTCATCTGGTGGATGGATACGCAGCTCCAGGGAGATCTCTACATCGGAAAGATTGATGAGGCGGAGGTTCCAGAGGAATTCTACGACGAGGTTCGAAAAATCCCTGGCCTTGGTGGGGTCCATCCCTACCGGAACGTTCAGATCCTTTACCGGGACACTCCGATCTACATCAGCGCCGTCGATGCCTCTGTGCTGCAACGTTATACCCGCTTCGGCTGGCTCAGGGGAGGAAACGAGAACTGGGAGCCTGTCAAACAAGGAGGGATCGTCATCTCGGAGAGTTTTTCTCGCCGATTCGGTGTCCGATCGGGGGACACTCTCCTTCTCGAATCCATCCACGGGACCGACCCAACTCAAGGTTTCAGGGATCTTCTACGACTACACGACAGAACATGGTCTGGTCATGATGGACCGTTCCACGTTCTTAACAGATGTTTGGAGATCGAACGATCAACAATGTCGGTATTTTTATCGATCCCGGCAATCCCCGGCGTGACGAGCTCCTTGCAGAGGTGAAGAAGCGGGCCCGTGAGCGCGGCCTCCCTGTTCAGACCCAGGGGCAACTTCGTGCAAGTATTCTCGAGGTGTTTGATACGACCTTTGCAGTGACTCGTTCCATGCGAGCCCTGGCCATCATTGTCGCCTTCTTCGGGATTGCAGGTGCCCTTCTCACGCTTTTCATGGAGCGGCGCAGGGAGTTTGGAATCTACCGAGCCCTCGGTTTTTCGACGAGCCAGGTTGCCCAGATGACGCTCTTCGAAGGCCTCGGGATGGGGCTGGTCAGCTTTCTCTTGAGTGCGTGCGTTGGAACGGCCGTGGCCGTGTTGCTCATTAAGGTCATCAATCTCAGGAGTTTCAACTGGACCATCTTCTACTATCCGGCCTTCGAACCTTACCTTTTGACAGCCGTGACAGCCCTTCTTGCGAGCATAGGAGCAGCAGCCTATCCGATCTGGAAGGTTTGCAGGACCTATCCGCAGATGCAGATTAGAGAGGAATAGATGAGACTTCTCTCACGACTCGTGCTGCTCCAAAAGGAACGCACCTTTCCGAGTTCTCGCCATCGTAGTCTTGCTTCTCTTAGGAGATGCGGGTTCCCTTCTGGATCCGATTGGAAACAGGCCATTGGCCCCTGGAAGTGGAGTTTTCCGAGAGATCATGGGTCCCATCCCGACTTTCGTACCGAGTGGTGGTACTTCACTGGAAACCTTAGCGATCCATTGGCCAGACGTTTCGGGTACCAACTCACCTTCTTCCGACAAGGAGTAATTTTCGAAGGCCAAGAATCCTGCCAATCCCTGGTCCGTACGCGATCTCTTTCCTGCCCATTTCACCTTGACCGATGTTTCTGGCGGCCGGTTTGCCTATGCGGAGCGGCTCTCCCGCGGAGGGCCCTGGACTGGCGGGTGCTGCTCGGAACCAGATGGATGTCTGGTTGCTCAATTGGTCTGCGCGAATGAAGGAGAACACGATCCGGATTGAGGCAAAGGACCAGGCCATGGAGCTTTCTCTCGAACTTACTCCACGGAAGCCAATGGTCTTCCACGGACAGAACGGATTGAGCAAGAAGGGACCTAAGGAAGGTCAGGCTTCGTACTATTTCTCGTATACGGACCTAGCAACCACAGGCTCGATAAGAATCCCAACCCTCCCGTCACGCACTTCTCGTGAAAGGCAGGAGTTGGTTCGATCATGAGTTTGGCTCGAATCAGCTTGCTTCGAACCAGGTGGGCTGGGATTGGTTCAGCCTCCATCTCTCCGACGGTCAGGATCTGATGATCTATTTCTTGCGTCGCTCGGACGGCTCGGTTGAACCGACCTCTTCAGGAACTCTTGTGAGCTCTGACGGAAGAACGACGAATCTCAAGCTCTCAGAGATGAGCGTTGAAGTGCTTGACCATTGGAAGAGTCCAAAGACCGGAGGCAAGTATCCGAACCGATGGAAAATCGAGATTCCCGTCGCCGGGATCGAACTCGTGGTCAATCCACTTCTGGCCGACCAGGAACTGGTGACCGAGGGTTCGACGGGCGTGGTCTATTGGGAGGGAGCGGTTGATGGCAAGGGAAGATCACGGGGACAAGAGGTCACGTGTGAAGGCTACGTGGAAATGACAGGTTATGCAGGGTCGCTTGGCGGATTCTTCTAACCCGGTCTTCAAACACACACAATAAGAATGCTCATAACGATCAAGAGGAAGAGCAAGTGGAAGAAGCTCGAAAGAGAAGATTAGTTCCCCTTTTATCTTACGGTGCCTTTCATTTTATCGACGACGGTTTTTCCGATTCGATCTATATTCTCCTTCCCTTTATCGCCACCGAACTGAGTCTCTCCTTCAGTCAGGTCGGTCTTCTCAAAGGCGTGGCCACGGCGGCCATGAGCCTTTTTCAAATCCCAATGGGTCTGCTTGGAGAAAGGATCGGGGAACTGACGGTGATTGCTGCCGGCTCCATGGGCCTGGCTGGCGGTTTCTTGATTCTGAGTCGGGTTTACACCTTTCCGTTGATTCTCCTTTCCCTTCTGTTTGCAAAAGGGACATCAGGAGGACAACACAGCCTGGGGGCTTCTTCTTTGTCAAGGGTCTTCGAAGTTTCAGGACGTCGGGCTGCCATCGGGACCTACAATTTTTCTGGAGACGTGGGAAAGGTCTTCTTCCCCTTCGTGTTGACTCTGTTGATCAACCTCTGGGGATGGAGACAAGCCGTGCTTGTCCTCTCCCTGAGTGCGCTTCTCATCGTCACTTTTCTGTGGGGCTTGACCAGACAAGAGATCGTTGTTCCTGCGATGCGAGAACCCAAGGAGAAACTCAGGCTCAAAGGAAGAAGTTGGGGGATCAGCAATCCTCAAGGGTTTTCTGCCCTTCTTACCATTGGTGTGATTGACAATACGACCCGGACCGCCTTGCTGACGTTCCTGCCTTTCTTGCTATTGAAAAGGGGATCTCAGTGACTCAGGTTGGTTTTGCCCTTACCCTATTGTTTGCCGGAGGGGCGGCTGGCAAGCTCGCCTGTGGTTTTCTTGCGGAATGGCTCGGGATTGTTCCCATGGTCTGGGGGACGGAAATTCTGACCTGTGCTGGAATGCTTTCTTTGATCTGGTCTCCAACCCTGATGATTTGGATCCTGCTTCCAGGGGTGGGGTTTATGTTGAACGGGACTTCCTCAGTCCTTTATGCCACGGTCGCTGAGATCATTTATGCCAATGCTCGGTCCCGAGGATACGGATTGTACTATGCCATCACTCTCGGATCGTCTGCGATTGCTCCTTTGGTTTATGGCGTGGTGACGGATTCATTGGGTCTTAATGTTTACCATGGTGACGGCTGCGTTGTTCGTCCTTCTGACCCTTCCCTTAAGTCGTTTCCTCGCGGGCAAGTCGGCTGGATGCCCCGACTTCCTGCTGCAGGGGCGGGGAGAAAAGCCGACCCTATAATCATATCTTCATTTCCCGGAAGCCCCGCCCTTTGAGCGGGGAGCTTCACTCGACCCATCAATGAGACCTCTGCCAAATAAGGCCGCCGTCTCTGTAAACCTCTTTAACTCGATGGAATGGAATCGTTACCATTTCTCCACCGAGCTTGATCTGAAAGGAGAAATGATTTCCCTCTTCAAATACGATCTTTTTAAAGGCTATACGGATGATTTTTTCTTCCCAGTGGTCTTCGTAGCCAATCTCGAAGTGACCTTTCCCGAATTCTTTGTCCCAGCGGATTTTATTGAACAAATCCTGAATGGGGATCATGTCCAGATAGTCTCCTACCAGTCATCTCTGCTCTGTGCTGTCACGACTTTGCTGGTGACCAGTTTGTTTCGCTCAAGCACCAGAGCACGAATGTGGGCAGGCGTGGATCCACAGCACCCACCGATCATGTTCGCTCCTGCCTCTACGAGCTCTCTAAACCGGGAGGCCATCTTTTCAGGGGACTCACGATAGACGGTCTTTCCATCGACCAGTTCCGGAAGGCCTGCATTCGGCTTACACCAGATCGGCAGGCTCGTGGCTGGGCGCATCAGCCGCGCCACCTCGATCATGAGATCAATGCCTGCACCGCAGTTCGCTCCTACGATATCGGCGCCTGCTTTCTCGAGCTCTGCAGCAGCCTGCTCTGGCCGAATGCCCATCAGGGTTGCGTAGTTGCGGCCGGCCTTGCTAAAGGTCATGGTGACGGCTACAGGAAGAGAAGTGTTTTCCTTGACCGCACGCAGGGCAGCCTTGGCCTCAGCAAGGTCTATCATTGTCTCAATGACGATCCCGTCTGCTTCTCCTGCTGCAAGGGCTTTGGCCTGCTCGGCAAAACCTTTGACCAACTCCGTCTCAGTCACTGCGCCAAGAGGCTTAATCAACTCTCCCGTTGGTCCAATCGATCCGAACACCAGAGCGCGACCAGAAGCCGCCTTTTTCGAGATTTCTACTCCAAGGCGGTTGATCTCCGCCACCTTTCCCGCAAGTCTTCCCTTGGCAAGCTTCAAGGCGCTGCCACCAAATGTATTCGTCAGAATGATGTCCGCTCCGGCATTGACATAAGAGAGCGCCACAGAGTAAATCTCCTCAGGCCGGTCGATATTCCAGGCGTCCGGAACTTCTTGTGGGTTCAGCCCGCGATTCATCAGTTCGGTCCCCCACGCGCCATCGACAATCAGGACCTTTTTATCATCAAGCTGCGTTCTCCAATCGGTCATGTCTCCTCGCTTCCTAAAAGTAATGGTGCCATGCTATACGAAGATGAATCAAGTACTCCTTGCCTGCCCGCGCTAGCCGAGTCTGCCTATCTGCCGCAGGCAGTGCCGCGGAGCTTCTCTACAACTGACCCGAGTCACCCCAGGTGTCTAAGAGTCTCTGATAGTCTGGATCTTCGTACCGCTCCAGAGCGAACGCAGAAGCATAATGGGGTAATTTGCTGCCGGCAACATGGGCAGCCACGAGTTCCCCTGCTCCGCAGGCAGCCATCACTCCAAAACCTGAGAGAGCACCTACCACATAGGCACCCTCTATCGGAAGTTTTCCAATCAACGGCCGGTTTTCGCGGGTTTTCGTGTAATAACCGCCGTCCACAGTCCGCCTTGGGAAGCCGTTCGACATACCCTTTTAAGCCAGGAATCATTGTGCTCAATCCCCGTAGAACCATTTCAGGATAACGGGGGTCGAGAGAAAAGGGAAAGACAGGTTCTGTGGGTGGAGTGTGATAGGCCCACAGTCCGAGCAAGATGTCACTGTCAGGGCCTCCCTCTGGCCGTGTGTGAACCCCGGACGGGAGTTCTTCGAGAAGAGACCTTCGTCTCTTCTGACTGAGCCAGCATAGCCCGCTCTTCTTCTGACCACGCTAATGACCAGGGGGTCGGTCCAAATCAGCATGGGTGCGTTCCTTGGAACCGCTTCTGAGCGTGTCTTTGAAAGCCATCTTGAGGTGCAACTCGGAGAAAACGGGCAGGTCCACTCCAATCATCAGTCCAACTTCTTTCAACAGCGGTCCTGCTGCATTAATGAAATGTTGAGTTGAAATCGTAACCGGCCCGCTTCCATTTCGGAGGTGAACCGCCTGAATTTGTTTGCCAGCCACGGTCGATGTTTTCAACCCGTGCAGCAATGAGTCGAACTCCGTTTTCTCTTGCTCGCTCCAGCATGTACATTCCCAACTGTTGGACGCTCAACCAGCCGCACCGTCGACCATGGATCACGGCCAAGATATCTCTGGAAAGGTAAGGGAAATGTTTCTGGATGATCTTCTGAATCAAGAATCAGATCCACGCCGTTGGGTTCGTTGTCGAAACCTGTGGAGTGATGAGGCAAATAAGACAAATCCTCGCGCTGGCCGGTGTGATAGCGAACAGGGCCCGCACCCAGTTCAGACGTCTCTTTAACAAAGCGCTCAAAATGGGAAATTCGCTTCGGATCCGCGGTGACGTAAACGTACCCACGCCGGTTCAGATGGAAAATGTTTGAGCTTTCCCTGGCCAGTTCCTCCATGATTTCAATACTGCGATTCATCAAACCGACCATGGCGTCTCCAGGACCAGGCCAGAGGTTTCGATAACATTCCGTAGATTTGTCACTCGTTAACGAAAGAGGTGGCCGTTCATCTACGAGGACTACTCTTTTCATCCGTTGTTTCACCGCGAGGTGATAGGCTGCAGAAATTCCCGCGATCCCCGCACCGCAGATGATTACATCCGCGCTGCTCTTTTCCGCAGAGTTGGAGATATAGATCTTGCGTTGATCGTCCTCCCTGCTTGCGGGCAAGTCGGCCGGATCCCCCGCCTTGTGCCTGTCCCGTCTTAACGGGAGGCGAAGAGCTTCACCGGCAACCCTTTCCTTTTGCACCTTTTTCATTCTCCCAGATGTTCGCTCAACTTAAGAAGGGATAGCGGATCAACTCGCACCTGATTCATTCTGATTGCCCAGTGTAGATGAGGCCCTGTGGATCTTCCTGTGGATCCCACTCGACCCAGCACGTCTCCTTTCCCGACTCTATCTCCCTCCTTGACCAGTTCTTCTGAAAGGTGGAAATACATGGAGTACAATCCCCAGCCATGATCGAGAATGACCGATTTCCCTGAGAAGAAGAGATCATCAACCAAAACAACCATTCCGCTATTAGAGGCCCATACAGGAGTTCCTGCCTCGCTTTCGAGGTCAACGCCTGTATGAGGGCTTCTCCGCTGCCCGTTGATGATCCGGTCCAGTCCAAAAGTCGATGAAAGCTTTCCTTCCAGCGGACGGATAAAAGCGCCCTTCCACAATTTCTCATCCCTGAAGGTCTGAAACAAGACCTTCACCCGGTTAGCTTCATTGTTGACTCGTTCAAGAGTTCTTGCATCCAGGTCAACCATAGACCGTGGTAAGGAGAGTTTCTGGGTTCTGAAAACGCCCTTCCCAATTTTCAGGAAAAAGGGGCTCGAATAGCCTCTGCCGCTCGCATCTGTGGCGATGACTTTGACTTCGTAAGTGGCAGGCTTCGTGCTGAGGTCAATTCCGATAAGGCCTTCGTAGGTTCCATTCTGCATGCCTGGAGCTAAAAGAAATCTCTCTCCTTGGAACTCTGCGTGAACAGACGTAGGCGAAACGGGGCTATAGGTTCTTATTAAGCACACGTCTCCCTGCTTGGCCATTCCCGGTATTGATTCAATGCGGAGATTGTCTTCAGCATTGAGGCTCTTTCCGGTCAAGAGGAGAAGCACTGAAGCAAAGAAAAAAACTTTCAAGACACGAACGGAAATTGCAGATCGGCGAGCCTCTAGGACTACACAGGGAAGAGAGCTCAGGGTAACGGTTAGCGTTGGTACAACCATGGTGGCATGTTAATCGTCAAAACCTAACCTGTCAATAAGAATCGATTAAGCTCCGGCAAGCATTCAGACAGCAGCCTTCAAGCTATCAAATCCAAGACGGTCGATCAACATCCCCAAACGTTCACCTTTTTTTGCATTGGCCTTGTAGGACTGGAGAACTCTCTCAACCAGGGCAAGAGCCAGATCATCCTTCAACCCCTTCATTAAGGCCTGACCGATTCTCGGTTGGGCCCCGACGTTTCCTCCGACAGTAAGGGTCCAGCCGTCTTCGTAGCCCGTCAGACCAACGTCGCGAACTGGAGATTCCGCACAGTTCAAGGTACAGCCCTGAAGCGGACATTTTAAGCTTTCCGGGGAGCTCAAGTCCATGATAGCGTTTATCGAGGGTCAATCCGATATTCAAAGCGTCTTGTTTGGCGAGCCTGCAAAATGTAGTTCCAGGGCATGCTCGGATGCTGCGGACACAGAGGCCGACAGCAGCACCGGGGGTCATTCCCAGATCATTCCACACGCCGTCGATGTTGCTTTCTTTGAGACCGACAATCGCTATCCGGGTAGCCCCAGTGATTTTCAGGGCTTTTGCGTCGTATTTTTCAGCTATGTCCGCAAGCTTTCTCAGTAATTCCGGGGTTAAGACTCCGCAGGGGATATGGGGTGCAACGGCGTAGGTTTGACCGTCGCGCTGCAGAATTGCTCCTTTTTCGCCAAGCTTCAGCATACGGGGCCTCCTTTTTAGACTCAAAATATGAAGAATCGACTTGACCTGTTCACCCCTGTCAGGCCCCGTTTTGGGACCGGGGGACCGAGGGGTCAATATGACACGTGTAACACAGACTTGGGATGTAGGAAAGGCAGACAAGGAGTCTTTTTTGCCCCAGGTCGCAAAACTGGCTTGACAAAACTTTGAATTCAAGCGATAAATGTGTTACTTAAAATTTTGTAAATACTTTTTGGGGATCCCAGAGGCTCTTTAGAAAGTTCTGGGTTTTTCATTCCGATGGAGGAGAAACGATGAATACGAAGCTCTATGTGGGGAATCTTCCTTTTAATGCCTCTGAAGAGGACTTGACGAAACTCTTCTCTGAGGTGGGCCAGGTCCAGTCGGTTAAAATCGTCGTGGATCAGTATTCAGGCCGATCAAGGGGATTCGGCTTTGTGGAAATGAGTTCACAGGCCGATGCTGAGAAAGCGATTTCGACGCTCAACGGAAAACTCTTTATGGAGCGCAATTTGACTGTGAACGAAGCCAAACCCCAGGCTAAGAAGGGTGGCAAGTTCGCAGGCGGAAGAGACAGAGACAGAGACAGAGGCAGAGGCAGAGACAGAGACAGATAGACCTGCTCGGGGAGCAGGGGGAGAAACCCTTGGAAGTCAAAGTTCAAAATGATCGCATCGAAGATGCCATCAAATCTCTGAAGCGTCAGATGATGAAAGATGGTATCCTCAAGGAGTTGAGGAACCGAAGAGCCTATGAGAAACCCTCCGTCAAAAGCAGAAGAAAACAGAGAGAAGCAAGAAGGAGGAGGCTCAAGGCTTCGCGGAGATGGACAAAGGATCGTTAGCAGGTCATACCGGTAAGGCCTGACATATCGTGCCCTTCGTATGAGAAGGGATCGGCCATTGTCTTTCGTCTTAGATAGACCAACCTCAAGGATAACATTTTCGAGATAACGTGGGCGGTCCAGAAGCCCTCAAAGGGCTGCGAAAGACGCATACCTCGACACCTTGATGCCCTCCGAAAGGACTCCTGTCCCCCCGGGGAAGCTCAGCCTCTGTAGTTTCCAAAGGGGGCCTTTCTTTTCTCCGGCCTGTAGCATTGAAACCCCAGACATGAACTCGTAGGATTATTAGATGCGACAAAAATTCGATCTTTCGTTCAACTCAATTTCGAAGTCAGCGAAGCCACTGAAGGTGGATCTTCATATCCACACGGCAGAGGATCCTCGGCACCAAATAAGCTACACGGCCAAGGACCTGATTTCAATAGCTGCAGACGAGGGATATGATGTCCTGGCCATTACGAACCATCAGTGCCTGACATTTAGCAAAAAGCTGTCAGCTTACGCAAGGGAAAGAGGGATTCTTCTCATTCCGGGAATGGAGGTGACGCTTCGTAGAAGGCATGTGGTTCTCTTGAACCCTCCTTCAGGGCGGAGCTTTCCGGATTTTTCCTCCCTGTTGGCTATGCAGCGCCCCGATGCACTCGTCATGGCCCCTCACCCCTATTTCCCGAACCACTTTTCACTGAATGGGTTGCTTGTGAAGCATTTGAAATACTTCGATGCCATTGAGTACTGCCACTTTTACTCTCCGGGAATCAACTTCAACCACATGGCCATGACCGGTGTCCGAAACTTACGGGGTTCCCGTGGTTGGAAATTCCGATGCTCACTTTCTCTCCCAGCTTGGGACCACCTATTCCCTGATCCATGCGGAGAAAGACCCTGAATCGATCTTTCAGGCTATTCGTGAGGGACGCTCCGAAGTGGTGACCCGTCCCTTGTCACCACTGGAGATGGGGGCCATCCTTGGCAGGTTTGCAGGGATGAAACTTCTGGTAGAGAAAAACAAACGCCAGAAATGGTTGGCGTCTCGCTTGGGGAGTCGGCGACTGAAGTTGCCCCTTTCTTCAAGCTCTCGTTCTCAAGCGTTCCTGATCAACCCGGCGTTTCTGTTCTGAATCACGTAATGACCCAATGAGCTTTCCTAATGCGTCTCTGTTATCTTTCTTAGGGCTTGACCTGTCAGCCGATAGGTGGTCCAGTCGCTCAGGGACTCAGCCCCCAGGTTTTCGTAGAAGCGGATCGCAGGCTCGTTCCAATCGAGTACCGACCATTCAAGCCGGCCGCATCCTTGTTCCTTTGCCAATCTAGCGACATACATGAACATGGCAAGGCCAAGCCCTTGGCGACGATGACCCTCATCCACATAGAGGTCCTCGATAAATATCCCTGGCTTTCCTTCAAAGGTTGAAAAGTTGTAGAAAAATACAGCGAAACCGGCAACTGCACCTTGGTATTCAGCCAAGATAGCCCCAGCCACGCTTTTCTCTCCAAACAGGTTTCTGCGAAGGATTTCCTCTGTCGCAGTCACGACATGTGAGAGTCGCTCGTAAAGGGCGAGTTTCTTGATGAATTGAAGAAGAACAGGGACATCCTCCTCCTCTGCCCTCCTAATTCTTAAACCGCATGGATTACTTGGCTCATCCCTCAATCCCTTCTTACTCTTCATGTTTGCTGTCCACCTTGTCGCGTTCTTTTCTATTCCTCTCCATATAGTCCATAAGGAATGGAACGTCAAGAACAGTCGAGAAAATTGTTTTGACACGAATTTACCTTGTTTACAAGCATTATCAACATCTTACATTCAGACCTATCCTGAGAAGGAAGGGTTTTCAACCTCCTCTCTCAGACTTTTGGTTATTGGAAGGTCCCTTCCTAAGTTCTTGACCCATGACTTCCGATTGTCAGGAATGCAAACTCTGCTTTGAAGATTTGGTGATTGACAAGAATTGAAAACGCGATATAATAAATTGTTTAAGTGGATCCGGGGAACCTTTGGGTGTCACATGGCTAAGCGATACAAATCCGAAGGAAAGACAAATGACAATGGGTGTTGTTTTGGGTGGACCATCTTGAAAGAAATGAAGGAAAATAGCGCGGAATTCTGGGCAGCCGACGAATTCAACAAACTCCAGATCGTAGAGATCGATGAGCGGGCAAAAAACATCTATATGATTTGTCGTTCCACAGGAAAGATCACCTGGGCCCTGAGTTTCAAGAAACTAGAGGACGTTCATGAGAGGATACACAAGGGCGAGCTTGGCCTGAATGCTTATGAGATCGAAAAGTGCATTCCAACCTGGGGCAACTATATCACGGGCTTGCTGAGGTTTCTGGGCTGTCGAAATCATGGAGAGTTCATAGCAATGCGGTGAAAATTGAAGGTCACATTTCGTCCCTCTCCCCTCGACCTGAATTCCTTCTCATTTCATTTCGGACTAAATTCCACAAATTGGTCTTTGGGAGCAGAACATACCGGACAGGCATCGGGCCAGACGCCATCTGACACGTACCCACACACCTTGCAGACATAGTAAGTGGCCTCCCGCTCTTCCATCAGGTGGCCCATTGCCTTTTTATAAAGATTGGCGTGAACGTCTTCGACGTCTTTCGAATGGGAGAAGATGTTTGCTGCGTTCGTGTCTCCGGCCTCCGTGGCCAGCCTGATAAAGTGGTCGTAGGCCACACCCGCAACACGGGTTTCCGAACCGAAACTCTCTTTGAGATTGGACTCGGTGTCCTTGATTTCCCTGAGCATCCGAAGCGCCCGCTCCCCGTGGATCTCTTCGCTGAAAGCGATCACTCGGAAGAGCTGGGCAATTTGAGGAAGGCCTTCTTGATCGGCTTTGTTAGCGAAGAGTTTCAGTCGCAAAGCAGCTTTTGCCTCGCCTTCATAGATCTTATAAAAAGCTTCTTTTACCTTCTCGTCCATCGATCCTCCCTTCGTCTTCGAAGAGAATGTTAAGCTCTGTCCTGGGATATTTAAATCACTATGAGAGGAACGTCAAGGTGAGAGGTTTACTTAGGGATGGGGAATCTTTTGCTCGTCGATCCTCTTCAGATAGCGGTTCGCGACGATGTTGGCATCTAAACCGATACATTGGGCATAGGCCTTTAAGTAACTCTTCAGAAACATCCTCGAAGGGGCAATGTCAAACGCGTCATCTTCAATGGCACGCAGAAAAATCGGCCGTATCTTTGTGATTTCTCCTATGACCTCCAGAGAGATTCCCAACTCCTTCCTAATTCGTTTCAGATCTTTACCGGATAGGACCTCATAAGAAAGAATCTCCTGAATCACGGAATTTGAAGTAGTGAGAGCTTTTAGCTCATCTGTTATCTTCAGAAGCGGGTTCCGTATGAAATGATGAGAAGGAGACGCACGGCGAAGCGCTCTATGTTCAGCCTGAAATTGCATTTCCTCTGGAAGGATACCGCGCTCTATGAGCAGGCAATCATATCGGTACCTTTTATCTTCGTCCATCAAAGTGGAGATACGCTTCTTGGAGTTTGGTAAGGATCTCTTCTCGCTCTTGCTTGGAGAAGAAAGAGTAACTTGCCAGAGAATCTTCCCGATAGAGTTCATGAAGCTCTTTGTAGGCCCGGCTGATGTCAAGAGGTGAGGCGTTGAACTCAACATTCAAGAGTTCATAGAAATGCTGATCTTGGAGTTTCTTCATTCAATCATCCAGAAAGGGTTTTCAGACCTGTCTCACCGAATGAAGGGTCCCGGCTTCCGCAGGGTGTCCGTTTACGATGCATCGGGCTACACTTCTGAGGTCCAGTGTTACCTGCGAGTAAAGATATTTTTCAACAAAAGGGGCTTTCGCGCACAATCCGTCATGAACGCGCTCATCAAAGCTGACGTTGCCCATGAATTGCATGTTCAGGCAGAGATGTTTCTCGATAATCTGACAGATTAGGCTTCCGATCGTTGGCTTGTCCTGTTTCCGAAGTTGATTGATTACAACCCGAAATTGGAAAGCCCGCAATATCCTTTCGATCATCCCCGCCTTCTCAGGATCAATCTCTTTCAGCACGTGCAACAGGACTTCCGGTTTATTGATGGTCGCATCGGGGTTGAGTGATTCCGCTTTTTCGGCCAGGTCTCTGAAAGACTGGCTCTTTAGGAGGTGATGGATCTTGCGTGTGTAGAGGGAAAGAATCAACCTGTAAAGGTTCTCGATGGAGGTGGGCTCGGGACAACATACAAAAATTCCGGAGCCGGAGAGGGTGAAAAAGTCAATGGTATTGAATGAAGTGCCCGCACTCAGATCCATCAGAATATAGTCGTAATCGAGCCTCGAGATCGCCCTTAACATTCTCATTTTCTGCTCGAAAGCAAGATTCGCCACATCCAACTTGTTTCTCGCACCGCTGATCAAAAAGAGGTTGGGGATGGGGGTCTCAAGAACAACTTCCTCAAGATCGGAAACTCTCTTGCCAAAGAAATCGGAAAGACTTCTTTCCGGATAGGGCAGACCTATGACAGTGTGAAGATTTGGGGAACCGAGGTCAGCATCGATAAGCAGGGTCTTGAACTTCTGCCTTGCCAACATAATCCCAATGTTCCCGGTCAGAAAGCTCTTGCCCGTTCCTCCTTTTCCCCCGCCGATGGGCCATATATGCGCCATGGAAATCACCAGACTAATAGAATTCTTAAATCTCTGTTGATCTTAAAGTAGGATTACCTATTATAGGCTAGCAACTTTGATGCCGAAACATAGCGAATATAACTATTTGATCTTATTGGTTTTGTGTGATGTCCGAGTTCGAGTTGAGGCAAAAGGATGATTACTTTTTTACTAGTGGGTCACATTTGGTCTGTCATGCACTTTCGTTGTTTTTATCTTCCCTTCCCCCTTATGCTAAAAGACTCATCTCTTAAGATCAGCGTAGCATTTGAAGCCGCACAGAGACGCCGTATTCTTTACGGCAGCAATCACAGCTCTTTCCAGAACCCTCGCGGCCAGGAGACCAACGACATTGACGTCAGCGCGGACCTTTCCTGTTGCCACAGCAAACGTCGTATCACCATCGAACATCGAATGGGCAGGCCTCATTGTTCGTGCGTAGCCGTCTTGGGCCATAGAGGCGACTTTGGTCGCCTGTGATTTCGTCAATTCTGCATTTGTAGCTACGACTCCAATTGTCGTATTAGAGCTAAAAAGGTTATTCCGGTTAGCGTATGACTCGACCATGATATCTTCCGTATTTCCGAGTGTTCTCATATCCTCATTCAGGGGGCCGGCCAGCTTTTCTCCTGCGTCTGGATCAATGACATCGCCCAAACAGTTCACCGCAACCAAAGCACCTAGTTTCAAGGCGTCAACTTGCAAGGCATAGCTTCCGAGACCGCTTTTCATGGCATGCTTCATTCCGCGAATTTTTCCAACAGTAGCGCCTGTGCCTACACCAATATTGCCCTGTCTGCATTCCGTGTTACCAGCATTGAGGCATGCCTGATACCCCATCTCTTTATCAGGTCTGATGGTGTGATCACCGATGGCAAGGTCAAACAACACCGCGCCGCAAACGATGGGAACCCTGGTCACCTGAACGTCAAAGCCGACCTGCTTTTCCTCGAGATATCGCATGATGCCTGCTGCGGCATCCAATCCAAACGCGCTGCCCCCGGCTAAAAAGATTGCGTGGACTTTTTCGATCAAGTTAACAGGATTCAAAAGGTCGGTTTCTCTGGTCCCTGGAGCTCCACCCCTCACATCTACTCCGGCTGTTGCACCCTCTTCACAGAGAACGACCGTACACCCCGTGGCTGCCTCGAGGTTTTGGGCATGGCCGACCTTAACGTCTTCGATAGCGTTGAATGCGATCTCCCTCAATCCCCTACTCCGCCCAGTTTCTACCTTACCGATTCATCCAATGGAGCCCGACGGGCAGAAATCGTGTTACCATGTCTAACGCCAATATGGAGCGGCATTTCCCGACTAAAGTCGGGATTAGTATCGGGAGGCCTTCTGCTGCCGGAAGGACTTACCACGTTCTAAGGCGTCGCTGCTTTCTTCCCCAAGTCAAAAGCCTTCTTCTTGACCGCTTCATTCCTGCTGATCTCTCCCTTCGAACCAGCCGAAGCTTGGACTACGCCAACCCAGGTCAGACCCGCAAAATCTGAAGTATTCTTGAAGCTGTGGACGATCGGATCAGCTGTGGAAATGTTCGAATCTCCACAAATCGTGATGAGGCCTATTTTCTTCCCGTTGAATTTTGGACGATAGGCCTTTTGCATACTCCATTGTTCGTCAAAAAAAGTGCACCACCGGTCGAGATAGGTCTTCATCTGGCTGGTCATAGCCCAGAAGTAGACGGGCACGCTGTGGATGAGACCATCCGCTTCCAAAATCTTCTTATGGATTTCTCCCATGTCGTCCTTGATGACACAGACTCCCGTTTCATTACATTTCCCGCAGTCCAGACACCCCGAGATTTTCTTCTGGGACAAGACGATTTTTTCTATTTCCGCCCCTGCCTCTCGAGCGCCGGCTAAGGCCTGATCCAAGAGGATGTCACTATTTCCTCCGATTCGTGGACTTCCGAGAATGCCCAACACTTTCATATCTTTCCTCCTTGCTCTTTGCTGACCCGGAGTGTGACGGCAAGCCCCGCCCTTAGGCGGAGGAAGTGTAGGATCCTTCGGAAGCCACCGTCTAACGAGTTACTTGTGCAAATTCTTGGCAGCGATGAAAGCCAAGCCGTGTTTTGTCAGCTCTTCCGCTGTATGGTTGAGCGCGGCGTGCTTGTCCATGTAGTTGGCCAGCAAAACCGGCATCAATCCTTTGGCCTCCACTTCAGACTTGGGAATGAAATATTCCAGAAGGTCAGACGGGTGTTCGCGTGTGGCTTCGAGTTCGGGATCGCCGCCTTCGTGTTTTGCCGAAATGTTCTTAACACGTTTCGCCAGCTCCATGAGCTCGGCCCGCCGGTCGTAGGGTTGGCGCACGATGTGCTTGTAACACTCTGTGATGTGGTGTTCAATGCGAACCACATCCTCGAACCCCAGCGCCTTAAAGCGTATCGTGTCAGCTTTCGAACCAAGCACCTTGCTGCGGTAGTCCGCCATTCTGATGAATGCGCCACGTTCGCGCTGTTCCAAAAGCCATTCCAGGTCGGGCACGTAAGGTGAATTCATAGCCCGCAACCGGGTCATGAGGTTAGGCAACTTTCGCGCCTGTTCCGATTTGTGGTTAATCTCGCCAATCGTCCCATATTTAGCGATGACGGCAAGCGCGTCTTTGACCAATTTGTTCTTAGGGTCAGCCAGCAGCTTGTTGATCTTAGCGAGATTGCTGAGGGGAATCTTGAGTTGTTTTGCTAGCTTGTTGTCCATTGGCATCTCCCATTATTCTATAAGACATTGATTTGAAACGCAAAGAGTGAAGCTCCACGCTAAAGGGCGTGGCTTCCCGGTAAGGTACTTTCCTTTTATTTTGTGCCCCTTGACCCCGCCCCCAAGGGCGGGGCTCCGGGCACTGCCGTCAACACCCTGACTGCACTATTGGATCTTCCAATGAGACCGTCTTCGCGCCCGATGTTTCAAGATTTCAGGAAGCCAGTTCTCAAGACGCTTTTGCCATATAAAAAGGGGAGGAGGAGCAGATCCTCATGAGATGGAACCATACCCTCCCGCTATCGCCCGCATAGCCGCGAGGTCTGCGGATAGATGCGGACGCCTGGAGTGATTCTTAAAGCGTCCAACTTGAGGGAATCGGCAAAGGCAAGGTTTTCTTCAGTTGGCCTATTCTAAGCACTCTTCGCATTTTTTGCAACGTGACATGATGGCTCAGCAAAGTCAAGCTCCACACCCTAAAGAACGGAACCAAGGGATACGTGTCGGTCAACTTGAATAAAAAGAGAGGCTCTTCGTCTAATGGATCAAAAGGGATTTAGCGGAAAATGATCTTGTGGACAGAAAAACTGGTTCTTATCGAATTTCGATGTTTTTCCTCATGGTGTTGGAGAGTTGGACCCATGAGGGTGGTTGCTTTAACAGCGGGTCTGCACGCGAGATCAAAGGTTTAACCCACGATATCCACTGGAGGGATAAGATGATGAAAGCAAAATCTTTCACTCTAATCCTCTTTGCGAGCTTTCTGATGGTCGGTAATATATGTGCCGGAGATTGGTTGGTAACCAGCGTCTCTGATCTCGGATGTGGTTCTGAGATCGTATCCACTGGAGACCGAAGTTACGATGTATTGAAGAAATGCGGCGAGCCGGCTCACACGGAAGTCTGGGCAGAAGAGCGTATTAGAAGGGATTTCGGATACCTGTTTGAAGAGAACCAGCATCGCGTCCCTTCTTTTATTAGAGAGTTGGTGATGATAGAGGAATGGGAGTACAATTTCGGACCCCAGAGATTTCTTCGCTATCTTCGATTCGAAAATGGAAGGCTCACGAAGATTAGTTTGGGAGATTATGGGTACTAAAAGGCTTACCCGGAAGCCCCGCCCTTACGGGCGAGGAGCTTCACTTTTTTCGGTCTTCTAGTAGTTCTCCTCCGACACCGACATTTTCTGGACTCGACTCCCGAAGGTAAACAACAAAAGCCGACTTATCAATGCCGGTGAGCCTGCTGGCTGTTTCGGTGAAGGATTTGATCATGTCCCTTTTTTTCTCCTTTTCGAGCTTCGGGCCATAAAAGAATATGGTAGGCATGCTATCACCTCTTCAAGATGTGTATTTGTTACCCAAATCAGTCGTCTGCAGGTTAAATCATACGACTTTTTTGACCCGGCAGTTACCCCGCGCCATGCCTTCCTCCACGGAGGTTGCCCTGCTCACCCGCAGCGGTTCAGTGGCCGATCCCATGGGGAAGCACTTCCTCGCGTCTTCTTCATGCCAAATCGAGATGTCTGTATTGTTTAAGAAGCACAACTCCGACCCATGCAAAGGAGAGGAGCATCAAGACAATTCCAAGACCGTGTGCAATATGAGCGAGGGTGTGGTCGCAACGAAGCAGTCCCACCTCATTGAGGATAAACTCCCAGTCATGGTAACCATAATCTGCTTCCCTTCCCGTAATACCCCCTAGAAGCATCAATTCCTGGTCTCTGGCGTCGTTGATGTACGGGGCAATGTCCATGAAATTCTCTCCGAACCACCACATAGACACAGAAGCCCCAAACGGATCCTTCGTTTTTACAAGAAGAACGAGGAGACAAGATAAGGGGATCAGCAACTGACCAAGAGTTCCTCCCAGAGACGTCGTCCATCGGCCAAAAAGACGAAAGAAAAGATGACCCGCTTCATGGAAAGGAAGATTGACGAGATGAAAAATACTGTTGCCCGCATAGTTTGTTCCCATGGGGGAGAGAATAAATTTCAATCCCCATATCAACAAGACGAGACCAATGATGACCCTACCCCCAAAGTAGAAGGGATTCACTTTTGGCTCAACAAGGAAAACAACGTCTTGAAAGAAATTCCCCTCCTCAACCACGCTCTCATTGGCTGCAATAGGATGCTCTCTTTTGTAAGGCAGGCTTCTGGAACGTTTCGAAAATAAAGCCGCACTTCATGCACCTTGCTTTTTTATCTGACTGCACAAAATCACATTTTGGACATTTCATACGGATTCTCTGCAACATCCCGGAACTGCCAAAGGAACTGGCGACTCCATTTTATTAGCTAGGCGAACAGAACGTCAGTCTCCTAATACCTCACCTTGCTCCACTCGGTAAGCCTACCGTCCCGGTCAAATCTCAGGCGCAGATATTCTCCACTGGGCGGCGGAGACACTGAAGTCCCTACTCCGCCCCCTGCGCCACCAAAGCCAAATCCCATGGAGAAGGCGGGGCTCTGTCGCAACACCCACTCCGCAATCTTGCCTTCACTGGATTCGCCGATCATTTGAGGCTCGCCCAACTCGGCCAGAGCTTCTTCGTAGGTATACTTGCCAATACGTGCTCCCCACTCGCTATCCTCGACGGTGACTCTGGGCCCGGAGGCGCAACTCCCAACCAGGAGAAGCAACACGATGAATGACAATCTACCCAATTTCATCTCTTTGCCCCCTGTTTCGCCAACGACACGATCTATTTTATAATTGCTTCCATAGCGCTCGGATGTTAAGAAATACATTAGTCATTTAGCTGTTCCGTGTCAAGGGATTAGCCCTTTTGTACACTGAACTACTTTAAGACAAATCCCCGTCAGAGAAATGGAAAGACTCTTATGCCTGTGAATGATGGAGACTGTGTGAATGCACAGCAATCGTTCTTCTCGAAAGGAATCCTTTTTGTAAAGCGCCAGGATCGAGACTGGAAAATCACTGTCGTACGAACTTCGTTCGAGAGGCTTGCCTATCAGATCGTCTTTCCGTATCTATCTATCTACATCGTCGCACTGGGAGCAACGGTTACCCAGTTAGGTATTGTAAACAGCATTGGGATGATTGCTGCCGGCGTTTTGGCCCCCTTGACCGGTTGGATTATTGACAGGAGCGGGCCTAAAAGGATTTATCTTTTCGGCATTGGGTTGCTGGGTATTTCCTATCTCACCTACGGCATTGCCCAAAGCTGGTTGTTGACGATCATAGCGATGGCAGCTTACTGGGTGGGTTATTCAATAAGCATCCATAGCTGTGCTACTGTGTGCGGAAACTGTTTGACAAACGAGGACAGGGCAACCGGCATGACCATCTGTGAAACGGTTTGTGCGGGCCTGCTCGGCATGGCCGGCCCTATGATCGGGGCATGGTTGGTTACCCTGTTCGGAGGTATCACTACGAGCGGCATTAGGCCTCTCTTCTTTCTCAGTCTCATCATTACCCTGATTACGTTTGGCATCATACTCAAACAGCTATCGAATAAAAACTGGAGAAAAGCACGGACCGCCCCATCCAAGCTATTTCAAGACATCCATCAAGTATTGAAGGAAGGACGTTACTTGAAGCGCTGGCTTGTCATTGCGGCAGTCAGTTACACACCCCTCGCTATGATTTTTCCTTTTTCTCAGGTGTTTGCACATGAAATAAAAGGAGCTGACCAATTCATCTTAGGCGCAATGGTCACTGGCTCGGCGCTCACCTCGATAGCGCTTTCTATTCCGCTGGGTAGACTGGCTGACAGAGTGGGCAGAAAGAAGGTTCTGTTCATGAGTATGCCCCTCTTTTGGGTTTCGAACCTGGTTCTTGTCTGGGCTCCTAATTCGACGCTCTTGGTCGTAGCGGGTATCCTCCAAGGCTTCTACTATATTGGCGCCCCTGTTGCTGCGGCAATGGAAAGGGAATTGGTCCCTCCTGAGCAAATGGGGAGGTGGTTGGGAATCACAAGAGGTTTCAGAATGATGATAAGTGCCTGCATAGCTTTCCTCTGCGGCTTGATTTGGGACAAAGTCGGTCCGCAATACATCTTTCTGGCCTTCATTGCTCTTGATCTTGTTGTGAGGGTGCCCCTGCTCATCACCATGCCCGAGACACTTCGGCTCCAGGTTAGGAGACAAGTATAGAAGAAAGGACTGAGTGCCGAGGGGTGAGGACCGAGTAACGACCACTGAAAGCGATAAGAACCGTTACGAGAGGAGCCTGTATAACAGATTTCTGAAGAATTCAATGGCTTCGGGGTCAGAGCCTTTCGTGCTCCAAACGTGCTCTCCAAAACCCATTTGGGCCAGGACATATTTTCCCAACCCAAGCTGGCCAATCGCAATGGATCCCGTAGCCATTTGGCCAAGGCCAAAGTAGAGACCCATAGCTAACTGCCCGATGGCAATCCAGCCCGTGGAACCCTGTCCCAGCCCCAGCAGCAGCCCCAAACCAAGCTGACCAACAGCAACGACTCCGAAGGACGCCTGACCTATGGCGAGAATTCCTGTAGCCAATCTTCCAATCCCTATGACTCCCTTTGCAACGATCCGTTTCCCTGTTTCCGGGCAGATCCCACGGGTATAATGCACCAGAGGTAATCCTAAGAAAGTGGAGTGAGACTTGAATTCAGGAAAATAGACTCCTGTTGGGTAAAGATAACGCCGCCAGGTACCGAAATGGGTCGTTTCAATCTGATACTCCACCCTCTCAAGTAGAACGTTTTGCATTGCTCAAATTCTCGTTCTATTAGACCGAAATGACGCCGTGAGCGTTGCTTGCGATAAATTCCTTGAGCTGCACCTTAAACTTCGAATCGGGCATTCTCTCAAATAACTCCTCGTAAGTCACCCAATGGAGACGAAGTTTATCCAAATGGGACATGAGATCCTCGGGGGTGCTCCAACCAGCGAAGTCCTGGCGCATCTCGATGGCGGCCCGACCCAAATCCGTCAAAACCAGATATGGATACTGCTTATACTCGTTGTACTTGTAAAAATAGAAGCGACTCCCCGAAGGTTCTCCGTCATGTCGAAAAGTACCTGGAGTCAAAAGGGTCACATGTACCTGGTCAGGACATCGGGTTTGTCCATTGGAGGTCTGAAAGGTAAGAGCGTTTTCGATGACCCGAATCAACTGGTTCCAATGAAGATCCTGGGTCGTCCGACAGGCGATATCAGATAACCACTTTGCCTCTACCATGCAGACCCAACTTGGGCTTCCATTTGGCTTGAATTCGACACCCGATCGAGTCCTGTCTCGACTCGCAATGTCTCCAAGGATCAAATCAATCTCAGTGTCACCCTCAGAACCTTCCTGGACGCCCTTCCTCGGGGACACGGGAAGCATTTCGAGCCGTGCTTCGTGGTCAGGAGCCCACGCACATTCTCCCTCCGTTAGAACTCTTGCCAGATCAGATAAGCTCTGTAGAGATCCTGGTCCGGCAACAAATCCGTAGGTGAATAACAGCGTCCAAATTTGTTCGTCATGGAGCTCTTTATTCTCTCGACTTGACCCCTCGTATCTCCGCAGTCTATCGCAAATCTCCTGAGTTGGTTTCTTCCGCGGGGCGATCAGGAACAGTCTATCGTCTTGAATCAGGTTAGAAATGTTTGGAAAATTTTTCTTGCTCATCTTGGTCGCGGTCTTCGATATCCGTTGATATCTATATCCGGATTTGCAATTTCTTTGCCATCGAATGGGGTATCGCTGTAATTATACAAGCCACTGAAATCATTATGTGTTTGTGTAGACTGGAATATTAGAAGTTGATGGGAAGATGGGAGAAAATTGTGATAGTTGTTCGGTTATGTACTCCTTGGAAATAAGGAATGCAAAAGGAGTTAGGGATTTCGACTTTGAAGTTCAAAGACAATGAGAACAACGTAAACTAATCGGGTGAAAAGTCTGGAACCCGCAAGAATGACGCAAACCAGCAGGGATGTCTCTCTTCGAGAACTTTGACCTGCAATAGACCGAGGCTTCCCGTGGGACCCGAGGTGCTAAAGGCATCTGACGGCAATAGCGGAAAAAAACTCACAAGTCAGGAAAAACATTGTATAAAGTTTTCACAATGGCTTCACAATGGCTTGTCTTTGGATAGAAAAGGGGTTAAACTTTTAATGTCTTTTCTCTTGCTGGCGTTCATCGAGATTGAAATTTGCGGTTGCGTTGATGGAGTTTCGAAATGAAGGTTATTTGCATCGTCGTTGTGTTAGTTCTTGCTCTTGTCACCGGTTCTGCTCAAAGTCTTTCTTGCATTAAGACGGATCATCTCTTTTTCATTGAACGTAATAAGAATAAGAATCTGGTCCAGTATGATGTTTGTTTGAAAGACGGCACCGAGCTAATCGATCAATCCCCTGTGAAAGCCTACTGGGTTTTAGAAAATGGTGAGACAGAAACGCTTAACATGTTAGAGAATAAATTGGTTTATGGCGTCCAATCGCAAAGAAAACTGGGAATGAACCGTTATGCATTTAACCTGGCTGCTCTCAAATCCAGGGATATTATTGTTGAAAAGGTAGATGACGACTATAAGGCCATTTTATTGATTGAAGGAAAACCATCATACCTTGAAAAGGTTTACGTCGAGTCGGAGGAGAGATGGAGTGGACTACCCAAAGTCCACTATGTTGATGTTTTCGGTTCGACGCTCAATAGCAACACGCCTGTGAAAGAAAGACTCACACAGTAGATAATCCCCCAGCAGATAAAGCTACAAAGAAAACAGGACTGAGCCATGAGGACTGAGGGCCGAGAACTGGGTAGATAAGTTCCGAGTTCGGAAGTTCGGAGATAATGGAGCCAAAGAGGGCCAGTTCAAGAAGAATCTGGAGCCGGAGTTGAGGTCCGGAGTGTTAAAGAGACTAGTTTTCCAAGAGAGTCTCGCCAAGGGCGAGGCGATTCTCGTACTCCTTGAAATCCCTGAATAGCGCGTGAACTTCCTCTAAGAGCTCTTCTTTAACGTGGATGATCCGCTGCTTGGGGATCGGTTCACTGAAAAGGGCGCTATACGCTTCATCCATCAGAACGATGGCACTATCGTTTTCAGGATTCACAAGTGCAACACCCAGGCTTAAGTATTTCTCCTGACACTTACTGCAGATACTGAGAGCCATCGATTCGTCATGGGCAATTCTTACCGAGATCCTGCTTACACCCTCTGAGAACACGGCGCCCCTGCATAAGTAACAGTGTTGTCTCAACTGAGTTTCGCCTATCTTCGGGTGTGACGGATTTGGTCTTAGTCGCAATTTGTCGTCCCCTTGTCGCAAGTCACGGGCAAGTCGGCTGGATGCCCCGCCCTGTGGGTGGGGAGCTTCACTTATTAGAGGATAGAGATCATACAGCCCGTGATTTTTTTCATCACAGGGGAATTTAAGCAATCGACATGCCATCTAAGTCATTTTTAAGAAACTCCTAAGTTGCTGAAATGATAAGGTTTCCTTATTGTCGTTAGCCAGTCGAGCCTCCCAAAAGGCTACAAAAGTGTACCTGGAATCTAAAAATGAACAACAAAGAAAAGCCACAAGGGCTTAGTGCTGAGGACAGAGAAATACAAATGTTGGTGAGCACAAAACAGAAAAAACACTCGGAACTAACTGGCCTCAAAGCGAAGTCTCCCCCGCCCCTGTCTCCCGACAGGCAGGCATAGGACGGGGCTTCCGGGAGATGTAGCCACGACTGCAGGCTCGGCTTTGACTCCACTGCGGGAGTCCGTTCCCGCCCTCCCCCCCTACCCCGCTAAGACGGGACAGGCAAGGCGGGGCATCCAGCCGACTTGCCCGTGAGGGGTTCCAAGTACGAAAGAACCAAGCTCTCATCTCTAGAAATTGCAACGTTGAAAAGGGAGAGTGAATAGGTAAGGATAGTAATGAATTGCACAAATCTTAATTCCTGAGGAAGTTGACCGGCAAGTGCCACGCAAGCCCCGCACTTCAGGGTGGGGTCAAGAGAGGCACAATATAAAAGGAAATACCTTCCCGGGAAGCGTCGCCCTTTAGGGCGGGGAGCTTCATATGGATGACCATTCAAGGCTCATTTTTGGGGTTGTTCCGCCCGAAGAACAACAGGAGCCAGCTCATTGGTTCGTCTTCAAGAAGGATAAGCTGCTCGTCCACCAAGATTCTTCAACGCTCAGAATTCCACTTGTGGTTGACCTATCGGAACTCGGTCTCACGGCTCTACGCCAACAATACCTGGGCAAGCTCGATGGCCGACACTGTTATGGCGCTGAAATGACAGAAGATGCGGACGTGCCGGCAGGGATGATATTTGAAGGGCTAAGGCAGGTGTATGGGCGCCTCGATGAGGATCTTTTTTGGCTCGCCGCCCGGGCAGTGCAGATTAGTCGATTGGGACAGAAACCATCGGTATTGCAGCCGGTGTGGTGCTCCGTTGAAGGCTAAGACCACTGAGAGAGCAAAGGAATGCCCCACCTGTGGCTTTCTCTATTTCCCTCGCTTAGCACCTGCGATCATTGTTCTCGTAGAGCGTGGAAATCAGCTGCTTCTGGCGCGATCGCGCCACTTCATGTCTGGATTGTACAGTGTGATTGCTGGCTTTGTGGAACCTGGTGAGACATTGGAGGAGGCTGTTGTAGCGTGAGGTCAGGGAGGAAGTCAGGAATTCTCGTCAAAAATATTCACTACTTTGGCAGTCAACCCTGGCCTTTTCCTCAACTCGCTAATGATTGGCTTTACTGCGACCTACGCCGGGGGTGACATTTCACTGGATGTCGCCGAGATCGAAGACGCGGGTTGGTTTACTCCCCAGAACCTCCCTGCCCTGCCAGGCAAGATTAGCATTGCCCGTAAGCTCATTGATTGGTTCCTCGCGAAACACCAGATTGAAGGAAAAGAATAAGTTCGGAGTTCAGCGTTCGGCGTTCGGAGACAATAGGAGTGCTCAGGACTGAGGGATTAAAATGCGTTCGGAGTTGGGAGTTCGGAGACTCACAAGGACTACATTGAGCGTATCGCGTATTTGAAAGATACTTAAAAGAGTTGGATTTTCGATGTTCGGAACAAAGCACCCAATAGCCTGATTACCCAGTTACCTAATAACCCAGTAATCCAAGACTCAATGACACAACGACCCAATGACTCAGTGACAGGGGTTTTATTTAATAAGCCGCTTGTTCATCTTCAGCAGACCGAGCGGAAAGAAGATGAGATTGAAAACCAGAAGATAACCCGTCTCCCAGAACATGTTGCCGTGAAGCTCGCCAAAACAAAGAGAGCGTGAGAGATTGGTAACGTGAGTGAGGGGGAACAGAAGTGCTACATCCTGCGCCCAGCCAGGCAGA